>JAFAGR010000037.1 GCA_023422565.1 Bacteroidota bacterium | reverse complement strand
ATTTTAGCCGTATCAACCATTTCCGCAAGCAATAAAGAAAAATTACGAACGACGATAAAGTTCTTTGGAGATCAGGGCTTCCGGGTTCTCGGCGTTGCAAAGGCTTCTTTTCCGGGCAGTGAATTCCCTAAAGATCAAAAAAACTTCGAGTTTGAATTTTTAGGATTCACCGTTTTCTACGATCCTCCGAAGAAGAACATAAGAGAAGTTTTTCAAAAAATCTACCAGGCAGGTATCAAAGTAAAGGTGATCACCGGGGATAATGCAGATACCACTAACGCGATCGCGCTGCAGGCAGGGGTAATTAACAACACGCTTCCTGTAAATGGAAGTGAGATTAACAAAGCGCAAGACGATCAAATTAGAAAGATTGCCCATGGTCACACACTTTTTACAAGAATGTTCCCTGAAGTAAAATTGAAAGTGGTGAATGCTTTAAAACAAAACGGTGAAGTTGTAGCTATGCTGGGCGATGGCGTAAACGATGCGCCTGCTTTAAAGGCGGCGCATATTGGTGTGGCAATGGGAACTAAAGGAACCGAGATCGCAAAGGCCGCTTCTTCCTTAGTGATCACAAATGATGATCTGGGCAAGCTCATCACCGGGATTGCCGAGGGCAGGAGAATTTATACTAACCTCAAGAAAGCAGTTCAATACATTATTTCCATCCATATACCGATCATTCTCACAGTATCACTTCCGTTATTTTTAGGATGGGCCTACCCTAACATCTTCACGCCGGTTCATGTGATTTTTTTAGAATTGATCATGGGGCCAACATGCTCAATAGTTTATGAAAACGAACCGATGGAAAGAAATACGATGCTTCAGAATCCAAGGAAACTCACCGACACTTTCCTGAATTTTAAAGAACTTTTTGTTAGTATATTTCAAGGTTTGATGATCACTGCAGGAGTACTGTTCGCATATCAACATACATTACAAGAGGGAGGCGATGAAGAGAAAACGCGGGCAATAGTATTTTCTACGCTCATCTTTGCGAATGTGTTTCTTAGTTTTACCAACAGATCTTTCTATTACAGCATAATTGAATCATTCAGATACAGGAACCGTCTCCTCGTGGCCGTTACCGTTGCCGCATTGGGCCTTCTATTAGCCATTCTTTTCATTAAACCTTTATCGGCCTTCTTCGGCGTAACTTCCCTTACAATCGGGGAAATAGCCTTCTCATCGCTTGTTGCCGCAGTTTCTGTTCTATGGTTTGAAGTGTATAAGCTGGTTAAGAGATCGAATGGAGAGTCATGATGAATCATCATGCTTTGAAGTCTACCCCGGAAATTTTACTTTTGCGAAATGATCGTATTTAAACAGTTTTCATTTGATTCTGCCCACTACCTGCCTAACGTACCTGAAGGCCATAAATGCAAGGAAGTTCATGGACATACGTATAGAATGATCGTACATCTTAAGGGTGAACTTGATGAACATCTCGGTTGGGTAATGGATTTTTCCGAAATGAAAAAGGTGATCAGTCCTATTGTGGATAGTATCGATCATAAATTATTAAACACTATACCCGGCCTGGAAAATCCTACATGTGAAATGATAGCCATTTGGCTATGGAATAAAATTAAACCTGAAATTCCATCACTTGTAAAAATTGAATTACATGAAACGCCAACATCCGGAGCTGTGTACGAAGGGAAATGATCCCTCTGGATCTTTATCTTTTATGCAGAAACCCTTCTGTCCAGGTTTTCTATTTCTCTCTTGTAATTCAAAGGGAGAAATATGTTTCTGACAAACGATTTCATGCCGGCACGCCTGGTCAGTTTGTAAAAAAATAGCAATGGTACAACCCATCGAACTTTCCCAATCTGCAATAATCGAGATACATGCGCAGGCACCAACGTTTTTTGGGTTTCAATTAAAATATTAAACCGTAGTTTTCCCAAATGCTTCCTGTATTGTTTATATAGATCAATAGTAAAAGGGCTCCTGATCAGGTTCGCTTCCAAATGTTGTTGCCTCATTTCTTTCCACGATTCAAAATCACCTGGCAAACCCGCTATGTTCATGCGCGATCCCATTCTGTAGAAAACATCAAACAATTCATCCTTTTCCCCATCTGTCATTTTCCTTTCCAAAACTTCGAAGGAAGCCATTGAATAATGGATCAGCATAAACAATACGTCCCGGTAGGCCCAGTCGGGAATCTTCGCTCCCCTGCTTTCTTCAACCGCATTATGAATTGAAGTGATTTTATCAATGGCTTTATTTGCATCTGCTTCAGATGAAAAAACGATTTGCCGGGCATATTCAACCGTTGAGAATAACCGGCCCAGAGGATCTGCGGGAAGGCGCCCCGTGAAATACAGCCAGTCAACAGCCTTATTCAATGCGAATTCTGCGGACGCACCGGCGAAAATGAAAAGTATAGTGTCTCCCTTGCCCCATATTTCACGAACAACTGATCCTTCCGGAACAAAAAATTTAGCATTTGCAATCATCAACTTTGTATTTCAAAGTACTTTCCAAGTGCAAATATAGGTTTGATTTGTATGGAATCGTCTTAAAAAATATAAGATTCGGTTAACTTTATGAAAATACTATTCATGGAGACGGAGTGGAAAAACAGGTGGAACGACCGGTATAGCTCAAAAACGTTTGCATACGGAGAGGAACCAAACAGGTATTTCAAGGAAAAACTGGACATGCTTAAGCCGGGCAACTTATTGCTTCCTGCGGAAGGCGAAGGAAGGAATGCTGTGTATGCAGCCGGGAAAGGTTGGAAGGTTTTCGCCTTTGATATCAGTGAGGAAGGAAGAAAGAAGGCGATAATGCTCGCGAATAAAAAGAAGGTAAAAATCACTTACCAGGTAGGCAGAGTTGAAGAGCTTTCATATCCGGAACTCTATTTTGACGTAATGGCGCTGATATATGCCCATTTCCCGGCCCCGCTAAAATCTAAGTACCATAGGGCGCTCTCAAAATTTTTGAAGCCGGGTGGCACCGTCATATTAGAAGCTTTCAGTAAAAATCATCTTGCCTGCCTCGCCCGCAATGCAAAGGTGGGCGGACCAAAAGAAATAGAAATGTTGTTTTCCAAAGAAGAAATTCTCGCCGATTTTGGTGAATATGATTTTAGTGAATTGGTTGAAACCGAAATAGAACTTAACGAAGGAGATTTCCATAATGGAACGGGAAGTGTAATTCGGTTCACGGCAACAAAACACTAAGCATTTCAACGAGGTATCTAATTTTTTTTATTTGAATAATAATGCGCATGAGTTATCCATATCAAATTATGAGCAGGCAGCAATACGACAATGATTATAAAAGAAGCGTGGAGGATCCAAAAAATTTTTGGGGCGAAGTAGCCGGGCATTTCGATTGGAAGAAGAAGTGGGAACGTGTATTAGACTGGAACTTTACCGAGCCAAAGATTGAATGGTTTGGCGGAGGCAAATTGAACATCACCGAAAACTGCATAGACCGGCATTTACCGCACCGTGCTGATGATCCCGCTTTTATCTGGGAGCCGAACAACCCGGAAGAAAGAGTTCGCGTTGTCACCTACGCACGGCTTCACAAAAGAGTTTGCCAGGTTGCACAAATGTTGGTGAATAATGGGGTGAAAAAAGGAGACCGCGTGTGCATCTACATGGGTATGGTGCCCGAACTCGCCTACGCGGTATTGGGCTGTGCCCGAATCGGCGCTATTCACAGTGTGATCTTTGGAGGTTTTAGTGCGCAAAGTATTGCAGACAGGCTGCATGATGCACAGGCAGAATTTATAATCACCTGCGACGGTGCATACAGGGGTGCAAAGGATATTGCATTAAAAGATATTATAGATGATGCACTTGTGGGATACAGGAATATTAAAAAGGTTATTGTTTATACCAGAACGCGTACACCCGTATCCATGATAAAAGGTAGGGACGTTTGGTGGGAAGATGAAATGGAATTTGCTTTAAACCAGGTTGAAAAAAACGGGATGGTCTCATTTCCTGCAGTAGAAATGGATTCAGAAGATCCATTGTTCATACTCTACACGTCAGGCTCTACGGGCAAACCAAAGGGAGTTGTACATACTGTTGGCGGTTACATGGTTTGGGCCGCTTATACTTTTGTGAACGTGTTTCAATATAAGCAGGGCGAAGTTCATTTTTGTACGGCAGATATTGGCTGGATCACGGGACATACTTACATCGTCTATGGGCCACTGTTAGCTGGTGCTACATCCATGATCTTTGAAGGAATTCCTACCTGGCCGGATGCCGGACGGTTTTGGGATATCGTTCAAAAGCACAACGTTAACTGCCTGTATACTGCACCTACAGCCATTCGCAGCCTGATGGGCTTTGGTACCGATCCTTTAAAGGAAAAAGAACTTTCCAGCCTTAAAGTTCTTGGAACGGTGGGAGAACCCATTAATGAAGAAGCCTGGAAATGGTATCATGAGGAAGTAGGAAAAGAAAAATGCCCGATAGTAGATACCTGGTGGCAAACAGAAACAGGCGGATGCCTTATAAGTAATCTCGCCGGCATAACGCCTTCACGGCCGGGCTGGGCCACACTTCCGCTTCCCGGAGTTCAACCGGTATTGGTTGATGAAAATGGTGCCGAGGTTAATGAATACGATGCGGAAGGCTTGCTTAAGGGAAACCTCTGTATCAAAGCACCCTGGCCCGGAATTCTAAGAACTACCTATGGAGACCATGAACGCTGCCGGACCAATTATTTTGCCACCTTCCCGGAAATGTATTTCACAGGCGATGGGGCGATGAAAGATAGAGATGGTAATTACAGAATAACGGGCCGGGTAGACGATGTTTTAAATATTAGCGGACACAGGATAGGCACGGCAGAGGTAGAAAATGCGATCAACATGCACTCCGGTGTTGTGGAAAGCGCAGTGGTGGGCTTCCCGCATAATATAAAAGGCCAGGGAATTTATGCCTATGTTATTTATTCGGGCAGAATCGATGATGAGGAATTGGCAAGAAAAGATATTTCGCACACGGTTTCTAAAATTATTGGTCCGATTGCAAAACCCGACAAAATTCAATTTGTGAAAGGCCTGCCCAAAACACGAAGCGGAAAGATCATGCGACGGATCCTCAGAAAGATCGCCGAAGGAGAAACCGCTAACCTGGGTGATACTTCTACCCTGCTAGACCCTGAGATTGTCAATATAATTGCCGGTGAAAAATTGTGATATTTGTTTAAATTAGAATTGAAGGATAATTGGCTGATGTTAAACGTTGTTATCTGAAAACTTTCAATTGCACTAATATGTGTAAACATTACCTCGTAATTTAACCGTTTTCCCTGCGTATTTTTACCTAATTTTATCTTTCAACCAACAAGCAGCGGAAATACTGATGGAGCACAGAGAATGGAAGAAATCTGACTTGCAAACTTTCTGGGGAGATATAGCACGAAACGATCACCTGGTTCAATTGTACGAAAACGAAAAGGTTTTTCTTGATACTCTTGAAGGTTACGCCGGATGCGCTTTACTTTCCGGAGACAGTATCGTGATCATCGCAACAAAAAAACATCTTGACTCACTCAATGCAAGGCTGAAGAATCAGAATTTCAGAGTAGAAGAACTTGCAGCATCAGGAAGAATCTTAACGGTAGACGTTAATACCGCCCTTTCAAACTTCATGGTTGATGGTATACCTGACGAAGAACTTTTCAATAATTACATTAATGGCCTAATTTGCGCCGCAGCTAAGGATGGCAGGCATGTTCGTGCCTTTGGAGAAATGGTTTCAGAACTATGGCAGAATGGTTTTTATGAAGCCACTGCCAAGCTGCAAGTGTTGTGGGCTAACCTCCACGCCAACGAAAAATTTTCGCTGTTCTGCGCCTATCCTGTTAAATCATTCCAGCATGTGCCAAAAGAGAAGTTCCTGAATATTTGTACCCTTCCTTCAAAGTTGATCGACGGAAGATCAAAACCATCTACGGAAATTCATTACAACAATTTAGATACTTCCTCTAATTAACAGCCTCAACAGTTTCCTCGATTGATCCTAACCTTGTGCGCTTCCTATACTAAACGTTAAAAGAAACGGAGCCCGCACTTTGGCATAGTTGTTACAGATAGTACACCAAAAAACAACAGTTATGAAAATACTTATTCTGGCATTGGCGGCAGTATCACTTACTGTTACCGGATACGCGCAGGGAAGGTCAAATGAAAAGAGGCAGGGAAAGGGAAAGGAGAAGGTAAAAAAAGCGCAACACAGGAAGGCAACGGAAAACCCTTCCACCGGCAGGTATAGCAATCATCAACCTAAAAAAGTAGAAGCGGCTTTGCGAAGAGACTACCCGGCTGCGTCTAATATAACCTGGAGAAAATACAAAGGAGATTATTATGCCACCTTCAACAATGGAGGATGGCGCTCTACCGCCGTTTATCATGCAAACGGAGATCGTCGTGATACACGCACGGTGATAACAAGAGATCAGCTTCCGGGGAACATATGGACTGACATTTTCAACAGAGACCGCGTCTCCCCTGCTTCTTACGAAAGAATAGAGCGGCCTTCAAGTTCCGAAATTATCTACCGCATTCTCACCGGAAACAGATCAGCCTATTATTATGATGCAAATGGAAGCCGGGTAATATATGCTTACTAATTAGTAGCAACTTAGATAAAGAAATCCCGGACGCTTTCCGGGATTTCTTTTGATGGGGTATGTCTATCTCATTTCAAAAATTTCAAAAATCAATCAGGAACCGGCAACTGCTTCAAATTTTAATAGATATGTGTCGCAGCCGAGATTGTTTATATTCATGCGAAATTCACCTGTTGCTTTCCCATTTTCAATTTCGGCTTTAAGTTGAAAGCGCCATGCAGTAGAACCTCCATCCGGCGGCTCGGAAATATGATCATCCACTTTTCCGTTAACTATATTTAATGAACCCTCCGGCCCTGCAAGAATACTTTCAAGCTTTCCACTACACCGCCAATACCCTTTAAAAGTGAGCTCCTCCAGCTTTTTGCCGTCTGCACTCACCACGAAGCTTATTGAATCTCCTTTCATTCCATTACTGAATGCTCCCCGGTATTTCCTCTTTTGGCCATCGCCTTGAGAATCACGGGGCTGATCTTTTTGTAAGTTTTCACTCCTCTGCAGTTTAGCTTGACTGGGCTGATCTGCGTTCTCTTTTGGACTCCCGGATTCTTCGAAAGAAATTTTTTGATCTTTTACTGTCACCTGCGATGTTCGGGCGTCGGTTTCAGGTTGATTACAGGCAAGAAAAAATAAGAAGGTTAGAGTGGTAAATGTTTTAGTCATAAGTTTAGAAAATGTGAACGAATATAAAGTATTGACATTTATTTTCAATGTCACCAGCCATTATCTTCAAAGATTTATCTTCATAAACCTAATTTAATTTCATGTACAACCTTCCTTACTTCAAAGAGCACGATCAAAACATTGTACAAACTTTTATCAGGAACAACCCTTTTGCTTTGTTAAACGGAGTTGACACTAAAGGCCGCCCTGTAGCCACCCAACTGCCCTTATTTTTGGAAGAAGAAAACTCAAAGCAGTTTCTCCGCGGGCATCTTATGCGAAAGACAGATCATCATAGGGCGATGACGGAGAATGAAGATGTCCTGGTAGTGTTTACCGGCCCGCACTGCTATGTTAGTGCCACGTGGTATGTTGATCCGCACCAGGCCTCAACCTGGAACTACATGAGTGTGCATGTAAAAGGAAAGATCCGTTTTTGCAACGATGAAGCCCTTATTAAAATTCTTCGAAAAACAACTATGCACTTCGAAGGTGGCAACACCTCCTCTTCCACGTTTTATGATAATTTGCCGGACGAATATGTTCAACACTTGCTACCGGCCATTGTTGCATTTGAAATAGAAATCGAATCTATTGAAAATGTTTTCAAATTAAGCCAGAACCGAGACAAGGAAAGCTATCTTAATATTATAGAACACTTGATGAAAGGAAGTGAGAACGAAAGAAGCATTGCTTTAGCTATGCGCGACAATTTTGAGAAAATCTTCAACGCAAAATGATTCCATCTTCCTGAAGAACGGACAAATAAAAAATGGCATTCCAAATTGAAATGCCATTTTTCCCGAACAACCAAAAACTATTGTGGTACTGTGATAGTGCCTACATTATTAACATTGCCAAAAGTTACACCTACTCCGGTGATTGTTGTATCGCGGTAAACAGTCGTACTGTCCGCATCAAATAATAATGAATAAGTATCTGCAGGAAGCCCGCTTATTCTAAAAAAGCCATCGCTGTTTGGGATAGCAGCAAAGGTATCCAGAACATTGAAGGCATAAACAGTGGCATTCGCCGCTGCAGGAAGAACCGTTCCTTCAATTCGTCCGTTAGTAAGTTCAGTATATGCGCGCAAAACGGGCTTTAACTTATAACTGCCATTGCCGGTCTGCAATATCGATCGGCCGGCGTCAAAATCTAACCACATGGTATATGCGCGGTCTGCAACCAGGGTTTGATTTACATTTATCTTCAACCCGCTTTGCATGGCAGACGGAGTTTCCAAAGGATGTTGCACACCATCAACTACGATAGTATTATTTGCGCCAAGGATCAACCGGATCTGTGATATAGTTCCTGACGGAAGATCTGCATCCGCGATCAATGTATCTACACCATTCCTGAAATCAAGCAGGTTATAAACTCCCGGATTTAAAACTGGCATAGGTTCAAGCCCGTTGCCCCTGTTAATTTCGATCCCCTGTACATCTATATTCACTTCATCATAGGCTGCAGGAGCATCAGTAAGCATTATCCTCAGGCTTGCATCCCCGTTTGCAACTACAGGGTCATTATCGTCAGAGCAGGATTGAAAAAGCATCACTGATGCTAAACTTAAAATACCTACGAAAGAATTCTTTACGGCGTTTTTCATCTTATAATTTTTGGTTTTAAAGAAAATGTCAGCAACGGCCCCTTTTTCCGGCCATCATCAGACCCACATTCTCAAAAGATGTGCCTTACTGGTATTATGTGAAAAACTTCCCTTTTTACTTTGTAAAGTAAATGGGGACCCGATAAAATGCATTCGCTGAAGAAAGGCTTCGTCTAACCCTTACCGTTGCATCTCCCTAACGCGGTAAGGCTCGCCTGATAAGGGCTTCATTTCAACTGTACTGTTGGTTTTACGATATTTGCGCATAAATTCCTGGCGGGAACATTTAAACGACTTCACCATACCCAGTTTATGAAGAGTCCAGATATAGATCCACGCAAGGTCTATCTGGTATCCAAGAAATCCGGCCCGTGCACTTCCCGGAAAAAGATGATGATTGTTATGCCATTCGCCGGCTAATAAGCCCGGCCGTAATTGATTTAAAGAAAGATTGCTGCGGTCATAATCTATATTGTCTTTGTGCAAAGCTTCACCCTTTCCATGACCGGTATAATTAAATGCGCGAACCAAAATGAACCATAGCATGGCCGCACTAAACATAGCCGTTGCCAGCCCGTGCCCTCCAACTAAATAAAACACGCCGTACCAGAACGCCCAGTTGAGCAACCAAAGTGATATAGTGTATGCCGGAGAAGCTACTGCACCCCACTTTTTATAAGCCTCGTAACTATTCCGCTTAATGCCGGTATGTGCCATCAGTTTGGATGCGCGCTGGTAGTTTGCTTCACTCAAATTTTTTGAAACACTTTGATGATTGACATCTGACAACATACAATACCAAAGGCCGCCCTGCGGATTATAAGGATCTCCCGGAAGATCCGATTTTACATGATGTACATGGTGCGATATCACGTAGATCTCTTCAGGAAAAGTTTTTATCACCAGGTTCTGCGTAATGAAGCGCCATAATGGATGAGTGAAAGTGTAGGATTTATGGGTGCAATAACGGTGAAACCATATTGTACCGTGGGTTCCCATGATCACCATACTGTAAATTACCACCGCAATTACTAAAGGAATACTTATATACTTAACCAAAAAAATCACAAAAAGCGGGAACATAAGGGCAACCATCAACCAACTTAGCATGGTTATCCAATGCTTGCGGTCGCGAAATACATTTACCCTTGTAAAGGCTTCTGCCCATAATTGGCGCATAGTGGGCTTTACCAAATTCCCTTCATTGTCAGCCCATTTGTAAGAAGGCTCTTCAAGCAATATGTCGATAAATTTTTCCCCGGCCTTCGATTGATTTTCCATAGTTCAGCTAAAGATAGGTGGTTTAAAGTTCCCGTCCCCTGTTAATTATCAGGCAGTTTTAACTATCAGGCATTAAGAAAACAAAATAATGCCAAATATGGTTCAGAATAATGAGTTAACTTTTTTACTTATAAAGAATTTTAGAAGGCACCGTTAATGTATTTTTCCGGGAAATTGTATGTTACATGTCTAAAGGGCTTACAACCATCCTTCTGCTGGTGCTGAGTAATACATTTATGACGCTCGCCTGGTATGGCCATTTAACTTTTAAAAAGCTGAACGGGTGGCAAAACCTGGGGCTTTTCTCAGTTATCTTAATAAGCTGGATGATCGCTTTTTTTGAGTACTGCTTCATGGTTCCGGCAAACCGTATCGGCCACCAGGCTAATGGAGGACCATTCAGTATTTGGCAATTGAAGGTTATCCAGGAGGTTGTCACCCTATTTGTTTTTACGATATTCGCTTTACTGGTGTTCAGGAACGAACCATTGAAGATGAACCACCTGATAGGCTTCGGATTCCTCGTGCTCGCGGTCTATTTTATATTTAAAAAGTAGATGAAGGCAATATTCCGTGTAAAGCTTTGCATATTTGCAAACGAAGTAATCAGACAATATGGATCCGATCATACAAGCAGACCTTTTCCGCTATGGCGGGCTGAGAGGAAGAAAGGGATTTTTTAAAGGAATGACGTTTCCGGGTTTTCGTTACACTTATTTTTTACGCAAAGCTGCGAAGAGCAAGCGACGTTCAATACCGTGGATGTTTTATTCCTTTATGGTTAAGCGTTACAAGTACAAGTTCGGCTTCCAGATACCAACTTCAACCCGCATTGGCGAAGGATTGTATATAGGCCATTTCGGCACTTTAGTGGTGAATGCAAAAGCGGTGATCGGTAAAAACTGTAACCTCGCCCATGGAGTAACGATCGGCCAGGCTAATCGCGGAAAAAATAAAGGAGTTCCCGTTATCGGGGATAATGTGTGGATAGGAACCGGTGCCGTAATAGTCGGCAATATAACCGTAGGAAACAACGTGCTTGTTGCACCCAATGCTTACGTAAATACCGATGTGCCTGATCACTCTATAGTTCTCGGAAATCCATCAAAAATAATTTCAAGAGAAAACCCTACAGAAGGTTATATCAACAATATCCTTTCCCGGTAAGAACGTATTATTCAGGTCTTCCATCCGTAAAGTTCTTACGCAAAATAAGATTGGCTCAAAAATTGAATCTACCCAAAAAAAACAGCCAGTCATGATTTCTGTATTACATGGCCTACCATCAAATGTTGTCGGATTTTCTGCATCGGGCGAGGTGACCACAGACGACTTCAAACTTGTGTTGCAGCCCGAAGTTGATCGGTTCATGAAGCATAACGCTGATCTTAATTACATTTTAGAACTTAACACAGGCATCAAGAATTTCAGCGCCGGCGCCTGGTTTCAGGATGCAATGCTGGGCATTAAGCATCTTACCAACTGGAACCGGTCTGCAATAATAACCGACGACGATAATATTTCAAGATTTACTGACCTATTCAGTAAAATAATGCCCGGAGAATTCAGGGCATTCCCTCATTTAAAAAAGGAAGAAGCAATTAAATGGGTATCAGGGAAAAAGGAAGCAAACACATAAAACATTACCATGTCTACAAAACATTTATTTAGCAGCGAAGCAATTGAGAAACTTAAAACACTTTCCGAAAAGGCAAGGGTTTGTATGTTTATGACGGACCTTTCCCACCAACCCATTTCGTGCAGGCCAATGAGCCTTAATGAATGTGATGAACAAGGCCATCTGTGGTTTATCAGCAGCAAATCGAGCCATAAAAATTTTGATATTAGTGAAGACAATACCGTTCAACTAATATTCATGAATAACGGCGATTCCGAATACCTGAACATTTATGGAAAGGCTGAGATCTTTACTGACAAAAGTGTTATAAACGAAAAGTGGAGCGTGTTCGCAAAACCATGGTTTAAGGAAGGTAAAGAAGATCCGGATGTTTCCATAATAAGAGTTGTGCCTGATGAAACATATTATTGGGATACAAAGGCCGGGAAATTCGTTTCTATGTTATCCTTCGCCGCAGCTGTGGTTACCGGAAAAGAAACCGACAACAGCGACGGCATAGAAGGAAAATTGAAAATCTGATCATCAACACCCGGGCATGGCATTAATAGAATTTACCGATAAAGGCCTCTTTTGCCCGCCCGGCAATTTTTATATTGACCCCTGGAAACCTGTTGAACGCGCAGTGATCACCCACGCGCACAGCGATCATGCAAGATTTGGCAGCCGCTCCTATCTCTTTCAACAGGAAAGTTTGCCTGTGATGAATCTTCGTTTGGGAGAGCAAAATCATTTTCAAACAGCGGGATGGGATTTGCCAATAAACGAGAATGGCGTGAAAATATCTTTTCATCCTGCTGGGCATGTGATCGGATCGGCACAAGTGAGAATTGAATACAAAGGAGAAGTTTGGGTGATAAGCGGAGATTATAAAACGGCCTATGATGGGCTGAGCGGAAAATTTGAACCAATTAGGTGCAACACCTTTATTACCGAATCAACTTTTGGATTACCGATTTACAAATGGCAGTCCCAGGATGATCTATATACGCAGATTTGTAACTGGGTTACAAAGAACAGGTCTGAAGGTAAAAGCAGTGTTTTACTTGCCTACAGCCTGGGTAAAGCCCAGCGGGTAGCCGATGCCGTTAGTAAAGTAACAGACAGGATTTATGTACACGGAGCCGTATGGAATGTACACCAGGCCCTTCGTGAGGCCGGGCATGCATTGCCCGAAGTTACGCGCGTGACGCCTGATACTTCAAAAGATGATCTGAAGGCCAGTGTGGTGATTGCGCCGGGAAGCGCGGCAGGAACTCCGTGGATGAAGAAATTCGGAACTGCATCGTTAGGAATCTGCAGCGGATGGATGCAGGTAAGAGGAAATGTACGGCGAAATAACGCCGACATGGGTTTTGTGATCAGCGACCATGCAGACTGGGACGGGCTTTTAGAAACCGTAAAAGCTACCGGAGCTGAAAAAGTTTTCGTAACACATGGCTTTCAATCCGCTTTCAGCCGGTATCTTAATGAGATCGGAATTGATGCTGCGGAGGTGAAAACAAAATTCGGCGAGGAAGACGAAGGGGAGAAAATTATAGAACTCACAGAGCCGCAGCCATGAAAAAATTCTCTGATCTAATATACGCCCTTGGCACTTCAACAAAAACCAATGATAAGCTAAAAGCGCTTGTTCATTACTTTGAAACTGCGGATGACAAAGACAAGGTTTGGGCGATTGCCTTGTTTAGTGGAAGGAGGCCTAAGCGGTCTATTTCTTCAACTTTGCTTCGAAGCTGGACGGCCGAAGAAACCGGAATTCCTTCATGGCTTTTTGACGAATGTTATCACACTGTCGGCGATCTCTCTGAAACCATCGCACTCCTTATCGGAAAAAAGAACGCAAGTGCAAAGGAAGAACTTCCTCTTCATTATTATATTGAAAAACTCGACTCACTAAAAACATCGGATGAATCTGAAAAGAAAAAGTTTGTGATAGAAAGCTGGAAGTCGCTCGCCGATGAGAGAACCATATTTGTTTTCAATAAACTTTTTTCGGCCACATTCCGCATAGGCGTATCACAACAGCTAATGATGAGAGCACTCGCGAAAGTAACCTCAATGGAGGCACCGAAGATTGCGCACCTGATCGCCGGCAAGTGGGATCCGTCCACCATCACATACAGCGAATTGCTGGACAGGGAAACCACATCTTTTGATGTTTCGCGGCCTTATCCGTTTTTTCTTGCCTACCCGCTTGAAACGGAACCGGATCAGTTGGGAGATATAAACGACTGGCAACTTGAATGGAAATGGGATGGCATCAGGGGGCAAATTATTAAACGTTCAGGAAGCTTGTTTGTATGGAGCCGTGGTGAAGAACTGATCACCGAAAGGTTCCCGGAATTTATGGTGCTTAACCAGCTTTTGCCGGACGGAACCGTTTTAGACGGCGAGATCCTTTCTGCAGTTGACGGCACTCCGCTTCCCTTCTCAATTCTTCAAAAGCGGATCGGCAGAGTTAATCTTACAAAAAAAATATTGCAGGAAGCGCCGGCGGTATTCTTCGCCTACGATCTTCTTGAAACCAATGGGGCTGATATACGGGATGAACCCCTTGTTTACCGAAGGTTTCATTTGAAAGAACTGATTGATAGCACATCTGTACCTGCCCTCGCACTATCAGCTCCATTGGCCATAAACTCGTGGACGGAACTTGCAGAGCTTCGGACGCAAAGCCGCGAAAACAACGCAGAAGGTTTTATGCTGAAGCAAAAGAATTCTGCTTACCTCACCGGCAGGAAACGAGGCGGTTGGTGGAAGTGGAAGATCGAGCCTTTGACGATAGATGCCGTTCTTGTATATGCACAAAAGGGAAGCGGAAAGAGAAGTTCACTCTATACCGATTACACTTTTGCCGTGAGAGACGGCGACAACCTGGTGCCCTTTGCAAAGGCTTATTCCGGATTGACAGATAAGGAAATTGCGCAGGTTGATAATTTTGTAAAAAGGCATGCCATTGAAAAGTTTGGCCCAGTCAGAACCGTGAAGCCTGAACTTGTTTTCGAAATAGCCTTCGAAGGAATCAGCAAAAGCAACCGCCATAAAAGTGGTGTGGCGATAAGGTTTCCGCGTATCAACCGCTGGCGGCACGACAAACCGGCGTCCGAAGTAAATACCCTTGACGACCTTAAGGATATGCTAAACACCTATGGAAATAGTTATTCCGGTTCATAAGTTGGAAACGCCGATTATCAATTATATTTTTATTCCGCCAAAGGCGGCGCAACCATAGCTTTCTGATAAACTGACAACAAACCTAATAAAATGGATTTCAGGTTAATTGAAACCCCACGCCTAAACTTACGGTTACTAACACCCGAAGTTTACGACTATGTATTTAACAGGTATTCGGAAGAAGAACTGCGGGTTTTTCTTGGGCTTGACGAGGCTGACTTTGAGAAAGAAAAAGACCGCTACAGCAAGGGTATGAAAACCTTCAACCGGTCCTTTGCTAATTTTCAAATGATCGAAAAAGCATCGGGAAAAATCATCGGCTGGTGCGGCTATCATACGTGGGCAACCGATCACTCACGGGCCGAGATCGGTTACCGTATGGCCAGGGACGAATACATGAACAAAGGTTTCATGTCTGAAGCGCTTAAAGCAATTTTACATTACGGTTTTACCGAAATGAAACTCCACCGCGCCGAAGCTCTTGTTGCGGATTACAATACCGCCTCGGTAAGTTTGCTGAAGAAAAACAATTTTACCAGGGAAGGAGTGCTAAGGGAACATTATCTGGTGAACGGTGTTTTTGAAGAATCTATAATGTATTCATTACTGGTGTCAGAATATAATGTTTGAACATGCATGAATATAAACCCGTAATACGATGGACCGGCAACACCGGAAATGGAACGTCGGGTTATCGCCATTATGAAAGAAGCCATATCATTTCCGCACCGGGCAAACCGGACCTGCAGGCTTCATCTGACCCGGCATTTCGCGGCGACGGAAATGCATACAACCCTGAAGAATTATTCGTAGCCTCGCTTTCTTCCTGCCACATGCTTTGGTTTCTGCACCTCTGTGCCGATGCAGGCCTGATAATCACTTCTTATATTGATAACCCGGTTGGTTTAATGGAGGAAGGCGATGCTTCTAATCCCGGCCGTTTCGTGCGCGTTACCCTGCGCCCTAAGGTGGAAGTACTGAATATCGCTGATGCAGGCACGCTGTCTAAAATTCATCAACATGCCCACCGGCTCTGCTTTATTGCCAACTCGGTCAATTTTGATGTGGAGGTTCTTCCTGAGTAGTAAGATCCGTTGCTTCAGAAATTTTACGGATGCAAAATGCATTGAAGTCTGCTTCGTTTATGCCTGACTGTGAGTTAGGGGAAATAACTTCCTGAAATAACCTGTTATTCTTAAAATCAAGAGAGAGCATACCGTCTTTAAGCATGCATGCGTTAAAATCAGTCCATGCATGATGCTTCACCCATAGCATATGGATCTTCACACCTTTATCGGAAAAATGCAGGTAGGGTTTTCTCCTGATGAGAAAACCCATTAAGGACATCATAAGCAATAAGATTCCCGGTATCCACTTTGAAAACACCAGCAGTATAGTGCCGCAAATAAGAAGGCCGGCATCTATCCAATAATATTTTGCCTTTCGGTTAGGCAACATCAGAACAAACTCCATTACCTGTTGGCAGCAATAAGCAGGTTACACAATTTATAAAGTACCCTTGCCCCTACATTTTCGTCCCATTCATTATGGCTAACGCCAACTTCAACAAGATCGAAGGAGGTGATCCGTCTGCCACTTTGCAGAACTTTTTTCAGGAGGTAAAATATTTGCTCGGTTTGAAACCCACCCTGCACCGGAGTGCCGGTACGCGGGCAAAGGCTGGGATCAAGCCCGTCGATATCAAAACTTAAATGCACCTGCTGGGGAAGGGCATTTACAATGTCGTCTACGATCATCTTCCACGAATCGCCTTCATACATCCTCTCCTTGATCTGCTGGTCGAAAAGCGTGTACACCCTACCGTTACTGCTCCTGATATAATCAAGTTCTTCTTCACAATAATCCCGTATACCAACCTGAACGAGCCTTTTTATCGCAGGAATTTCTTCCAGCGCATTGTACATTATAGAAGCATGAGAGTACACGAAACCTTCATAGGCCTTCCTAAGGTCGCAATGCGCGTCTATCTGAAGAATGCCAAAATCGCCGAACTTCTCCCCTACGGCCTTGAAAAATCCTAATGGCGTACTATGATCGCCTCCCAGCAGCACCACAAGTTTTCCGGCATTAAGAAGTTTGCCGGTTTGTAGATACACCCAATCATTCAGGAAGGCACTTCCCGTGTTTATATCCTTTAGGGTTTTAAGCATGAACTTATTGTCTTCTACCTTTTCTCCCTGCGAGATGTAGCTGATGTATAATTCAGCTTCCTTCCGTAAAAAATCACTCTTTGTCAGGATCTTTTGATCGGGCTGACGCATGAAAAATCCTTCCTTCCACGCGTCTTTTACATCCGGATCAAAAAGGTCGACCTGAAGGCTCGCTTTAAACAAATGATCCGGCGCCCGCGCAGTGCCGGCATTGTAGCTAACCGTAACTTCCCAGGGCACAGGAAGGATCACCAGGCGCGCATCATCTTCCGAAAAAGGAAGCCCGAAAATATTGTTGTTGGGGTTTCCAACTGAATTAGGGTCGAATTGTGAGAGATCAGCCATATCATAAATACATTAGAGCTTGCAAAGATAAGTTGCCCGAGCTGTTAAAATCCTTTTAACAAACCTGACAACACCGCACAATTGACCTACCTTCGCGGTGCAATTTAAAATGAGGGAAACATGAAGAAAACCAGCATTATAATTCTTGTGGGAATTGCTGTTCTGATCGCCGCTTTACTGGCTTATTCCGTTGATTTCTCCACCTACGACACCATTGCTTCCGCGCAAAAAAAGGAAGGTAAGTTCGTGCACCTCATAGCCAAGGTTGACCTTAGCAAACCAATTGAATACGACCCTGCAAATAATCCTAATTATCTCGCGTTTCATGCTATTGATAGTTTGGGAGGCACTACAAAGGTTATCTACCGCAACAGCAAACCCACTGACCTTGAAAAAAGTGAACGCATTGTAATGAAAGGTAATATGCAGGATGGTCACTTTGAATGTAAAGATATCCTGCTCAAATGCCCCAGCAAATACAAAGATGACAAAGAAACATTGGAGAAAAGCGTAGGCGAACAAGGATACTGATTCCACAACCAAACTAACTGAGTAATGAAATTTATTGGAGAGAACCTGTTGCCCGGACAACTGGGTCATTTCTTTATTATATTGGCCTTTATCGCTTCACTGGTTTCCACTGTTTCTTATTTTCTAGCTTCCCGTCAGATCAATTCAATTGAAAGCAACAAATGGAAAGTACTTGCCCGCGGTGCTTTCTTCACGCAGGTTTTCAGTGTGATAGTGGTATTCTCTCTTATTTATTACATCTGTTCCAACCATTTATACGAGTACATGTATGCTTATAAGCATGCAAGTAAGGAACTCGAACCCAAATATCTGCTGGCTTGCATCTGGGAAGGCCAGGAAGGAAGTTTTCTTCTGTGGGCGATATGCCACAGCATACTCGGAAGCATACTCGTTTTCCGTGCTAAGGAATGGGAGGCACCTGTAATGACCGTGGTTACACTGGCGCAGTTCTTCCTTTTTATGATGGTACTGGGAATCTATGTTTCAGATGTGAGAATTGGAAACAGTCCATTTGTACTAACGCGAAACGAAATTAATGCGCCGATATTCAACCAGGCGAATTACCTGAATTTTATCCAGGACGGTATGGGGCTGAATGTACTGCTGCGCAACTATTGGATGGTTATCCACCCGCCGGTTTTGTTTCTTGGCTTTGCCTCCACACTTATTCCATTCGCTTATGCGTTTGCGGGTATCCGTACCCGTAACTACGGCGGATGGATAAAACCGGTGATGCCATGGGCCCTGTTTGGAGCCTGCGTATTAGGCGCGGGGATTATGATGGGAGGAAAATGGGCTTACGAGTCTCTCAGCTTCGGCGGCTACTGGGCCTGGGATCCCGTAGAAAACGCTTCGCTGGTGCCTTGGCTGATTCTGATCGCCGGGATACATACCATGCTTATTTATAAAGCTACCGGCCGTTCACTTCGCGCGAGTTTTCTTTTTTCCTTTCTTTCTTTCTCATTCGTATTATACTCCACTTTTCTGACGAGAACGGGAATTTTGGGCGATGCTTCCGTGCATGCTTTTACAGAAGCCGGAAGTGCGATCAATATTATGATCAAAATATTCCTGTTTAGTTTTACGGGGCTGGGCTTATTTCTTTTCTTCAGGCATTATAAAAATATCCCCGCGATTCATACCGAAGAGGCAACCAACAGCAGGGAGTTCTGGATGTTTATCGGATCAATCGTATTCTTTCTTTCCGCTATTTTCATAATCACCATTACGTCTATACCCGTTTACAATAAAATTCCGGTGTTGAAAGATATGATTGTAAAATTCTACGGCGGGCCGATGGCGATGCCGGAAGACCCGGAGTTTCTTTACAATAAGGTGATGGTGCTTGTGGGATTTATACTCGGAATGCTTACCGCAATTGCACAGTATTTCAAATACAAAAAGTCTGACAGCAAAACTGTTCTTAAAAACATAGCGCCCCCTACTCTAATAGCCGCCTTACTTACAACACTAATCGCTATCGTATATCCTTTCACATTTTACAAGCACGGCGCAGGCTTCCTGATCGCGATCTATATGGCGTTTTTCGCGGCTGTGTATGCGGTTGTGGCTAATGCGATGTACATTTTTACTGCGCAAAAAGGCAGGATTAAACTTGCAGGCGGCACAATTGCGCATGCGGGCTTTGCCCTGATGATCGCCGGCATGCTTATATCAAGCAGCAACAAACAGGTGATCAGCAGCAGTCTTGTAAACGGAATCACGTTCCCCAGTTCGAGCAAAGATCCGATGACCAAAGAGGTTGACGATCCGCAGGAGAATCTTACACTTATTAGACACGTGCCTACCAAAATGGCCAATTACGAGGTTACCTACCTGCACGATTCGGCAGGACACGAAACAGGCCGTAAGTTTTACCAGCTTCAGTTCAACAAGAAAGACCCTGAAACAAAGGCAATTGAAGAAACGTTCAGGCTTCAGCCAGACGTTTACCTGATGAAGGATAATAACATGAGCAGCAATCCGGACACACGAACTTATCTCACCAAAGATATTTTCACCTATGTATCCTTTGCCTTAAAAAATCAGCAGGAAGAAGACACCACGGCTTTTCGCGAAGTGGTTCTCTCCGTAAAAGACACTGCCTACCTTAACAAAGGTTACCTCGTACTGAACGATGTTTTGAAGAATCCATCAAACGGTAAATTCAACTATAAACCCACTGATGTAGCGCTGGTTGCAGATATCACCGTGGTGAGCAAAGATACCGTTCGCTACAGTGCGATGCCGGCGATAGAGGTTGACAATGATCACCTGCATCATGTAGATGACACGGTATACGCGCAGAATCTTTATGTAAGGTTCAACGGAATTTCGGAAGACCACAAGATCCGGATCGGCGTGAAGGAATCAGACAGGCTCATCGATTTCGTTACCGTAAAAACTTTCGTGTTCCCATACATCAACCTCGTTTGGCTGGGGATTGTAATTATGTGTATCGGTTTAACAATGAGCATGATCCAGCGCGCCAACATAAGCCGCACACTCGCCGTCATTCTCTTTTCGGGCATCAGCATCGGGTTGTTCTACATGTTTTTACTGGCCAATAATTAAGAACATAGGGAGGTTACTTTTAATTATTTCTTGTATTAAGAGAGAATTAAATTCGCTAAATTTACGAGGATGAGCGCCGCCCATTCTAAACAATTCTCACTGCTGATCGTACTGTTTTTTGCACTCTGGAGCAAAAAAGCAGCTTGTCAGTCGCCTAAAGACACCATCCTCGTGGCAATGGTGGTTTACAATGGCGATACAATTGAAGCGAAAACGCTGGAAAACGTTCGCCTGTATGCGCGGATGACCCAAGCCCAGCGAAAGGCCGCTGCAAAATACAACCGGTTAAGAAACGCTGTTTACGTTACCTACCCTTACGCACGCCGTGCCGGGGCGGTAATGAATGATATGAACGAGAAGATGGAGAGTATAACGGCGAAGCATAAACGCAAAGAATATATAAGATCGCGGGAGAAAGAACTAAAAAAGGAATTTACTGACCCTATCACCAATTTGTCAGTTTACCAGGGAAAGGTTTTGATGAAATTGATCAATCGGGAAACGGGCAATAATTGTTACGAGATCATTAAGGAATATAAAGGTGCCGTTACGGCCCGGTTCTATCAAACAGTGGCTTTCTTCTTCAACAGCAACCTCAAACAAAGCTACGATGCGGATACCGATGACGCGATGATCGAAAAGATCGTTTTGGAAGTTCAGCGCATGTATGGTTATAATGAAACCCGGAAGGTGGCGAGATTGTAAAATCTTTCACATTTAGCTTTCGTTTTGCTGCACAGGCACCTTAGCCCGATTTATTCACGGGTGGGAATAACTCTTCTTCAAAAAACGTTAGTATTCACTGCATTATCCGGCAAAATAAAAGTACCTTGCATTAAATTTATTGCCCACTGGTATGAAGTTGGATTTGCTGGCATTTGGCGTGCACCCCGATGATGTAGAACTGAGCTGTAGCGGGGTGTTGCTTTTAGAAAAAGGAAATGGTAAAAAGACGGGAATAGTTGATCTCACCCGGGGCGAACTCGGCACGAGGGGAACAGCAGAAACGCGCGATCATGAGGCTTCCGCTTCGGCAGGAATTTTGGGGCTTTCTGTAAGGGAAAATTTGAGGATGAAGGATGGTTTTTTTCAGAATGATGAGGAACACCAGCGTAAAGTTATCACGGCGATCAGGAAGTACCAGCCCGAAATTATCTTTTGCAATGCTCCTATAGACAGGCATCCCGATCACGGAAGAAGCTCTGCACTTGTAGAAGATGCATCATTTTTAGCCGGGCTTGTAAAAATTGAAACCGAATTTGAGGGCAAGGTCCAGGAACCGTGGAAAGCGAAGTACGTTTTTCGTTATATCCAGGATATGTATCTCAAGCCTGATTTTGTAGTGGATATTTCCTCAGTTTTTGAACAGAAGCTGGAAGCCATAAGGGCTTTCAAAACTCAATTTCACAATGAGGATATGGATGGCCCCGAAACCTACATCAGCACACCCGATTTTCTTGACAGCATCATCTATCGGGCAAAAATGTTTGGAAAAATGATCGGGGTAAAATATGCCGAGGGATTTGTTTCGAAAAAAATGGTTGGACTGAAGAATTTTGACGGTCTGATTTTAAAAAATACATAATCAATGGTTACACCTAAGTTCGTAAATGTAAAGGGGTCCAATTTTCACCAGGAGTTGAAACGGCGGGTGACCCAGTATTTCAAGGATAATAATAAACTCAGCACGGGCAACGCCTCTTTATACACCAAGGCGATCATCCTGTTTACAGGGTACCTGTTTCTGTATGTACACCTCGTTTTCTTTACCCCGGTCACCTGGCTGGCACTGCTCGAGTGTGTTTTAATGGGAGGCCTCACTGCTGCCATTGGCTTCAATGTGATGCACGACGGCTCACATGGCAGTTTCAGTAACAGCAAGATGGCAAATAAGCTGGCAACTTTTTCAATTAATATTTTGGGAGCAAGCGGAATTATGTGGCACCAAAAGCACAATATTATCCATCACACTTACACTAATATCGATGGTGTAGATGATGATATTGAAATAAAACCTCTTCTTCGTATGTGCCGCACGCAGAAGAAATACTGGATACACCGTTTCCAGCATATATACGTGTGGTTCTTGTACACGCTCCTGCTGATCGTTTGGCTTTTTGTTTCCGACTATACCAAGTATTTCAGAAAAAAAGTTGGCGATGTGCCCATCAAAAAACTATCCGCCTTTGAACATTTCGCATTTTGGGCCGCTAAGATCGGCTACGCCATTATGATGATCGGTCTCCCGGTTTACATGGTTGGTTTCATGCCATGGCTTATCGGGTTTCTGGTGATGACCTTGTTCTCGGGGTTTGTTTTAAGTATTGTTTTTCAGCTTGCACACACCGTGGAAGAAACCGCTTTTCCGGTGCCGGATGGCGATACCAACAAGGTTGAAAATGAGTGGGCGATTCACCAATTGGAAACCACCGCTAATTTTGCCACACGCAATAAAGTAATATGCTGGTTGGTCGGCGGATTGAATTTCCAGATCGAGCATCACTTATTTCCAAAGATCTCCCACATCCACTACCCTGCCATCAGTAAGATCATTAAACAGACCTGCCAGGAATTCAACGTTAAATATATTGAGTACCGCAAGATGCGCCACGCTATTGCCTCTCATACCTCCCATTTGAAACGGATGGGAAGGCTGGATTAAAAAATTAACCCCGTTTCAAACGGGGTTTTTTATTGGAAACTAATCATGATGTACTTTTGAAGCAACAGCCATATTTATGACAGAAGAGAAAAGCCTTAATTTTTTAGAAGAGATTATTGAAGCAGACCTTGCTTCGGGTAAACACAAAACAATTGTTACACGGTTTCCACCCGAGCCCAACGGATATCTTCATATTGGTCACGCAAAAAGCATTACGCTGAACTTTTCGCTTGCGGACAAATATGGCGGTAAAACAAATTTAAGGTTTGATGATACAAACCCCGTTACTGAAGAAACGGAATTTGTGGAAAGTATAAAAGACGATATCAGGTGGCTTGGTTATAACTGGGACAATGAATTTTACGCATCTGATTATTTTGACACACTTTATGAATATGCGATCGACCTGATAAAAAAAGGCTTTGCTTATGTAGATGACAGTACATCAGAACAAATCGCCGAAATGAAAGGCACGCCGACCGAGCCCGGTATGGACAGTCAGTTTCGCAGCCGCCCGGTAGAAGAGAACCTTGCCCTATTCACTGCAATGAAAGATGGCGTTTATAAAGACGGCGAGAAAGTATTGCGCGCAAAGATCGACATGGCTAATCCCAATATGTTGTTGAGAGATCCCATTCTCTATCGCATCAAACATGCGCATCATCACCGCACCGGTGATAAATGGTGCATCTATCCTATGTATGATTTCGC
The DNA here is from genome assembly GCA_023422565.1 of Bacteroidota bacterium. Classification (GTDB taxonomy): domain Bacteria; phylum Bacteroidota; class Bacteroidia; order Chitinophagales; family Chitinophagaceae; genus Ferruginibacter. Next base: position 6,043 of record JAFAGR010000037.1, on the reverse strand, counting down.
ACACGGGCAAAGCGATAGTATTGAAAAGATCACACATAGTATTTGCACATTGGAATTCATTCCTCATCGTCCGCTGTACGATTGGCTGATCGAGAAATTGGAAATTTTCCCCAGCCATCAATATGAATTTGCGCGACTTAACCTCACCTATACGGTAATGAGCAAGCGTAAATTGCTGCAACTGGTTAATGAAAAACACGTAACAGGTTGGGACGATCCCCGGATGCCAACCATCAGCGGGTTTCGGAGACGCGGTTATACGCCCGAAAGCATCCATCTCTTTTGCGAAAAGATCGGGGTGGCGAGAAGAGAAAATCTAATTGACACCGGACTGCTTGAATTTTGTTTGAGAGAACATCTCAACAAGATTGCGAAAAGAGTAATGGTGGTAATGGATCCTGTGAGGTTGGTGATCACAAATTATCCCGATGCAAAGATTGAAGAATTGAGCAGTGAAGATCTGCCGGACGAGGGTTCATCAACACGCGTTGTACCTTTTTCAAAAGAACTTTGGATTGAGCGCGAAGATTTCATGGAGGTTCCCGAAAAAAAATGGTTTCGCCTGGCTCCCGGGCAAATGGTCCGCCTGAAGAGTGCCTATATTATTAAATGTGATGAGGTCATAAAAGGATCTGATGGCATGGTGAATGAAATTCACTGCTCCTACGTTCCCGAAAGCAGGAGCGGAAACGATACCAGCGGCTTGCAGGTGAAAGGCACTATTCACTGGGTTTGCGCGAAGCATGCGATAGATATTGAAACAAGGATCTACGAGAAACTTTTTACTGTTGAAGACCTGAACGCCGAAGAGGGCGACTTCAAAGATTATATTAATCCTGATTCGTTAAAGATTATTTCCGCTAAAGCAGAGCCTTCGCTTAAAACTGCGTCTAACGGAGACCGTTACCAATTCATACGTAAGGGCTATTTCGTGTACGACCGGGATTCTACGCCGGAAAAACTGGTTTTCAATCGTTCTGTTACACTGAAAGATACTTTTGTAAAAAAGAAGTAGAAAGGTGCAGATGCAAGAATTTAGGAAGGTATAAAAAATAATTGGCGATAAACATGCATCGATCCAACCCATCAAACCATTCAACCATCAACCATTCAACAAACAAACCATCAAACCATCAAACCATTCAACTACACCCTGCTTCCACCTTTAGGAAACACTGAACTGATAAGCAATAAGACAGATAAAGGGATCAGTAAAATGATCCCTATTTTTTTCTCAACCTCGCCCGGGAACATGGAACTGGTAAACAGAATGTAAGTTCTCACCGCATAAGCCACCTGCATTGCAGCCAGAAACAAGTTCACCTTTTTCATCCACATTTTGGCGGAGAACATACCGATCAATATTATAGAGGTAAGTATGGTGATAATAAGTCCGGCCCGGCCGTAATAAGGCCCGTTAGGGAAGCGTTTAACTTGATAACCTGTAAAGGTTTCATTTATTGAGATGTAATGCGTCCACGGCAAAAAACATACAATTATTAAAAGTAAGCCGGAAACTATTCCTGTAAGATGCCAAAACTTGTTACGCATTGTTATTATAAAAAATGCCGGGCATATGCTCCGGCAGATGAGAGGTCCCTAGCGGATTCGAACCGCTGTAGAAGCTTTTGCAGAGCTTTGCCTAGCCACTCGGCCAAAGGACCTTTTTAACTAAGGTGTTGCAAAATAAAGTTATTTTAGCGACAAAATAAAATCATTAACCTTACTCATTTTCAGAAACATAATATGAACGCCATAGCACCTTCCGAACTCATTATCACCTCCCGGGGGGCGATCTATCACCTGGATTGCCGGCCTGATGAAATAGCAGATACAATAATTACCGTTGGCGACCCTGACAGGGTAAAGGAAGTGAGTAAGCACTTCGACAAAATTGAAGTTAAAAATCAGCACCGCGAATTTATTACACATACAGGCTATGTGGGCAGGAAAAGAATATCGGTGGTAAGTACGGGTATTGGTCCGGATAATATTGATATCGTTCTAAACGAACTCGATGCACTTGCCAATATCGATTTCGAAACAAGATTGGTAAGAGACAAGTTAAAATCACTGCAGATTATCCGCATCGGTACATCAGGATCATTACAAGCGGAAATACCCGTGGATAGTTTTGTTGCAGGCACGCATGGCATAGGCCTGGACAATCTTTTGAACTTCTATCAAAATAATAACAACGAAGAAGAAAAACAGGTGCTCCATGCATTCGTTACTCATACTCAATTGCACCAAGCCGTTACATCGCCCTATATCGCCGGCGCTGGCATGGGATTATTAAAAGAATTTGTGGATGGTTTTCATAGCGGCATTACTGTAACCTGCCCGGGATTTTATGCTCCCCAAGGCCGGGTACTCAGGATGGGCCTTCGCCTGCCATCGCTTATCGACCAACTAACTACCTTTCAATTTGGCCAGCACCGGATCAGTAATTTTGAAATGGAAACTTCCGCCATCTATGGTATGAGCAGATTGATGGGGCACCAGGCACTTTCACTTAACGCAATAGTGGCCAACAGGATCGCGAAAACGTTCAGTGCAGACGGGCAGGCCGCTGTGGAGAAACTTATCCAAAAAGCACTTCCCATAATTGAGAAATTATAAACGTATAAATGAAGTTTACTTTTGACAAATATCATGGCACCGGCAATGATTTTATAATTCTGGATAACAGGGCAGGTCAATTCAGCGGACTAACGGAAAAGGATATACGAACTATGTGCCACCGGCATTTCGGGATAGGTGCAGACGGGCTCCTGCTCTATCAAAACAAAGATGGCTTTGATTTTGAAATGGTATATTTTAATGCAGATGGAAAAGCAAGCACTATGTGCGGCAATGGAGGCAGATGCATGGTGATGTATGCGTATAATTCCGGTTTGAGCAAATTCACCTATCACTTTCTTGCACCCGATGGCGCGCACGAAGCGGAAATAGATAACCGGGGCGAAGTGCGTTTGAAAATGCAGGATGTTAGCAGCATGGATGAAAATGCTCAGCGAACGGTATTGAATACCGGGTCGCCGCATTATGTGAAATTTGTGTCTTCGCTTGAAAAAGTGAATGCAAAAGAGGAAGGTGCTGCCATTCGAAACAGCAAAAAATATGAGAACGAAGGCATCAATGTGAATTTTGTGGAACGGCTTGGAGAAGCCGTGATTGGAGTGAGAACATATGAACGTGGCGTTGAAGATGAGACGATGAGCTGCGGAACCGGCGTAACGGCCGCCGCACTTTCCAGTGCACACAATCCGCTGGGCTTTAACCGGGTGGAAGTGAGAACACCCGGGGGCAATCTGAGCGTTGAGTATAATAAATTAAGCGATCACACTTTTAACAATATCTGGCTCTGCGGGCCTGCAACATTTGTATTTCGTGGAGAATGGGCTTTAACTGAATAAGGGAATATGATTCAATATTTCAAAATACTGGAAAAACGTACGGTTGCAGTGGATCAACCCGATCCCGGCACCTGGGTGAATATTTTGCCCCCGCTGAAGCAGGAGGAATTTACAGAGCTGAGCAACACGCTAAATATACCGCTTGACTTCTTAAAAGATTCACTTGATATTGATGAAAGAAGCCGTTATGAAACGGAAGATGATGTAAAATTGATCGTAATTAAAACGCCGACCGAAAACAACTCTTTCAATGACAGTGACGCCTTCTTTATTACAATCCCGATATGTATCATTCTCACCCACGGGCAGGTGGTTACCGTGAATTCCTTTGAAAACGAAGCGATAAAAAAATTCCTGAATAGTTTTCAAAACAGGCAACCCGGAAAACCGAATATGATGGTGCTGAAAATTTTTGAAAAGATCACCACCACCTTCCAGGAACATCTCAAAGAAATAAACCAAAGGCGGAATACCCTCGAACAACAACTTTATGCAGCGAACAGGAATGAGGAGCTTTTTCAGCTAATGCGAATCCAAAAAAGTCTTGTCTACTTCGTTACCGCACTTCGTAGTAATGAACTGCTGATGATGAAGATGGCCAGAACAAATTTTCTCCAAATGAATGAGGAGGAAAAAGATTTTCTTGATGACTTGATCATAGAAACTTCACAGGCACTTGAAACTGCGAACACATATACCACAATTCTCATCAGCACCTTAGATGCTTTTGCGAGCATCATCAGCAACAACCAGAATGAGGTTTTGAAAAGATTGAGTACCCTGACGATCTATCTTAGTATACCGATTTTGATTGCCAGTATTTACGGCATGAACGTTCCACTTCCCTACAATGATTCACATTATGCCTTTTGGATACCGGTTGCTATCTCCGCAATCATTCTCGCCTTTGCCATTTACAAATTCTTAAGCCGAACCAAGAAAAGCACTAATGTTTAACATTCGGGTTTACGGAATTCTAATAAATGACAACCGCGAAGTACTCGTAAGCGATGAGTTGATTCGCGGAATGAAACTTACCAAATTTTGCGGAGGCGGACTGGAATTGGGCGAGGGCACAATTGATTGCCTTAAGAGGGAGTTCGTCGAGGAAATGAATTTACGCGTTGAAGTTACCGGCCACCTTTACACTACCGACTTCTATCAGCAAAGCGCCTTCAACCCCGGCCACCAGATAGTCTCCATCTATTACCGCGTTATGGCTTTGGAAGAAATAAGGGTTCCGCTCAGGGATAAGCCATTTGATTTTGATGAAATGCAGTTAAAAGCTTACGAAGAAAAGGGGGAAACGGAAACTTTTCGCTTTATACCATGGGAGATTTTTTCTGCGGATTCAGTTTCGCTTCCGATCGATAAGATTGTGGCGGAGATGATAAAAACGGAAGCAAGCTAGTTATGAACCACCTGTGTGAGCATCTACCAAGAAAGAAAAAATTCTATCAGCCATAAGCCGGATTCTGTTATCCCGAAAAAATTCGGAACGGCCATCATTTATCTTGACCCGCCATTACTGGAAGGTTCAATCTGCCTACCCTCCCCGACAGTCTTTCAACATTTTGCCGGGCCGGCAAAAGATCGGGGTTTACATGGCATTTCAGCACACAAGGTTTACCCATAAATACTGTTGCCAGCAATTATCGTGAGCCCTTACCTCACATTTTCACCCTTACCCACCAAAGCGGGCGGTTATTTTCTGTGGCACTTTCTCTTATTCGCCTTCGGCGAACAGCCGGCCGTTAGCCGGTGTGCTGCCCTTCGCTGTCCGGACTTTCCTTCCTTCCTGATGAAGAACGATAGCCGGCTGATAGAAATGCAAAGGTACAGTTTACCACTTGCAAATTTTTCTTAAACTAACAAATGGCTGTTGTAACTTTCCTATTGCAATCCTGCCTTCAGTTTCAAACCTACAAGCATTTTATGCTAAGCTTCGTAAGAAATATTTCTGACCTGCTGTTTGGCACACATGCAGGGGTTACTTCCTACGCTTCCGCCAAAAGAAGAATTGAGAACAGGATCGAAGCAAGACGTCTGCTTGTTGATATTTTCATGATGAGTGCGGGCGTGCTTTCGGCCGGTTTCGGGCTGAAAGGGTTTCTTATTCCAAATCACTTTCTAGACGGTGGAGCGACAGGCATCTCCCTCCTTTTATCAATGCTAAATGGCTGGTACCTGCCACTGGTTTTAATTTGCATCAACATGCCCTTTGTGGCAATAGGCATAAAAGCAATCGACCCACAATTCGCGTTCAAAACCGCTTTGTGCATAGTAATGTTGGCTGTGTGTACCGCCTTTATTCCCTATCCAATTGTAACAAATGATAAACTGCTTGTAGCATTCTTCGGGGGTTTCTTCCTTGGCGCAGGAATTGGCTTAGCGGTTAGAGGCGGCGCAGTGCTTGACGGCACCGAAGTTTTGGCGATAGCGATTAGTAAAAGAACCGGGCTAACAATTGGCGACGTAATAATGATAATCAACGTACTTATTTTTTCTCTTGCCGCCTGGCTGTTAAGCATAGAAACCGCGCTTTACGCCATGCTCACCTATTTGTCTGCATCAAAAACGGTCGACTTTGTTATAGAAGGAATAGAAGAATATACCGCAGTTAC
>JAFAGR010000070.1 GCA_023422565.1 Bacteroidota bacterium | reverse complement strand
GCTGGACCTTTCGCTTGAAATACCATGCGCTTTTCTGGTTCGTTCCGAACAGGTGAGCAAGGTCAACTGAGGAAGAACCTCCCTTTGCATTTGTGATAAGATAGAGCATGCCGAATGCTTTGAGAAGCGGGATCTTCAACTTATGAAAAACCGTGTTTGCTAAAACAGATTCATCATAGCCACATTGCTTGCATCTTAAATTGAAGCGCGTTCGTCCTTTCCCGCAACTTGTGTGGCCGCATTTAAAGCAAAAAAATCCTTTTTTCCATTTGAGGTTAAAAAGAAACTCGCGGCAATCGTCATTTGTTTTATAATTCTGATAAAAATCTCCCAGGGTACTTTGCTGTGACATGGTAAAAAAGTTTAGAATGTAAACTTCTACAACCGGGCTTATTTCTGCAATCCCCCAAACGAGTACACTTTGGGCACTACATGGATAGGCGTGTGGCCTATATTTGAAAGGACGGAGAATGTAATCGGGTTGGTTTTTCCGCCGTTGTTGTAATCGAACATAAATACATCACCGCCCGTTTGTTTCAATTAAGATTGTAACTTCCTCGAAAATTGTCCGATGGATCCCCAAAACTTCATCTCCGAAATACAAACTGGCTACTCTTTTAAAGGTGAATCCTCTCAACTGGGAGCCGCAATTTTAAATGGCACCGTCATCCCCGAAGCAGTGATACGTCTTCCGTTAAGAACCATGAACCGCCACGGACTTATTGCAGGCGCCACAGGAACCGGAAAAACAAAAACGCTTCAGGTGATCAGTGAAATCCTTAGCGATGCAAGTGTTCCCGTGCTTCTTATGGATATTAAAGGAGATCTCAGCGGACTTGCCGCCGCCGGGGCCGCGAATGATAAAGTTTCCGAACGCTATCAAAAAATGAATCTGCAATATCAACCCGAAGCATACCCGGTTGAATTGCTTTCACTTACAGGGTATAATGGCGTGCGTCTCCGCGCCACCGTTAGTGAGTTCGGGCCGGTACTCGTATCAAAAATCCTGAACCTGAATGATACGCAGGGCGGCATAGTGGCACTGATATTTAAATATTGCGACGATAACCAGCTGCCTTTGCTGGATCTGAAAGATTTTATAAAAGTGCTGCAGTACCTGAGCAATGAGGGGAAGGCGGAAATTGAAAGGGAGTATGGCAAAATAAGCACTTCGTCTACAGGTACAATATTGAGAAAGGTAATTGAACTCCAGCAACAGGGCGCTGATGAATTCTTCGGTGAAAAAAGCTTTGAGGTAGATGACCTTCTACGCATATCTGATGATGGGCGCGGTATCATAAGCATTCTCAGGGTGATGGATATTCAGGACAAGCCAAAACTATTTTCCACCTTTATGCTGCAATTGCTTGCGGAGCTGTACGCAACACTTCCGGAAGAAGGAGATATGGATAAACCAAAACTTGTTTTGTTTATTGATGAGGCCCACCTGATTTTCCAGGAAGCCACAACGGAACTTTTGCAGCAGGTGGAAACGGTGGTGAAACTGATCCGCTCAAAAGGAGTGGGGATCTTTTTCTGCACACAAAATCCGATGGACGTTCCCGCGCCGATTCTCGCGCAGTTAGGCTTGAAGGTTCAACATTCGCTCCGTGCATTCACTGCGGCAGATCGAAAAGTGATAAAGCAAACGGCAGAAAATTATCCGGAAACTAAGTACTTTAAAACAGAAGATCTCATCACGCAAATGGGAATCGGGGAAGCGCTCGTTACCATCTTAAACGAGAAGGGCGTGCCCACTCCCCTTGCGCATACGATGCTGGTGTCTCCCAAAAGCCGGATGGACATACTATCTCAAAATGAAATTGAAAAGGTGCTGGCAGAATCGAAAATTCTGAAAAAATACAATGAGGAGGTTGATTCCGAGAGCGCATACGAAATATTAGCTGCGAAACTGGAAGAAGCGGCTAAAAAATCTCCACCGGCAGAATCTCCTAAAAAGGAAAAAAGTGAACCTTCGGCAATTGAAAAGGTCGCCGATAATCCTGTAGTAAAAAGTATGATGCGAACTGCGGGGAATGCCCTTGTACGGTCTCTATTGGGCGCATTAGGCCTTGGTGGCCGAACTACGCGCAAAAGGCGGAATTAACCTGATTTCAATAAAATACACATTGCCTTCAAGATAAATAAAAAAAATAAGTTGAATGGAGGCTTTATACAATCAACTCATTTTAAACAGGTTATGAAAATATCGAATTTTTGAAAGTCTTTTGTAGAAAAAAATCTATAAAATAGTTTGCTGATATTAATTTCCCTGTTATCTTTGACTCGGTTTTTCATAGGATATTGGATTTTAAAGCGGGACTAGATTTCTATCTTGGTCCCTTTTTTTTGCCTGTTACTTTCCTTTTAGAAGGTTTCCCTTTTCATCAGATCTTATCAATTGTTCTTCCTGGAGGAACAGGATCGCACGGTTCAGCCGGGCACGGTCAATTTCAAGATCTATATCAGACAAGGAGGTAGGAATAGTAGGTGATAGCCGGGCAAGGATCTTGTGAGCCAGCCTGGAGATGTCTGCCTCCTTCACGGGCGTACGGTTAATGCAATTGTCGCAAACCTCGCACGGTTGAACCTGCTCGCTGCCAAAGTAGTCTGCTATTAATATACTGCGGCAGGTTTCCCGATCATTTACATATTCCCGCATTTTAGCAAGTCGCGTATCATAACGATGCTTTAGTTCTTTGAGTGCCTTCGTGTCTGCTTTAAAATCATCCTGGTACATCCGGTTAAGAAGAAGATAAACCTGCGGCTTTTCACTCTGCATTTTGTAGTTGATAAACCCGGTTTTATGGAGAGCATGGAGACGGGTGATGAGGGTGCCATAGGGAATGCCGGAAAAAGCTGCAAGCTGACTTTCGTGAATGCTGGTGGTTGAATCAAATATGCCTTCATAGCTCCTTAAAAGGCCCTGAACCACCGGGTATAATTCAGGATAGATTTTTTCTATATCGGAAAGGTCTTCCCGCCTGCAGGTAAATTCAACTGTTGAAGGATTGGAGAAACTTTCATTAAAAAAAAGTAATCCGCATTTTGCGAGTGCCTGAATGCCGTAGTAGGCTTGCAGCGTATCAAACTTAAAGTTGGTAGCGAAAGTGGAAATGTCGAGGTCAAAACTCCTTCCCTCACCTGATCCTGCAGGTACCTGAATAAAATTCATAAGCGCGATGTAAATCTTTTTCAGCTGCGAATACTCAGGAAAACGTATTTCACTTTGATCACGCATCACCTCAAACTCAGCCTCGTTTGTAAGTAATACAGCTGCCGATGCCTTTCCATCGCGCCCCGCCCGCCCGGCCTCCTGGTAATAATTTTCCAGGCAATCCGGGCTCTCTGCATGTATCACTAGTCTTACATCGGGCTTATCAATGCCCATTCCAAAAGCGTTAGTGCTTACCATAACGCGTGTAGAGCCGCTTAGCCATGCCTCCTGTTTTCTGCTTCGCAAATCATGAGAAAGGCCTGCATGATAATGATCCGCCGAAAAGCCTTTCATTAACAGCAGTTCAGATATACGCTGCGTTTGGCGCCTGGTTTTGCAATACACGATCGCTGAGCCGGGGTATTGCTGCAACAGTTCCGGTATGCGCTTTTGCTTTGCAGTGGGCTTTTCCACGCTGTAGGCGAGGTTCGGCCGTTCGAAAGATTGCAGAAATATTTTGTGTCCGCTAAACTTAAGCTGCGTGCAAATGTCCCTCTGAACTTCCGGAGTTGCGGACGCAGTCAAAGCGATAACAGGTACATCCTTCAGGAACTGTCTTATCTTTTTTATTTTAAGATAAGCAGGCCTGAAATCATAACCCCATTGAGATATGCAATGTGCCTCATCAATTGCAATGAGCGTAATATTTGCACGGGAAAGCAGTTCTTCAAAAGCCTGCGTTTCAATTCGCTCGGGGGCTATATAAAGGAATTTGTATTCGCCGGATATGGCCTGTTTTAGTACGCCCCGTACCTCACTGTAAGGCATAGACGAAGAGACCGCACATGCCGCAATTCCTTTTTTTTGAAGGTTCTCAACCTGGTCTTTCATCAGGGCGATGAGCGGGCTGACCACAATACAGAGTCCGTTCAGTGCGAGCGCTGGCACCTGAAAACAAATCGACTTGCCTCCGCCTGTTGGGAGCAGGGCCAGTGTATCGGTGCCCGAGAGTACTGAACGGATTATATCCTCCTGCATCGGGCGAAATGAATTATAGCCCCAGTACTTTCTTAATATGGAATGTATTGCGTTCAGTTAAACAAATTTCAATCGAGGTCAGACAACTTTTTTTATAAATAACCTTCCCGAATTGATGGCCAGCACTACATCGCTGAAGCCCATTGTAAGTGCTGCAAAAGTGGGAGTTAAGAATCCGAATGCGGCAATGGGTATCGCAATGATATTGTAGAAAAAGGCCCAAAACAAATTTTCATTAATGGTTTTATAAGTGTGCTTCCCAAGCCCAAGAGCCACCGGCAATTGTTGCAAGCCTTTATTAACCAGGATCACGTCTGAGCTTTGCATGGCAATATGAGCTGCATCACTTAAAGAAATTCCAAGCGCTGCTTTTGCCAATGCAGGTGCGTCATTTATTCCGTCGCCTACCATGGCTGTTGGTAATACAGCGTTCAGGGCAGCAATGGTTTCGAGTTTTTGCTCCGGTTTTTGCTCAGCTATCACCTCATCCAGGCCAAGCCTGGCGGCCACTTTGTCTGCCTTTTCCTGTTTATCACCGGTTAACAGGAAGGTTTTAATTCCTTTTTTCTTCAGCCATTCCACTACCCGTCCGGCCTCGGGCCTCATCTCATCTTCCACGTCTATCCACCCAATCAGTTGCCCGTTTTTAAGAATGTATACGTTATGGTTTTTGTTTTCGTCTATGCCTTCCAGTAAGGTTGATGAACCGGCTTCGTAAATGTTACCTTCCATATCTGTGGCTGTTATTCCAAGACCCTTAACCTCTTCGATCTTCTTCCAGCGAATGGCATTGCTTTCAGGCCAGGCTGCGTATATAGATCTTCCTATTGGATGATTGGAGTATTTTTCAAGAGATGAAGCGATCCTTTTAAAATCCGCCTCGTTAATTGTTGAGTGAAATTTGCTGATGGAAAACTTCCCGGTGGTCAGCGTACCGGTTTTGTCAAACACAACCTGTTTTATGTTTTTAAACGATTCCAGGCTTGCCGCGTTCCTGAAAAGAATCCCTGATTTTGCCGCCCTCCCGAGCCCTACGGCAATTGCGGCAGGAGTGGCTAAGCCCATCGCGCAAGGGCATGCGATTACCATCACAGCAACTGCTCTCATTATCGAATCTCCCAGAGGCAAGGAAGCGATGAAGTAGTTCGCGACCAGAGTGATGGCTGCGATCACCAATACAACAGGAACGAAAATAGCGCTGATCTTATCAGCCATCCTTTGTACGGGAGGTTTTTCACCCTGCGCATCCTGTACCATTTTTAGTATTCCTGACAAAACTGTTTTGTTGCCGACCGCTGTTACCTGCGCCTTTACAAGTCCTGACTCCACTGCGCTTCCCCCAATCAAAAAATCTTTCTTTCCTTTTTGTATGGGAATGCTTTCCCCGGTTATGATCGCTTCATTCACGGTACAATCGCCCCAAAGGATTTTACAATCAATAGGCACCGGTTCGCCATTTCTTATCAGGATGAGGTCGCCCGTTTTCAGATGGATGTTTTCAATGGGAAAAATTTGCTCTTCATGCTTATCATCGAAAGCGATCATGTTTGCCATCACTTTTTGCGACTTTGCCAAAGACCTTACCGCGCGTTGTGTGGACTGGATGGAAACATCTTCCATATAGTTTCCCAGAAATACCAACGTAATTATGGAGGCTGCGGTTTCGAAGAAAAGATAGTCATGCCCAAGGCCAAGAATGGCGCCGGTCAAGCTGTATGCAAATGCCGAAATAGCGCCCAGGGCGATGAGCACATTCATATTAGGAACCCCGTTCTTCAGGCTGTTGATCGCACTTCTTCCGAAATAATCCATCCCCACAATAAACACGGGGAGGCACAGGGCGAGTTGCAGCCAGGGGTTCATGAGCCAATCAATTGCAAGCCACTTGTCAAACATGTGCAGCATCAGCACAAGTGTGAAGGGAAGACAAAAAAGAAATCGCTTTTTATTACTGCCAAAAAATTTTGTGCGGAGGTCTTCATGGCCATGGTGATGGGTGTGACCGTTTTCAGTTGCAGACAAAACGGTGTAGCCAAGATTTCGGATACCGGATTTTAGTTTTTCAGGCTCTTTATCCGGATTTTCAAAACTTACCCTGCCATCGATGGGGTTCACCTTTACGTCTTTCATTCCTTCTTTCTGAAGGTATTTTGAGATAGTTAAGGCGCAGTTGCTACAGGTCATCCCATCTACCTTCCAGTCTATCTTTTCCATCATACAAAATTAATCAATGTTATTGCATCCCTGTCCTCCTTCCCCTAAACGCGAAAACGGGTATATATTTGAACATGGAATTCATTTATGGCCTCGGTAATATAGAAGATGCAGCGAAATGGCTGTTAAACCAGGCTCACGGGCGGAATATCATCACTTTTCATGGCGACCTTGGTGCGGGAAAAACTACCCTGATCTCCTCTATGTGCGCGCTTCTGAAAGTGAAGGAAGCGGTAAGTAGTCCCACATTCTCCATCATCAACTCTTATACGACGGGCGATTCAGAAACAATTTTTCATATCGATCTGTACCGGATAAAAGATGAGCAGGAGGCTATAGACGCAGGTGTCGAGGATTGTCTTCTGTCAGGAAATCTGTGCTTTGTTGAATGGCCGGAGCGGGTTCCGGATTTTTTTACGGGAGAAATGCACTGTTATATTTCACTGGCGGGAAACATGAAAAGAAAACTCAGGATTATTGCGTAAATTGTCCGGCCGTTTCAACGGTATAATTGTTGAACCTAAATAAGTTATGTCCACCTCCCGCCCGATCGTAACATCCATTCAGTATCAAACATTAGAAGAAACCCTTGATGTAAAGCCCAAAGGCGAGGAGTTGTGTATCGGTATTCCGAGAGAGAAGGCATTTAGCGAGAACAGGATCGCACTTACGCCAGACGCTGTGGGCGTGCTGGTGGCAAATGGCCACTCGGTGACGCTTGAGAGCAATGCCGGTGTGGGCGCTAATTACAGCGATAAAGACTACAGTGAAGCAGGTGCTAAGATCGTTTTTGATGCAGAAAAAGTTTTCGATTGCGATGTGATAGTGAAAAGCGGCCCCATCAGCGATGATGAATGCAAACTTTTCAAACCTCAGCAATATGTGATCTCACCTATTCACCTTGCTGTAATGAAAAAGGAGATCCTGGAAAAGATGATGGACAAGCGGATCACTGCTTTAAGTTTTGAAAACCTGAAAGATGACAGCGGCCACAATCCGATTGTAAGAAGCATGAGTGAAATTGCGGGAAGCGCAGTGATGCTGATAGCAAGCCAGCACCTAAGCAATGCCAACAATGGAAAGGGCGTGCTGGTAGGAGGGATCAGCGGAATTCCGCCAACGAAGGTTGTTATTATCGGAGGTGGAATAGTTGGAGAGTATGCAGCCCGTACCGCGCTCGCCATGGGAGCCAGCGTGAAGATATTTGACAACAGCATTTATCGTTTAAAAAGATTGCAGAATAATATTGGTCAGCGTTTATGGACCTCCGTTATTGAGCCAAAAATTTTGGCCAAACAATTAAAAACATGCGACGTTGCCGTGGGTGCGTTGAGCCCCGGCGGTGGCCGCACACCGGTTGTTGTTTCTGAAGAAATGGTTTCTGATATGCGCCCCGGAAGTGTGATCGTTGACGTAAGCATAGATCATGGAGGCTGTTTTGAAACCAGCATGGTCACCTCCCATAAAAACCCGGTTTTCAGAAAATATGACGTGATACACTACTGCGTGCCCAACATACCAAGTGGTTTCGCACGAACTGCCTCACAGGCCATAAGTAATGTATTGATGCCCTTGCTTCTTGAAACCGCAGAAGACGGTGGTATTGAAAATGTGGTTTGGTATAAAATAAATATCCGCAGCGGAATTTATATGTTTAAAGGAAGCCTCACCAACTTCCATCTTAGCGAACGTTTCAATTTAAAATTCACGGATCTTAATTTGCTGATAGCGAGTAACCGATAAATTCGATGTGCTAATGGGCTGATGTGCTAATGCTTTCGACTTTCTGCAAAACCTACACATCTGCAAACCGCAAATCTGCACATCTGCAAATCTGCAAATCTGCACATCATTTATAATCCCCAATCCTTATCACTTCTTCACAAAACCGGTACTCTTCGGGTTCATTGCTGCTGACAATTACAAGGCGGTTTTTGGTAAAGCCTGAAACGAGGTCTTTGTAAAGCGCAATGCCTTCCGAATCAAGATTGGTAGTGGGTTCGTCAAGCAAAAGAACAGGTGTATCACTGAAAAAGGCCTGGCCGAGCTTTAGCCTTTGTTTCATACCACTGCTGAAATAACGTATTTGTTTGTGCGCTGCATTTTCAAGGCCGGTCTGCCGAAGTATAGAATCAACCGGTTCAACCGCACTCTTAAACTTGAAATGCATCTTTAAAAATTCCGTGGCAGTCATCTCTTCGATCAATTCAAGATATGGTGCGGCGATGGAAAGATGTATGTAAGCATTTTCAACTACTGTATCATCGTTGGAAGAATTGTACCGGATAGTGCCTTCACTATGTAAGGTGGAGCCTGCTATTACCTGAAGCAAGGTGGATTTTCCCGAGCCGTTGGCCCCCGTAATGGCGTATGAGCCGGATGGCTGAAATTGGTAGGTGAAATGACGGAAGATCCACTCCCTGTTGAAGCGTTTGCCTGCATCCTGCAAACTAATCTTCATGAACTTCATCTTTGTTGAACACTTTAATAATTCCTTTTTTGCTTTCGCGGATAAAGGAAACTATTTCATCTTTCTCTTTTGTTGCGGGAAGGTTTCCTTCGATATACTCTAATGCCTGGGTAATGTTAAGTTTCTTGTTATAGATGTTACGGTATATCTCGAGTATTTCATTGATCGTTTGCGAACCAAACCCTCTTCTTTGCATACCAACAGAATTCACCCCCACATAGCTGAGTGGCATACGACCGGCCTTTATAAAAGGAGGAACATCTTTTCTAATTACCGTATGCCCTGCAATGTAAGTATGCGCGCCGATCCTCGTAAACTGCGGTGCGCCCGCCATTCCGCCGAGAATGGCATAATCGCCTATCTCCACGTGGCCGGCAAGCTGTACGGAGTTTGCGAGAATAACGTGGTCTCCAAGAATGCAGTCATGCGCCACATGCGCATAAGCCATCAACAGGCAATCATTTCCAACCACGGTCTTCCATTTATCCTGCGTACCCCGGTTTATGGTAACAAATTCGCGAATGGTGGTATTATCACCAATTTCAACCGTAGTTTTTTCACCGATGAATTTAAGGTCTTGCGGAATTGCTCCTAGCACGGCACCGGGAAAGATCTGGCAGGCCTTGCCAATGGTGGTGCCTTCCATAATCACCACATTGCTCATGATGTGTGTATCGTCCCCAATGCTAACATCGGCATGTATTGCCGCAAAAGGATCTATGCGAACATTTTTTCCGATGATTGCGCCCGGGTGAATATAGGCTTGGGAACTTATCATTGCTTATTCTTTGGGTCTTTTTACAATTTGTGCAACCAAAACGGCTTCGGTTACCAATTTCTCTCCAATAAAAATAGTTCCTTTCATTTCACAAATTCCTCTCCTGATGGGTTGCAACAATTCCATTTTAAGGATAAGCGTATCGCCGGGTACTACTTTTTGTTTGAATTTACAGCTTTCTATTTTAAGAAAGTAAGTGTCGTACTGATCTTCGGTATCGCGCGGTATGGCGAGGAATCCTCCGGCCTGCGCCAAAGCCTCTATCTGCAATACGCCGGGCATTACGCAATTGCCGGGAAAATGCCCCTGGAAAAAGGGTTCGTTATAAGTGACGTTTTTTATGGCGATCACGTATTTGTCGGTAAGCTCCATCACCTTATCAACAAGCAAAAAAGGAAAACGGTGAGGCAGTGTTTTTTCGATGGCATGAATATCCAGCAGCGGCGGCTGAGTAGGGTCATACCGGGGTATGTCCATTGTAGCCTTCACCTTCTTAATATGGTCCTTTATCTTTTTGGCAAACTTCACATTTGATGAATGCCCGGGACGGTTGGCGATGATGTGGCCGCGGAACGGCATTCCCACTAAAGCAAGATCGCCCACAACATCAAGGAGTTTATGCCTCGCAGGTTCATTCGGGTAACGAAGCTCCAAATTGTTTAAGATCCCTTCCTCGCTTACCTGCACATCGGTTTTATGAAACACTTTTGAAATGCGGTTAACCTGGTCATCGGTTACCGGTTTGTCTACCACAACAATCGCATTGTTGATGTCGCCGCCTTTTATCAGGTTATGTTCAAGCAATAATTCCAGTTCATGAAAAAAGCAGAATGTGCGGCTGGAGGCAATGTTCTCGCCGAAATCAGTTAATTTATTGAGGCCGGCATGCTGGGTTCCCAACACCGGCGAATTGAAATCGATGAGTGTGTTGATGCGATAACCATTGAATGGCAGCGCCACCATTTCCACATGCTTCTCCTCATCCACAAAAACAATATTCTCCTGAATGGGATAATAGATTTTCAGTTCCTCCTGTTGCTGCAGCCCTGCTTTGCGGATGGCATCCACAAAGGGCTGCGAACTGCCATCCAAAATGGGAACTTCCTCACCGTTTATCTCTATCAATACATTGTCTACGCCCATCCCCACCAATGCAGCCATCAAATGTTCAATTGTACCCACCTTCGCGTCTTTTATGCCGATGGTGGTGCTGCGGTTCGTTTCAATAACATTATCAACGTCAGCCTTAATCAATGGCTTTTCAGGAAGGTCGATGCGCTGGAAATAAATGCCGTGATTGGGGTTGGCCGGCTTGAGATTCATTGAAACCGATTGCCCGGTATGAATGCCGGCGCCGGAAATGTTGATCTCCGACTTGAGAGTATGCTGATATTCCACTTCGTTTCCGCCGATAAATTCCATAGCGGCAAAAATAGGAAAAGTATTGTATTACAGGGGATAAGATAAGATGCCTATTCGGTACTCTGGCGAAGGGATTTGATGATATGCTCAAGTTCCGAAAGCCTTTTTTCAAGCTCAGGAAGATTCCTGTTTACCGCCTGGCTGCGCAGCGCGCTGGTATATTCAAAAGCAGGCGAACCGGTCACTGCAGTATTGGGTGATTTTATCGACTTACTTACGCCGCTTTGTGCATTGATCTTGGTTCCGTCCGCGATCTGTATATGGCCCACTATCCCCGCCTGGCCTCCGATCATTACGTTCTTTCCAATTTTGGTACTGCCACTCACCCCGGCCTGGGCCGCAATAACAGTATTGTGGCCTACTTCCACATTGTGAGCTACCTGAACAAGGTTGTCAATTTTAACGCCTGATTTTATTATTGTGGAGCCCATTGTAGCCCGGTCTATTGTAGCATTGGCGCCGATCTCCACATTGTCTTCAATAACTACATTGCCAATTTGCGGAACCTTGAAGAAGGAACCGTCTGCCTGCGGCGCAAAGCCAAAACCATCCGAGCCAATTACAGCACCGGCGTGGATCTTAACATTCTTCCCCACATTGCAATCGTGATAAATTTTTACTCCCGGATGGATGATGGAATTTTCACCAACCACCACGTTAGGGCCAAGATAACTGTTCGGGAATATTTTAACGCCATCGCCCAAAATCACGTTTTCGCCTAAGTAAACAAATGCGCCAATGAAAACATTGTTCCCCATTTTAGCAGTGGCATGTATGTAGCTTGGTTCCTGCACGCCAGACAATGCCTGCGTTTTCATTTGTTGATATTGGTCCAGCAAAGTGGCAAAAGCACTATAAGGGTCTTTTACCCGGATCAATGTGGCCTTTAAAGGCTGCTCCAGTTGAAGCGTTTCGTTGAGTATGATTATGGACGCCTTTGTAGTGTAGAGATAATCCTCGTATTTAGGATTTGCAAGAAAGGCAAGCTGGCCTTCACCTGCTTCCTCAATTTTGCCAAATGATGATACAGTTACCCCTGCCTCACCTTCCACTTTCCCTTTGATGAGGGCTGCTATCTGACCTGCTGTAAACTGCATTTTTTGGAAAAACTACTATTTAATTACTTAATTAAGCGAACAAATGTAATATTTTTTAATCTTGTTTTGAAGGTTTTCATTTATCAGCGGATTGTCTACCTCCGAAATAAATTTCACCGATCCGTCTTTAAACAAAATGTGGATCTGCTCACCTTCGAAGTCATAAGTTTTACTGGTTGCTTCGCCTGTAAACACAAGCCAGTTTACTTCTTCATCACTTAAACCATATTTGTTTTGAACAAGCTTTTTCCTTTCTGCCACAAGCTCTTCTTTCACCGGCTCTCCAAAATATTTCACCTTCAACAATTTTCTGTCGATAATGCCCTCACATAAAATCGCAAGCACTTTATCAGAATGGTTCCGCCACTTTTTTATCGCGATCATCACATCGAAATCATCCATGTTGCAAAATTTGCTGATGCTCTTTTCGCTGTTGTTGATGAAACTGTGAAGCGGTTCATCGCATTCTGCTTTTAAGAGACGCGCACGCTTTACAATTCGCTGCAGCATCTGTTCAGCACTTAACACGGTTTTGTGAAGATAAACCTGCCAGTACATTAATCTTCGGGCTACCAGAAATTTTTCTATCGAATAGATCCCTTTTTCTTCCACCATTAACTCGCCGTTGTGAACAGTAAGCATTTTTAGAATCCGGTCGTAGCCGATCGCGCCTTCATTCACGCCGGTAAAAAAACTGTCGCGTGTTAAATAATCCATTCGGTCCACATCAAGTTGGCCGCTTACTAATTGATAAAGAAATTTTTTCGGGTAAACATTTTTAAAAATATCGATCGCCATCTGCAACCTTCCTTTGAAATGTTTGTTCAGTTCTTCCATCAACACAACGGATATCTGTTCATGATCCATTCCTTCAGCCATTACGTGCTCCAACGCATGCGAAAAAGGCCCGTGGCCAATGTCGTGTAACAGTATCGCGATCTTTGCCGCCTGCTGTTCTTCTGTAGTTATTTCAACACCTTTTCCGATGAGCTCCGATAATGCGCAACGCATCAGGTGATATGCGCCGAGAGAATGATGCAGCCTCGTATGTACCGCGCCGGGATATACCAAGTGTGCCATCGCCATCTGGTGAATTCTTCTCAGCCGCTGGTAGAATGGATGAGCGATAATGTCGTTGATTAGTTCATCATCTATGGTTATAAATCCATATACCGGATCATTAATGATCTTATGAAAACGCATACAGGCCTGGTTTATGTTAAAGGTTTTACAAAAGCCGCAAAGCTAATGCTCCACATCACAAAAAAATGAACTTGCTTAAACAGCTTCCTGTAAATTTACTGAACACGCATCAGCAAATTTTAATTATTAAAAGCACAGATATGAACGCAGGAAAAATTTTATGGGTAGATGATGAAATAGAAAGCCTCGGATCTCAGATCATGTTTCTTGAGAATAAGGGATACGAGGTTGAAACGCGTACAAATGGTTTTGATGCGGTTGAATTTGTGAAGGATAATTTTGTAGATGTTGTTTTACTTGACGAGTCAATGCCCGGGATCACCGGTCTCCAGGCGCTACAGCAAATAAAGGAAGCAAGAAGTAATGTACCGGTGGTGCTGATCACGAAAAATGAGGCGGAGAATATTATGAATGAGGCGATTGGCAGCCAGATAAGCGATTACCTTATAAAGCCTGTAAACCCTAACCAGGTGTGGCTTAGTTTGAAAAAACTGATCGATAAAAAAAGCTTGGTTGCAGAAAAAACCACGGCAGCTTATCAGCAGGAATTTCGTTCGCTTTTTATGGCGCTGAATAATAATCCCGATTACAATGAGTGGATGGACATCTACAAAAAGCTTGTGTTTTGGGAACTTGAAATGAAGAAGAGCGACAGTCCGGAAATGCAGGAGGTTTTTGAAACACAGAAGCAGGAAGCGAACACGGAGTTCTTTAAATTCATTTCAAAAAATTACGCTTCATGGGTGGCGCCGAAAAGCACGGATGGCCCGATCATGAGCAATTCTTTGTTGAAGTATAAAGTGTTGCCGCATCTCGAAAAGGGCAAGCCGCTTTTCTTTGTTTTGATCGATAATCTTCGTTTCGACCAATGGAAAACGATACAACCCATTTTTGCAGAGAGCTTTCGCATTCATGAAGAAGAAACGTTTTATTCCATACTTCCTACTGCCACGCAATATGCACGGAATGCGCTTTTCGCAGGGCTTCTTCCAATAGAGATCGAAAAACAGTTTCCGCAGCAATGGAAGAATGATGATGAGGAGGGCGGAAAGAATTTGCATGAAGAAGAGTTGCTTCGGGCTCAGTTAAAACGATTAGGTAAGCAGGATGTAAAATTCTCTTTTACCAAGATCACGAATAACAATGACGGGCAGAAGCTGGTAGACAACATGCATAACCTGCTGCAGAATGATTTCAATGTGATCGTTTATAATTTTGTAGATATGCTTTCGCACGCGCGAACCGAAATGGAAGTGTTGAAAGAACTTGCCGGGGATGAAACCAGTTACCGCAGCATCACGCACAGTTGGTTTGAACATAGTCCGCTGCACCAGGGTTTGAAAAAGATCGCGGATAAAAATCTCACATTAATTGTGGCAACAGATCATGGAAGCACCCGTGTAAAAACACCGGCAAAAGTTATTGGGGATAAGCAAACGACCACAAACCTTCGTTACAAACATGGCCGAAATCTGAACTATGAAGCGAAGGATGTTCTCGCCTTTCGCGACCCGAAGGAGGCCGGGCTGCCTGTACCGAATGTGAATTCCAGTTACATTTTTGCCAAGGGCGATATATTTCTGTGTTATCCCAATAATTACAACCATTTTGTAAATTATTACAGAAACACTTTTCAGCATGGCGGTATAAGCCTGGAGGAAATGATCATCCCGGTGATCAGAATGAGTAATAAATGACCAGATTCCAGTCGAATAAATTCTAAATCGCCCGCCTGAATGACGCAGTCGGGCAGGTAAATCGTCAGTTGTAAAGTACTTCACACTTTGTGGAGAAAACATTTTTGAATAATAAAGGAATAACAACAAGTTGCAGGTTGAATAAAGGAGGAAAGTATGAAAATCACTCAGTCGGTATTGGATAAAATTGAAAGGATCATTGAGGAGTCCGGCTACATTATCAGGTATGAGCGCGGCACATTTCAAAGCGGCTACTGCATTTTGCAGGAGA
Organism: Bacteroidota bacterium; assembly: GCA_023422565.1. Lineage (GTDB taxonomy): Bacteria > Bacteroidota > Bacteroidia > Chitinophagales > Chitinophagaceae > Ferruginibacter. Next base: position 109,385 of record JAFAGR010000070.1, on the reverse strand, counting down.
AAAAGGTAGTGGTGCTGAATAAGTTTTTTCAACTGGAAGGGCGGATAAACACGCTTATAGACCTTATGCCGCAGCTCGATATACATTTCGATTCTCTCACGCATGAAAGCCAGAAACTGTATGAAGAGATCATGCATGCCGGCGTAAACAAGTAGCCGATGCACTGCCCGCCGCTTAAGATCACCTTTCTTGGAACCGGCACCAGCAGCGGCATACCCATGATCGCGTGCAATTGCGAAGTATGCACTTCAACCGACACTAAAGATAATCGACTCCGCAGCAGCATTCTTGTACAAAGCGCCACAACCACCATTGTTGTGGATACCACGCCCGATTTTCGCACGCAGATGTTGCGTGAAAAAGTGCAGAAGCTTGATGCGGTTCTTATCACTCATCATCACAAAGACCATATCGCCGGATTAGATGATGTGAAGGCGTTCTGCTATTTCCAGCAGCAAGCCATGAAGGTTTATGCAACACCGGCCGACCAGGATGCGCTCCGTAAGGAATTCTCGTATGTTTTTGCCGATAAAAAATATCCCGGTGTGCCTGATGTGGAGCTGGTTTACATGGACGAAACACCCTTTATGGTGGGCGATATACCGGTAACGCCTATACGCGTCTGGCATTTGAAAATGCCGGTGATGGGCTTTCGTTTTGGCAATTTTACTTACATCACTGATGCAAACAGGATCGATGAGGAAGAGAAGAAGAAAATTTCAGGCTCACAAACATTGGTACTGAACGCGCTACGTTTTAATAAACATATTTCACATTTTAATGTGGAGGAAGCGCTTGCTCTGGCTGATGAATTAAGCATCAGTCAATGTTATTTCACTCATATCAGCCACCAGCTTGGCTTGCACGCGGTTGTTGAACCCTCCTTGCCTGAAGGCCGCTCGATCGCATACGATGGCCTAACCCTTAATTTCCCCTGAGAGGTTATTGCGGAATGTCTGAGGAGCTGTTAGTTTTCGGTATGCGAAACAACAGCCAACATCTCTTTCATTTTTCCCTTCGCGAACGCAATGGCATCCTTACATTGATCTTCATCTCAATAGTTGCAAAGGCGATCCCAAACTTTCTTGAAACAATTCCACCAAAAGATCTCGCGCATGATGATTCTTTGGAATGGGCGAGATTGAAAGTGCTTGCCGATACACCTAAATATTACCAGGGATTTTCAAAGGAAGAAACAAATACAACCGCAACTCCATCAATGCTTTTTCATTTTGATCCCAACACGCTTGACGAAGCCGGCTGGATAAAACTCGGCCTTCCTCCAAAGGCTGCGGCAAGCGTAAGAAAATATGTTTTAAAAGGAGGGAACTTTTATAAACCTGAAGACATAAAGAAAATCTACGGACTTAAACCTGAACTGGCCGAAAAATTAGTGCCTTATGTTCAAATTGCAGCTACGCAAAAGAGCAAATACAAACCGTATGAGAAAAAGGAATTCAGTTATCAGCAAAGGACTGTAGATATTAATTATGGCGACAGTGCCGCCTTTGAATCGCTTCCGGGTATCGGCCCCACACTCGCAAAAAGAATAATTGCTTTCCGCGAAAAACTTGGTGGGTTTTATGCCATAGAGCAGGTTGCGGAAACCTACGGGCTGCCCGACAGTACTTTTCAGAAAATTAAGGGCAGCCTGAAGATGGCGTCTTTTGAAATTAAAAAGATCAACATCAACATCGCAACAAAAGAAGAACTTCAATCGCACCCCTATATCCGTTATAAAATCGCGTCCTTAATTATTGCGTATCGCACACAGCACGGGAAGTTTGAAAGTGTTGATGATCTTGAAAAGATCCAGGGGTTTGACCGGGAAGCGCTCGGGAAGATGAAACAGTATGTTAGTTTTTAGTCGATAGTCTATAGCCATTAGTTTTCAGTTTTCGGTAGTTCATTGCTTTTCGCTTACATGGCAATACACCTGGCGTACAGCTGAACCCTGTACCCAAAATATTATACATCTAAAAATCTTCACACTTTTTTCATAGACATTTCCGCACTTCGAATGCAGATGGTTATTTATTGTTGCTCACAAGGAGGTTTAGCAGAACTTCTCCGGAAGCCCTCGCATTAACAACTCATTACTCACAACTCATTGCATCTACCCGCACATCTGCAAATCGGCACATCTCCACATATCTCAAATCCCGCATCCATTCGCCTTCATTTCCGTAAATTGCGCCCCTAAATTAGCCGCATGAATTTTCAACAATCAGAGATAACAAGCCAGGTTGCACAGTCTGCACGCGAATTTGCACAGAAACACATTAAGCCCAACCTGATGGAATGGGATGAAAGCCAGGAATTCCCGGTTCATATTTTTAAAGAACTCGGTAAACTTGGAATGATGGGCGTTCTTGTTCCTGAGCAATACGGCGGCACCGGTCTCGGTTATTTTGAATACAGCGCGGTGATACAGGAAGTGGCCAAAGTTTGCGGATCTATCGGATTATCACTTGCCGCACATAATTCTCTTTGCACAGGGCATATCCTTGCTTTTGGAAATGAAGATCAGAAGATGAAATATCTTCCTAAGCTTGCAACGGCGGAATTCATCGGTGCATGGGGATTAACTGAACCCAATACCGGCAGCGACGCGGGCAATATGAAAACCACAGCGGTTAAGGACGGTGATAACTGGGTGATCAACGGAACGAAAAGCTGGATCACACACGGGAAGAGTGGCGATGTGGCGGTGGTGATCTGCCGAACCGGCGAACCGCGCGCAAAAAATAATTCAACTGCGTTTATAGTTGACCGTAATACTCCCGGTTTCAATGCCGGTAAAAAAGAAAATAAACTCGGGATGCGCGCAAGCGAAACTGCAGAGATGATCTTTGATAACTGTGTTATTCCTGATTCACAGCGCCTTGGTGTAGTGGGAGAAGGGTTTAAACAATCTATGAAGGTGCTTGATGGGGGAAGAATTTCCATTGCAGCTTTAAGTTTAGGTATTGCAAAAGGCGCCTACGAGGCCTCTGTTCAATACGCTAAAGAAAGACATCAGTTCGATCAGCCGATTGCAAACTTTCAGGGCATTGCGTTTAAGCTTGCCGATATGGCCACGAAAATTGAGGCTGCAGAAATGCTCATTAACCAGGCCTGCGATCTTAAAATGAAAGGCCTTCCTATGACAAAGGAATCTGCCATGGCGAAATATTATGCCAGCGAGATTTCTGTGGAAGTGAGCACGGATGCAGTTCAGATCTTTGGCGGTTATGGATACACAAAAGATTTTCCTGTTGAAAAATTCTATCGCGACAGCAAGCTTTGTACAATAGGTGAGGGAACGAGCGAGATACAGAAGCTGGTGATCAGCAGGGAGGTGCTGAAATAGTTGGAGAAACGCAATCGCATTGCGTCTGTCCCTGATGTATTGGTACTCATTAGCAAGTAGTGGAACCTTTCGATTGCTTAACAGATTTTCTAATAGTATAAAAAAATGCCCGGAATTTTCCGGGCTTTTTTCATACCTCTCGTGATTTCCGAACGGTGGAAATATCAAATCAATAAATGCAAATCTGATCTTCTCATCTGCATTTCTTTAACCCAACCTTCGTTTGTGGATAGTTCCCGATGCTCCATAACAACCCCATAGCTCTGTGTTTTCAACCAATTCCGTTCTAACTGTCGCAAATTTCCATGCCAATTTCCTGTCTTTTTTCTTTGATTAATTCCTCTTTTGGGTAATAAAAACAGGAAAAACCTGCTTTTTTGAATCGTTTCGGGAGTTATTTGGAACCCGGGTTTTGCTGTCAAATCCGGTTGTCAAAGCCTTATGTGGCTATTATGGTGCATCGTAGTGTACCCCTGCCTTTTTTCTGCGCCCAGCACTATGTAGCCTTTTCCCTTAATCATGTAGCCTGCACCCCCTCACTACTTCTTCGAATCAAACATTCCGCCCAACTTATCTTTCAAATTATCGATGGTGTCGCCCGCTTTGTCGGCCGCGTTTTTTGCGAAGTTTTCAATGTTCTCTCCGGTTTTTCCCGGAATGTAATCGCTGATCTTATCTAAAAAATCGGGACTGTTGTCCGGCGCAGCAGCTGCTCCAGTAGTCATAGAACTCGCAGGGGAAGCGCTATCACTGGCGAAGAGGTTATCAACAGCACCCGCCATCATCGGAAATTTTTCCTTCACATAATCTTTGATGGTGTGTAAAGCCTTCGTGGCCTGGTCTGCAGACAATCCTGCTTTTTGAACCAGTTGATTGATCAGGTCTTGCATAAAAAAGTTTTATTGTTGATGAATGTTATTCTGTATCGTAACGGTCAACCCGCTCAATACCGGGAAGACTAAGCAATTCGTTGACCAAATTATCTAACTCATCTTTATCATGCACAAATACTTTTACGTTGCCTTCAAATATCCCGTCTCGGGCTTCAATTGTCATGGCGGAAATATTAACCCGCAATTCGCCGCTGATCAGGTTCGTGATCTTGTGTATCACGCCCACATCATCCAGTCCAATAATTTTTAAACCGGTAAGGAAGGAGATCTCTTTGTTCTTCGCCCATTTCGTTTTAACCACTCGATGGCCATAATTTGAAAGCAATCGCGTTGCATTCGGGCAGTTCGTTCTGTGAATTTTTAATCCTTCTCCCGTGGTAATAAAACCAAACACATCATCACCCGGAATTGGCTTGCAGCAGTTAGCAAGAGTGTACATGATCTTATCGCTGCTTTCGCCAAAAATGATCAGCTCGGTGTCTTTACGGTTATCGGGTTTCGTAAAATGTTCCGGCTCCTTCACTTCTTCCTTCACCGGTTTCGGCGGAATGAGTTTATCACCATGAACCGTGAATTCTTTCAGTTCTTTTAGGTCTATTTTTTTAATTGCGATCTCGTAAAGCAGATCGAGTGAAGAATTCAGTTTATAAAAGTTGGCCAGCTCATCAAGGTTCGCCTGGTTCATCACGGCATTCATCCCTTCAAGCTTCCTTTGCAAAGTGTAACGCCCTTCCTCCGCGATTGCGCGTTTCTCTTCTTTAAGCGTGTCCTTAATTTTTGATTTTGCCTTACTGGTAACCACAAAATTCAACCACTCGGGGTTTGGCTTCTGCTTTGAACTGGTGATGATCTCGATCTGGTCACCGCTTCTGAGTTTGTGGCTGATCGGAACAAGTTTGTGATTCACCTTCGCGCCAATGCATTTACTTCCGACTGCCGTGTGAACAGTGAAAGCAAAATCAAGGGCTGTAGCGCCAACAGGAAGCATCTTTACATCACCCTTTGGTGTGTACACATAGATCTCTTCGGTTAAGAAAGATGTTTTAAAATCCTGCAAAAAATCAAGCGAACTCGCATCCTGGTTGGCTAATGCCTCTCTTATTTGGTGAAACCATTTTTCAAAGCGGCTTGAATCATCCTTGCCCTCCTTGTACTTCCAGTGCGCCGCCAGTCCTTTCTCGGCGATCTCGTTCATCCGTTTGGTTCTTATCTGAACTTCAACCCATTTGCCGCCCGGCCCCATAACGGTTGTATGCAACGCTTCGTATCCATTGCTCTTCGGATTGCTTAACCAATCGCGAAGCCGCTCAGGTGAAGGGTTGTATGAATCCGTGATAATGCTGTACACTTTCCAGCACTCTTCTTTTTCTTTTTCGGGGGAAGAATCTACGATGATGCGAATGGCGAAAAGATCGTACACTTCTTCAAAAGCGACACCTTTTTTCTTTATCTTATTCCAAATGGAATGAATGCTTTTCGGCCTGCCATGAATTTCAAAAACCAACCCCGCTCTTTCAAGTTTCTCTCTCAGCGGCCGAATGAAATCGTTAATATATCTCGAACGTTCACGCTTTGTATCCTGAAGTTTTTTGGCGATGTAACGATAGGTGTCGGGCTCCATATACTTCATCGCCAGATCTTCCATTTCCGTTTTTATTGCATACAAACCCATGCGATGGGCGAGTGGGGCGTATACATAGATCGTTTCACTGCAGATCTTTAATTGCTTTTCACGCTTCATGGCATCCATGGTGCGCATGTTATGAAGGCGGTCTGCCAGCTTTATAAGAATTACGCGGGGATCGTCAGTAAGCGTGAGTAAAATTTTTCTAAAGTTCTCGGCCTGTTGCGAGGTATTCGCGTCCATCACCACAGAGATTTTGGTGAGTCCGTCCACAATTTTGGCCACTTCCGGGCCAAATTCACGCTGGATATCCTGGAGGGTGACGTCCGTATCTTCCACAGTATCATGCAACAAGGCGCAAATTGTGCTTCGAATACCAAGACCGATCTCTTCCACACAAATTCTTGCAACCGCTATTGGGTGTAGAATATAAGGTTCGCCGCTTTTCCGGCGCATGGTTTTATGCGCTTCCACCGCCATTTCGAAACTACTGCGCAGCAAGGTTTTATCTCCGGGTTTCAATTTCTGTTTCAAAACCCGAAGTAAACCGCGGTATTGCCGCAATATCTCCTTCTTTTCTTCTTCTTCTGTAAGATTGTAGGCCTCAGCCGGTGAAACGGTCTCCATAGATGCGTGTCTTACGAATTTAAATCAATTCCGGCGCATCACCTAAATATCAGCATTCTGCGCCCGGGCTTATTTAATAAAAATTATGAAAATTCAACCGTTTGTAAAGGTGAAATCCCATAATTTTGCCACCCGCTTCAAATACGGAGGGATTTTCGGAAAGAGCGGAAAATGCGGATGTGGCGAAATTGGCAGACGCACCAGACTTAGGATCTGGCGCCGCAAGGCATGTAGGTTCGACCCCTATCATCCGCACAAACAGAAGAGGAACAGGGTATGCATTTGATTCCTTGTTCCTCTTTTTATTAAACACATTTTATGGCCACAGTTACAAGGGAAAACATCGGATTGCTGAATGACAAGCTCACCGTGAAAATTGAAAAGGGAGATTACCTGCCTTCGTTCGAGAAAAAATTAAAGGAATACAGCAAAACCGCAAACATTCCCGGCTTTCGTAAAGGAATGGTTCCTGCAGGCATGATCAAAAAAATGTATGGTGCCTCAATTTTTAATGAGGAGGTGATTCGCGGAGTGGAAAAGCAACTGTACTCATACCTGAATGAAGAGAAACCTGATATTTTCGCGCAACCCTTACCGTTAGATATGGCCATGGATCGCATCGATCCTAACAATCCGGCTGATTATTCTTTTGATTTTGAAATAGGACTTAAGCCAGAATTTTCTCTGCCGGATTTTTCTAAAGCGAAACTCACGCTGAATAAAGTAATGGTTACCGATGAAATGGTGACTGAAGAGATCAGCCGTATGCAAATTAAAGGCGGTAATATGACGGAGCCTGAAGTGGTTGATAACGAAGAGAACGTTTTGAATGTTTTGTTTACTGAAAGTGATGAGAAAGGCAATCTTGTAGAAGGTGGTATATCAAAAGAGAATTCGGTATTGCTGAAGTATTTTTCTCCGGCATTACAAAAGCAATTGATGGGCAAAAAGAAAGGCGATAAGATCACTTTCAAACTGGAAGATTCCTTTCCTGCAGATAAGCTTGATATGATGATCGCCGACCTTGGTTTGGATGCATCTGATAAAGCTTCTTCTCAAAAATATTTCACTGCGGAGATCGTTAAGATCGGCCTTGTTGAAAAAAGAGAGTTGAATGAAGATTTCTTCAACGAGATCTTTCCGGGTAAGGGGATCAAAACAGAAGAGGAGTTAAGGAAAACATTGAAGGAAGAGATTCAGCATTATTGGGACGCCCAAAGCCGTAACCAGCTTCACGATCAGCTTTATCATTTTTTGCTTGATGATACGAAAATGGAATTCCCCGAAACCTTCCTTAAGCGCTGGCTACAGTCTGGCGGGGAAAAACCAAAAACTGCCGAAGAGGCTGAACACGATTATCCCGGTTTCAGCAGCCAGTTAAAATGGACACTTATCAGCGATCGAATCATCCAGGATAATAAGTTGGAGGTTACTCCTGATGAACTGAGGCAGAGTATGCGTGATGAGGTTACCCGCTATTTCGGAAACATGAACATTGGAGAAGACCTAAGCTGGCTGGATAGTTACATCGACCGTATGATGAAAGATGAAAAACAGGTTGATGCCACTTACAGGAGGCTGATCACGGAAAAGGTTTTCGGTTTTGCGGAGGCACACGTTGAGCCTGAAGAGAAAACGGTTTCTGCAGAAGAGCTTACCGCCATGCAGCATAACCATCATCATTAATCACTTTTCTTTTTTGTGTGCAGTTATCCATGGATTGTGTTGAACATAATTCCATGGAACTTCAGCGAGATTAACCGTGCTGTCTGCTATTAACCTGTACGGCTCACGGTTAAGGCTAACCGAACTTATTGCATATACCCTTACATTTTTGTAACCCTGATTCTCAAATTCGCGTTGCAAATGTTGTGCATACTGCCATATCATGTCGGGCGAAGTGGCAAGCCAGCGCGCATGGCCGGGGGAGAAACGTTCATCACCCCTTATCCGCCATTCTTTTTTTGATTCAGGGTCAACCACTTTATAAGTTATTTGCCCGCTTTTGGTTCGAAGCATCATTCTCCAGCTCATCCTGTAGCCCTCCTCCGTCCAGAACACATTACCGGGGTAAAGTATAGAGCGCATCGGAATAATTACCTGGAGCATCATATATAAAGCAAGCGCGGGCCACACCCAGGCCTGTGGCTTTGGTTTTCGAATATATCTCAGCGAATCAAACGGTGCTTTATGAGGGAAGAAAAACCGTCGCACAATTTCAGGGTCGAGGAAGAACAAGTTGGCTGCAATACACAAAAAAGGGAAGATGCCTATTTTGAAAGTGTAGAAGTTGAAAAGATGGAAAAATACGGCAAGAAAAAACGCCGCAATTGATGTTCTTCTCCAGAGCAGCAGGGGTACAATAAGCAAGTCAAACAAGAAACCGGATATACCAACCAGTTTCGGAAACATGGGGTTGCCATAGAACCCGGCCAGTACGGGGTGTTTGGCAAGCTTTGTAAATTGTATGGAAAGGAATTTCCCTGAAAGCCAGTCTGGCTGCAGTTTGTAGATCGCTGCGTAAAAATATACAATTGCCATCTGCGCCATCATTATCCAAATCATCCAGTTCGCGCAAACGGCCGATTTCTTAACCGCTCCCCGTTTTACATCATAAGAGAAGTACGCATTCGCCGGCAGAAAGCACATCAAAAAAGATAGAAGTACGATCAGGTAGTTATGGTTATTGTAGTCGGCCTTTTGCATCAGGTACAGCATCAGCCACATAACGGTGAAACCGGTTATGGCCAGCCGGTAATAAATGGCAAACATTATCATAAGCCCAAACAAGAACATCACCGCGAAATAGAAGTACATCCCCGCACCGGGAAGTGGTTTTAAAAATTCGAAACCAATAAAGGAAAAGGTGAAAGCAGGTTTGATATATGTGCTTTCGATAGCACCGCTTAAAAAGGAGGTGGAACAATAAATGCAGACCAAAAAACCGAAAATGACCCTAAATGCTATCAATGCACTGTTGTCAACAGGAGCGAAAGCTTTTTTCACTACCGAAGCAGGAAATTTCATTTGGGCCGGCGTATACATTTATAGCAGGTAGTAGGCTTTGTATCAATTGAACAAAGTACGAATTTTTTGAATAGAATGAAGCCGCCGGCTGCAGGGCCATGGCACAGGGATCAGGGTGCAGGGTACAGGGTGCAGGGTGCAGGAACAGCGTCGCAGTCAAAGGTCGGAGCTTTCCGCTCATCAAATCAGCAAATCATCAAATCACAATTTGATCTCCTCACCACTGTCGTCGAAAAACCGGAACTCGGTAAGGTGATAATTTGAATCTGATTTTACACGGATCTTTTGCTTGTATTTCCAACTCCATTTCATGCGTCGGGAAGGGAAGCCGCTGGTAAGATAAGTATAGAGAATGGGGTGGACATGAATGGTAAGGCCCCGGTGCTTTTGCGAAATAAGGTAGTTAATGTTCTTGCCGATCTCGTCTTCAAGAATTAGTGTGGAGGAAACTTTTCCGGTTCCCGAGCAACTGGGGCAGATCTCGCTGGTATTAATATTCATCTCCGGCTTCATTCGCTGACGAGTGATTTGCATCAGTCCGAATTTGGTGATCGGAAGAACAGCATGTTTAGCCCTGTCGCCGCGCATGAACTGGTCCATGGCATCAGCAAGCTTCTTTTTATTCTCCATCAACTTCATATCAATGAAGTCAACCACTATAATGCCGCCGATATCGCGCAGCCTTAGTTGCCTTGCAATTTCTTCAGCCGCTTCCAGGTTTGTTTCAAGAGCGTTTTGCTCCTGGTTATTGCTAACGCTTTTATAACCGCTGTTTACGTCAATTACATGAAGCGCTTCAGTATGCTCAATGATAAGATAGGCGCCACTCGGGAGATTAACAGTTTTTCCAAAGGTGGCTTTCACTTGTTTGGTTATACCAAAACTGTCGAATATGGGGACCCCGTTGTTGTAGTAAGAAATGATATCTGCCTTATCGGGCGCTATCTTTCTAATATAATTTCTCGTTTCCGCAAAAAGGCTTTTGTCGTTCACCACAATTCTGTTGAAATCTTCATTAAGAAGATCACGCAACATGCTGGTGGTCTTTCCCTGTTCACTCAAGATCTTTGTGGGAGGAACAGCGCCGCGGAGATTCTTTTGGATGTTCGTCCAGGTATTCACCAGGCTCATCAGGTCATCATGCAGCTCGGAAGTTTGCTTTCCTTCTGCGGCAGTACGAACTATTACGCCCAGGTTTTTTGGCTTGATAGATTCAATGAGTTTTTGTAATCTCTTCCGCTCTTCAGAAGAATGGATCTTTCTCGAAACGGCAACTATGTCGTTAAAAGGAGTGACTACAACAAAGCGGCCGGGAAGCGACAATTCGCAACTCAGCCTGGGGCCTTTGGCGGCGATAGGTTCCTTTAAAATTTGAACGAGAATGTTTGGCCTGCCGTTAAGCACCTCGGTGATCTTACCGGTTTTAATAATTTCAGGCTCAACTTTAAATTTTGAGAAATCGAATCCGTGTTCAGACCCTTCGTTCATGGAAAGGTGGGTGAACTTAAGTATGGAGCGAACGTAGGGGCTTAGATCAGTATAATGCAGAAACGCATCCTTTTCAAACCCAACATCTATGAATGCGGCATTTAGTCCCGGTATAAGTTTTTTCACTTTTCCGAGATACAGGTCGCCCACAGAAAAGCTTGCATCCGCTTTTTCGGCATGCAACTCCACCAGGCGTTTATCTTCCAGCAGGGCAATTTCCACACCCTGCGGTGCAGCATTGATTATTAATTCCTTGGTCACGCGAATATCTTTTCTGAGACCTCAACATGCAGGAAAGGAAGGAACCTCCGCGTACAAAAACTTAACACTCATGTACGCGAAGGCAACCCGCATTTGCCTTAGGGCAAGTACACGTGCAGAATCTTATTTCTTCTTATGACGGTTCTTTCTCAAACGTTTTTTCCGCTTATGAGTAGCGATTTTATGACGTTTTCTCTTTTTACCACAAGGCATACCTTAGTCTTTTTTGTGAATGATTATTTTAAAATTTATTTCAACTGCCTGATCCGCTCATCCACTTCCCTGGAATAATGCGCATTGTCAGCCAGTTTTTTACTGATATTATACCATTTTATCGCTTCCTGTTTTTCTCCAAGTGCTGCATAGGTATCTGCGAGATAAGCTATAGCCTCCAGGTTATTAGGTTGATTGGCAACCACTTTCAAAAAACGATCGCGTGCTTTATCAAACTGCCCGGAGACCATTCCCCCAACACCAAGCACCAACTGGGCTTTCATGTTGGTGGTATCTTTGTTTGCCACGGCAAGAATCTCCTGTATCCCTTTCATCGTTTCCTCTGCATTGCCGGCGCGGCCTTCGCCATATATATAGGCGCTTCCCAGGCCTATTCGCAAATCATCACTCTCAGGATTAAATATTAAAGCACGCTTAAAAAGATCTATTGTTTCATTTGAGTGCCAGCCTAAAACAGCTTCATTCTGCTGCATCCGAAGGTTATCTAACATCAAATGGGCTGCAAAGGTGAGGCTTTTTTCTGAATTCTCCAACTTAGATGCTTCTGAAGTATAATATGCAAAAGGTTCGAAGGCCTTCAGGCTATCGCGCCAAAAGCCGGCTATCTCATGCAATTTTGCCGCGCGGGATGCGGAATCTTGCGGAAGGTCTTTTTTTATTGAAGAAAGAAAAGCAGACTGCGAAGGGCTTAAAGTTGTTTCAAGACTGTCTGTATAGCTCTGTATGCTGAATGTGGAAGCGGGTTTCGCCGGAATGGAAGCAGGGTCCTTCTTCTGCACATTGCTTCCCAGCAGAAACATCATCAATACCAGCCCCAACCCGCTAAGGGCAACAATAATTTGCTTTTTCACAGTAACTTATTTTATGGCCTCATTTAACTAAGGCCGCAAAGTTACTTTTTACTCATCATCTTCATCCTTCAAATCCGGCGCTTCTTTAATTTTGGGAGAATTTTTTATTTCCTGTACAAACTCTTTTGAAGGTTTAAAGGCCGGAATAAAATGTTCCGGGATCTCCACCGCTACATTCTTTTTGATGTTTCTGCCGATCTTTGCAGCTCGCTTTTTAATTATAAAGCTGCCAAAGCCGCGGATGTAGATGTTCTCTCCATCAGTAAGGCTTTGCTTTATTTCCTTGAACATGGTTTCCAACGTAACTAAAACATCCACTTTAGGTATTCCTGTTTTGTCGGAAATTTTGTTGATAAGATCGGCTTTACGCATAATGAACAATTTGTATGGGTAAAAAGATTTGACTCAAAATTACAATTAACTTAATGATAATCAAGTCAATTTTTGATTATTAACAATATAAAATCATGCCGAAGTGGCTGGCAACTACAATTTTATGCACGGGATGGCAAACTCAAGCCTGAAAAAATGGTTTGTTGGTAAATTATTGTCGTGGAATTCAACTGACAATCAGCGCGAAATGCCTTGGAAGGGGGAAAAAAATCCTTACCGGGTGTGGATGAGCGAAATAATTCTACAACAAACACGAGTGGAGCAGGGGCGCGCTTATTACGAACGGTTTATAACTCAATACCCCGAGGTTTCCAGTCTTGCCATGGCTGAAGACCAATCTGTTTTCAAATTGTGGGAAGGCCTGGGATATTATAGCCGATGCAGAAACATGCTGGCTGCCGCAAGAAGGATTCATGATAAACTTGACGGAAAGTTTCCTGATAAAATTGAAGACATCAAGGCATTACCCGGGGTGGGAAGCTACACCGCCGCTGCAATTGCGTCTTTTGCATACGATCAGCCACACGCTGTGCTGGATGGAAATGTGTTTCGGGTGCTTTCCCGCTTTTTTGATATTGAGGAGCCCATCGATACTTCAGCAGGTAAGGCCCTTTTCACCAAATTGAGTGATGCCCTTCTGCCCCGGACCCGGTCTGCTGAATATAACCAGGCAATTATGGATTTTGGAGCTACGATATGTAAGCCGCGCAGCCCGCTATGTGAAGAATGTCCACTTCAGGAAAAATGTAAGGCCCTTGCGCTTGGCAGAACGCAGCAATTGCCTGTTAAAAGCAGAAAGGCTGTGAGAAAAGACCGTTTCTTTAACTTCCTGATACTAAGCTGCTCAGGGAAAGTGCCGGTAGAGAAGCGTATCGGGAAGGATATTTGGGAAAACCTATACCAGTTTCCACTTGTTGAATCGCAACATGTTCCCAACCTGGGGGATTGGAAGATCAAGCCAGATGAAAACGCAAACTGTAAAAAACCAGCTTTTCTCTTTCAACACGTTCAGCAACTTTCTCATCAGAATATTCATGGCCGTTTTTTTGCCCTTGAATGTAAGCCGGTTGAAATTCCGGAGGGAATGCAATGGGTGAAAATCTCAGAACTTAAGACCCTCCCTTTTCCCCGCATGATCACCCGCATTTTGGCTGATTTAACGCATGATGTTCCGTTTGCTCATTGTCAATTTTCGGAGAAATAGTATCTTTAGAAGTACAGGCATAATGAATCAACAAATCAAAGTTATATGAGAGGGGTAAACAGGGTAATGCTGATAGGAAATTTAGGTAAGGATCCGGATATTCAATTTCTTGAAGGAAATATAGCCGTTGCAAAATTTTCACTTGCCACAACTGAAACTTATAAAGACCGGAGCGGTAAGCTGATTTCTCAAACAGAATGGCATACTGTCGTTTTGTGGAGAGGGCTGGCGGAGCTTGCGCAAAAATATCTTCATCGGGGAAGCCTGGTGTATATTGAAGGCAGGCTGAAAACAAGAAGTTGGGAAGATAAGGAAGGAAATAAGAAATTTGCCACCGAAATCGTCGGTGATAACCTCATTATGCTTGATAAAAGAAATGACGGTTCGCAGGGCGGTTTTGATGCTCCGGATCATTCGGGCGGAACAGAACTTCCGCCTTCAGACGATGGAGGGGATAAACTGAGCTTTTAAGCCACGGTAAAGTGGTTATTGTTTACTAAACTGATTTGTCTTGGACTATCATTCGGATATTTTTATTCCGGCCATTCAATTTCTTGCCATCACACCTGCAGCCACAACGGTTCTTATTGTTGCGGCTGTTTTACTGCTGATAATATCTTTTTTAATTGCGGGAAGCGAGGTCGCTTTTTTCTCCATGACCTCCAAAGATCTTAATGTGCTTAAAACCAAGCGCCAGCCTGCCTTTCGGAGGATCGTCTACTTGATGGAGCACCCCAAAACGCTGATGACTTCCATGTTGCTGGCCGGCAGTTTTGTGAACCTTGGGATAATTCTCATCAGCAATATTTTGCTTGACGACCTTTTCAGCGCGCTCAACTTAACGTTTTGGTCGATATTCTTCATTAAGGTGGCAATCCTTGCCATCGTGTTGGTGTTGTTCTCGCAGGTTCTTCCAAAGGTTTGGGCAACTCATCATAAGGTTTGGTTTGCTGCCACCGCATCGCTTATGATGGAGATATTCAATTCATTATTGTTCCGCCTTAGCAACCGTATGGTGCGGTTCACAGAAAGAATTGAGAAAAAGTCGGGACCAAGGGCTGCTACGATGGTGCGCAGTGATCTTGATGATGCCATAGATCTTCTTCCCGAACACGAAGCATCGCAGGAAGAAAAGCAAATATTAAAAGGGATCAGGAAGTTTGGCGATACTACGGTCAAGCAGATCATGCGTACACGCCTCGACGTTAGTGGAATTGAAACCGACTGCACATTTAATGAGGTAAAGAAAATTGTGCTTGATCTTAACTATTCAAGGTTGCCCGTATACAAGCACAATCTTGATGAAATAAAGGGAATGCTGCACACCAAAGACCTTCTTCCTCATATTGGAGAGCCTGACAGCTTCGATTGGACGGTACTTATGAGGCAGCCATATTTTGTGCACGAACAGAAATTGATAGAAGATCTTCTCCAGGAATTCAGAACCAGAAGGATCCACTTTGCAGTTGTGGTAGATGAATTTGGCGGAACTTCCGGCATAGTGACTCTGGAGGATATTATGGAGGAAATTATCGGGGAAATTGAAGATGAATTTGATGATGAGGAAAGCGCCAACATCAGGTTAGATGAGAATAATTACATCTTTGAGGGTAAAACAATGATACACGATGTTTGCCGGATGATGAAACTTCCGCAGGATGTTTTTGAATCGGTTCGCGGCGACAGCGATTCCCTCGCAGGCCTTGTTCTGGAAATCGCCGGAGAGTTCCCGCAAGTAAATGAGCAACTGGTAAGCGGTGATTTCACCTTCATTCCGCTCGAAATAAATAAGAACAGGATAGATAAGGTAAAGATCAGCGTGAGCCCCCAAGAGGCCGAATAACCCCCGGAAAAAATATGATACGAAGATTCTATTTGATTGTATGTACGGTTTTTGCTGGCCTGGTTGTGCTTTCCTGCAATTCAGTTTATACGTCGAAAAAGAAGGGATATTTTCATATCGACCTTCCCGCACATGAATATACTTCCTTCAACCGGCAGGGCTTTCCATATACGTTTGAGTACCCTGTTTATGCCAACATAATACAAGACAGTACATATTTTGACAGCACTCCCGAAAACGATTATTGGGTGAATATAGATTTTCCTCAGTTTGGAGCGAAGATCTTTTTAAGCTATAAAATAGTGGGCGGTAAGGCGATATACAAAGTGAAACAACCCGATGGCAACTATCGCGATTCTGCCGGGATCAACTATTTCGATAACATGGTGAACGATGCATTTAATTTAACAAATAAGAATGAAGTAGTTGCTACCTCCATCCGCGACAGCCTTTTCACAAATCCGCTCGGCGTAACCGGTGTTTCATTCAGAGTTGGTGGAAATGCCGCAACAGCACGGCAGTTTTTTGTTACCGACACAGTGAAACATTTTTTAAGAGGCGCTTTGTATTTTAGTGCCACTCCAAATGCAGACTCCATAAGGCCTGTACAGGATTTTTTGCAGAAGGATATCGACCACCTGATAAATACGTTCAGGTTTAAAGATTAAACGGAAAGTATCATGCCGGTAAGGCAAACTCAAATCGTTGCGTTATAACGAGTCGGAACCCGGATAGTTATAAGAACCCGTTTCCAAATCGGCACATCCGCACATTTCCAAATTCTCACATCTCATATCTCACCTCTCACTTCAAATCATTATTGCTTAATTTTGCGCCATGATTGCCATTAACAACGTGCTTGTCAGCGACCAGGTGCTCAGCGAACAATTTGTTTGCGACCTTGCCCGTTGCAAAGGAGCATGCTGTGTTGACGGTGATGCAGGCGCTCCATTAGACAAAAAGGAACTTAAAAAAATTGACGAGGCCTTTAGTGAAGTTCTTCCCTATCTCCGCCCTGAAAGCGTTGCTGAAATTGCAAAGCAAGGGAGGTATGTGTATGATAAAGAATTTGGTTGGGTAACGCCAACTATTAATTCTCAAATATGCGTTTACGGTATCAGGGATGAACAGGGAATTGTAAAATGCGGGATTGAGGCGGCGTATCTTGATGGCAAGATCAATTTTAAGAAACCAATAAGCTGCCATCTCTTTCCGATCATAGTAAAGAAGAGCCGCGATGGCGTTACCGAATACGCAAATTACGAACCCCGTGAAGATAACTGCAAGGCCGCATGCGCGCTCGGAAAGAAGCTAAAGGTGCCGGTATATCAATTCTTGCGTGAACCGTTGACCAGAAAGTTTGGAAATAAATTTTACGAAGCTCTCGAAGCAACTGCAGAGCATGTAAAAACAAAACCTTAAAAACAGATGAACCGATTCAATGTATTATTCATTTTAATAACCGGCCTTGTTTTCACATCTTCCTGTTCAGTTAACACTGCGGAAATTGATAACGATCTTAAAAAGTATTTCGATACAAGAAATGTAGATGGTTGTTTTACCATGTTGAATAATGCCACTGGAAAGGTTACCGTTTACAATATGAAGCTGGATACTATGCGCTTTTCTCCCGCCTCCACCTTTAAAATTGTAAACTCGCTGATTGGCCTGGAAACCGGCCGGATCACCAACGATAGCATGATAATAAAATGGGATGGTAAGCGCCGCCCGGTGAAGGAATGGAACAGGAACATGAACATGCGCGAAGCTTTTAAGGTAAGCAGCGTGCCTTATTATCAGGAAGTGGCGCGGCGTATAGGGCCTGATACCATGAAATTATGGATCGATTCACTTTCTTACGGCAACAAAAATATCGAGGGCCCGATCGATTCTTTTTGGCTGAATAATACTCTGAAAATTTCGCCCGATGAGCAGCTCGGGCTTGTTAAAAAATTATATTTTGATCAGCTCCCTTTCAGAAAAAGCGTGCAGCAAACCGTGCGTGAAGTGATGCTTCAGGAAGATAACACCGCTTATAAATTAAGCTATAAAACAGGCTGGGGTTCTGATGAGCAGAACAATAGTATCGGGTGGGTTGCGGGCTGGATAGAAGAAAACAATCATCCTTATTTTTTCGTCACCTTTGTAAGGTCTTCCGATCCTGATATCGACATGCCCGGTGTGAGGATGAACATTACCAAAGACATTTTGAAGCACCTTGGTTTTTTTGAAGGCAAAAAGTAATTCTTTGCCGGCTTTCTTGATCTTCCGGTTGTTACCGGATTGCTTCCAGCAGCTTTTGCATATTATGCCTGGAGTGAACGGACCCCAATACAACAACGGCGCGTTGTAAACCCTTGCCCCAATGCTGTTTTAAGGCTATCAAATACTTTTCCCCGTTTTTATCGCTTTTCCTGACAGATAAGCCATTTTCTGTATATTCGGCGTCCCTGATCATTTTTTGACACCAAACTTACCGGCATGCTCCAAGGTAAAGCCATGTTAACCTGCTTTAGCAAGATCTTTTTTTTGTTAGCCCTGATTCTTGCAGGGTCAAATTCTTTTTCGCAGAACAGCCCGTGGAACCCGGGTTCATTCAAATTTGAAAAAAGCACCTCCACGCTGGAAGATATGACCGGCGCAACCGTTGTTTCTTTTAACGGTCCTCCGTTCACATCACCGTCTATACCGATAAGCGGGTTTTCTTTCAGGTATGGTTTGTCTGCTTATGATAGCTTTTATGTTTCACCGATGGGTTTCATAAAGTTGGGGAGTGCAATCTTATCTAACAATCCACAATTAGATTCGAATGTGATCGTGCCACTTTACAATGGAACGTTTTGGAATGCAACCTATAAAATGACAGGAGTGGCGCCTGACAGGAAAATGGTAGTTCAATTCAGCGGGGTAATGCAGCCTACAGACGAAACCACGAAATTTCAATTGTGGTTGCACGAAAGAACCGGAAAAATTCAATTTGTATATCAACACGTCAGAGGATTTTACGGACCATCAACCTCCTGGCGCTATAAAATATTTTGCAAAACAAATATTCTTGGCTACCCGGTTTTAGCTTCGTTGAAAGTAAATCCTAACAATGCTGTTCCCCTTGCAGACTATTCTTCAGTGCAAAGTAATTTCGACAGCATCTACGCAAATACGAAATATTCTTTTCAGCCAGACACATCTAAACCGGCGGCACCAACAAGCATAAGCGCCTCCAATATTCAGCCAGGATGTTTAACACTTGATGTTTCGGAGAGCTCCAACAACGAATCGGTAGTGATGATTGCTCACGCAGATTCCGGGACTAACTTTAAACCGCTCCATACAATTTTTGCAGCCTCTCCTTCCGGCGCAGGAACATATTCTTATAATCAGACTTCGCTACAGCCATTTTCCAATAATAGTTACGAGGTGTTCTTTAGTAATGGCTTCGTGAATTCCGATACTGTGTATTATACAGCGCAAACGCTCATGCCGCAAATAAACGGGATAAAGAAAATTCCCGGTGATTATCCTTCCATATCAAGTTTGTTGCAGGATGCACCATGCAAACACATCGGTCCTAACCTGGTCATAGAGCTTGAAAATAATTATTCCTTTGCCAACGAACCATTGCCGCTTACCATAAATTCTTTTTTGCAAACCAATTTGCTGGAATCAGTGGTGATACGTCCTGCAGCCGGGGCGACTATAACATGGGAGGCGAATTACGCGGGGCCATTATTTTATGTTGACAGCGTTCGCAAGGTATTTTTAGATGGAAGGGCCGGGGGCACAGGTACAAACCGCAGTTTTACTATTTACCAGGCCCACTCTTCTTTTCCCGCCATTCAATACACGAATGGTGCTGATTCAGGTGGAATCAATTATTGCAGGGTAGTAAAAAAAGCAGAATCCGGATTGTTAGGGTATGCAATTATTGTTGTTCCATGGAACAACTTGCAGAACATGTCCAGGAAAGATGTGAATGCACTTTCTATCACTAATAATGAATTCACAGCATTTGATAATCCTGTATCAGATTTGATATATGTTAAGCCCGGTGATACAACGATGGGAAGGGACTTCGTGATCAGGGGGAATGAATTCAGTCGCTTTACAAGATCGGCTATACATTTTGAAGGCGGTGGGGAAAATTTACAGATCAGCAATAACAGGTTCTATCAACCTGTACCGGTAAGGCCCCAGGTTTACCTCCCTTTCACTCATGCATCAGCCATCACACTAATAAATACCGAAACAGTTAATGTGAGGGATAATTACTTCGGTGGATCTTCACCGCAATGGGGAACAGGTAAGTATCGCATGATATCTACCGCTGCCAACTTCGCGTTTGTAAATTACCAGAACAGGAATCCGCTGAAAAAAGCTTTTATAACCGGAAACAAATTCGGCAATATAGAATCTACTTATCGTCACCAGCTAGTCTATCTCAATGGTGGTTATGTTTTACTGGATGGAAATTTTTTCGGAACAGCTGATTCAACCAATTCGATCACTTCTGAATACGATATTAATAGTGTGTCTGCCTGGGAAGGAACTAAAGTAATTTCAAACAATTTCTTTAGCGGAATCCAGGGCGATTATACAAGCAACCCTCCGGGATATTTAAGCAGTCTGATCTCCACTTCGGGGATCGACTCGCTGGTTATAAGTAACAATGAGATCGGGGGAAGCAATAACCAAAATTCCATCACTTCCAAAAATCAACTGATCGCATTATACTTAGGCACAAGTTTAAGAAAGGCTGCAATTAAAGGAAATAATTTCCGTGGATTATCAAGCATTAACAGGGATGTTGAAGTAATTGGCGGCGCTAATGGAATAGGGGGAAGCCCCACTGAATACTTAAGCATAGACAGTAATGAAATTCACCACATTATTGCCGCAAGTTCTGTAGCAGCCATAAATATCAACCTTAACTCGCTTGAGAATAACCGCATCTCATACAACAATATTTATGCATTAAAAACATATGGAACTGTTCAGGGTTCCTATGGACCCGAAGGAAGTTTGGGCGGAATATATTACCGGATATATAACCAGGGAACTGGTGCTGCAAATTACACAGGTGGAATAGAAATATTCGGAAACAGGATACATTCATTTGAATCCTTACGCATATTGCCCAACTCAGATTTCCGGCATCTGGCAATGGCAGTTTCGTGCCCTCTTATAAAGATCTATAACAATGAAATACGGTTTGGTATTAACAGCAGGGGCGATGCGGTAGACTCCCTGACTCTGCTCGAAGGCATTGTTGTATCACCGTTGGATCATCAGGCCTTCTTACATGACAAACATTTTGTTGAACATAATTCGATCTATTTTGGAGGGAAAGGTATTGTTGGCTCTGCGCTTTCAGCCCAGTATAGTTACAATTATATTTCCGCGCTAAACCTTTTGACCGTTACCAATAACATTATAAGTATCGATAGGGAACCTTTGTTTGGCGGAGGTTACTCACAGGAAAACTTTCAGTATTTTTCTTCTATAAAGGCTGTCAGCGCAAACAACCTATGGTATGCCGGTGGAGATCCTTCCGTTCAGGGTTTACTGCAAGCCTATAAGCAATCCTGTAATTGCGATTCATCAAGTATTACCGGTGATCCTGCTTTTTTAAATGCACCTGGAGACAGCAGCACTTTCAACCTTAAACCTGGGTCGCAGAGCGCTGCAGACGGATCGGGCACTCCATCTGTATTGCCGATCTTCGATGATATTCTTAAAACTAACAGGAACGCCTATTCGCCAGTAGATATCGGCTGTTATGCGGTTACTCCATGCGGCACCGGTATTTTACCAACTATTGAGATCACCAATTCGGCAGCGGATACGTTACAATTGTGCAGTGCCGCACCTTTAACACTTTCTACAAACGTTTTGCCGGGCCAGTTTACAAGCTTGCAGTGGCAAAAAAACCTGGTCGATTCAGTTGGTGCAACAGGCGCTACCTTATCGGTTACGTCATCGGGGTCTTATCGTTTGGTTGGTACAACAGCCTGCGGATCCGTAGCAAGCAGGTCAGTGTTTGTAACAGGCAATATTGTTCAACCAACAGTTACAATACAAACTACCGTGAGCAGTGTTTGTAGTGGTGCTTCAGTAACTTTTTCTTCCACGCTTAATAATATCAGCCCGAACCCCGTCTACCAATGGCAGGTGAACGGTGTGAATGCCGGTACCAATAGCAATACTTTTACTTTAGCTTCCATAGGTCAGAACAGCCAGGTTAGCCTGATCGTTACTTCATTGGAATGCGCCGGGCCGGTTTCAACAACGAGCAACACCTTGTCAATTGATGTTTTAACAAGTCCGCTTGCTGATGCAGGAAGAGATACGGTGATCTGCAGCGGTGGAGCCGGAGCGCAGCTCAACGGAACAGGCGGAGATACTTACTCATGGTCTCCTGCAACGGGCTTAAGTAATTCAAATATTCCCGATCCCATGGCAAATCCGGGCACAACTACTCAATATATTCTTACTGCTACCAATGCTAACAACTGCATTTCACGTGATACTGTTATTATAACGGTCAGTGCTTTGGTAACGCCGGGTGTTATGATCTCTGCGTCCTCATTAAACTTGTGCCAGGGAGATGCGGTTACCTTTAATGCATCATCAACCAATGCCGGAGCTAATCCGTTTTATCAATGGAAAGTGAATGGTATAGATGCAGGTACCAATAGTGCATCATTTACAAGTTCGATACTTGAAAATGGCGATATTGTAAGTGTTGAATTAACAAGTAATGCGCCTTGTGTGAGCAGTCAACCGATCACCAGCAATTTACTAACCGTTACAGTTCGCAACCTTGTTATACCGGAGATCTTATTTGCAAATAATATTTTATCGGTTACGAATTCTTCACCGAACACTTCATATGTATGGGAAAATAAAATAGGCGGGGTTTGGGAACCTGTTAATCCGCAGGCAACGGGAATAGTCTTTTCACCACTGGTGTCCGGAGAGTATCGCGTGATAGCATTGAGCGCTTCCTGTATCAAAATTTCAGATTCAGTTATCGTTGATCTGTCAGCGCCGCCATTCTCCGGAATTCAGGTATATCCAAACCCGGCCACAAATTCTGTTACGATCGGGTCAATTAACGTAATTGATGGGTGGGAAGTTCTGAATTTGATTGATTCGGACGGCCGCCCTGTCATGGCGCCCATGAACATCCTGAACCAAACTTCGGTCACCTTGAATATTTCGACCTTGCAGAGCGGCGTGTACTTAGTAGTTCTGCGAAAGAGCAATGGAAGTTCGCTGGTAATACAAATTGTGAAAGTTTAAAGCAGATCGTTTGTATATGATGCTGGACGAAACTATGTGATGCCATTAAATAAATAACATTTTCTTCGTCGTAAAGCATTGAGTCATCGGCTCGTTTCTTGCTAACTTTGGTTTGCATGTTCGGTTTCCAACACATTAATTTTCTTTGGGCTCTTGCCGCCCTTCCTTTGCTCATACTTTTGTATTTCCTCGCCCTGCAAAGGAAGAAGGAAGTTGCACGCAAAATGGGCGATCCGGGCCTTATCAGGGAGCTGACACGAAATTATGACTCGCGAAAATTTTTATTAAAGTTTCTCCTCCCGTTAATTGCTGTTGCGCTGGTAGCTATGTCTCTTGCCAACCCCCGCAGTGCCAGGAACAGCGAGCGGATTACCAGAACGGGAATTGATTTGATGATCGCGCTGGATGTGAGCACCAGTATGCTCGCCGAAGATATCAGCCCGACAAGGCTGGAACGAGCTCGCCAGGTGCTTAGCCGCTTGCTTCCCAGGCTTGAAAGCAATCGCATCGGCCTCGTAATTTTTGCGGGTAAAGCCTATTTGCAGATGCCGCTTACTTCAGATCACGCCGCGGCAAAGATGTACATAGCTACTGCACATCCTTCCTCCGTGCCCGCGCAGGGCACCGTAATAGGAGAGGCTTTGCGCATTGCAGACCTTTCCTTTAACCCTAACGACAAAAAATATAAATCGGTTTTATTATTAAGTGATGGCGAAGATCATGATGAGCATGCAGTTGAACAGGCGCAGATACTTGCCTCCAAAGGCGTTGTGATAAATGTGGTTGGTGTTGGTTCTTTACAGGGGTCTACCGTTAAAGACCCTGCCACACTGCAGTTAAAAACGGATGCAGCCGGCAACGCCGTTGTGTCAAGATTAAATGAGGCTGCTCTTCGGCAGATAGCCAGGGCCGGCAATGGCAATTACCAAATATTTACGTCAACCGAACATGTGGTAAATAACCTGGTGAACGAAATAAAAAGCATGGAACAAAGAAATGTGGTGGATGATTCGCTGGTAAATTATCAGAGTTTTTTTCAGTACTTTCTTCTTCTGGCCTTTTCACTTTTAATTATCGAAATATTAATTTCCGAGAAAAGAAAGATCAGGATAAATAAGAAAGCGACAATCTCAATTCCGGTTTTGTTTTTTATGATTCCGGCATTTGGCCAGGACGCAAATGAACTTATTCGCGATGGGAACAGGCTTTATAAAAATGGAGAATATGAGAAAGCTGCAGGCCATTACCAGGCTGCGGCAGGGAAGTCCGCAGATTTTGTAGCCAATTTAAACCTAGGCAATGCCCTGTTTAGGATGAAGAAAACGGAAGAAGCAGTTGCGGCTTACAACCGGGCTTTGCAATCAGCTAAATCACCGGCAGACCGGGCGGAGATCTTTTTTAATAAAGGCGTGGTTTTGCAGATGAATAATCAACTTCCGGAATGTATTGAGGCGTATAAAGAAGCATTACGGTTAAGGCCCGACGATGAAGAAGCGAGGCAGAACCTGCAAAAGGCGCTGAAAAAGCAAAAGCAGGATCAGCAAAACCAGCAGCAGCAACAACAGAATAAGAACAATCGCCAAAATCAAAACCGCTCTCAAAGCCGTATTTCAAAACAGGATGCGGAAGAAAAATTAAAAGCGCTTCAGCAACAGGAAAGAAACCTTCATGATAAACTTAAGAAGGGTGACCCTGAACCTGTTAACCGACCTGAAAAAGACTGGTAAATAGGGTGGGATCGGTTAATTTTGCAAACGTATCAAATGGCGTGTTTGCGTTTTCATGAAATATTACAACGAAGCTTTAGATGTGTACCGGCGCCTGCCAACCCGCGAAGTAAAGATCGGCGATCTTCTCCTGGGTAATGGCCATCCCATTCGTGTGCAAACGATGACCACTACAGATACAATGGATACACTTTCAACAGTGGAACAAACCATTCGTTGCATTGAGGCGGGCGCGGAAATGGTGCGGATTACCGCACCTTCTAAAAATGAAGCGGAGAATTTAGCGGTAATAAAAGAAGAATTGCGTAAAAGAGGTTATGCCACACCGTTAGTAGCTGATATACACTTCACTCCCAATGCGGCAGAGATTGCGGCAGGAATTGTTGAAAAAGTGAGAGTGAATCCCGGCAATTATGTAGATAAGAAGAAGTTTGAACAGATAGAATATTCCGACGCAGAATACCTGGAAGAAATAGACCGCATACGAGAAAGATTCACGCCTCTTGTTCTTCTCTGCAAAGAGCACGGCACGGCCATGCGCATTGGTACTAATCACGGAAGCCTTAGCGACCGCATCATGAGCCGTTATGGTGATACCGCGAAAGGGATGGTGGAAAGCGCAATGGAATTTCTCCGCATTGCCCGATCGCTGAATTATCACAACATCGTTTTAAGCATGAAGAGCAGCAACCCGCTGGTAATGGTGCAGGCTTACAGGCTTCTTGTGCAGCAAATGATGGAGGAATTCGGAGAATGTTATCCTCTGCATCTTGGCGTTACGGAAGCCGGTGATGGTGAAGACGGTCGTATAAAATCTGCGATCGGTATCGGCAGCCTCCTGGAAGATGGTATTGGTGATACGATCCGTGTAAGCCTTACGGAAGATCCGGAATTCGAAATTCCGGTTTGCAATGATATTGTAAAGAGGTATGAAGATATGCCTGCAGATATCGTTTCATCCGGCAAGGTAAGGCTTGCCTATTCACCTTTTGAATACAGGCGGAGAGAGAGTTACGAGGTGAAGAACATCGGGGCGCGAAATGTTCCGGTGGTGGTGGCAGACTTTATGCAGGCCGGTGAAATTTTACCCGATCATCTCGTAAATATTGGTTACAGGTATGATGTGATCACTGATAAATGGTCGATCGGCGACGCAGCTGCAGACCTGGTTTACAGCGGAGATAAGACGGTTTCCTTTGAGTTACCCGGAACGCTTCGTATAATCTGCGATCATAAGCGATGGGCCGAAGAAAAAAAGTTCGGGCATTATCCATTATACCAGGGTAAAGAATTTTTTAGTGCGACGGAGCGAAGCCCGGAAGTAAACTTTGTAGCGATAGAAGCCGAAGATATCTCCGACGATTTCATTGCTGCAGTAAATGGTGATCTCACAATTGTGTTGTGCATTTATTCCAATGCAAGAAACGGGTTGCAGCGTATACGCCTTGCCGTTAATCGGATGATGCTGGCATCTGCTCATATTCCGGTTATAATTGCGGTTGAAAGCCATAGTAAAACGATCGACGAACAACTTATTGATTTCTCCGTGCAGGCAGGAGGTTTATTTTTAGATGGAATGGGAGATGGTATCTGGCTGATGAATGATCCCGGAATGATGGAAAGCAAAATGGTAACGGGGCGAACATACCTGCAGGCTTCGAACAATCATGCCTTTCTCAACAATACTTCATTCTCTATACTGCAGGCGGTGAGAACCCGCATTTCACGAACAGAATATATCAGTTGCCCGAGTTGCGGCCGAACATTGTTTGATCTCCAGGAAACCACAACCCGCATTAGGAGCGTAACGCATCATTTGAAAGGGCTGAAGATCGCCATCATGGGATGCATTGTTAACGGTCCCGGCGAAATGGCTGATGCTGATTTTGGATATGTGGGAAGCGGCCCCGGAAAAATTACACTCTATAAAGGCAAGGAAGTAGTGAAGAGAAATATACAGAGCGAGGTGGCTGTTGATGAACTTATCAATCTATTGAAAGAAAACAATGTATGGATCGATCCGCAGCCCGTTGAATCCTGACCTCAACCCAACATATTTATGCAAACAGACTTTCTTGTAATTGGTTCAGGCATTGCGGGCTTAACCTATGCGATAAAAATTGCAGAGAAGTATCCTGAGGCAAAAGTGACCATCATCACCAAAGCCAAGAGCGACGAAACAAATACAAAGTATGCCCAGGGAGGCGTTGCAGGAGTTACGGATTTTGATCAGGACAGTTTTTCAAAACACATAGAAGACACATTGATATCAGGTGATGGCCTGTGCGATCCCGGAATTGTAGATATCGTAGTGAAAGAAGGTGTGGAGAGGATCCGCGAAATAATTGATTGGGGCGCGCGCTTTGATCGTGAACCCGACGGAGACTTTAAGTTGGGCAAGGAAGGAGGGCACAGTGAGAACAGGATCCTGCATCATAAAGATATCACCGGTTGGGAAATGGAACGTACACTTCTCGAGAAAGTGGCCAAACTGAAGAACATTGAAGTGTTGAATCACCACTTTGTTTTGGATATAATTACGCAGCATCATCTTGGTTTTTTGGTTACGAAGTCAACCCCCAATATCGAATGTTATGGTGTGTATGCATTGAATTTATCTGACAACAAAGTATTAGCGATAAAAGCCAGGATAACGCTGCTTGCCACCGGAGGAAACGGGCAGGCATACAGGGTAACCACAAACCCCGGAATTGCCACGGGAGATGGCGTAGCGATGGTTTACCGTGCAAAGGGAAGGATCGAAAACATGGAGTTCATCCAGTTCCATCCTACTGCATTGTATGAGCCAGGCGTAAGAGGCCAGAGCTTTTTGATCACGGAAGCAGTAAGGGGCGATGGCGGAATTTTAAGAAATGAAAAGGGGGAAGCTTTCATGGAAGTGTATGATGCGAGAAAAGACCTTGCCCCGCGTGATGTGGTTGCGCGTGCAATAGACAGGGAGATGAAAATTCACGGAACTGAATTTGTTTATCTCGACTGCCGGCACATGGATATGGAAAAATTCAGGGAGCATTTCCCTAACATATATCAAAAATGCTTAAGCATCGGGATTGATGTGGCTAAGCAGATGATACCTGTATCTCCGGCTGCACACTACAGCTGCGGCGGGATAAAGACCGATGAGTGGGGAAGAACTTCTATCAACAATTTGTATGCTGCCGGGGAGTGCGCCAGTACAGGCCTGCACGGAGCTAACAGGCTGGCAAGCAACTCACTTTTGGAAGCGATGGTGTTTGCGCATCGCAGTTATTTATCTTCGGTAAAACTGTTCGAATCAGGAATTGCCGAAAAATCTGTACCGGCCTGGGATGCAGAAGGCACGAGGGCTCCGGCCGAAATGATCCTGATCACGCAAAGCCTGAAAGAGTTGAAACTCGTAATGAGCGATTATGTGGGCATTGTTAGAAACGACGAAAGGCTTAGCCGGGCAAGCAGGAGATTAGATATGCTTCATGAAGAAACCGAGCAATTTTATGAAAGAACAGAGGTATCACCTGCATTGTGCGAACTGAGAAACCTGATAACGGTGGCCTACCTAATTGTAAAATCTGCAAGCTTTAGAGAGGAGAGCAGGGGGCTTCATTATAATACCGACTATCCTCAGAAAAGCGCTATTCTTCAAAACACCATTTTATAAATCAGCAGCAGGATGTATCCCATTGTTTACGGTATATTTTATTTGTTCTCCCTGCTCCCGTTGTTTGTTTTATACGGCATTGCTGATTTTGCTTTTTTTATTCTTTACTATGTTTTGGGATATCGCACCAAGGTGGTTATGACAAATCTTGAGACTGCCTTCCCCGAAAAAACTATAGAGGAAAGAAAAGCTATTGCACGCGAGTTCTACCGGAATCTCACCCAAACCTTTGTTGAAACGTTGAAGATGCTTTCTATTTCAGGCAAAGCGTTTGACAAAATGTATTCACTTGACCTGAGCGCCGTGAATAATCTGATAGACCATGGCAAAAGGATACAGGTGCATAGCGGCCACCAGATGAATTGGGAGATGGCAAATCTCGCTTTTGCAAAAAATGCCGGCAGTCGCTGGGTGGCTATATATCTAAGGCAGAAATCTGAAGTGATGGACAAATTACTTCTGCGAATAAGGAGCCGGTTTGGCGGAACATTCATCTCTGCACAGGGATTTCAGAATGATTTTAAAAAGCTTACTGATTCACAGTACATGCTTGCGCTTATTGTTGACCAGAATCCATCCCGCCCTGAAAGATCGTACTGGCTGAATTTTTTCAATCGCCCCGCGCCATTTAACGCACAGCCTGAAAAAAGCGCGATGAGAAATAAGGCCTCTGTTGTATTTGTGAATTTCGTGAAGGTGAGGCGTGGAAAATACCGTTTCGAGCCCGTTATCATTACGGAAGACGCAGGCGGCCTCGCTTCGGGGGAGTTAACAAAACTGTACCGGGATTTTCTTGAGAACTCCATCCGCCAGCAGCCGGCTAATTATTTATGGAGCCACCGGCGCTGGAAGGCGGAGTACGACACCTCATACTCACGGAGATGGATAGACGAAATGCCACCTCCATCCCCGGTTACGGATCAGGGCTGAGGTATTATTGAAGCATCTTCATCCTGCATTTCCTGCGTGTACTTAAGAGTTGCCTCCACGCGGTTCCTTACGCCCATTTTCTTGTAGATACTTCTTACGTGTTTCTTTACAGTTTCAGGGGAGATGAAAATTTTACCGGCAATTTCCTTGTAATACAATCCACGTGATAGCTCGTGAATTATTTCAGCCTCACGGCGGGTGAGAGGGGTTTGATTTGTTTTCATGTTGTACGGTTTGTTTCCATACAAATATGAACTACAGGGAAAGGAATTTAAAAGTGCAATCACCTTTATTCACGCGATCTTTTCTTACCATTCGTGTAAGAAATTACCCTTAGATGTTGTTGGTTTCAACAGAGGGAGGAGAGGTACAAGGTTCAGGGTTCAGGCGCAAAGGGGTGTGCGGATTACCGATTTGCAAATGTGCAGGTGGATAAGGGCAATTCTCTCAAATGACCTGCCGCGTTTTAAAAATGCTGACTTACGGTAGGCATCGGGTAACAGACGCCTTGGTCTATTCAAATGCAGCTCACGCGGCACCTTTACCTGCACATCTACACATCTGCACACCTGCATATTTACATATCTGCACATCTACACATCCTACCCTCATCCTAAATTTCAAATCAATTCAACATACTCGTCTCCTTCACAATTTTCGCCTTCTCTTCATTTTTTATTTTCGACCATCCGCCCAGCACGTTTCGAAGATTGTGGTATCCCTCTCTTTTGAGCAATGATGCCGCGATAACGCTTCGGTAACCGCCTGCACAATGAATGTACAAATTTTGGTTGTCTTCAAACTGCGCCAGTTGCGCAACATCTGTCATTTCATTCAGCGGAAGATTTACTGCATTTTCAAGATGCCCGTCGCCGAATTCAGTTTCCCGGCGTACATCCAGTACCGTTAGGTTTTCGTCGTGCGGAATATCCATAATTAACTCATCGGCTTCTACATCTATGATCATGTCAGTTTTGTTGCCGGATCTTTTCCAGGCTTCAAAACCACCTTGAAGGTATCCCGCCATTTTATCGAAACCAACACGTGACAGGCGGATTACTGTTTCTTCTTCTTTCCCTTCCGGAGTTACTAAAAGTATTTTCTTATCGAAAGGGAGTATGGAGCCCGCCCATTCTGCAAACCGTCCTTCAAGCCCGATTGAAATGGAGCCCGGGATAAAGCCTTGCGTAAATTCCGTGGCAGGCCTTGTGTCAAGAATTATCACATCTTCTTTAACAGCAGATTTAAATTCATCAACTGAAAGTGCTTTAACGCCGCGCATTTTCACCTCGTCAAGGCTATCGTACCCGCTCTGATTGATCTTCGCATTTATCGAAAAATATTTCGGTGCATCGTTCAATCCGGATGTTACTTTTTTTATGAACTCCTCTCTTGTTTGCGGCTGCAGCGCATAGTTGGTCTTCTTTTCTTCGCCCATAGTGCTGAAAGTGTTCGGTCCGAGATTTTTTCCGCAACTGCTTCCGGGCCCGTGTGCAGGATAAACCAGAACATCATCCGGTATGGGCATAATGCGGTTCTGAAGTGTATCGTACATGATACCGGCTAACTCCTCACTGCTCATGCCACCGCTGCTAAGGTCAGGCCGTCCTACATCGCCTACAAATAGAGTATCGCCTGTAAATACGGCATGAGGTTTACCCGTTTCATCCCTTAATAAAAAGCAGGAGGATTCAAGTGTATGGCCTGGTGTATGTAATACTTCTATAGTAAGGTCTCCCAACTGAAATGTTTCCCCATCCTTGCTGCTGTAAATGGAATATTGGGTAACGGCATTCGGCCCGAAAATGATAGACGCCTCCGTTTTCCGGGAAAGATCGAGATGCCCGCTAACAAAGTCTGCATGAAAGTGCGTCTCGAATATATACCTGATTTTTGCGCCACGCTCCCCGGCCAGTTCCAGGTAGGCTTCCGTATCACGTAGTGGGTCAATTATCGCGGCTTCTCCCTTGCTTTCAATATAATAAGCGGCCTCGCTGAGGCAGTTGGTATAAAACTGTTTTATAAACATTCCTGAAGGTTTTGAAATTTAAAGATAAAAAAAAGCGGATGACCACTCCATCCGCTTTTCCAGTTAACAATTTTCTTGTTGATTAGGCTACAAGTTCCTGAACGCACTGGTTCAATTCGTCAATCCTCTTGTAATTAACCAGGTAATAAATGAATTTACCCTCGCGTTGGGTAGTAACTACTCCGGCTCTCCTCATAATTGCCAGATGCTGAGAAGCAACGCTCTGCTCAAGACGCATCCTTACATAAATTTCGGTTACGGTAATCTTTTTTTCGGTTTCAATTAAAGAAAGGATCTGCTGCCGTAACTTATGGTTTAGCGCCCGCAAAACCAGTGAAGCCTTTTTCACATTGTGGTAGTTAATGTTGACCGCTCCCGGAGTGCCCTTCGTTTCCATGTCAACTGTGTTCTCACTTGCTTGAGTTGCAACCATCATAGGAAATAAATTTTTAAAATACGTGAACTAATAAGGGCACAAATATACCACACAAATAATATTTGAAGCCCTTAGCGTATGTTAAAAATAACAGTAGTAATGAGTTTTATATATAGAAAAATTACTACCCGTTGTAGAAATCCTTTGCATAAAAAGGTTGACTATCAACCAGGTGGGCAAAATTTCCAGCCTGAAATTCAGCGTGAGAGTGAATGGCGAAAACGTTGGACAGGCTTGGTTCCGGGAGCAACTTGAGCCTGCTTAAAGCAGATGTGTTTTTGAATTTTTCTGCGCCTGACCCGGAAACTACCATGGTATTTTCCCCCACCTCTTCGCGGAAAGATACCGTTGATAAAATGTGAGCATCAGGTGGTATAATTTGCTTGAGTTGGTCTGAATAGAGTGCGCAAAACACCTCCATCCTCCGCGCGTCAATCATCGGGCAATAAAAACCCGACGCGATCGGGAAATTTTCCTTCATTGCAGCCGCCATAAGTTGCAGCCGGTTGAACAAGATGAGCGGCACGCCTGTAGCAAGGCACAATCCTTTGGCAGCGGCCATCCCGATCCTGATACCGGTATAGGAGCCCGGTCCTGAAACAACGGCCACGGCCTTAAGGTCAGAAGTTTTCCTTTCTGTCTTTTTCAAAATTCGAGCAATTGCAGGATGTAAAAAGGCAGCGTGGTCGCCGCGCTGATCATTGGTTTCGGCGGCCAGTACGCCTCCTTCTTCCACGAGTTGCACCAGCGAAGTATTGGTCGCACAATCAATGTTCAATATTAAACTCATGGGTGACTTTGATTACCGGCGAGTAAAATTGAAGGTGCATACCGTTCATCGCGTAACGCAAGAAGTTGAAGCAGTTTTGATATACGCTCCTCGCCTATAGCGGCAGCCCACTCAAAAGGGCCGAATGGATAACCTGTGCCCAGTTTCATGGCCGTATCAATTTCATCGCGGGAACTTACTTTGTCTTCCACCGCAAAATAAGCCTCATTAACTATCATCGAAATTACCCGCGCGGAAACCAGCCCGGGCTCATCTTTCACCCAGATCGCTTTTCTGCCGATCGATGCCAAAATTTCATTCAGCTTTTCATTTCTTTCACCGGCAATTTCCCAACCTTCTCTTTTTAGAAAACCCGGCCAACCGTTTATGCGATACAGGTTGGAGCTATCCTGCGGCAACACCTCGGTGACGCTGTTCACAATCACCGGCGTACCTGCCTTGTACGAAAATGACAGAGCATCATCATTAAGGTTGATGAAGGCATCCGCATCGCCTGCATTGGCAAACGCTTCCACGCCCTCCACCAACTCGCAATGTCTGAAAGAATCCAGGCCACACTCCTCAATCGCAGATCGCGGGCCGCATACAACTATTTTCATCTTTTCCTTTTTGCAAAAATAGGTGGTTAAGAAAGGATATATTTGTGACCATTTTTAAAAAAACAGATATGGCTATAAAACCAATATACAGTACAAATGCTCCGGCTCCCATCGGACCTTACAGCCAGGGGGTTGTTGCGGGCAACCTGCTTTTTCTTTCAGGACAGGTGGCACTGGATCCCTCAACCGGAGAGTTGAACATAGGAAGCATTAAGGCTGAAACCGAACAGGTGATGAACAACATTAGTGCCTTGCTCAGCGAGGCTGGTTTAACTTTTTCTCATGTGGCTAAAACAACAATATTTCTTTCTGACATGTCGCTTTTTAATGAAGTGAATGAGGTGTATTCAGGATATTTTTCAGGTAATTATCCTGCAAGAGAAACCGTAGCGGTAAAAGGTTTGCCGCGAAATGTGAACGTTGAAATCAGCATGATCGCTGCAATGCCATGATCTTAATTTCCGCGCCCTGCCACCCGTATCTGATTGAAACACTGAAAGCCAAAGGTTATGAGGTGGAGTACTCGCCGGAAATTTCCTACGATGAGCTTTCTGCAAAAATTGGCAAGATAACCGGGCTTGTGGTGACCACGCGACTGCAGGTTGATGCGGCACTCATTGCAAAAGCAGATTCACTAAAATGGATAGGCCGCCTGGGCAGCGGGATGGAATTGATAGATGTGGAAAGCGCTGCCGCAAGAAATATAAAATGCGTGAGCAGCCCCGAGGGCAATCGCAATGCTGTAGCTGAACATACGCTGGGGCTGTTGTTGAACATAGAACAAAACATCAGGAAGAGTGCGGATGAAGTTCGCGAACTTAAATGGATTCGCGAACCTAACCGGGGTACAGAAATCTCCGGAAAAACGATCGGAATTGTGGGATATGGAAATACGGGCGAAGCTTTTTCAAAATTACTTGCGGGCTTTAAAACAACCATTCTTGCGTATGATAAGTACCGTTTCGGCTTTGGCCGTGCGCTGGTAAAGGAGGCAAACCTTGAACAAATTGCGCGCTATGCAGATGTGATCAGCTTTCATGTGCCACTCTCCGCAGAAACCCGCTACATGGCAAACACCGAATTCTTTAACTCACTTCAAAGAAAGCCGGTTATACTCAACACCTCCCGCGGCGAGGTAATAGATACCAATGCTCTGATAGATGCCCTTCGGTCAGGCACGGTTTCGGGGGCCGGGCTGGATGTGCTCGAAAACGAATCGCCGTCTGCCTACAACGAGGTTGAAAGGCAGCAACTGCAGTATCTTTCAGCCCATCCGCGCGTAATTGTCACACCCCACATTGCGGGATATACGCACGAAGCCTTTTTGAAAATGAGTGAGGTTTTAGTGAAGAAACTAAAATTGTAGATCGGGCATTTTTTCTTTCTGATTTAATTATATTTGTAAACAAGTGCAACGCTTTAGCTATGCTGGAGCGTTGTATTTTTTTTTAGATACCAAACGAAAGATATGTCTGATACCAATTACGTAACACAGGAAACTTTTGATAAAATGCAGGCGGAGTTGCACAGGATGAAAACGGTGGACCGGCCCGCGGCAAGCCAGGCAATTGCAGAAGCACGTGAAAAAGGTGATTTGAAAGAAAATGCTGAATACGATGCGGCAAAGGAATCGCAAGGCTTACTTGAGGCCCGGATAAATGCATTGGAAACTCAGCTTGCTACCGCCAGAATTTTGGATACTTCAAACATCAATACCAACCGGGTAAGCATTCTTACCAAGGTTACATTAACCAATATGAATACGAACAAACAGGTTACTTACCAAATCGTTTCAGAGGGAGAGGCTGACCTTAAGGCCGGAAAAATTTCCGTAACCTCACCGATCGGCAGTGGCCTGTTGGGGAAAGGGGTGGGCGAAGTGGCGGAGGTGTCGGTGCCCGCAGGTTCGCTGAAATTGCGGGTGGAAAAGATCACGGTATAAGATTCTTTTAAATTGATACCAATGAGCATATTTACAAAGATCATTCATGGCGAAATTCCATCTTACAAGATTGCCGAAAATGAAAATTTTTTTGCCTTTTTGGATATCGCCCCAATGACGCATGGCCATGTGCTGGTTATTCCAAAACTTGAAGTTGATAAATTGTTCGATCTTCCCGAAAACCTGCTTGCAGAAATGCTTGTATTTTCAAAGCCGATCGCAAGAGCGATTGAAAACGCCTTTGATTGTAAGCGTTGCGGTATAAGCGTAGTTGGCCTTGAAGTGCCGCATGCGCACATGCACCTGATTCCCATTAATTCAGCCGATGATCTGAATTTTACAAGGCCTAAGTTGAAAGTAAGCGATGGTGAATTGGCAGAGGCGCAGAAGAAAATCCTATCCCGCCTTTCTCTTTAGCACACGGTCCGGGTTATCCGCTATAAAAGACTTCCATCCATTTATTTTTGCAGAAGAAGCAACGGGTGAGGATTGCTGGAAGTGGTGACAAACAGCAACCGCTAATGCGTCTGTAGCATCAAGAAATTTCGGGTCTTCTTCAAAATGCAGCAGGCGTTGCATCATTTTCATTACCTGCTCCTTGCACGCATTTCCATTGCCGGTGATGGATTGTTTTACTTTTTTTGGCGAGTATTCAGTTACCGGCAACCCTGCCTGGATGGCGGCGGCAATGGCCACACCCTGTGCCCTGCCGAGCTTCAGCATACTTTGCACATTCTTTCCGAAAAACGGCGCTTCAATGGCAAAACTATCGGGCCGGTGAATGCTGATAAGTTCAGCCACTTTATTAAAAATGCGTTCCAGCTTTTCATAACCGTCCAGTGCTGTGGGCAGTTTAAATACATCCATTTCCACCAGAGATATTGATTGCCGGGTTACGGCAACAAGGCCATAGCCCATGATCACGGATCCGGGATCTATTCCTAATATTATTTTTGGTGTATTTTGCAAGTGGCCTGCAACTTTAACTCAAGCTGATTGAACAAAAGTATCAAATTAATTTTCAACTACTTTCTTGCTCCTGTTTTGTTTATGCTTCTTTGCTGGAGCCTCTACTCCCAATTAGTTAACCAGGCTGATCTCGCTGAACGCTGGATGATGCTGAAAGAAGGCTGGAAGGAACCGTTGTTCGCCCTTGTTGTATTAATGATGCTGTTGAACTGGGGAGTTGAGGCGCGTAAATGGCAGGTACTGATGAAGCCCCTGGAAAGAATGTCCTTCATCCGTGCGTTCAAATCAGTGTTGGCAGGATGCAGTGTTACTTTCATAACGCCTAACAGGGTAGGTGAATTTGGCGGCAGAATATTGTTTGTGCATGAAGGGCATCGCGCCCGGGCAATACCGCTTACCATCCTTGGCAGTATGAGCCAATTGCTGATAACGCTGGTAATGGGTATCGGTGGTCTGCTGTTGCTTCGCTTGTATCCTTTTCAAATTGATCTAGATCTTTCAACCACTCATTGGCTGGTTGAAGATATTCTGTTGGGGCTTAGTGTAGGCCTGGCCGTTATGATCGCCCTTTCATACTTGTACATTGATACTTTAGTGGACAAAATCCAAAGGTTTAATTGGCTTAAGCCAATTGTGAAATATATAACCGTTTTACATTCATTTAGCCGTAAACAATTGTTAAGAATACTGGTGCTTTCCTTTTTTCGCTATCTGGTGTTTATTTTGCAATACGTATGGCTGCTTCAGGTAGCCGGAGTTGATGTGGAGTTTTGGACAAGCTTTTGGGTCATCTCCGTTTTCTACCTGCTGATGGCTATGGCGCCCACGATTGGTTTTATTGAATTACCTGTAAGGGCGGTGGCTTCGGTTGAGCTCTTTGCGCCTTACAGTGAAAATGTGTTGGGAATACAGGCGGCGGCATTAGGAATATGGATCATCAACCTGGTGATACCTGCAATAATTGGCAGTCTCCTGGTTTTCGGAATCAAAATTTTAAAAGACAAATGATGAAAATATTGCGTTATTTCTTTCTTCCCGCAGTTCTTATACTTGCCGGTTTCTCGACAGCCAAGAGCGATTTCTGCGGAATAAAAAATACAACGTTCAAAAACGGTGAAACGGTTACCATGAAGGTTTTTTATTCGGCGCTAGGCGCGTACGTGGGTGCAGGTGAAGCAACCTTTTCAACCCGTCTTGAAAGGTTTAATGGTAAACCGGTCTATCATTTTGTGGCGGAAGGTAAAACCTATTCCTTCTTCGATAATTTTTTTAAAGTTCGTGATCGTTATGAAAGTTATGTGGATACAGCCACACTGCTGCCTTATAAATTCATAAGGAATGTAGACGAGGGCGGGCACAAAATTTATAACAACGTAACCTTCAACCAGGAAACGAATACGGCCGTAAGTACGAATGGTGTGTTTAAGATTACCGACTGCATTCAGGATGTGGTGAGCTCCATGTACTATGCGCGTAACATAGACTTTAGTAAGTATAAGCCCGGAGATAAAATTCCTTTTGACATGTACCTTGATGATGAGATCTATCACTTATACCTGCGGTATCTCGGAAGGGATAAGATCAAAACACGCTATGGAAAATTTCATGCCT
The DNA here is from genome assembly GCA_023422565.1 of Bacteroidota bacterium. Lineage (GTDB taxonomy): Bacteria > Bacteroidota > Bacteroidia > Chitinophagales > Chitinophagaceae > Ferruginibacter. The sequence goes on along the minus strand of JAFAGR010000070.1, from coordinate 71,595 downwards.
TCAAGTTTAAGCCATTGCTTTTAAAAGGTTCCATTTTTGAAGGCGGCGAGAAAATGACCGCATGGGTTGGCGATGATGCTAATCGCCTGTTGCTCCGCGTTGAAACCCCGATTTCTGTGGGCAGCGTCAAGGTAGATATGATGGGCTATTCAGGCCTTAGGTATCCGTTGAAGTCTTTGATAAGTGTACGATAGTACGTAGTAGTAGACGCAATGCATTGCGTCTACTGCTGTTGGCTAACAACTAACGATTAATAGACTAGATCTCATTCAATCTGAATGTTTCCTTCATCCTTATTCCTTTCTCTGTTTGTTGAAGCGTACAGCACTCAATGTTCGGGTCGTGTTCGAAATACAGGATGTAATCATTCTCCAGAGCTTCCTGTAAAAATGACTTCTTCTCGTTGAGAGTGGTTAACGGAAACATATCATAAGCCATTACATAAGGCAAGGGGATATGGGCGACGGAAGGCAGCAGATCAGCCATATAAATTATTGTTCTTCCCTTATACTTCATCATCGGAAGCATCATTGCTTCAGTATGTCCGAATACCTGCCTGACCGCAAGCTGGTCGGGAAAATCCTTAGCGCTATCCTCAATAAATTTCAACTGCCCGCTTTCCTGGATAGGTAATATGTTTTCTTTAAGAAATGAAGCCTTCTCTCTGTCGTTAGGATGTACCGCCCATTCCCAGTGACGCTTGTTGCTCCAGTAAGTTGCGTTCTTAAACGCAGGAACCAGTTTTTCACCCTCACGTACTACGCTACCTCCGCAATGATCGAAATGAAGGTGTGTTAAGAAAACGTCGCTGATATCGTCTTTCGAAAACCCTTTCGCGGCAAGCGATTTATCGAGAGTATCGCTCCCATGCAAATAATAGTGGCTCATGAATTTTGCATCCTGTTTATCACCGATTCCATTATCAATAAGGATAAGTTTATCTCCATCTTCCACCAAAAGGCAACGCATCGCCCAACTGCACAGATTATTTTCATCCGCAGGGTTCAGTTTGTTCCAGATTGATTTCGGCACAACACCAAACATCGCCCCTCCATCCAATTTAAACATTTCTGTATTGATGGTATGTAATTGCATAGCTGAATTTATTTATGAGAAATGTATTTCCGCTGTGCAAAGAAAAGGAAGATAAACCCGAGGGCAAAAAATACAACAAGGGCAAGCACTGAGTTTCGCATATCGCCCGAAAATTCTTCAATATAACCGAATGAGGAGAGGCCGATAACAATGGCGATCTTTTCGGTGATATCGTAGAAGCTGAAAAAGGATGCCGTGTCTTTCGTCACAGGCATCAGCTTTGAATAAGTTGAACGGCTGAGTGATTGAATACCGCCCATCACCACGCCTACCGCAATTGCAAGCGCGTAAAAATGATATTCAGTTTGCATGTTATAACCGGCAATGCAGATGAGTATCCAGAAAAATATCACACCAATAAGCACCTGAAAATTTCCGAAGCGCATAGAAAGCCTTGATATTGCCCATGCGCCGAAGATGGCTACAAGTTGAATTAAAACAACCGTGATGATAAGTTTGGTAGAAGGCAGGTTCAACACCTTACTGCCAAAATTAGTGGCAGCCAGCATAACCGTTTGAACGCCCATGTTGTAAAAGAAGAACGCAAGAAGGAAACGTTTCATCACAGGCAGGTGCATCAGTTGGTTCCAAACTTTTTTAAGTTCAAAAAACCCGCCGGTGAATACATTCTTCCTTACGCCATTATTTGCAGAAGGAACACTTTTAGGCAAACGCCTGAACGCGATCTGTGCGAAGCCAAACCACCAAATGCCAACCAGCAAAAAGGTTGTTCGCACCGCGTCTCCCGCATTTTTAAAAAAAGGGATTTTTTCGTGGAAGAAAACCAGTAGAAAGCCTGCGATCTGCATGATCACGCTTCCGATATAACCGAAGGAAAAACCCCGTGCGCTTATCCTGTCCCGGTCTTCCTCGGCGGCAATTTCAGGCAGGTAAGAATTATAGAAAACAAGGCTTCCGTAAAAGCCATAGGCCGCTATCATCATGCAGATAATTCCTAATGAAAAATTCTGCGGACTGAAGAAATACAGCATGCTGCATGCAAGCGCGCCCGTGAAGCAAAACACCTGCATGAACCTTTTCTTTGAGCCGCGATAGTCTGCAATGGAGGAAAGTATCGGCAGTGTAAATGCAACGCAGAGATATGCGGCTGCCAAAGCATAATTGTATAAGGCCGTATTTACAAAGGTTCTTCCGAAAAAAGTGACCTCCCCGTTAAAGGGCGCAGCCTTCGTCATTTCAGTATAGTAAACAGGAAAAAAAGTGGTGGTGATAACCAGGTTGTACACTGAGTTGGCCCAGTCGTACATCGCCCAACCATTAATTACTTTACGCGAAGCTGTTTGCATTAGCGTCTATGCATTGATGTTAGATCGTCACGCATTTATCTTACCGGTGTAAACCATCACCAGTAATATGATGCCAACAATGATACGGTAAATACCCCAAAACCTGAAGCCGTATTTTTTTAGAAAGCTGATGAAAAACTTAATGGCCATCATCGCCACCACAAAGGCCACAGCGTTACCAATGGTAAGCAATTTTATTTCTTCACCGGTGAAACCCCCGGTGTCCTTGTAATGCCCCAGCAGTTTATAAGTGGTTGCAGCCAGCATGGTGGGTACGGCAAGAAAGAAAGAAAATTCAGCAGCCGCACTGCGTGTAAGCTTTTGCTGCATGCCTCCGATAATAGAAGCCGCGCTTCTGCTTACGCCGGGTATCATTGCAAGGCATTGCCAGGTGCCAATGATGAGTGATTGTTTAAAGCTTACATCCCGTGCATCTTCCGTAACAGGATGGTTAAACATTTTGTCAATGAAAAGAAGAAATACGCCTCCCACCAAAAGCGAGATCGCCACCGTGGTAGTGCTTTCGAGCATTTCATCAATTTTATCTGAGAACAAAAAACCAAACAACAATGCGGGGATAACACCGCCCGCGAGTTTCATATAAAATTCCAGCTGTTTCTTCCACCCATCTCTCGGCACAAAGAAATTTTTGTAATACAAAACCACCACTGCCAGTATGGCTCCAAGCTGAATCGCCACTGTGAACATCTTTGTAAAATCGTCTGAAGGAACATTCAGCAACTTGGTTGCAATTATCATATGGCCTGTTGAAGAAATGGGAATGAATTCTGTGATCCCTTCAACAATTGCGATCACGATAGCTTCAAAAACAGTCATTGGATAAAATAAGGTAGAAATAAAAAACGCTGATCTCTCAGCGCACAATTTGAATTAGTCAGTTTGCTTTGGCTTTTTCATTATCGCGTATATCTCGATCAAAAAGCCGGCGATCACCAATATTGGAGCAATTGTAATACGCCTGGTTCCGTAGATTTCATTCGGATCGAACACGTTCGGATCGGCGCTTTTGCCTCCGGCCATCAAAATAAATCCGAGGGCAAGCACCGCTGCACCGATAAGCATCCACATGTAATTTTCTTTCCCGAAGAGATTGTTGGCAGGCGCATTTTTTACCGGAACCGTCTTTTTATCTTTCGCCATGGCATTTAATTAGGGCTGCAATATATAATTTTTGCCCGAAGGTTTGTGATGAAAAGGGAAACGATATTAATAAAGATCGTCAAGTTTCATTCGCAGGTACTTGATTACGGAGCGGTGGGTGCTTGCCAGCGAAATAATTATGCCCAGCGTAATAATAATAAGGCTTAATACAATCATGCCCATATTATCATGAAGCACCTTAAAATCAGGGATCATCGTTTCAATTACGAAAACACTGAACCACAGGGCTACGGTGGCAATGATGCCGGAGATCATTCCGTTTATCACCGCACGCTGATTTATTGGCCGCGCAATGAACCCGCGGGTGGCGCCAACCATCTGCATCGTTTTTATCAGGAAGCGGTTGCTGTACATTGCCAACCTTATGGTGTTGTCAATGGAGAAAACAACAAGTATGGTAAGAATGGCCGTGGCTATTAAAAAGATGATACCACCGATCTTCACATACTTACTCACCTTGGTAACGGTGGCCGAGGGAAACTGGAATTCTGTAATTACGCCGGGGAAATTGCCATGAAGGTTTGCCGACAGGTTGTTCAAACTGTCAGCCTGCACATAATCAGCCTTAATATAAAAGTCCACACTTTCAGGAAGCGGGTTGGCCTCAATGATGGTCTTCCATGTGGTATCATTTTCCGCACTGTACCTTTCAAGCGCCATTTCCTTAGTAATATGCTCAATACGGTTTGCATATGGCAGGGCTGAAATGTGGTTCACCAGGCTGTCAACCTGTTTCTTTGTGGCGGTGGGAGATAAATAAGCATGCACCTGTATGCTTTCTTTCAGATAATCTCCTGTTTTGCGAAGATTTAAAAAGAACCATCCAACTATACCGAATAAAAACAATACGAGAGAAACGCCGATGATTGCATAAGCATATGTTGGTTTTCCTCTTTTCGCCGATGCCTTTCCGAATTGTGCCATAAGATTGTATGCAGGTTGCGTTTATGTTGCGATGCGGACAAAAATAAAGGTTTTTAAGTGGTTTGCTTTACTTTTGCTCACTACCAAAACCCGTTGGACAAATTATAAATTTACCCTTCAGGTTTCACAGGCTGTACAGCAAAATAACTTTTCGTTCACAATAACAAATGCATTAAAATTTTCCGAACGGAGAAGCTACAAGGGTATTGATATGGAATATAATTTCAGCGAAATAGAATCAAAATGGCAAAAGAGGTGGCGTGATGAAAATATTTATCGCGTAAGCAATGAATCAACAAAGCCTCCGTTCTATGTGCTGGATATGTTCCCTTACCCGAGCGGTGCGGGATTGCATGTGGGCCATCCGTTAGGCTACATCGCGAGTGACATTTTTAGCCGGTACAAGAAGCTGAAAGGCTTTAATGTACTGCATCCTATGGGCTTCGACAGTTTTGGGCTGCCCGCAGAGCAGTACGCATTGGAAACCGGCCAACATCCGGCAGATACAACCGCGCGGAATATTGTCACCTTTAAAAATCAATTGAACAAAATTGGCTTTTGTTACGATTGGGAGCGCGAAGTGAGAACCAGTGATCCCGGTTATTATAAGTGGACGCAATGGTTGTTCCTTAAATTATACAACAGCTATTTCTGTAATACGCAGCAAAAGGCGCTTCCCATTTCCCTTCTGAAAGAAAAATATGCTACGAAGGGCGCTTTGCCGAAAGATGGAAATTTTGTTCCCGGCACACACTTTACCGCCGAGCAGTGGAATGGTTTCTCAGAGAAGGAACAGGAAGATATTTTGATGAAGCGAAGGCTTGCATACTCCTCGTATGGTGAAGTGAACTGGTGCGAGGCCCTGGGAACGGTGCTTGCCAATGATGAGGTGGTGAATGGAGTCAGCGAACGCGGGGGCTTTCCCGTGGTGAAGAAGAAAATGCGCCAATGGTTTCTGCGGATCACTGCATATGCTGAGCGTTTATTAAAAGGGCTTGAGGGGCTCGACTTCTCTGAGTCTATGAAGGAAATGCAGCGAAACTGGATCGGAAGGAGCGAGGGTGCGGAACTTGAATTTAGCGTATTAGGCGCAGGCGAAAATATCAAGGTTTACACTACAAGGCCGGAAACAATATTCGGTGTCGACTTTTTAGTGTTGGCCCCGGAGCATGATCTGGTACGTGAAATAACTACCGATGACCAACGGTCAGCCGTAGACGAATATATTGAATACACCAGGAGCCGCAGCGACAGGGAGAGAATGACGGAGGTAAAGCAGGTTACAGGTTGCTTCACGGGTGCTTATGCCATAAATCCTTTCAACAGCCGGCAGGTGCCGGTTTACATTGCGGAATATGTTCTGGCGGGTTATGGTACCGGCGCTATCATGGCCGTGCCCAGCGGAGATCAGCGCGACTTCCTGTTTGCACGCCACTTCAACATAGAAATTACAAATATTATCGGCGAGTCTTTTTCCGGCGAAGAGGCCAACCCTACCTATGATGCAGTGTTGCAGCATTCAGGTTTTTTAGACGGGCTGAAAATGAAGGAAGCCTTCGAAGTTGCTTTATCTAAGATCACCGAATTGGGCTTAGGGAAAAGAAAAGTAAATTATAAAATGCGTGATGCAGGCTTCAGCCGGCAGCGCTATTGGGGCGAGCCTTTCCCGATAACATGGAAAGATGGAATTGCAACGCCTGTTGATGAAAAAGATCTTCCGCTTGAATTGCCGCATGTAGAAAAATATGGCGCCGGCCCAGGGGGCGAAGGTCCGTTGGCTAACGTTTACGAATGGACGCAGTTGCCGGATGGCTCGAGAAGAGAGACGTCAACCATGCCGGGTTATGCCGGTTCTTCATGGTATTTTCTGCGATACATGGACCCTAAAAATGAAAATGAATTTTGCAGCAGGAGCGCGAGTGATTATTGGGGACAGGTGGATGTGTATATAGGCGGAACCGAACATGCCGTCGGCCATTTATTGTACAGTCGCATGTGGACGAAGGTATTGTATGACCTTGGCCTAATTGGCTTCGACGAGCCTTACAAAAAGCTCGTGAACCAGGGAATGATACAGGGAAGCAGCCGCTTTGTGTATCGCCTGAATCTTAATACGGCTGAAAAAGTGGTAGCCCGGTTTATCGCTGAAATGAAAGAGATCAGCGTTGAGCGCGAGGTATCTATCAACAATAATATTTTTGATTATTACATACCCGAAAAGAAGCTAGCTATCGATATTACGACAAATAAGATCCTTCGCAAACGCGCGCAAGGTTTCCAGGACGCGCGTGAACAGGAAGATGACGATACAAAGGCGATATTTATTTCTGAGATAGAAGTGTTCGAAAAGATCCGTTTAGGCAAAGACACTTTTAGAAACTGGCTGCAACAATTGATTGAAGAAGGAAGCGACTACCAGTCACCCGTATCCGAAAAAGATTCTTTCTTTATCAGCCGGGGCTTTGTTGACAAGCTTGACCTGGAAGACGTTGATGTATTGCATGTGGATGTATCTCTTGTGGATGGTGTGGAATTGGATCTTGTGAGATTTCGCGGCTGGCGCGCGGAATACCGTGATGCCGAATTCATTCTTGAAGACGGGAAATACATCTGTGGAGTTGAGGTTGAAAAGATGTCTAAGAGTAAATACAACACCGTAAACCCCGATGAACTTTGCGAACGTTACGGAGCGGATACTTTCAGAATGTATGAAATGTTTCTTGGCCCGGTGGAAGCCAGCAAGCCCTGGGATACAAAGGGCATCGAAGGCGTTCATCGTTTCCTGAAAAAACTATGGCGTTTATTTTATAATGAATCCGGCCTGCAGGTTTCGAACGAAAAGGCATCGCCGGAGGAATTAAAAGTGTTGCACAGGGCGATCAAAAAGATCGAACATGATACGGCGAACTTTTCCTTCAACACTGCCGTCAGCGCTTTTATGGTTTGCGTTAATGAGCTTACAGATCTTAAATGCAACAAGAAGGAAATTCTTGAATCGCTGTTGATATTACTCGCGCCATACGCGCCTCATATCACCGAAGAACTTTGGCAAAGTTGCGGGAACAGTTCCAGCATTTTACTGAGTAACTATCCTGAACTGAATGAATCCTTACTTGTAGAATCTGTAAAAGATTATCCGGTTTCGGTTAATGGAAAGTTGCGTACCAACATATCGATATCACTTCAGGCAGATTCAAGGGAAGTGGAGGAGATCGTACTGCAGAACGATGTGGTGCAAAAATGGCTGGAAGGAAAAGCGCCGAAGAAGATAATTTATATTGCCGGGAAGATGATAAATGTGGTGGTATAAATAATAAATGCGAAAGCAATGAATGATAGAACTTATGAGGAGGTGATGGAATCGTTGGCCGGCGGGCTTCATCCGGTTGTGCGGTTCGATAAGGCTGAAGGAAGTCCGAAACCGATTGATCTTTCATCCTCCGCTTCATTTGGCACGCCCGAGATATGGGAAGATCCGGAACTGGGCGCGCGTTTTTTTGACGACTTAAGAACGAAAGAAAAGGTGCCTTTCTTTTACGGAGGTTACAAGGAACAAAGGAAACTTTACAATCGCTTCAAGCATTTTAACGACAGAAGCGAACCAAGAAACTTTCATCTTGGCCTCGACGTGTGGGCTGCTGCAGGCACTCAATTGTACGTACCTTATGATTGTAAGGTTCATAGTTTCAGATACAACGGACTGAAAGGAGATTATGGAGCCACAATAATTTTGAAGCACGAAATTTCGGGATTTAGTTTTCATACGCTTTATGGCCATCTTTCCCGCCAATGCCTGAATGTGTTATCGGAAGGCGCGGAACTTGCCGGCGGCACTGAATTTGCAGCGATCGGTAGCCCTGAAGACAATGGCCAGTGGATCCCACACCTTCATTTCCAGGTGATTCTTGATATTCAACATTATAATGGAGATTATCCGGGAGTGTGCACGATGTCGCAAGCTCCGGCGTTTTTAAGGAACAGTCCGGATCCGGCCTATTTCTTCCGTTTTTAGCGGTAAAAGTGAGAACCGGCAAGGCAAACAGGGCTTTTGCGCGATTTAATATATATTTTTATAGCTGATAAAGCATCAACAACAAATGGAAATTAATCCCGGCCCGCTTTTAGGAAAGATCGACTCTCCCGCTGATCTTAAAAAACTGAGCAAAGAACAATTGCTACAGGTGAGCGATGAACTCAGGCAATATATAGTGGATGTGGTGAGCGTGCATGGCGGGCATTTTGGCGCCAGCCTGGGTGTTGTTGAATTAAGTGTGGCGCTTCATTACGTATTTAACACGCCGTACGACCAACTCGTATGGGATGTGGGCCACCAGGCATACGGACATAAAATTTTAACCGGACGCCGTGATGCTTTCATCACCAACCGGAAATATAAAGGGCTCAGTGGTTTTCCAAAACGAAGCGAGAGTGAATATGATACTTTCGGCGTTGGACATTCTTCTACATCCATTTCTGCCGCATTAGGTATGGCTATGGCTTCTCACTATAAAGGTGAAACCGATCGCCAGCACATAGCAGTGATAGGCGATGGAGCGCTCACCGCAGGTATTGCTTTTGAAGCCATGAATCATGCAGGAATTGAAAAGAGCAATGTGCTTATCATTCTTAATGATAATTGCATGAGCATCGATCCGAATGTGGGTGCCTTGAAAGAATATTTAACCGATATAACCACCTCGCACACCTTCAACGATTTTCGTGACAATATCTGGAAGGCGCTGGGGAAACTTCCGGTGGGTAAACATTTCACGCGCGATATTGCCGGAAAGCTGGAAGCCGCGCTGAAAGGTATGGTGAGCAAAAGCAGCAATCTTTTTGAAGCGTTGAAACTTCGTTATTTCGGTCCGGTAGATGGCCACAACGTAACCAAGCTTGTTGATATTCTCAATGATCTGAAAGATATACAGGGCCCCAAAATACTTCACATTAAAACCGTGAAAGGAAAGGGATATGAACTCGCTGAAAAAGATCAAACAAAATGGCATGCCCCGGGTTTGTTTGATAAAGTGACCGGCGAAATTTATAAAAAGAAATTCGATATTCCCCAACCTCCGAAATACCAGGATGTGTTCGGGCATACAATAATTGAACTGGCGGAAAAGAACGAAAAAATTTTCGGCATCACTCCGGCAATGCCGAGCGGTTCGTCATTAAAATTCATGATGGACAAAATGCCGGAACGTGCGTTCGACGTAGGTATCTGCGAACAGCATGCAGTTACTTTAAGTGCAGGCATGGCCACGCAGGGTATGAAAGTTTTCTGCAACATCTATTCTTCGTTCATGCAGCGTGCATACGATATGGTGGTGCATGATGTAGCGATCCAGAAACTTCCGGTGATATTTTGTTTAGACAGAGCAGGGCTTGTGGGTGAGGACGGTCCAACACATCACGGCTGTTACGACATTGCATACATGCGTTGCATTCCGAACATGATTGTTGCCGCGCCAATGAATGAATCGGAGTTGCGTAACTTGATGTACACCGCGCAGTTGGAAAGCACCAAACTTCCTTTCTCCATACGTTATCCGCGCGGAGAGGGCGTGATGCCTGAATGGAGAACGCCATTCGCTGAAATTAAAATAGGAACGGGAAGGAAATTAAAAGATGGAGAAGTCTTAGCCATCCTGTCTTTCGGACATCCCGGAAATTTTGCCGCTACTGCAATAAGAGACCTGAGAGCTGATGGCTTAAACCCTGCGCATTATGACATGCGTTTCGCTAAGCCGCTTGATGAGCAAATGCTGCATGAAGTATTTTCAAAATTCAACAAAGTGATCACCGTAGAAGACGGAACGATCGTTGGAGGCTTCGGATCTGCCGTTTTGGAATTTATGAATGAACACGGTTATAAAGCCGATGTAAAACTGATGGGAATACCGGATGCGCTTATTGAGCACGGTACGCCAAAACAATTATACGAAGAGATAGGCCTCGATGCGCAACACATAGCCGATGCCGTTCGGGCAATGGCGGCCGTTAGCAGAACGGTGAATGAAATGAGCCCAAAATAGCAATTAGGCCTCACCGTTAGTATCATATATTTGCTTTCCAAAAAAGCTAACGGTATGACGTTTCCGAAATTCAATTCCTTCGGTTTTTCAATTTGCATTCTTTTCATGTTGTCCTGCAATGAAACCGTAACAGACAAGGGGCAGCCAGATGTGGCGACGCTGCCTGCATCAACACTTGTTAATGATACTGTCGTAAAAGTCGTTCAAACACCTGCTGAAAAAAATAATACCGAACCTGCTGTTCAAACAGTTGAGGAAAGACCTGTGGCTGTCCTTCCTGCAAAGGAGGAAACCAGGGCGCGGCAAACCCCGGAAGCAGAGCCTTCGAATATAAGGTTAGGAAAGTATGGCTGCGTGGCCTCCAAGTATAGGAATGGAGAGTATGAATTTATTCCGCGGGGTTCAGTAATTCTAAAATCGGGAGGAAATTATTCTTACCTGGGTTTTGAGGAGCCATCAACAGGAAAGTTTGAAACTGATGCGGCCGGCAACATTCTTTTTCATGGCGGATATTTAAAAGACGGGAAAGCAGAGAAGACAGACCGTGAAGGAAAATACCTGCTCACCTTTCCTGCAAATCCTGATAACCGGTGGACGATGAGTTTTGCGGATTAAAAAGTCAAAAGGAAAAGCTCAAAATTCAAAATGGAATACCAGAAACTAGCTGTCTGGTAAAAGCTTTTTGAAATCCTCTCAAATGATTAGGAAGGAATTTCAAGCCAATGCGGCTTGCGCTGAGATCGAAGTGAAGGTTTCACACAAAGGAATACCTAAGAATACATAAGGCACGAAGAAAACCAAAGAATTTTGTGATCTTATGTATTTCTTTGTGGGCTTCGTGTGAAATTCTCAGACCGTTTGTATTCAATAAGCAGTAACAAATAAGGGTCAGCCGTGCATTTTATGATTGGCGAAATTTTCTCCGGCAGCATTGACTACAATCTATCAACTAAAAACTATCAACTACAAACTACCAACTACAAACTACCAACTAATTCAGGTGGCTAAAATCCTCATCCGTTAAAGGCGTCACGCTTTCTTCTTCGCGCTGTTCATTGTATTCTATAATAAAGTTGTTTCTTCCTTCGCCAACTGAGATGCGCAGGTATTTTTGTTGCACCAGTTCAAGCATATTCAGGAACATGAAGATGGCATGTATGCGGTTTTCGCAAACTTCGAAGATGGCTTCAAAGGATAGAGTTCTTTCCCTCTCGCAAATTTCCAAAAGGTATTCGCGAATTCCTTCCATGGTATAATTGTACTGCACCACGGTATGCACCGGCTTATTGTTACGTTCCTGCAAACGAACCACCACCTTCTCAAAAGCTTTCATCAGCTTAAAGAGGGAAATTGTTTGGATCTCGGTTCCTTCACCGGCTTCTTCTCCAATTTTAGCGAGCTCCTTATGAAGGTTTCCGCGCTTGATCATAAGCATGCGCTCGGCTTCCATTTCCGCCATGCGTAATGAGGCTTCCTTAAATTTCTTGTACTCAAGTATTTTATCGATCAGTTCCTGCCTGGGGTCAATTTCATTTCCGGCCGCATCCAGTTCCTTGCGCGGTATCAGCATTTTCGCCTTGATGCGCATCAATGTGCTTACAAACAAAATGAATTCGCTGCTGAGCTCAATGTTCAGCTTTTCAGTTTGGTGGATGTGATCCAAAAAGTCGTTAGTGATCTTTGTGATCGGAATATTATATATATCGAGCTCATCTCTTTCAATGAAAAACAACAGGAGATCAAAGGGGCCTTCAAATTGTTCAAGCTTTATCTGGTATGAGGGGACTACAGCCAATGGTTAAAAATTTAAGGGGCGAATTTACACTTAATAATTCTTAAAATTATACGCGAAGCCTATTCCCATTAGCTGCAGGATCTGCGGCGCAGGGCCTTTTTCAGGGTTTACATTCTGAGTATCATCGTCGTATATGATATCCACATTAAATGAGAAATTAATGTATTTGGTGATTTGCGCGGTGAGCACATTGCTGAAAAAGATATCTATGTTTTGCGGGTTGTTTTTATAATTGGAGAACAGGTCCAGCTTACTCTTAAACCCGAATTTCTTCTTAAAAGTCGTTTTATAATTAGCGGAGAGGAAGGCACCGAATTCCTGTTTTGCATTCTCATTTTCAGGAACACCGTAAAGCGGAGCAAGCGCGTCGTTTTGTACGATCACCCAACGTGCAGTTATCGGAGAGATGAAAATTGACAGTTGTTCCTTCGGCTTCCAGTCTAAACCCACGCTCGTTAACAGGTAGATCGGCGAAAATGTTTCCGATGTTAGCGCCGCCGAATCTCCGCCCGCGGCATTTTTTAAATACGCGAATCCTTCCGCGAATTGCGACCTAAAATTAACCAGCCCCGCAAGGTTTAATTCCGGCCTGAGCTCATAACCGTATTTTGAAAGGAAGTCTATGCGGTCACTGGATTTCCGCGAGCCAAGGCTTGTGGTGTTAACAATGCCGTAGGCGAGGTCAAGGGAATTATCCCAGGAATGTTTGTCCTTTTTATAAAAAGCAAAGAGATTGGTGAATGCATTTAGGGAAAATGAAAATTTGTCTCCGCCGGCAGACCAATTGGAAAGTGATCCCTGGTTTATATTCACACTGAATTGTCCGCCTTTTTTCCATGTTTTTACGATGGTATCGTCAGCGGCCTTTTTTATCGCGCGGGAAGCTTCTTTTTTAAGGTCGGTAACATCAGGGTCTTGCGCAGATCCCTCACTCCAAATGATGGTGAGTACGCATAAAAGCAACAACTTTTTCATAGCCGGAATTTTTAAAAACGGCAGGCCATCAGCAGACAACCTGCCTGTAAAAATTTATCTTCTTTTCAGCTCATCGCGAATTTCCATCAGCAGGGCATCTGTGGAAGAAGGTGCGGCGGGTGCGGCTTCTTCTTTCTTTTTGAACCTGTTGATCGCTTTTATCATCATGAAAAGAACAAATGCTATCAAAAGGAATTTAATGATTGCTGCAAGGAACTTTCCATATTTCACCGCGCCCCACGTAAGCTGGTCGAGGTCTTTTGCATTCGCCGCTTCCAGCGCGGGATTCAGCAGTAAAGGAGTTATTACATCGTCAACCAGGGAAGAAACGATTGCGCCAAATGCGCCACCGATGATCACAGCAACGGCGAGGTCAACAACGTTTCCTTTAAGCGCAAACTCTTTAAATTCTTTCATTAGTCCCATAACGGTTAGTTTTAATTTTGAGAGAATAGAAATTGTGTAACTAAATATAATGTGTTGATTTCAATAATGCACTGCCTTTTAAGCATTTGTGGAAAAGTACAAGGCTTCATTTTGCTTTTTGAATAATGCTACTTTTGCGGCTTGAGATCGCCTTCATCCTCCCTTGCCAACTGGGGCTTGTTCTTACTTCTCGCCTTTATTTGGGGAAGCAGTTTTATTTTAATGAAGGAAGGCCTTCTGCAACTCACCGCCTTTGAAGTGGCTTCAATACGAATTGTAGCTTCGGGACTTATTCTTTTGCCTGTTGCGTTACGGGCCTTCAGGGAAATTCCGCAAAACAAGATCATCTATGCCTTTCTTTCCGGCGTGTTGGGGAGCCTCTTGCCCGCATATCTTTTCTGCCTTGCCGAAGTGAAGGTGGATAGCGCGCTCGCCGGCACCCTTAATTCCCTCACCCCGATTTTTGTGATCGTGGCGGGAGTAAGTTTTTTTAAGCAGGTTATATCGAAACAAAAGATCATTGGTATCCTCATTGCATTCGCGGGAAGTGCATTATTGCTTTTGAGTAAGAAAACGGTGGAAGGTTTTCAGCATTTGCCGGAGGTAAGTATGATAGTGATCGCCACCATTATGTACGGTGTGAACGTGAACATGGTTCATCGCCATCTGAAGCAGTTTCCGGCCATACAGGTGGTAAGCATTGCTCTCGTGCTCTGTTCCATTCCCGCGCTGATCGTTTTGTTCGCCGGTAACTTCCATCATCATACTTTTAATAATGCAGTTGCTTATTCAATCGGAGCGGCGGCGGTGTTGGGGATTTTCGGAACTTCCCTCGCATCGATACTTTTTTACAAGCTGATCAACAGGGCCGGAGTGGTATTCGCCTCCATGGTTACCTACGGCATTCCCTTCGTGGCCAATTTTTGGGGCGTAGTGTATGGCGAGCAGATAGGATGGATAGATGTAATATGTATGATCATCATTCTGGCAGGCGTATATGTGGCCAACAGGCCGGGCCGCATTGCCAAAATTACTACCGCCGGTAAAGCGCAGGGCCGCGCCGGGGAAAGTATTTAGAGCATAAAAAATCCTTGCTCAATTTTTATATTCCAGCCATCAACCCTTACCTTTGCGGCTCGAAATAAACAAAGGGCTTTTTTTAATAAAAAAAAGACACTCAATAAGCTTAAAAACATTGAATTATGGCCAATACCGGTAAAATTAAATCTGTCATCGGGGCGGTGGTTGACGTACAATTTAATACGGAATCAAAACTGCCTGACATCCTCAACGCGCTTGAAGTAAAGCGCGAAGGTGGAGATGTGCTTGTGCTGGAAGTTCAGCAACATCTGGGTGAAGATAGTGTTCGTACCATTGCGATGGACGGAACGGAAGGTTTGGTAAGAGGAACTGAGGTAATTGATACCGGAAGGCAAATAACCATGCCGGTTGGTGAAGAAATTAAAGGAAGGCTTTTTAACGTAACAGGAGATGCGATCGACGGTTTGCCGCAATTGGATAAAACCAATGGACGTCCTATTCACGCGAAGCCGCCCTTGTTTGAAGAGTTGAGTACAGCAAATGAAATTCTTTTCACCGGTATTAAGGTTATCGATCTTATCGAACCTTATGCAAAAGGAGGAAAGATCGGTTTGTTCGGTGGTGCAGGTGTGGGAAAAACAGTATTGATCCAGGAATTGATCAACAATATCGCGAAAGCGTATAGCGGTTTATCAGTGTTTGCCGGTGTGGGAGAGCGTACCCGTGAAGGGAATGACCTGATGCGTGAGATGATCGAAGCAGGCATTATGAACTACGGCGATAAGTTCAAGCACAGCATGGAAGAAGGCGGATGGGATCTGAAGTCGGTGGATATGGAAAACCTGAAAGATTCTAAAGCGACCTTCGTATTCGGCCAGATGAACGAACCGCCGGGAGCCCGTGCACGTGTGGCGCTGAGCGGATTAACGATCGCTGAATATTTCCGTGACGGAGAAGGCGAGGGACAAGGAAAGGATATTCTTTTCTTCGTTGATAATATCTTCCGATTTACCCAGGCAGGTTCTGAAGTGTCGGCCCTTCTCGGCCGTATGCCATCTGCGGTGGGTTACCAGCCAACACTTGCAACAGAAATGGGATTGATGCAGGAAAGGATCACCTCAACAAAAAGCGGTTCGATCACTTCCGTACAGGCGGTGTACGTACCGGCGGATGATCTTACCGATCCGGCTCCTGCCACAACTTTTGCCCACCTTGATGCTACAACGGTATTGAGCCGTAAGATCGCGGATCTGGGTATCTACCCTGCGGTGGATCCATTGGATAGTACAAGCCGTATTCTTACTCCGGCTATTTGTGGAGAACTTCATTATAACACTGCAAACCGTGTGAAGCTGATCCTTCAGCGTTATAGAGAACTTCAGGATATCATTGCGATCCTTGGTTTGGATGAATTGAGTGATGAAGATAAACTGGTTGTAAGCCGCGCCCGTAAAGTGCAGCGTTTCTTAAGCCAGCCCTTCTTTGTGGCGGAGCAGTTCACCGGATTGAAAGGTGTACTTGTTCCGATTGAAGATACGATCCGCGGATTCAATGCCATCATGGATGGCGAAGTGGATGAATACCCCGAAGCTGCTTTCAACCTTGTGGGAACGCTGGAAGATGCGATTGAAAAAGGTAAGAAGCTGATGGAAGCTGCCAAGGTTTAATCTTTAACAACGTTTATCATGACTCTTGAAATATTAACTCCCGAACGCAAGATCTTCAGTGGTGAAGTGTACGGAGTTCAATTACCCGGCATTAGCGGACTCTTTGAAGTGCTGGATAAACACGCACCCATGGTGAGCGCGCTTAAAGAAGGTAATTTGAAAATTTTAAAAGATAAGAATACGACCAGCTCATATTCTATTCAGAGTGGTTTTGTTGAAGTTTTAAATAACAAAACGACTGTATTGGTTGAAGGTGCGCAGGAAGTATAGAGAGTTTATAGTTATTTCAGAATAGTAAAATCTCCCTCAATATTCTTTTTCGGAATGTTGAGGGATTTTTGTTTAAACGGACATTTGCTATTTGCCTGAAATACATGCTAGGCCTGGCCTTCACTGTCTACATATTCGAGAATGTCTGCAGGTTGGCATTCAAGCACCTTACAGATCGCTTCCAGTGTGCTAAAGCGTATCGCCTTTGCCTTCCCGGTTTTTAATATCGAAAGGTTTGATAAGGTCAGTCCTACCTTTTCGGAAAGTTCGTTGAGCGACATCTTCCGTTTGGCCATCATCACATCTAAATTCACTACAATTGCCATGTTAAACAGTAAGTTCGTTTTCGTGTTGAATCTCCACACCTCTTTTAAAAATAGCAGCAATAATATAAACGACAGCTCCCATCAAAATGAAGGCACGGCTATCAGTCCAAAATGGATCCAGATTTTCTACAGCAACTCCATTTTTCGCCAACTGTTGTGCAGATTGCCTGGCTATGTAACTTATTAATCCGATTGCCAGCGTGAAGTAACTGATCAGCAAGATCTGTTTAGAAACATAATTACTGAAAGGGTTAGACAGGTCCATTCGAAGCATTAGCCTGATTACAACATAGAACATCATTGCCTTTAATAGGGAAATGGTGAGTATAGATGCATACGCTCCGAAAAATGCATTGCGGCTGTAATTGTACAGGTCTGACAAATCTAACTTTTGATAGAGATTCTTCACCATTTCAGGTTTGTACTGGCTGAATACAAAATTTACAAGCAGTCCGCCTGCTTCTATACACAATCCAACGAAAATCAACCATGCAATTATATTCAACCCGCGGAAGATGATATTGTCCGTTTTTGAAACCATGATCATTAATTTTCTCAAAAATAGTATTTATTGATAAACAATAAAAATATATTTTAAGACGATTAAAATTGATTGAAATATTGGCTCCCGTCGATCCTTAACTTTCTTTAATGTGTAATAATGCAAGGCTGCACAACAGCACTGCGGGCACAACGGCTAAACCGAAATATCCGGGCAAAAAGATCAAACCTAAAATGGTGAGCAACAAAAGATAAAAAGGAAATACCAGAAACAGAATAGCCACAACGATCGAATCAAAGTGGTCGTTATTCCAACGCTTTTTCACAAGTTCACGAATGGGGAAGTAGATCGGAGAGAGTATCACCGCACCTGCCAGTGCCGGCAGAAACAATAGAATTTTTTTCGCTATCGGAACTTTGCGGTTAAATCGTTTGTTAAGGGTTGACTTGTCATTCCCAGAAATTTCATAAACCTCTGCACGCAAATGGCTTTCAAGTTTTGTATTGAAGGAAGAAATTGCCCTACCGCTTTCTAGGTGTTGAAATGTGTTATGAATCGGATCAGAAAAATGGAGGTGAATGTTTTTGCCAAACTTTCGGAATGAACTGAAGTTGATTGCCGCAGGAATTATTTTCAGCGGAATGTTTTCTTCCCAGGCGCTCAAGGCCAGGCGGGCCGTGCCTTTCTTTAATGGCCTTAACTTCCATTCATTGATGCACCTTCCTTCACTGAAAATAAGAACGATTCCGTTTTTCTTAAAGATCGATTTACATTTTTCAAAAGTGCTGTAATTATTGCCTAGATTTTCTGCACCTTCTGATATCCGGTAAACCGGAAGCATCTTAAGTGCTGTTAATAACCTGCTGTAAAATTTATTACTGTACACATCTCCGCGAACAAGCGAATAAACCGGCCGTTGAAACAATGTGGCCAGAACAATTGCATCAAGAAATGAGTTGGGATGATTTGCGGCAATAAGAAGTGGCCCTTTTTCTTTAAGTACCGAAGGCTTATTGATCTTTACGTTTCTGCAATAAAAGTAGAATGCAATACGTGCCGGAACTTTCAAAATTGAATAAAGCACGAATGAGAGGTTTCTTAAGAGTGTTGTTGAATTATTTGCATCAACTGGTGCGCGGGCATTGCACCAGACTGCCGCCAAAGTGTTTTGCCTGACCTTATCAGCACAAGTGTTGGAACTCCCTGCACCTCGTAAGCCCGGGCAGCGGCTGGATTGCGGTCAACATCAACTTTCAGTATGGTAACGGCATCGCCTAAACGCTCTTTTACCTCTTTCAACACAGGGGCCATCATCTTGCACGGGCCGCACCATTCGGCAGAAAAATCTACCAGAACCAGTTTGCCCGACTGTAATATGTTTTGAAATTCTGCCACCTTAAAAACGATTATTTGTATTAATTCAACTGCGGGTCGATAGGGAAATGAATCATCATTTCATACTTGCCGCCTAAGTGTTTAAGGCTTCGCTTCCAGGTTTCTTCCACATCGGTTTCAAAAACAATTTCACGTGTACACGGCGCCGTTATCCAGGTTTTCTCATCCAATTCTCCTGCAAGCTGCCCCTGCTCCCATCCGCTGTATCCGAGAAAAAATTTTATGCGTGAAGTGTCAATTTCACCGGAACGGATTTTCTCTTTCAATATTTCAAAATCGCCTCCCCAGTAAATATCGTCCGCCACAAGCTGGCTGTCCGGTATCAGGTCAGGGAATTGGTGGAGATAATGCACAGTGTCCATCTGCACAGGCCCTCCCTGGTAAACGGGAAGGGGATATCCTGCAAGATCAGTAAGTAATTCATCAAGCGTATGATCAAGCAACCTGTTCAACACAAAACCGAAACTTCCCTCCTCGTTATGGCGCGCAAGCAAAACCACCGTGCGCATAAAGTTCGAATCTTTCAGAAATGGGTCTGCGATCAATAATATCCCGTTATCTGCTTCAATCATGTTTGTAAATTACTATAACATGCATCGCCATCAAAAAAAAGTTATAACATTGTCGCTTCACGTTACGTTAAAAATGGGCTAAAAAGCAAACGCTTATCTGCTGCAGGATGTATCTGTACTACATTTGCAGCGAATATTCATTCACACGCGGTTTCATGAAAAGAGTTTTCCCCTTCATCACTTTGCTGATCCTCATTTCTCTGTTGGGGTTGATATTTTTCCAGTACCTGTGGCTTAAGACCGCGAAGAACACCGAACAAAGCCAGTTTCGTTTGAAGTTTATAGCGGCATCAGAAGAAATTTCTACGAGGCTTGTGGAAGGCAACCAGCTTATGCCCAGCAACGACAAAGCTTTCCCGGAGTTTCTCAATGAAAAACTTCCTGCGGAATTATTGAAGCCTTCCGTAATTCAAAGATTTTCGCGCGATGAAGTCAGCCATATTATTCGCACCGCAATGGAGAACAATGATCTTCATAATGTTGATTTTGAATTTGCGATCACGGACAATACACCTAGCGGCGATCAGATTGAAACCGAAGGCTTTTTTGATAAATATCTTGACAGTGCAAACTTTGCACGCCAGATCATTCCTTTGATTCCGCCGAGTGGAAGTGTTTTTGAAAACATCGCTAAGGAAGAATATTTAGTTATAATAATTCCGAATGAAAACATGGTGGTTTTGCGCGAGATCACCTGGTTCATATTGGGCGCGGTATTGTTTACTTTGATCATTACCTCTGCATTCTTCCTCACCATCCGAACTCTTCTCCGCCAAAAAAAGCTGAGCGAAATAAAGTCTGATTTCATCAACAACATGACGCATGAATTCAAAACGCCACTCGCCACTATTTCGCTTGCGGTTGATGCGTTGAAAAACGAAAAAGTTGCGGCAGATAAAAGCCGGATGGAATATTTCACCGGTATCATCAAGGAAGAGAATCGGCGGATGAACAAGCAGGTGGAAACGATACTTCAGGCCGCCCTCCTGGACAAGCAAAGAGTGGAGCTGAAACTTCTTCCACACGATGCGCACCAGATGATACAGGTTGCCGTGAACAATATTTCACTGCCCATCGCCGAACGCCAGGGTATTCTCGAGGTAAACCTTGATGCGCCGAAACACCTCATTATGGCAGATGAGGTGCACTTCACCAATGTGGTAAATAACCTGCTTGATAATGCGGTTAAGTACAGTAAGGAAAATCTTCATATAAAACTGGCTACTTCAAGCAACGGTAAGCATTTTAAGATCAGAATAGAGGATAACGGCATCGGCATGAACAAGGAAACCCTCCACCGGATATTTGAAAAATTTTACCGTGCCCATACCGGAAATATTCATAATGTGAAGGGGTTCGGCCTTGGGCTCAGCTACGTAAAAACCATGGTTGATGCCCACAACGGCCACATTAAAGCCGAAAGCACAGTGGGCAAAGGCAGCATTTTCACCCTTACTTTCCCATTGATTTCCAACGCCTGAGTGATGCATTCCACAGGAAATCAACCGCAATTCACATCTAATCCACACCATTTCTCTCGTTTTCCGCTCAAACCCTTTACAGACGGGCTTTTCGCTGTGGAAAAATAAGTTTTTTCAAAAAGATGTCATAAAGTGGGAAAAAGTGTTATTTTGTGTAAATAATCACCTGAAAATCCCACATGGTCAGTTTTATCGGCGAATATGAGTCTACGATCGACGCTAAGGGGCGTTTCTTACTGCCGTCCGGCTTTAAGAAACAGCTGCCTGACGACGACCAGACCTTCGTGATAAACCGGGGCTTTGAAAAATGCCTGACCCTGTACCCTACACAAAGCTGGAAGCCCATTTTCAAAAAGATCAGCGGCCTGAACGATTTCGACCCGAAGGTTCGGGAGTTCCGGAGATATTTTCTGAACGGAGCTGTTGCGGTGGAACTGGATAATGCGGGGAGATTGTTGTTGCCGAAGAACCTGTTCGCGCACGCCGGCCTTGAAAAAGATATCGTGCTGGTGTCGGCAATGAATAAAATTGAGATCTGGGATAAAAATAATTACCAGCAGTTCTTTGACTCTTTTTCACCTGAAGCATTTAGTCAACTGGCTAATGAGGTTATGAACCGGCCGGAAGAAAACGATTGATTATGGTAACACGCTCTGACAATCTGCCCGCGGAAAATGTTTCTCGCGGCGGCGACGGCTACCATATTCCGGTGTTGCTGAAGGAAACGATAGAAGGATTGAACATTCAGCCTTCGGGCACCTATGTGGATTGTACTTTTGGCGGCGGCGGACACAGCCGTGCAATTCTTGAGCACCTTGATGAACACGGAGTACTGGTTGCATTTGACCAGGATTCCGATGCAGCCGCTAACCTACCCGACGATCCCCGTATAGTTTTCATACCTCAAAATTTCAGGCATATCGGCCGCTTTCTGAAATTGAAAAATATCAGCGGTGTGCACGGCATCCTTGCTGATCTTGGCGTTTCAAGCCACCAATTCAATGAGCCTGCACGCGGTTTTTCAACGCGCTTCGATGCTAACCTGGATATGCGGATGAACAGCCGGCAGAGTAAAACAGCCGCTGAAATTTTAAACACCTATTCTGAACAAAGGTTGCACCGCATGTTTGAACAATTCGGCGAGGTAACAAATTCAAAAACTCTTGCCCGTACGATCGTTGCCGCAAGAACTTCCTCGCCCTTCACCACCATCGCTCAATTTCAGCAGGTTCTTCACTCAATAGTGAAAGGCAATCCTAACAAATATTTCGCGCAGGTTTTCCAGGCATTAAGAATTGAAGTGAATGAAGAATTCGAGGCGCTGAAGGAATTGCTTGAGCAGGTTCCTCAATTGTTACTGCCCGGCGGAAGGATAGCCGTGATCACTTTTCATTCAGGAGAGGACAGAATAGTTAAAAACTTTTTTAAACAAGGAAGTTTTGAAGATGTGGAAGAAGATGTATTTGGAAGAAAAGAAAAGTCGCCTTTCAAAATAATCACGAAAAAACCGGTAACGGCAGGTGATAAAGAAGTTAAGCAAAACAGCCGCTCAAGAAGTGCAAAGCTGAGAGTGGCGGAAAAAATATAGATGTTGAAAAACGCAAAAGGTATATCAGGATTAAAAGGAGAGTGGACGCGCATCTTCAATAATACTTTCATCGTGCGCAATATTCCGTTCTTTCTTTTTCTGTCTGCTCTTGCAGTCGGCTACATCTATAACGGACATCTCGCCGATAAGCTCGTGAAAAAAATTGCGGTAAGCGAAAAGAATATAAAAGAGTTACAGTACGAATACAAGAGTGTGCAGAGCGAAGTGATCTTTCGCAGCAAGGCCACTGAATTGATGAAGGCCGTTGAAATGATGGGATTGAAAGAATTAAACACAAAACCCGTTTTGCTTGAAGATAAAAATTCAGGCAGCAAATAATGGATGTAAAGAAAGACATATTATGGCGCGTGTACCTCTGCTTTCTGTGCATTGTTGTGCTTGGCTTGTTTGTGCTTGGCAGGGCGGCTTACATTCAAACGGTGCAGGGCGCTTACTGGAAACAAATGGGAGACAGCCTGCATCAGCGTTACCTACCTATTAATGCAGAAAGAGGAACCATTTTCAGTGAGGATGGAAACATCTTAAGCACTTCAGTTCCCATATTTGATATTTATGTTGACTTTGCCGCAGACGGCTTAAGAGAAAAGCAGGGCAAGAGGTTTCATAACAATGTTGACTCTCTTTCATTAAGGCTTGCCTCACTTTTTAAAGATAAATCTGCTGAGCTGTATAAAAAGGAAATGAAGCTGGCTTACAAAGAACGCAGAAGGTATTATCCGCTGAAGAAGAAGATCTCTTTTGATGAATACAGGGAGTTACGAACCTTCCCTTTGGTGCGTGAAGGAAAAAATAAAAGCGGCTTCATCATTGATCCGCGTGATAAAAGGATCAATCCTTATGTACTGATGGCCAACCGTACAATAGGGCTTTCAAGGTTAGACTCAAACAAGAATGTTGGCCTCGAAAAAACTTTCAACTACCTGCTGAAAGGCGTGTCCGGTCAGCGTCTCATGCGATATACGGCAGGGAGCTATGTGCCGGTTGAAGGGGCTGAACTTGATCCCGTAAACGGAAAAGACATTATCACCACGCTCGACACTTACATTCAGGATGTAGCCGAAAACTCCCTGATGAAAATGCTTGTTTCCAACAATTCGCAGCACGGCACCGTGATTGTGATGGAAACCGAAACAGGTAAGATCAAGGCAATAGCTAATCTCGGAAGGCAGCCCGACGGAACTTATATTGAAGACCTTAATTACGGTATTGGTAAATCAACCGAGCCGGGCTCAGTGTTCAAGCTGGCCACACTGTACGCATTATTAAAAGATAAATACATAACTCTTGATACCAAGGTTGATTGTGAGGGTGGCGTGAAATCATTCTACGGATTACGCATTCGCGATTCACACAAAGGCACCGGAATCATTTCCGTTCGTGAAGCATTTTATGAAAGCAGCAATGTGGCCTTTGCAAAACTCGCTTACCAGTATTATCATAATCAACCCGAAAAATTCATTCAACATCTTCGCGACCTGCGATTAGACACGCTCACAGGAATTGAGATCGTTGCCTCTTCAGGCAAGCCGCTGATAAAATCTCCGAAAAGCAAAAGTTGGAGCAAAACAACCATCCCTTACATGGCACATGGTTACGAAGAGCTCGTGACTCCCTTGCACATGGTTATGTTTTACAATGCAGTGGCGAACAACGGCCGGATGATGAAGCCATACCTCGTAAACGCGGTGCGGGATTATGGAGTTGAAGCACAAACATTTGAACCGGTTGTACTTGTTGACAGGATTGCCGATGATTCCACTATTATGCAAATGCGCGAAGCCTTGCGTGCCGTTGTTGACAGCGTTGGCGGAACGGGCCGCAGAATATTAAAAGACAGTATGTATTCCATTTCCGGGAAAACCGGCACTGCGGTAACGGCACTGGATAACCGCGGTTATAACAAGGGGAATAAAATCTACCAGGCATCGTTCGTAGGTTTCTTCCCTTCAGAGAAACCGAAATATACAATGGCGGTGGTGATCCAGAACACACGGGAGTCGCGGTTCATATATGGCGCCGATGTGTCAGGCCGCGTATTTAAAGAAATAGCAGATCATATTTATAAGCGCTTTTTAAATCCGCCTACTACGCAAATTCCTTTCGCTCCAGACTCTTTGAAAGTGGCAACACTGGGAATGAAAAATGATTTTGCTTCCATATTCAGTTATATGGATATCGCTTACCATGATTCTTCAGCAGACGGAAAGTGGAGGAAGGCAGAACTGCAGAGCAAACAGGCGGCGCTTAGAAGTGATTCTACCTTAGTGCATGAAGCTTTTATTACTCCTGATGTAAGGGGGATGGGGTTGAAAGATGCCGTATACCTGCTGGAGAACCAGGGTTTCCAGGTTACCGTGTCGGGAAAAGGAAAAGTGGCCACGCAGAGTTATTCAGCGGGAAGGCCCTATTCAAAAGGACAAAAAATTTTATTAATGCTCAATTGAGCCATGATGTTAAAAGACCTTTTATATAAAGTAAGCATCCAGTCTGTTTCGGGCAGCACTTCCGTGGAAGTGAAAGACCTGCAGCTGGATTCCCGGATGGTAACGCCCGGATGCTGCTTTATTGCGATGAAAGGTGTTGTAACTGACGGTCATGATTATATAACGGAAGCGGTTAAACGCGGAGCGACATCTGTTATCTGCGAAACGCTTCCCGAAAGCCTTGCAGATGGAGTGACTTATGTGGCGGTTCTTAATCCGGCAATTGCATGCGGACAGATCGCGCATCGCTTTTTTGGCGAGCCAACACTTCGAATGAAGTTGGTTGGGGTTACCGGTACCAATGGAAAAACTACTGTGGCCACGCTTCTTTATAAACTTTTTTCGGCGCTCGATCATTCCTGCGGACTGATCAGCACGGTAGAAAATATCATTGCCGGCACGGTAATCCCTACCACGCATACCACGCCCGACGCCATCAGCCTTAACCGCCTGTTAAAAAAGATGGAAGATGCCGGTTGCGAATACGTGTTTATGGAATGCAGCAGTCACGCCATTCAGCAAAGCAGAATTGAAGGGTTGAATTTTACCGGTGCAATCTTCACTAACATCACTCACGATCATCTGGATTATCATAAAACATTCAATGAATACATAAGGGTGAAGAAGTCATGGTTCGATGGTCTTCCAAAAACCGCTTTTGCTATCAGTAATGCTGATGATAAAAGAGGGCAGGTAATGCTTCAGAACACATCGGCTAAAACCTACCTGTATGGCTTGAAAACCATGGTGGATTTTAAGGCGAAGATTTTAGACAACAGTCTTTCAGGCCTTCATCTCATTATTGATGAAGCGGATGTTCACTTTAAAATTGCCGGTGAGTTCAATGCATATAACATTCTGGCGGTATATGCAGCGGCAGTTTTGCTGGGAGAAGATAAGCAGCAGGTGCTTGTACAACTGTCTGCACTTAGCGGTGCTGAGGGGCGCTTTGAAATCACTACTGCATCAAAGAGTAAAGTTGTAGGTATAATAGATTATGCCCATACTCCGGATGCGCTGTTGAACGTGCTTGCCACCATCAACCATCTCAGGAAGGGGAATGAGAAAGTGATAACTGTAGTGGGATGCGGCGGAAATCGTGACAGGGCGAAAAGACCCGTTATGGCGCAGGTTGCATGTGAACATAGCGATAAAGTGATATTCACGTCTGACAATCCGCGCAACGAGGAGCCGATGGATATTCTTAAAGAGATGGAGGCGGGCGTGAATGTGGTGTCGCGGAAAAAATATATTACAATACCCGATCGTAGGGAGGCTATAAAAACCGCTGTGAACCTGAGTGATGGAGAAGACATAATTCTTCTTGCAGGGAAAGGGCATGAGAAGTACCAGGAGATAGGCGGAGTGAAGTATGATTTCGACGATCGCGAAGTATTGGAAGAGATGTTTGCATTATTAGAAAAATAAAAACCGAAACTAACCCTTGCTGTATCATCTTTTTGATTGGCTGAATCAGGAAAATTTCCGCTTCCCGGGAGTGGGGCTTTTTCAATTCATCACATTCAGGGTGATGCTTGCGCTGATTCTTTCTCTTGTGATCACCATGATCTACGGCAGAAGGATAATCCGGTTTCTTCAGCGAAGGCAATTAGGGGAAACTGTGAGGGAACTGGGTTTGCAGGGCGAACAGGCAAAAGTTGGAACTCCAACAATGGGAGGAATAATTATCATTCTTGCCATTGTGGTGCCGACGCTTTTGTTTGCAAATCTTGAAAAAGTTTATGTAAGGCTGATGCTGCTTTGCACAGTTTGGATGGGCGCGATCGGATTGATCGACGATCTTTTAAAGATCAGGTCAAAAAAGCGTGCAAAACAAAAAGGTGTTGAGTATAAAAAATCAGACAGTGACGGGCTGGCAGGGCGTTTTAAAATTTTCGGCCAGGTGATTTTAGGATTGATCGTTGGTGCTACGCTTTATTTCAACAACAGCGTGGTGGTAAAGCGGGAAGTGGTGGGAAAGAAGCCTGCATCAACGGTAGTAAAAGATGACTTTGTACCAAAATACGATACGGTAATGGTAGATGGAAAAGCAAGGGTTTTTGTAGACGCGAAATCGGTGATCACCACCATTCCGTTTGTGAAAAGCCATGAGTTCAACTACGCCAAACTATTGCCGGAAGGATGGAGGGACTATACATATATATTATACATCGGCATTGTAATTTTTATTGTGACAGCGGTAAGCAATGGAGCAAATATAACCGACGGACTGGATGGCCTTGCCACTGGCGTGAGCGCGATCATAGGAGTATGCCTCGGAATTTTTGCCTATGTAAGCGGTAACATAAAGTTTGCGGAGTACCTGAACATCATGTACATCCCCAATCTCGGCGAACTGTCAATATTTATCGCCGCCTTTGTGGGCGCATGCATTGGTTTTTTATGGTACAATTCATATCCCGCGCAGGTATTTATGGGAGACACAGGGAGCCTGGCTCTCGGCGGAATTATAGCTGCGCTGGCCATTATTGTACGAAAGGAATTGTTGATACCGATTTTCTGTTTTGTGTTTTTGGTTGAAAACCTGAGCGTGATGATGCAGGTAGGATGGTTCAAGTACACAAAACGAAAGTATGGTGAAGGAAGACGGATCTTCTTGATGAGTCCTCTTCATCACCACTACCAGAAACTCGGTTATCATGAAAGTAAAATAGCCGTAAGGTTCTGGATCATAACAGTGCTGAGCATTGCCATGGCCATTGTAACCTTAAAACTGAGATAAACACCTCAATGCCGTGAAGTTCGGGATACCAACGGATCTCCGGTAATTGAAACAACAGCTTGAACTATGGATAGCCTGTAACACCCATTAAATTCTATGCTGATGAAAAACCGTTTTTAACGCATTGAAAGGTCATCTGAAAGACGTCCTGCAAAGCCAATACTATTGAAGAACCGACTGTATTGAGGATCTCAAAAAGAGGCCTGACAAATTCGATGCTTTTGAAGAACCAATCGTATTAAAGCAGATTAAATCCCTGCACATCCGATCCAATGAAAAACAGGTGAAAAGCATCTGCTACCTGTTAAATTCTATGCTTTTGAAAAACCAATTTTAAAAAAGTGTATTTAAAAGATGAAAAAGAATATGGTCATTTTAGGTGGAGGGGAAAGCGGTATAGGCTCCGCTTTGCTCGCTTCACGAAAGGGCTATGAAGTTTTTTTGTCTGACAACGGTTTGATCGGCGATCGATGGAAGGCTGAACTTTCGCTGAACACAATTGCTTTTGAAGAATCCGGCCATACGATGTCGCGTATTCTTCAGGCCGATGAAATTGTGAAAAGCCCGGGGATACCTGAACACATTCCCGTGATGGAGGAGATCAGAAAAAAAGGTATTCCGGTGATCAGCGAAATCGAGCTCGCATTCAGGTATTCGGGTGATAGCAAGATCGTGGCAATTACCGGCAGCAATGGAAAGACCACAACCACTGCACTCATTCATCATATCTGCAAGGTGGCAGGTTTGGATTGTGCGATGGTGGGCAACATCGGTTATTCATTTGCGAGGCAGGTGGCCAGAGAACCAAAAGCGGTATATGTGGTGGAAGTGAGTTCGTTCCAGCTGGATGATATCGTTCAATTCCGGCCAAACGTGGCAGTGCTTACCAACATCACTGAAGATCATTTAGACCGTTACGAGTATAAGTTAGAAAATTATATCGCCAGCAAATTTCGAATTGCAGAAAACCAAAAAGAGGAAGATGTATTCGTGTATTGCATGGACGATGAAACCACAATGAAAAATATAAACAAGTATCCAATAAAATCAACCCAAGCACCGATAACCATGAGCAAAGAACTACCGCAAGGAGCGTACCTGATGAATGCAAAGATGAATTTAAAATGGAAAGGGGAGGAAATGGAAATGAGCGTGGAAGACTTTGCGCTGAAGGGCAAGCATAATCATTATAACAGCATGGCAGCAACAATGGCGGCAACTGCGCTTGATATAAGGAAAGAGAAGATCCGTGAAGCGCTGCAAACTTTTGAAAGCCTTGAGCACCGAATGGAACCGGCAGGAACTGTTCGCGGCGTGGAATTTATTAACGACAGTAAGGCAACCAATATCAACAGCACATGGTATGCGCTTGAAAGCATGACAAAGCCGGTCATTCTGATACTCGGCGGTGTAGATAAGGGCAATGATTATGGAGTACTTGAGGAGCTCGTAAAAGATAAAGTGAAAGCAATTGTGTGTATGGGTTCAGATAACAGGAAGATCCATGAAGCTTTCGGCGACATTGTATCGCTTATGGTGAATACCACAACGGCCGCCGAAGCCGTGCAGGCAGCTTTTCATTTTGCCAACAAGGGCGATGTTGTTCTGCTAAGCCCGGCCTGCGCAAGCTTCGATCTGTTTAAAAATTACGAAGACAGGGGAAATCAATTTAAAAAAGCGGTAAAAGATCTGTAAGAAATAAATGCAGGAACAAAATTCCATACGGTCAATGTTCTCACCCTCTTTATCTACCATGGGCGGAAACCTTGTGCAGAAAACAAAGGGGGATAAAGTGATTTGGGCTATCGTGATCATTCTCACCATTGCCAGCCTGTTGTTGGTTTACAGCAGCACAGGCTCACTTGCTTACAGGCTGAGTAAAAGCACAGAGAGCTACCTGTTCAAGCAATTTGCGTTCATCATCTTAGGCCTTACCATAATCTATTTCGCGCACCGCATAAACTATACGATATATTCCCGCGTGGCTCTTATATTGTTTCTTATTTCGATTCCTTTACTTCTTTACACCTTGTTTTTTGGTGTGCAATTGAATGCAGGATCGAGATGGATAAAACTCCCGGTGATAAACATGACCTTTCAGGCATCTGACCTGGGTAAGCTGGGACTGTTCATGTATATGAGCCGTATGCTCAGCCGAAAGCAGCACATCATCAAAGATTTTAAAAAAGGATTTCTTCCTATTATCGTTCCTGTTGTAATAATATGTTTGCTGATCGCGCCTGCCAACCTTTCAACAAGCGTGCTTATTGCCGGAACGAGTTTGATCCTGATGTTTATCGGCCGCGTTCGCACAAAACATTTGCTGGTAACCATTGGTATTGCAATGATACCATTGGTTCTTCTCGTTACCGTGGCTGTGGCTACGTACGACACAAAGACTAACGACACCAAAAAACTTCCCGGAGCACTTGCCGCCGGAAGAATACCAACTTGGATAAGCCGGGTTCAAACTTTTATTTACTCGGATGCACAGAAAGATCATGATAAATCGTACCAGATCAACCAGGCCAAAATCGCCATTGCGAAAGGCGGATGGTTAGGTAACGGTCCCGGCAACAGCGAACAAAGAAACTTTCTGCCGCACAGTTATAGCGATTTCATCTATGCGATAATTATAGAAGAGTATGGGTTGATAGGCGGAGCCGCAATGATATTTATCTACCTGTTGTTTCTGTACCGCTGCATTCGCGTGTACAGGAAATGCCCTTATGCATTCGGCGCATTCCTGGCACTGGCACTCAGCTTTACGCTGGTAATTCAGGCTATCGCAAACATGGCAGTGAACGTGAACCTTTTTCCAAATACCGGCGTCACCCTTCCTTTAGTGAGTATGGGAGGAAGTAGCTTTTTATTTACCTGCCTTGCCATTGGTATCATATTAAGCGTGGCCCGGAATGTTGAACAACAGGAAGGAAGTATGAGAAAGTTGGCGGAAGAGAAAAGTGTCACTGAAGAAAATACAGAGGCGGCGTGAAAAAAGAGAAGCGGATCATAGTGGCAGGAGGCGGTACGGGCGGACATATTTTTCCGGCAATAGCAATTGCGAATGCTTTGAAAAGTATGGAGCCTTCAGTGAAAATTTTGTTTGTTGGTGCGAAAGGAAAAATGGAAATGGAAAAGGTGCCGCAAGCGGGTTTTGAAATTGAGGGCCTTACCATTGCGGGATTTAACAGAAGTTCTTTGATTAAAAATATTGCTTTGCCTTTTAAGCTGATAAAGAGTTTCATGCAGGTGTCGTCTATTTTTTCAAGGTTCAGGCCGGATGCAGCTGTTGGCGTGGGAGGCTATTCAAGTTTTCCGGTGCTGAAGTACGCCCAGGTAAAGGGAATACCAACCTTTATCCATGAAGCGAATTCTTTTGGCGGAAAAAGCAACATCCTGCTTTCTAAAAAAGCCACAATGGTTTTTACCGCAACAGACGGCATGGAGAAATTCTTCCCTGAACAGAAGATCATCGTTTCGGGAAACCCTGTAAGGCAGTCGATCTTAGAAACGCAGATAAGCAAGAATGAGGGATGCGCAAAATTTGGACTGAACGGAGCGAAGAAAACGGTGTTGTGTGTGGGCGGAAGCCTGGGGGCGAAAAGCATTAATGAAGCAATTGATAAAGGCCTGAATGAATTGGTAGCGGAAGGGATCCAGGTTATTTGGCAAACAGGGAAACCATATCGCGATAAAGGAATGCAGCGAGGAAAGAATATCGACGGCGTTTTTGTAAGTGACTTTATCACCGAGATGCAATATGCATATGCAGCGGCAGACGTAGTGGTAAGCAGGAGCGGTGCAATGGCGCTGTCTGAACTTTGTGTGGTTCACAAGCCCGCCATTTTGGTGCCCTTTCCTTTTGCGGCAGAAGACCATCAAACCGCCAATGCAAGGAACCTAGTGAATAAAAATGCCGCCTTGATGGTTGCAGATAATGAAGCAGGAGAAAAATTGGTTTCAACAATAATGAGTCTTATTAATAACGAAGGGAAAAAGGAAGAAATGAAACAGAATATTTCAAAGCTTGCCATTCGCGATGCAGACAAAGTGGTTGCTGAAAATATTTTGAGAAATATATCATGAGTAACATAGATCATATCTATAACAGATCCATAACGGGAGAAAAGTATCGCCCGGAGGGAAACGTGTACTTTCTCGGTATTGGAGGTATTGGTATGAGTGCGCTTGCGAGATATTTCAATCAGCAGGGTGTAAAGGTTTCAGGATACGACAAAACCCCCTCTGTGCTTACACGGGAACTCGAACAGGAAGGGATTAAGGTACATTATGTAGATGACCTGTCGTTAATTGATAAGGATGCATCGCTGGTGGTTTTCACTCCTGCTGTTCCGAAGGAGCATAAGGAGCTTGAATTTTATAGGAACAATGGTTACAACCTTAAAAAAAGAAGTGAAGTACTGGGCATGATCACCCGCTCATCATATAACATATGCGTGGCGGGAACGCATGGCAAAACCACGACCAGTGCAATGATCGCCCATTTGCTTCGTCAATCCGGGTTTGGTTGTACAGCTTTTTTAGGAGGCATTGCCGCTAATTACAATTCAAATTTCTGGAGCAGCGATAATAATGTGTGTGTTGCCGAGGCTGATGAATACGACCGAAGTTTTCTCGAGTTGAACCCCGACGTGGCGGTGATCACTTCAATGGATGCTGACCACCTGGATATCTACGGATCTGAAAGGAATATGCAGGATGCATTCATTCAGTTCAGTAAAAAAATTAAGAAAGATGGATCGCTCATTTCAAAGAAAGGCCTCGCACGTGAACAGGAGTTAATTGCAGACAAAGTGTTGCGTTATAGCTCTTCAGATAATACGGCCGATGCTTTCGCCAGCGATATCGCGGTTGAAAAAGGAAGTTACAAGTATAACATAACAGTTAGGGATAAACGCATTGAGGGTATCACGCTAAACATGGGGGGAATACATAATGTGGAGAATTCAGTGGCTGCTGTGGCTGTTGCCGTAAAGCTGGGAATTGAGGATGATAAAATAAAGAGTGCCCTTACAGATTTTAAAGGTGTTAAAAGGCGGTTTGAGTACATTATTCGTGATGAGAAAATGGTGTTCATAGATGATTACGCCCATCATCCGGAAGAATTGAGAGCCTTGATTAATGGGGTGCGGCACTTATATCCCGATCGTAAGATCACCATGGTGTTTCAACCGCATCTTTATTCGCGCACGCGCGATTTGGCGGATGCATTTGCAGAAGTGCTGAAAATGGCAGATAAAGTGTTGCTGCTTCCAATATATCCTGCAAGGGAATTGCCACTGGCGGGAGTTGACAGCAATATGCTGGCAGAGAGAATAAATGACGGAGCGCGGGTTGTAGAAATGAATTCTCTTCCCGGGTTGATCGGTGAGATGAAGCCTGAATTACTGGTAACGGCGGGCGCCGGGGATATAGATACAATGCTTGATTCAATAAAAAAAGTGTTGACACAAATATGAGCAAGCTTAAACACATAAACTGGAAGCGGGTATTATCTACAACTGCGTGGGTGATAGTTTCCTGCTGCACCCTGGTTTTGCTCGTATCTGCCGTGTATAAAACGGATCGCCGTCAATGTAAAGGGATCAATATATCCATCGACGGTGTGAGTAACCATTATTTTATTGATGAAGCTGACATTAAAAAACTGATTGATACTTACTGTGGATCACAGGCTTCTAATCAGGTAATATCCAGGTTTGACCTGAGGTCGGTTGAGCAATCTCTGGAGAAAGATATTTGGATAAAAAATGCAGAGCTCTATTTTGATATAGACGGCGTGTTGCAGGTGGAGGTTGATGAGCGCGAGCCGATAGCGCGGGTGTTTACCTTAACAGGAGGAAGTTTTTATATCGACAGTTCATTGAAAGTATTGCCGCTAAGTGAGAAGCTTTCAGCGCGGGTGCCCATGTTTACCGGTTTCCCAACGGATACGCGGGTGTTTTCATCGCGGGAAAAAAAGTTGATATCGGGAATAAAAGAGCTAAGTGAAAGCTTATTGAGAGACTCCTTTTTGATGGCCATGATTGATCAGGTTGATATCACCTCCACTGATAAATTTGAATTGATCCCGAAACTCGGCGACCAGGTAGTTGTATTTGGTGACGCTACGAAGCATGAAGAGAAATTTGAAAAGCTGAAACTGTTTTACAAGAGAGTTATGCCGGCTGCGGGATGGAACCGGTACAGCCAGATAAATCTATCTTTTCAAAATCAGGTGGTAGCTAAGATCCGAAGCAAGGAAGAGGTGAAGACGGATTCTCTGCGAACGCTTGAACTAATGAAAATGGTTGCCGAATACACTGAAAAGATGGCCGGCGACACTCTTTTAGCGACGGGTTCAATAGAAGATAAAGTGCAGGATCTAAGTATGGTGCTGCAATCTGTGCAGCGGGACGAAGCACCAGAAGTGGTGTTGCCTGCCTTTGAACTGCCGGACGCACCAAGGCCGAAGCCGGTTCCGGAGCCTGTTGTTAATAAACCTGTTTCCGTGAAAAAGCAGGCAACCGTTTCACCAAAGCCTGTGGTTAAAAAAACTGCGCCTGTGAAAAAGCCTGTTAAGCCCGCAGCTTCAAAGCCCGCCCCAAAGAAAGTTCCGGCTGAACCGAAGGCCATTATGAAAAAACCAGAACCAAAAAAGCCAAACAACGATTATTAATTATAAAACACTTACAAAACATAACATCATGAGTAACGAAAAACCCATTATTGTTGGATTAGACATCGGCACTACAAAAATTGCAGCCATCGCCGGAAGGAAGAACGAATTCGGCAAGCTGGAGATACTTGGCTTTGGCAGGGCAAACAGCAATGGGGTGCAGCATGGGATGGTGCTGAACATTGATCAAACCATCAAGGCTATAACAATGGCGCTTGAAAATTGTTACGCATCAAACCCTTCTCTTGAGATCAGCGAAGTGTATGTGGGAATTGCCGGCCACCACATTAAGAGTTTGCAAACACGCGGCGATATCGTTCGCCAGAATGTGGAAGAAGAGATCAGGCAGGAGGAGATAGACAGGCTGGTAACAGATCAGTACAGAACCTACATACCTGCAGGCGACCAGATCATTGATGTTATTCCGCAGGAATTTACGGTTGATAATTTTCAGAACATAGCGAATCCCATCGGGTACAGCGGTGTAAAAGTTGGCGCGAATTTTCACATCATCACCGGCGATAAAAATGCGATCCGCAACATAAACCGGAGCGTTGAAAAATCGGGGCTTCACACCAAAGACCTCGTGCTTCAACCTCTTGCGTCGGCGGCTGCGGTGATGTGCGATCAGGACCTTGAAGCGGGTGTGGCAATTGTAGATATCGGGGGAGGAACCACTGACCTTGCTGTTTTCTATGAGGGAATTCTTAAGCACACTGCCGTTATACCATTTGGCGGTGAGAACATCACTAATGATATAAAGACAGGGCTGGGTGTTTTAAGAACACAGGCTGAACAAATGAAGATCCAGTTTGGCAGTGCACTTAGTGATGAAGCAAAGTCAAATGTGTTCATTACAATCCCGGGATTAAGAGGAATGGCTCCAAAAGAGATCTCTGTAAAAACGCTTGCAGGAATTATACAGGCTAGAATGAGCGAGATCATGGACTTTGTATCTTATCACCTTAAGCAGGTTGGCCTTGATAACAAAACATTGAACGGAGGTGTAATACTTACCGGTGGCGGTTCTCAGCTTAAGCACCTCATTCAGCTTACAGAATATGTAACCGGCCTTAATGCGAGGATTGGTTTCCCCAATGAGCATCTTGCAGGTTCACAGGCAGAGGAATTATCTAAACCAATGTACAGCACCTGTATTGGCTTAATTCTGAAAGGCTATCACGATTACGAAAATAAAACCAGGCAGTTCGAGGAAACATTTGTAAAAGTTTCAGCTAAGGGAAGAGAGGTAGCCGAAGTTGCTCAGGAAGTTGAAGCGGTGCGCGAAGAAGTGGCCGAGGCGCCCGTGAAGAAAAAGAAGACAAGGAAAAGTTTTCTTGATGCCTTCAAAACAAACCTGATCGAGATGTTTAAAGAGGAAGACGACACCAGGCTATAACAAATCACCTTACTACTTATCACTTACAAACCCATACACATGATACAGTTTGATTTACCAAAAGAACAATCCTCCATCATCAAGGTGATTGGTGTTGGCGGCGGCGGAAGCAACGCGGTTAACCACATGTTTTCGCAAAACATAGAGGAAGTAAATTTTATAATATGCAATACAGATGCGCAGGCGCTTGCACAAAGCCTTGTACCTAACAAGGTTCAACTTGGTCCGCATTTAACCCAGGGCCTCGGTGCAGGTGCAAACCCTTCAATCGGCAGGCAGGCAACAGAGGAGAGCCTTGAAGAGATAAAACGCATTCTTGAAGTAAATACCAAGATGGCCTTTATTACTGCCGGTATGGGCGGCGGAACAGGCACAGGCGGAGCGCCCATACTTGCAAAAATTTGTAAGGACCTCGGCATTCTTACAGTGGGTATTGTTACCACTCCTTTTGCGTATGAAGGAAAGAAAAGAATTGCACAGGCCGAAGAAGGTATCAAGCTTTTAAAGGATCATGTGGATACCTTACTCGTGATCAGCAATGATAAGCTTCGTCACCAATTCGGTAATTTGAAAATGAAGGAAGCGTTTTCACGCGCGGATAATGTTCTTGCCACTGCGGCAAAATGTATCACTGATGTTATTTACAGTACCGGCCAGATAAACGTTGACTTTGCAGATGTATGCACGGTAATGCGTAATGGTGGTGTGGCAATATTGGGAAGCGCTGCAGCAGGTGGAGAGAATCGTGCGCATGATGCAATTGAGAACGCGTTGAATTCTCCACTGCTTAATGATAATGATATCCGGGGTGCAAAGTGGATTCTCATCAACATAAACTCTGCGGAAGGAGAACACGAGCATACGATGGATGAAGTGGAAGTGATACAGGACTACTTGCTAAGCCAGGCCGGAGAAGATACTGATGTGATTCTTGGTTTGGGATGCGATAATTCTCTCGGCGATAAGATCAGCATCACGCTTATAGCTACGGGCTTTGAGCATAAAGATCCTTTTCCAAAAGTGGAAGCGCCGGTTAAACAGAATAGTGAGAACGAAAAGATCGTAATGAAACTTGAAATGCCGGAGCCAGTGGCTGAAGTTTCAAAACCGGTTGTTTCGGCTGAAGAAACCCAGGCTAACGTTGACGCACAAACGCCTCCGACCGGGAAATCTGAGGCGGTAGCTGCGGTGCCGGATAGTGAGATGCCCACATTGAAAGATATGCCTCACTTCGTAGAACTACGAAGTAAAAATACTGTTGATAATTTGGAGCTAACTCCCGTGTTTTTTGAGATATCTTCACCTGACCCAAAGGTTGAGGTAGTAGCCTTAAACCCTGAGTATCAGCAACCCGACACCCTTCCAAAGCCAAACCTGACTGCCGTTCCCCAACCGGAAACCAAACAATCAGAAACAGAAGACGCTAGCAATATAAGCTCCCCTTCGTCAGGGAGCTTCCTGGCAAAGCCTGCACAAATTTATGTGGAGGAGGAGCCGGTCCAACAATCCAATTCGAACGAGGAACCACAACCTGTGCAAATTCTGTTTCAGGAAGACGAACCTGTTATGGAAATGCAATTGGTTGTTAAAGATTCCCAGAATGCGGCGGAGGAGGAGCCTTTAGAGAAAACTCAGTCCATCAGGATGTTCCCTGTTGAGGAACCTGCGATGCAGGACGAAACAGAAGAACTCAGGCGCCGGGCTATGGAGAGGATTGCAAAACTGAGAAAGTTATCTTTCAATGTTGATGCTTCTGACCCTAACAATGAGTTTGAATCGGTACCAGCTTACCTCCGTCGCAATATGGATATGCGAAACCAAATTGCAGATGTAGAATCTTTTTACAGCAACTATACGGTTAAGACCGACGAAAATAATAATACGGAGATTAGCTCTCTCAACACTTTCCTCGACGGAAAGAAACCTGATTAAGCCTTCTGAACCCGGGATCAGCCTCCGGAACTTTGAGGAGGCTGATCTTTTTTTATTCCTTCTGTATTTTTCTCTTTCTATTTGCTTTTCCGAATGTTTTTGTTGGAATAATATTATTCATAATACATTTGTGAGAGGTCAACTTTATCATGGCAGGAAAACAGCTTAACAAAGTATCCGGCGCCGGACTACTAATTGCCTTAGGAATTATTTACGGAGATATCGGAACCTCTCCTTTGTATGTTTTCAACTCAATCATCCAGGAACGTGTAATTAGCAGAGAGTTAATTCTTGGCACTCTTTCGCTTATTATCTGGACGCTTACTTTTCAGACAACCATTAAATATGTTGTACTCGTGTTGCGTGCGGATAACCGGGGAGAAGGTGGCATTTTTGCGCTGTTTGCCTTGGTACGGCGAAGAAGGAAGTGGCTTGTAATGCCTGCAATGATAGGAGGCGCCGCACTTATGGCCGATGGAATAATAACACCGCCCATATCAATTACTTCTGCAGTGGAGGGTTTAAAGGAGTTGCCCGGCTTCCACAGTATAGAAAAATCAACTGTTGTTTATATCGTAATAATAATCATAAGTCTTTTCTTCTTCACTCAACAATTCGGTACGGCCAAAATCGGGAAATTTTTCGGCCCTTTCATGACGGCATGGTTCACGATGCTTGCCCTCCTCGGCCTTTATCATATTACGGATGACCTTACAATTCTTGAAGCGCTCAATCCTTATTATGCAATCAATTTTCTAAACACATATCCCGGCGGGTTCTGGCTACTCGGAGCGGTGTTTCTTTGTACTACCGGAGCTGAAGCAATTTATAGCGATCTTGGCCACTGCGGAAGGGAAAATATCCGCATCTCCTGGGTTTTCGTGAAGATTTGCTTGTTGCTGAATTATTTCGGCCAGGGAGCAAGTTTATTAAAATATCATACCGGTGATTTTATGAGTGCCGCTTTTCGTGAATCACAGGGGATCAATGCTTTTTATGACCTGATGCCCCCGTGGTTCATCGGCCCCGGAGTGTTGATCGCTACCGCCGCAGCCGTAATTGCCAGTCAGGCAATGGTAACAGGTGCATTCACACTGATCAACGAAGCAATGCGGCTTAGCCTTTGGCCAAGAATGCGTACTCATTATCCCTCCGAAGCGAAAGGTCAAATATTCATTCCGGGCGTGAATTTCTTGTTATGGGCAGGCTGTGTGATAGTGGTGTTATACTTCCGTGAGTCCGCCAGGATGGAGGCTGCATATGGCCTAGCTATTATCGCTACCATGCTTATGACCACGGTACTCTTCGCGAACTACCTCGTATTGCACAGGGTTAATAAATTTCTGATCTACGTTTTTCTCATCACCTTCCTCGCCATTGAATTAAATTACCTGGGCTCGCTCCTGGCTAAGTTCAGTAGGGGTGGATATATTTCAATGATCATCGGCTTACTGATGTTTGGCGTAATGTATGTGTGGTACAGGTCACGGAAAATTAAAAATCGTTATGTGGAATTTGTGCGCGTAGACGAATATATTCCTAAGATAGAAGAGCTTAGCAACGACACTTCCATCCCCAAGTATGCAACCCATCTCGTCTATTTAACCAGCGCTAATAACCATAAAGAGATTGAACACAAGATCACTTACAGCATTCTCGGTGGCAAGCCAAAAAGGGCGGATATCTACTGGTTCATTCACGTAGATACAACGGATGATCCCTACACAAGCGAATATTCCGTTGAGCACATTATCCCTAACGATATCATCCGGGTGGAGTTCAGGCTGGGATTCCGAATCGCGCCGCGCATCAACCTGATGTTTAAAAAAGTTGTGGAAGACCTCGTGGCCAACCGGGAAGTGAATATCATGAGCCGGTATGAAAGCCAGCAGAAACAAAACATGGTGGGCGATTTTCAGTTTATAGTGCTGGAAAAATTCCTTAGCCAGGATAATGAACTTCCCTTTATGGAAAGAATGGTGATGAAGTTTTACTTCTGGATCAAGCAACTTAGCGCAACAGAAGAAAAGAGCTTTGGCCTTGAACAAAGCAATGTGCTGATTGAGAAATTCCCGCTTGTAGTTGCCCCTTACAGAAAGCTTAAGCTGAAGAGGATATTTCATAATGAAGAGGAAGGATATTGATTAGTAGATAGTTCGTTAGTTTTAAGTTGTTAGTCAATGCTAAACAATCATTCTAACTAACCAACCTCCCAACCCCTCCTACGGCGGGCAAACATCCAACCACCTGCATGAGCGAAGTACTGGTTTACTTTATTTTAGGATATGCGGTACTGTTAGTTCTCGTTTATCTTGTTCAGGAGCAGATCATCTTTAAACCTGAAAAGCTACATCAGGATTTTACTTATAAATACGATATCCCGTTCAGGGAACTCAATTTTGACGTTGAACCAGGGGTACGCATAAACGGGCTTCACTTCACCTGTTCCAAACCTTTAGGCCTAATTCTTTACTTTCATGGAAATACACGAAGCATAAAAGGCTGGGCCAAATATGCGAAAGATTTTTACAGGTATAACTATGATGTAGTACTCGTTGATTACCGGGGTTTTGGAAAGAGCACCGGAAAGCGTTCTGAGAAGGATATGCTTGGAGATATGCAATTTTTATATGATACGCTGGCTGTTCAATACGCGGAGCATCATTTAATTGTATATGGAAGAAGCCTTGGTAGCGGATTTGCAGCCAAGATCGCGAGCGATAACAAGCCCAGGTATCTTATCCTGGATTCTCCATATTATAATTTTAAAAAGGTTGTGGAGCGTTTTCTTCCTTTCTTGCCGATGCGGTTTTTATTGCGTTATCATTTGAGAACAGACAGATGGATTATTCATGTAAACTGTCACACTTACATACTGCATGGTACAAAAGATTGGTTGATACCTATAAGAAACAGTGAGAAACTTCAACAACTCAATCCAAAGAAAATAACGCTGGTGCGCATAGCAGGCGGCGGCCACAACAATCTTCCGTCCTTTCCCGAATACCACAATATAATTCGCGATATCTTGCAATATTAAAATGAAGAGAAAAATACTACGGATATTAAAAATAGTGCTGATCATTTACTGCCTTATCGGTATCGGGTTGTATCATTTTCAGGAAAGCTTTCTTTTTCATCCCGAGCCTGTTCCGCCAGATTATAAGTATGATTTTAAAAGCAGCGTGGAAGAGGTGTTTATCCCCGTAAATAAATACGAGAAAATTCATTTGGTCAAGTTCAGGCCAGATACGCCCTCACGTGGGCTCGTGATCTATTTTCATGGCAATATGAAAAACGTTTCATGGTATGAAAGCAGTGCACAATTTTTTACTTCCCAAGGTTTTGAGGTATGGATGCACGATTATCCTACGTTCGGAAAAACCACCGGTAAGCTAACCGAAGAGCGGTTGTACTATCATGCGATGCAGGTTAGAAAACTTGCAGGAGAAAAGATTGCAGGTGACAAAATTCATTTGTACGGCCGGTCTTTAGGCAGCGGTATTGCTGCATATGTGGCGGCCAATTCCAATAACCAATCTTTAATATTGGAAACGCCATATTCAAGTGTTCCGTCCTTATTCTCTACTTATGCATTCATCTATCCGGTTGAGAGGATGAGCAACTTTAAAATACCCACAAAAAAGTTTCTTGGAGATGTGGAGGAACCGGTATTAATTTTTCATGGAACCAAGGACCGGACAATACCTCTTCGTGAAGCAGCTAAATTAAAAAGCGTTCTAAAAAAAGGAGACAAGTTTGTGGAAATTGAGGGTGGGAGTCATAATGACCTTGGCAGAAGTAAAAACTACCAGACTACTTTGTTATACTGGATGAAAAGCTCTTAACGTTTCAGGAGTTTCAAGGTTGTGTTCTCTGCTGAAATTTTTAACCGGTATTTTCCTCCGGTAATTAAAGAGAGGTTTTTGCTTCCATGGCTTACCGGAAAATCGAAGGCCACAGGGCAATTCGCAACTTCCGCCCATTCCTGCAATACTTCCCCGATTGATTTTCCAAAAGGCCGTTCAGTGTCTTTCATATCTGTAAACCCACCCATAATAAGTGCTTGCAAATTTTTTAGTTTACCGGCCCTGTGAAGTTGCGAGAACATTCTGTCTACGCTGTAAACGTATTCACCTATGTCTTCTATAAAAAGGATTTTGCCTTTGGTTTTAAAATCACTTGCAGTGCCGATTATGTTGCAAAGCAGCGCGAGATTTCCGCCTACCATTGTTCCGGTTGCATTTCCGAAAATATTATTTGTGTTCGGAGCAATTGTATACGAATTGTTTTCGCCTGAAATCAAAGTTTTTAATGAGTTGATAGAGTTAACCGCGGCTGAGTCATTAAACAAGGCTGCCATTGACCCGTGAATGGAAGCGATCTTATACTTTGAAAGCAGATGATTATGCAGAATAGTGATGTCGCTGAAACCTATCAGCCACTTGGGGTATTTGCAGAACTTCTTAAAATTTATTTTGTCAATTATTCGTCCCGTGCCGTAACCTCCTCTCCCAAAAAGGATCGCGTTGATGTTTTTGTCATCAAGCATTGCCTGAAGTTCGTTAAGCCTTTCCTCGTCACTTCCGCTGAAATAATTCATTGAGCCGCTGCCTAATGTAGCACCCACAATTACTTTGTAGCCCCAACTCCTTAAAGTTTCTATACAGGTGACCGCTTTTTCTGCAGCCATGTAGCCGGCAGGGCAAGTAACTGCAATTGTATCTCCTGGTTTCAGAAAGGGAGGAAATGTAATCATTAGTTTCGAAGAGGTTTACCCGTTTTTAATATGCTTTGAATTCGCTCAAGTGTTTTCTTTTCTGCGGTCAGGCTGAGGAATGCTTCTCTTTCAAGTTTTAGAAGGTATTGCTCGCTTACGAGTGCGGGTTCGCTTAAATCGCCTCCGCACATAACATAGGCAAGTTTTTTTGCCACCACTACATCGTGATCGGTAGCATATTTCCCCCGCCACATTCCGTTTATACCGGCATGCAGTGCGCCCAACATTAACCGGCCCTGCACACGAATGTCTGTACGTTGAACCGGAGTAACGTAACCGTTGTCATACAATTCAATCACAGATTCTTTTGCCCG
Source organism: Bacteroidota bacterium (assembly GCA_023422565.1). Classification (GTDB taxonomy): domain Bacteria; phylum Bacteroidota; class Bacteroidia; order Chitinophagales; family Chitinophagaceae; genus Ferruginibacter. Next base: position 28,660 of record JAFAGR010000070.1, on the reverse strand, counting down.
TGAAATTCTTCTTGATGGGTTCAGTACAATTTCGTCTATGCCTTTCCGGTAGATACCCATTTTAAAGGCTTCGTGTGCTGATGTGGCAACCTTTGCAGTAGCAATTGTAAGAAAGCGGTTTTGAAGCGTAACAGTCTCGGGCTCTCCCTGGTGCACTTCGTCTGATGCGCGGAGAACAAATTCTTTTGTTCCGCCGCCCCCGGGAATCACGCCTATGCCTGCTTCCACTAATCCTGTATAGGTTTCAGCAGCGGCAATAACCTTATCGGCATGCAGGCTGATCTCGCAACCTCCGCCCAAAGCCAGTCCATGAGGGGCAACAACCACGGGAATTGAAGAATACCTCACCCGCATTACCGTATCCTGAAACATTCTTATGGCCATATCTATTTCATCATAATCCTGCTCAATCGCCAGCATAAAGATCATTCCCACATTTGCACCTGCACTGAAATTAGGGCCTTCGTTGGCTATCACCAGCCCTTTGTATTTGTCTTCCGCCAAACTTATGGATCGCTGAATTCCTTCCAGTACTTCGCCTCCTATACTTCCCATCTTCGTATACCATTCAAGGCCCAACACATTATCGCCAAGATGGTAGGTTCTGCAGGCGCTGTTTTTCCAAACTGTTTTACCCGCGAAATTTTTCATTACAATGAAAGCATCACCTCCCGGCATAGGCTGATATCCGCCGGCATTCAGGTCATAATAAAATTGCTTACCGTCTTCAACTTTGTAAAAGTTCTTAATCCCTTTCGCCAGCATTTCCTTCACCCATAGAGAAGCCGTGTGGCCGGCCGCTTCCATTTCTTTTAAAATATTTTCAACGCCCAGTACATCCCACGATTCGAAGGCGCCGATCTCCCAACCAAAGCCGGCTTTCATCGCTTCATCCAGGCGATAGATCTCATCACTTATTTCCGGAATCCGATGGGAGATATAAGAGAACAGCAGGTAATGAAATTTTTTGTAAAACTCTCCTGCCTTATCTTTTCCGGCGATAAGCATTTTCAACCTGTTGTAAAGATCATCAATGGGTTTAGCTGCTTCCAGTGTAGCGAACTTCGGTTTCTTTCGAGGTTCGTACTCCATTGTATTGAGGTTGAGAACCTGAATATCTTTTGATCCGTCTGCACCCTTTACTTTTTTGAAAAAACCCTGGCCGGTTTTATCACCAAGTTTATTTTGTTCGATCATTTTGTTGAGCCATGCAGGGATGGTAAAGATTGATCTTGCTTCATCTTTCGGACAGTTTTCTGCCACGCCATTTGCCACTTTTACCAGGGTATCAATCCCCACCACATCGCCCGTTCTGAAGGTTGCAGATTTCGGCCTTCCTATAACAGGCCCGGTTAATGCTTCGATCTCGTCAATAGATAATTTTAATTCATCCATAATATGCATTATGGCCATCATGCTGAAAACACCAATTCGGTTGGCGATGAATGCGGGCGTGTCTTTACAGAGTACGGTGGTTTTGCCAAGCACTACGTCACCGAATTCCATTAAAAAATCCACAACATCTTTGTCAGTAAAATCGGTAGGAATAATCTCCAGTAAACGGAGATATCGCGGGGGGTTAAAGAAGTGAGTGCCGCAAAAATGCTTTTTGAAATCATCACTTCTTCCTTCTGCCATCATGTGAATGGGAATTCCAGAGGTATTTGAAGTGATAAGAGTGCCGGGCTTCCGGTATTTTTCCACTTCCGTAAAGATGTTTTGTTTTACATCAAGCCGCTCCACTACCACTTCAATAATCCAATCGCAGGATGCCACATCTTTCATATTGTCGGTGAAATTGCCCGTGGTAATCAGTTTCGCTGCATCGCTTTGATACAAGGGAGAAGGCGATGACTTCAATGCCGCTGTAAGTGCTTCGTTTACGATCTTATTTCTCTCTGACGGCAAGGAACTTTCAGAAGCTTCTTTGGGAACTATGTCCAATAGTAAAACCTTGATTCCCACACCGGCGAAATGAGCTGCGATGCGGCTTCCCATCACTCCGCTACCAAGCACGGCTACCTTATTTATTTTCCTTTTCATGGCTGAAATTTAAAAAATAGTTAGTTAAACAACTATTTATTATCGAAGGTAGGAAACATTATAAATAAAAAAAGCCCTGTTTTTACAGAGCTTTTTCATTTTGAAAGACCAGCGGTCATTCATCAAAGTATTCATCGCCGGTGGTGCTGATGTATCCCACCTTACCGGTATTGGTGGTTATCTGGAGGTACTGGCCGCCATCCATCAGCTGGATCTCTTTATACTTCGGCTCAATAACATTGTTATCAAGAAAATAATATCCTTTAAAAGCGTTATCTCCGGTAATCACAAATCCGCCGTTTTTATCGTATACTATATCATTATAACCTTTTGCGATCAGGTCTTTGTTTCGAAAATCGCGCACATAGGTTTTGCCGTCTTTTTTCACAATCACATATTCTGCTCCATCGTTGGTGGTCACGGGCATCAGGCTTGAATTAACGGGTTCAATACCTACTGTACCGTTAGTAAGCACAATTCCCTTCATTCCGTTCTTTGCCACTTCCAGGAAGGGAGTTTTTGACTGGCGGTTAACCCGGATACTATCATAGGTAAACGGAACAACCTCTTCGAACTTACTGTTATACACACCATAACGGTTACCCTTAACCGCAATGTAATAAGTTTCATTGCTTCCATCTACCTGGTAATCATCAATGATTTTGTCAAACAACCCCTCACTATTTGGCATGGTGTACGTTTTTCTAACCTGAACTGAGGCCACCGGGCGTTGATTTTGCTCTACGGAACTTTCAGGGATAGCAGGGCATTGCGGCATCCGAACGCCTTTTTCTGTAATGCATATTTCATAACCGTCCTTTGTAAGCGAAGCTCCGGCGAAGATCACCGGCACACCCTCTGCATTTGTTTTGCTCGGCATATACCCTTTGCGGAATGATTTTGCTACCGTATATCTTGCAGGGATAACCATTTTCCCGCTTTTGTTGATATAGCCCCATTTGTTGCCGACCTTAACCGCAGCAAGGCCTTCAGAGAACCAACCTGCGTCGGTATATTTTGGTTGTATCACTACTTTTTTATCGGGGGTGGCATATCCCCATTTGTCTCCCTTTCGGTATGGGATCAGTGAATTGTCTACTTCCTGGGCTGAGAGGCCTGCTGCAAACATGAACAGCGCGACCATTAAACTTATCTTTTTCATCATATTTAAATGTTTTCGGTAACCTAGAATTGCAAAATCTTTACCAAAGTCCATTTACCGTTGAGCTGCGTTAATGGAAAAGGCCCGGAAAACCGGGCCTGTCGCAATACCATATTATTAATTAATTAGCTTACGGAGGAGCCTGCCTGTGCATCGGCGCTCATAAACTTCAGGTTGCCTTCGCTGTCTTCAGCCATTAATATCATTCCGTTGCTTTCAATGCCGCGCATTTTTCTGGGTGCAAGATTAACCACCACTACCACTTTTTGACCGATAATGGCGGAAGGGTCCGCATGTTTCGCGATTCCGCTTACAATAGTGCGTGTTTCTGTACCGAGGTCCACTTCAAGTTTAAGCAACTTATCTGCCTTTTCTACTTTTTCGGCACTAACAATAACGCCTGTACGAAGATCGATCTTTGCGAAATCGTCAAATTGAATTTCGGGTTTGTAAGGAGTAAATGCTTTTTCATTTTGACCTGTTGTCAATTTTTCCATCTTTAACTTTTCACTTTTCTGTTTTAGTTTTTCAATCTGCTCAGCCACTTCGGTGTCTTCCACTTTTCTGAAAAGTAGTTCCGGAGGGCGAAGTGAATAGCCTGTGCTTAGAAGTTTTCCCTTGCCTGCATTTTCCCATTGAAGCATTTTTGGAACCACCTTCATCATGTGGCACATCTTCTCTGAAGCATGGGGCAGAAAAGGGTTACAAAGAATTGCAAGGTTGGCGGTAAGCTGCAGGCATACATGAATGCAGTTGTCTATTTTCTTTTGAGCCTCCTCTTTTACAGAACCGTCTTCGTTTGTGTCCTTTGCCACTATCCACGGTTCCTTATCCTGCATGAACTTGTTGCCCTTCCTCGCCAGTTCTATCACTTCGTTTTGAGCATCCCGAAACTTGTACTGCTCAATAAGTGATGAAATATTTTTCGCAGCCGCCTGCATCTCCTCTAAAAGTTTACTCTCATCTTCATCACTGCGGTGAAGTGGAGGAACCTTTCCGTTGCAGAGTTTGTGCATCAGCACAAAAGTGCGGTTAACAAAATTTCCGAACACCGCCACAAGTTCGCTGTTCACCGCATCCTGAAATCCTTTCCAGGTAAATTCACTATCCTTTGTTTCAGGGGCGATGGAAGTGAGGTAGTAACGAAGGGCATCAACCATGCTGCTTCCGTTTTCCTTCTTTACAAAATCTTTTATGTAGTCATCCATCTCAATACTCCATCCCCGGCTTGTACTCATTTTATCTCCTTCGAGGTTCATGAATTCATTTGCGGGAACATTATCAGGCAAAATATTCCCGTGAAGTTTAAGCATTACCGGAAAGATGATGCAATGAAATACGATGTTGTCTTTACCGATGAAGTGAACAAGTTTAGTGTCTTCAGAATTCCAATAGGGCTGCCAGTCTTTATTATTATCGATTGCCCATTGTTTAGTTGCGCTAATATACCCGATCGGAGCATCGAACCATACATAAAGTACTTTTCCTTTAGCCTCATCAAGCGGAACCTTTACCCCCCAGTCGAGGTCACGTGTGACTGCCCTCGGCTGCAAACCTGCATCCAGCCAGCTTTTACATTGGCCGAGCACATTTGCTTTCCAATCCTGTTTATGATTTTCGAGTATCCATTCCCGTAAGAATGCTTCATGTTCGTTTAAGGGAAGAAACCAGTGCGTTGTAGCTTTTTTTACCGGCGGATTGCCGCTCAATGTGCTTTTCGGATCAATAAGTTGCTCGGGACTTAAAGATGTGCCGCACTTTTCGCATTGATCGCCGAAAGCGCCGGAGTTTGCGCACACCGGGCACGTGCCCGTTATATATCGGTCTGCAAGAAAAGTTGCAGCCTCCACATCATAAAATTGTTCCGTTTCTTTCTTTATGAGTTTGCCTGCGTCATTTAAAACGGTAAAAAATTCCTGTGCCGTTTCATGATGAATAGGTTCAGAAGTCCGGTGATAGATATCAAAAGAGATTCCGAGATCGGCCATGTTTTCTTTCAACATCACATGGTATTTGTTAACAATGGCAGCCGGTGCGGTGCCTTCCTTCATTGCCTGAAGAGTAATTGCCGCTCCATGCTCATCACTTCCGCAAACAAACACCACATCCTTTCCGGCATTCCGAAGAAACCTTGCATAAATATCTGCGGGCAGATATGCCCCGGCGAGGTGACCGATGTGTTTTGGCCCGTTGGCGTAGGGGAGGGCTGAAGTGACCAGGTAGCGCTTTGGTTCATTTTTCATCTAAGCGCAAAAATATTGAAAGCGATTTTGAGTACGGCAACATAAAATTTAATTATCCGGATTAAAAAAGTATTTACATTTGTCGAACTAAAAAGTTAGACTAATCTAATTAATCCTTTTATGAGGAAATTCCTGTTCATTGCCGGTTTGATGGGGATGGTTATCGCCTGTAACAAAATAATACCGGGCTTGCCCGCTGATGATCAGGTGTTGGACGGGCCTGTGGAGGGATTGAGTTTTGAAGAGAACAGGCGTTTTCTTGCAGGCGACATTGCTTTTAATGATGAAGTTTTCACCAGTGCCACAGGTTTAGGGCCCGTTTTCGTGGCAACAAGCTGCGGAACTTGCCATGCTGGTGATGGAAAGGGGCATCCCTTCACCACATTAACCCGGTTCGGGCAAATTGATTCTACCGGAAATAATTTTCTTCATTTGGGTGGCCCCCAGTTACAAAACAGGGCGCTTCCCGGCTTTCAACCTGAGCGTATTCCGGCGGGGGCCACTTTTTCGCGCTTCACACCACCGGCAAATACCGGATTAGGATTTCTGGAGCTAGTGCCTGACAGTGTTATTCTTGCAATGGCTGATCCTGATGATCGGGATGGGGATGGAATCTCCGGAGTGCCGAACTGGAAAGAGTTGCCTTCATTCATAGATCCCGTGCCCGGGGCAATTTCCCAAAACGGGAAATACATTCATAGGTTTGGCAAGAAGGCTGCAGCGTATGATCTCTTGCATCAAACAGTAAATGCATATAACCAGGATATTGGAATTACATCCACTTTTAATCCCCGCGATGTTTACAGTGGTTTAAACATCGATCCCGAGGTTTCTGATATTACAATACGAAATGTTGTTTTTTATCTGCAAACACTAAAAGCGCCAATTCCCCGAAGCGTGGAAGACCCTGAAGTTGCATTAGGGAAAAATTTGTTTACCCAGGCAGGATGCGCGGGATGCCATAAACCCGCACTGCATACCGGATATTCGCCCGTTGCTGCATTATCCTTTAAAACCTTTTATCCATATACGGATATGTTGCTGCATGATATGGGCCCCGGCCTTGATGACGGATATACAGAAGGGAGCGCAACCACATCCGAATGGCGTACTCCGGCACTTTGGGGACTTGGTTTGTCGCCGCAATCTCAAGGGGGTTCATACTTTTTGATGCACGACGGAAGGGCTTCAACTATTGAGCAGGCGATCATGCTGCATGGAGGAGAAGCCACGCAAAGCCGGGAAAATTTTCGTTTGATGCCTGCACCGGAGAAAGCCGCACTTATTCGATTTTTAAATTCTTTATAATGAACAGGAAGAAATTTATCCGCAGTTGCGGATTAGCCTGCGCAGGTTTAATAGGTACACTACCGGTGATGCATAGCTGCACTTCATCGCGGCTTATACCGGGAACAATTTCCGGTGATGAACTGATCGTTCCTTTGAAAACATTTGAAACGCGGAATGGGAATACTGTTTACCAGAAAAAATATATCGTTGTTGAAAATGAAAGGTTGAAATATCCGATTTGCATTTATCGCATTAGCGAGATTGAGTATAGCGCTTTGTGGATGCGCTGCACACATCAGGGAACTGAACTGCAGGTATTTGGCGAAAGGCTGCAATGCCCCGCACATGGAAGCGAGTTTTCACGCAATGGTGAAGTGCAGGAGGGACCAGCTTCTGAGCCGCTACGCACTTTTCAATATAGAATTTCAGGCAATAACATTCATTTGTCGCTAAAAGCAATATGAAACGATATCTTCTTTATTTGTTGTTATCCACATGTTCCTGGACCAATGTATTTGGACAGATCGATCCTGAGCTGCTTCGTTTACCCGCGACCGATAGTTTGGCAGGCACTATGAATATGGATGCAATATATAACCGTCCTTTTGTAAACGTAGGTAAATTGCCGGTAGCTGTAGGCGGATATCTCGAGGCAAACTGGCAACATCATACAACAGACGGTGTTTCCGATGGCCACCAGTTTATGTTCAGGCGAATGACCTTGTTTGTTTCATCGGCCGTAAGCAGGAAAGTAAAGTTCTTAAGCGAGATCGAATTTGAAGACGGCGGAAAGGAGATTGCCATAGAATTTGCTGCAATTGATGTAGAGTTTCATAAACTGGCAAATCTGCGGGCAGGAATAATAATGAATCCCATAGGCGCTTTCAATCAGAATCATGACGGGCCAAAATGGAGTTTCAATGCAAGGCCCATTTCCGCAACGGAACTGCTGCCCGCCACCTGGAGTAATGCCGGCGCGGGTGTTTATGGAAAGCAGTATACCAAAAATTGGATGCTTGGCTACGAAATTTATCTTTCCGGGAATTTTGATGATAAGATCATTGACAACGGGCATAACAAAACCTTTTTACCTGCCTCGAAAGATAATCCCGAAAGGTTTGAGGAGATCAACAGTGGCCTTCCCCTGCTTACAGCTAAGATCGCGGCACGCTATGCAAACCAGGTTGAATTGGGATTGTCTTATATGGGTGGCGTTTACAATAAATTTCGTGACGATGGGTTGATGCTGGATGAGAAAAGAAGGCTTGATGTGATTTCGATAGACCTCAATGCCACAATTGCTAAGCTTCAAACAAATTTAGTTGGGGAGTGGGCGTGGATATTTGTGGATGTGCCTCAAAGCTACACACGGCAATACGGCAGCATGCAGCAGGGCGGGTTCATAGACATCATACAACCGGTGTTTTCAGGGAATGTGATAGGATGGAATAGAGCCCGTGTAAATATTGCGCTTCGGTTGGAGTATGTGGACTGGAACAAAGGCAGGTTTTCTGAAACCGGCGGGAGAATTTATCAGGACACCTGGAGTTATGTTCCGGCCATTAGTTTTTTACCGACAGAACAGACCGTGTTCCGGGTGAATTATTCCAGCCGGCGGGAGCGGGATCTTTTGGGAAATCCTGCTTCGAAAACCGGGGGGTTTAGTGTTGGTGTTGCAACCTATTTTTGATGTTTTGGCAGGGGGTGCTGACTAAGAAAATTTTAGCAAACGATTCTAACCTTTAGCCGCCTTACGCTTGTAAACGTACGGTTTAGCATTGACAAGCCGCTCCATAAGTATATACCATATCTTATCTTCTTCGAAACGATGATTAAATCGAAATTTGAATTCATCTGAATATCCTTTAAGATATTTGTCAGCACAATGATGATGCACGCCCGAAAGCCAATTCCGAAAGTTCCACATCAGGATATCTTTTCCCTCCTCCACATACCTGCCCCCCACCAAATGGCAGTCTGTTCTAACGGTGCTCCTGACTATCTCCACTGACTTAATAAATCGCTTCCTGCTCTTGCCCTTGCTTACCTGTCTGATAAGAAGCTTTGCGCTTTGCAGCCCATTCATTTCATCTTGGCGGTGAGTTAGAATTATTCCATCTACCTTACGTAACCGGGCTTCTTGATTTTCATCGATTGCCTCTGAATCGCTTTCTCCCATTGCTTCCTGTATCTTTCTCTTAATCAGCCACACCGATTTTTGACTCACGCTTACCAGCTTTGCCAGATTTAAAACTGAGCTACCTTTCTTATAAGCCGATAAATGAAATACAATCGGAAAAGCTTTCAAAAGCGGAATATGCATCCGGTGAAAGATGGTGTTGGCAGTCAGGGATTCATCATAACCACAACTTTTGCAGCGTGCGTGAAACCGTGTTCTTCCATGCCAATGATCCCGGCACCCACATCTTTTGCAGCAGTATCCGCTTTTCCATTTTAGGGTGTATAAAAATTCCCTGCACTCGTCTTCCGTGCGGAAGCATTCGTAAAATGTTCTCTCGTCCATTCCTTCAAACATGATATTAAGTTTTAGAATGCTAAATTCTGAAACGTTTTTCAGGGGTACAATTCCCAATTATGGCCAATAACGGGGTAAAAGGTTAAAAACGTTCCATGCATGAACAAAATGTTTAGGGAGATTCAGAGCGTGGGGATTTCATCTTTTATGTAATGTGATGAGCGGCTTCCTGCTTGTGCTTTTTCCTGTACTTTTATCAGAAATATCACCACAAATCATATGAAGAAATTTCTTTTCCTTTTATTCCTTGCATCCACCTCCCACGTTTTTTCCCAAAAGAAATTACTAACCATGCAGGATGCTATGGTAAATAACCGGACCACTCTGGCGCCCCAAACGCTTCGGCAACTTCAATTCATCAAAGGCTCCAATGATTTTGCTTTTATAAATAAAGTGAACGGAGAAGACGTGTGGGTGAAAGCTACCGTGGCAAATACTGAAGGCATCCCCTTTCTTACTCTCGCAGAATTGAACCGTCGTGCAAAGCTGGCGGGAATTGACACCTTCAAAACCCTGCCTCCTGTTCAATTCAATAATGATAATTATGTCTTATCAATCAAAGGCAGCAAATACTCTTTCTTTAATTCAAAAGATTCTTTCTTAATTCTGGGTGAAACAAAAGCAGTGGGTAAGGAAGCGGTTGATGAAAGCAAGGCGGGCTTCGTGGCCTTTGTAGATAGTTTTAATCTGTATGTAGCTAGAGGCGGAACTGTAAAACAAGTTACTACCGATGGCAATGAAGCCCTTGTGTATGGAAGGGCCGTGCATCAGCAGGAATTCGGTATCACTAAAGGCACTTTCTGGAATGAAGCAGGCGATAAACTTGCCTTTTACAGAATGGACCAAAAGATGGTGCCTGATTACCCGATCATCGATTGGACGAAACGCCCCGCTAAAACCAACTATATAAAATACCCGATGGCAGGTGATCCGAGCCATCATGTAACTCTGGGTGTCTATAACGCAAATTCCGGCAAAACACATTATTTAAAAACCGGTTTGCCGGCGGAACAATTTCTGACAAATATTGCCTGGGCTCCGGATGGAAAGTCAATCTACATCGCGGTTCTCAATCGTGAACAAAACCACATGAAACTTAATCAGTATGATACAGAATCAGGAGATTTTGTAAAAACGCTTTTCGAAGAACAGCATGATAAATATGTAGAACCACTTGTGCCGATGTTGTTCCTAAAGAATGATCCGTCCTTGTTTATCTGGCAGAGCAGGCGGGATGGATGGAATCACCTTTACTTGTATAACACATCCGGAAAACTGATCAGGCAATTAACTGCAGGGCAATGGGAAGTAACTTCTGTAAGAAATTTTAATGCAAAAGGTGATAAACTGTTTTATGTTTCTACCGCGGAGTCGCCGCTCAGCCGCAATCTTTACAGCGTGGAAATAAAGAATGCGAAGTCGAAGAAAATCACTGAAGGAAATTTTAACCACGTTGTTACCGTTAGCGAATCGGGAGATTATGTGCTTGACAATTTTTCCTCTCCTTCCAACCCAAGAACTATCCGGTTGATCAATACAAAGAACGGCAGAAACATTCAACTTTTCCAGGCGAAGGATCCTTTGCAAGGGTTTGACCTTGGCAGTATGAGCATCTTCACTTTAAAATCCAATGACGGCTACGACCTTTATGCGCGAATGTTGAAACCGGTGAATTTCGATAGCACAAAAAAATACCCGGTTGTTGTGTACTGGTACGGCGGCCCTCACGCGCAGCTTGTATTGAATAGCTTTAACGGTGGCGCAGGAGATTATTGGTTCCAGTACCTCGCACAACGCGGATACCTTGTTTTCACGATAGACACCCGTGGAAGCGCTAATCGCGGACGCGAATTTGAACAAACTATTTTTAGAAATGCGGGCACTGCACAAATGGAAGATATGATCACAGGCGTGAACTATCTGAAATCATTGCCCTATGCCGATGCATCACGGATGGGGTTGTTTGGATGGAGCTATGGCGGCTTCATGACCACGAATTTCATGCTGACTCACCCCGGCATTTTTAAAGCGGCAGTTGCGGGCGGGCCGGTTATCGATTGGAAATTTTATGAGATCATGTATACAGAAAGATACATGGACACGCCGCAGGAAAATCCGGGAGGTTATGAGAAGACCGATCTTACCAAACGTGTTGATCAGTTAAAAGGAAAGCTGCTTCTTATTCACGGCATCCAGGATCCGGTTGTGGTTCAACAGCACTCCGTAAACTTTGTAAAAGCTGCTGTAGATAAGGGAGTACAGGTTGATTATATGATCTATCCCGGTCATGAACATAATGTACTGGGCAAAGACCGCGCACACCTATATCAAAAGGTCACTGATTTTCTGATGCAAAATCTTTGATGTGGGTATTGTGGAATTTACCGGCTCAGCCCTGATACTGCATGCGGAGTTTGTGCTTTATGGATACGCGGCTTCAGAAGCACTTGCTAAAGAAATGGCTGATGATGTTGCTTTTCATTGGAATGAGCCGGGTGCCCAGGTTTTTTTTCGATCTGTGATTACGCCTGTTCAATTTAATATAAAAGGCGTCTATGCCCCACAGTTAGTGGAGGAGGAAGTGCTGAGTAACACAGATGCGCTCAGAAATTTCTTCAGGATAGAACCTTTCGCGAATGGAAATATTTCCTTTGTGGATGGTGTAAACAGCAACACGGGATATTTTAAACTTGACAATCTGTTGAATCGCTCAACTACCGCGGCACACGAATTTGGGCACACTATCGGTCTTGATCATCCCGCAAATTTAGACATAAGGGGCCGCGGCGTTCCCGGAATAATGTACCCGAGGGGAACGATCGTAGATCCCGAATTTCAATATGACCCCGCCGCAAGGCTTCTTGCTCCCGGCGGCACAATGAACCCGCACAAGAGAAAGGTTCTCGAAGAAGACGTTCAGGCCTTAAGATTCGACAAACTTCAGTTTACAGGGCCCCTCGCTACTATCGGCGCTTTTTCTTCAGTATGGCACGATGCGCACCGGCCTTAAAAATTATTGCTGTTTGCCTCTAACCAATTTTGCAAAACGGTATCTTCATAAAAATTAACTGCATGGATGTATTAACCGTAGATAAGCTCTCCAAAAATTACGGTCCGGTGAAGGCTTTGAAAGAGGTCAGTTTTTCTGTTCCCGAAGGAACGGTGTTCGGAGTTCTGGGTCCAAATGGAAGCGGCAAAACAACGCTGCTTGGTATAATCATGAATGTACTGCAGCCAACTTCCGGTTCGTTTACAATGTTCAATCAAAACCCCACAGAGAAACATCGCCAAAAGATCGGAACGCTTCTGGAAACGCCTAATTTTTATCATTACCTGTCGGGAGAAAAAAATCTTCGCATCGCCGCAGCTATTAAAGGCAGGGGAGAAGAAGACATAGAGCGCGTGCTAACCATGGTTAATCTGATTCAGCGTAAAGATTCAAATTTCAGCACTTACAGCCTTGGAATGAAACAACGCCTTGCCATAGCCTCAGCGCTGCTGGGCGATCCCGATGTATTAGTGTTGGATGAGCCTACTAATGGCCTTGACCCTGTTGGTATCGCGGAGATTCGTGAACTGATCAAAAGCCTGCATCGTAACGGAAAAACAATTTTGATGGCAAGCCATCTGCTTGATGAGGTTGAAAAGGTGTGCAGCCACGTAGCCATATTGAAAAAGGGCGATCTGGTTACTCACGGTAGTGTCGAAGAAATTTTTGCGCATAATGATCTGGTGGATGTGGAAGCCGCAGAGAAGGAAACACTTCGGCAGGTTCTTTCCGCATTTCCCGGGCTTATAGAGCTTAAAGAAACGGCGAAAGGGTTTATCGCCTCATTTCCGCCGGGGTTAACGGACTTGGCCACAATTAATAAACATTGCTTTAATAACGGTGTGGTACTTTCTAAGCTAAACCTGAACAAACGCAGCCTTGAGAGCAAATTTTTTGAACTTACTAATTGATCTATGAAAGAGCTTTTAAAAACCGAATGGCTAAAGTATAAGAACTATAACGTGTTCATGGTTATGAGCGTTCTCTTTGCTGTTGGCGTGGTAGCGGCAAATTATATTGTATACGTGTTCAATAAAAACGTAGTCGGTGCAGTAAATACCGGTGGGTTGGTAAGTTCCTTCAGCCCTTATAACTTCGACAACACCTGGCAAACAACCAGCTATGCTACGGGATACCTCCTGATAATTCCCGCTATGTTGCTCATAATTCTCGTTACCAATGAATACACATTCAAAACGAGCCGTCAGAATATTATTGACGGTTGGAGCAGGAAACAATTCATCAATGTTAAACTTGCTGTTGCGCTGATCTTTACGGTGATCTCTACCTTGCTTGTAATTTTAACCGCGCTGAGTTTTGGTTTTGCATCCGGATCTACCTTCTCTTTTGAAGGCTTTTCTCACGTAGGGTTCTTCTTTTTGAAATCGCTTTCCTACAACTTACTGGCTGTGATGATATCAGTATGGATAAGGCGCACCGGTTTTGCGATTGGCTTATACTTTATTTATATGGGTGCTGAGAATATCATTTCCCAATTGCTGGATGTATGGAGTGTGCAGCTGAGATCTTATGAAGGTGTGGACCTTGGCGCCATGGGTGATTACCTGCCGATGAATGCAAGCGACGGATTGCTCACCTTCCCGGATAATCCTTTAAAGTCAATAGCTAAAAGCACCTTACCTACCGACTATCCGTGGGTAGTTGCAGCCTTTGTTGTTTTCTACCTGGTTCTTTTTTACACGATAAGCAAAAGAAAGGTGCTGAAAACAGATCTATGATTTCGTGAGGTTCTCAAGGCAGGAATGCAAAGTCGGGTATTGGAAAGTAAATCCTTCCTGCTTTACTTTTTCGCAGCTTACCGTACAGCTTTTCAATACTTCTTCAGCGCTTCCCCCGATCACCATTTTTAGTATAAAGGACGGAACATATACGGGAATGTAAAAGTTGCCTTTTATTTTTTTGGCAGATTCTCTGATCAGATACCTGTTGGTTACCGGCGTTGGAGCTACCGCATTAAAACTTCCGGACCATCTGTTTTCCATTGCGCTTATATAAATACGTACCAGGTCGCTAATGTGGATCCAACTTATTACCTGCTTTCCGTTTCCGAGTATGGGAGCGATTCCGAAACGGACCGGCCCTGTTAATTTCGGGTACGCTCCACCGTTATTACTTAAAACTATGCCTGTTCTTATGTGTGCTAACGGGTATGCGCCGGGCTGCATGCTTTCTTCCCATTGCCGGCAAACTTCACCGAGGAAATCGCCGGCCGCACCATCCGTTTCGGTAAATGGCTCACCGCCCTTATCTGCTCCGTACCATCCCGTTGCGGAAGCACATACAATGCTCTTAAGGTTTGTAGCATATTTTTGAATTGCGTCTGAAAGCAATTTGCTTCCTTCAACCCTGCTGCGCAAAATCTTTTCCTTGTATCTTGGGGTCCATCGCTTATCGGCGACGCCTGCCCCCGCCAGGTGAATGATATGGTCTGCAGATTGTATGGCCTGTGCGTCTATCGATCCCTGGTTTATACTCCACCGGGCATACTCAATATTTTGAGAGGATTGGTGATCAGAAGGGTTTCGGGTGAGAATACAAAGCTTGTATCCTTTATCTGTTAAAGCTTTGGTAAGCGCTTTTCCTACAAGCCCCGTTCCTCCTGTTATTGTAACTTTCATTTACCTGAAATATTGAGGTTTAATTATCCGTAAATTAGTGTAAATGTTGCTCCATGAAAATGATTCTCACCCTGGCAATGATGTTTTGTTGTTACAGCAATATTCATGCGCAGCAAATTATTTTCTCTGAACACCGTACCGATGAATCTTCCGATATAAATTTTGAGATCATAGGAAAGCAGGGAAACCACTATCTCGTATATAAGAACATTCGCTGGAAACACGTAATGGGAGTTTATGATGAAGGAATGAAATTGGTAAGCAATGATCGGCTGAAGTTTATGCCGGACAAAACTTTCAATGTTGATTTTATCACCTATCCTGATTTTTTTTACATGATCTACCAGTTTCAGAGAGGAAACGTGGTGCATTGCATGGGGGTAAAAATGGGAAACGACGGAAATCCGCTCTCTGAACCCTTTCATTTGGATACTTCAAGGATCGGCGCTTTTGCAGACAAAAGAATATACAGCGTAACCACAAGTGAAAACAAAGAGCAAATTCTCATTTACAAAATGATGAGAAAGGGCGACCAACTTACTCTCGTTCCTAAAATTTACAACAATGAAATGCAATTGCGTGACAGCTCCCGACATATACTATCCTTCAGCGAAAGGCGCGATGTTTATGGAGAGTTGTCAATAGACGATGAGGGCACATTTCTTCTGGCGCATGGAAAAAAGAAAGGCAGCCAGGATAACGTGTGGCAACTGAATGTTCTCCTCCATCCTGTAAAGCAGGACAGTTTAAGAAGAGTAAGCATACCGCTGGCAGATAAATATATCGACGAGGTGCTTGTAAAAATTGACAACCGAAATGGAACTTACATTTTGAATTCACTTTTTTGCAATGAGATTCGGGGCAACATTGCAGGCCTTTTTACAGCCTCGATCAGGCGGGATGCTGTCCGCGAACCTGCTACCGCATTTAATTATTTCCCTGACAGCCTGCGAGGCAGAATGAATAATGACGGTCAATACAATTCAGCATTCAATAATGTATACCTGCGTAACGTGATCTTAAAGCGGGATGGAGGATTTATCATAAACCTCGAAGATTTTTCCATGAGAACTACGGGGAATGCGTTTGGCCGTAGCCGTTATGATTATCTCTACAATTCTCCTTACGGGTATAGCGATTATTATTATTACAACCCGTCTTACTACAATTATTACCGTCCCTTCTATAGCCGGAATTACACCACCACGCATTATTACTACGATAACATTCTGGCTATGAGCCTGAGTAAAAGTTTTGATGTGGAATGGAACACCCTTCTTATAAAAAAGCAGGGAGATGTGGAAACTGACAACTTTCTCTCTTTTTCAAACATTATTACCGCAGGTGAGATCCACTACCTATTTATGGAAGCGGAAAGAAAGAACCAGGTGGTCATTAACAACGGGCTATCGCCTTCGGGTAGGCTTTCCCGTTATGGAACCCTGAAAGGGAATGTGTCCGGTTACAGCTTTATGCCTAAGCTTTCCAAACAAGTGGGGCCGGCCCGGGTAATTCTTCCCTGCATGTATCGTGGCTACATCGCATTTGCATTGGTTGACTTTTCGCGATAATTTTCTGTTTTACTTTCTTTTCATAAATTTTAATGACTTTTGCCCGAAACCCTTAATAGCTTTTTGTGGTAGGAATTTTCAAGGCAAATAATCCGATTAACCATTTTGTTTTGCTATTGTATGGGCTTGCCCTGAAGTTTCCCGCATTCCTGAACCCGGTAGTGCCGGTTCCTGAAGAAATGGACGGGTTCCTTTACAGGCTTCTGCTTCGCTGGCTGAGCGCACCGGGCAGCGGTTTTCCACTGCTTTATTCAATTATCAGTTTTCTTTTGGTTTATCAGCAGGCAATCGCGCTCAATAGCATTGTGAATAAGCATAAGCTTACCCAACGGCCCTCGTATTTAACGGGAATGGCCTATTTGCTTATTACCTCGCTTTTTTCAGAATGGGAAATTCTTTCTTCGCCCACCATTGTAAATACGCTGATGATATGGGTGCTTGGGCAAATGTGCACTATTCATAACAGTACCAAACCGAAAACAATTCTGTTCAATATCGGGATGGCAATCGGGCTCGCCTCTTTCTTTTATTTCCCTACGGTAGTATTTTACCTGCTGGTGATGTTGGGCATCTTTATTACGCGTCCCTTTGCGCTGCCTGAATGGCTGGTTGTACTTCTCGGCGGAATTACGCCCTATTATTTTTTTATTTCATGGATATACCTGAGCGGACGTTGGAATAAGTTCGAACTGCCCGTGATCTCCGTTTCACGCCCGTATTTCTTTCAAACGACATTGTCATACATCGCCATCGCGCTCATTCTGATCACTGTAGTTATCGGGATCTATTTTATACAGGCCAATTTAAGAAGGCAGCTGGTGCATACCCGAAAAAACTGGAGCCTTATTCTCGTATATCTGCCCGTAGCTTTTTTTGTTCCTTTTATCAATATAAATGACAGGGTAGATTACTGGGTGTTGGTGGCGGTTCCGGTAGCCATAATTGCGGGCGCAGCATTTCTGTATCCTACACGGAAACTTTTTCCGGTGGCCATGCATTGGGCAATGGTTGCATTGGTTATTATCATGGGATATTTCATCGCGTAATACCGGCTCCCTGGCATCTGTTATCCGATAGTCCCATCTCAAATCCCAAATCGCAAATCCCAAATCCATCACCCCATGCCTTAATTCTTCGTAATTTTGCCGCAAATAAAACTTCCCGGAATGATGAAATTTGGTGTGGTGGTTTTCCCCGGCTCAAATTGCGATCGCGACATGATCGGCGCCCTTCGTGATGATCTTGGTTTTGAGGTGATAGAACTTTGGCATAAAGACCGCGATCTTTCCGCTTTTACAAAAGAAGACTGCATTGTTTTGCCCGGCGGTTTCAGCTATGGAGATTATCTGCGTTGCGGCGCCATTGCGCGTTTCAGCCCGATGATGCAAAGCGTGATCAAATTTGCGAACGAAGGTGGTAAAGTGCTTGGCGTTTGTAATGGTTTCCAGATTTTGTGTGAAAGTGGTTTACTGCCCGGTGCGCTTCTTCGCAACAGCAACCAGCAGTTTATATGCAAGAATGTGTACATCACATCCGGAGAGGAACGGCCACTTAAAATTCCGATTGCTCATGGTGAGGGCCGCTATTTTGCAACTGAAAAGCAGATGGAAGAATTGAAAAACGGAGGACAGATCCTGTTCAGGTATTGCAATGAGGCGGGGGAAGTGAATGCAGAAAGCAACCCCAATGGCGCGCAGGAAAACATCGCCGGAATTAGAAATAAGGAAGGAAATGTGATCGGTATGATGCCGCACCCTGAACGTGCCTGTAACAATTTACTGGGAAATGAAGATGGAAGGAAAGTATTTTCACAATTGTTTGGCATGCAAACCGCTGACAATTAACACAGTTTAACAGGTATTGCCGGCGCTGGTTTATAATTTTGCCACTATATTTTTAAACATGAAGCACATTTTACTTGCATTTTTGATGTTCACAGGCATGAGCGCGTTCTCTCAGATAGCTAATCCTGTAAAGTGGACCTACTCCACCAAAAAAATATCGGACAAAGAATACGAAGTGCGCATGACGGCTTTGATCGATAATGGCTGGCATCTTTACGCGCAGGACGCAGGTGAAGGCCCTGAACCTACAACCGTTTCTTTTACGCGGAATCCTCTGTTGAAGCTTGATGAAAAAGTTCGTGAAGAAGGTAAGCTTGAAAAATCTTTTGATCCGAATTTTAATTCCGTATTAAAATATTATAGTAATAAGGTAACCTTCGTTCAAAAGGTGAAACTGAAAACTTCGGCCGCAACCGTATTAAAGGGCGCGGTTACCTACATGGTTTGTAACGATAGGAAATGTCTTCCTCCGAAAGAAGTTCCCTTCAGTTTTAAATTACAGGGATAATAGTTTTGATGTAGATCCCCGGCCCGGTTGCCCGGGATTTTTTTTAACCCGCCACCATGCAAAAAATCCTCCTGTCATTTCTCCTCCTGATCAATTTTGTTTCATCGGGCCTGGCACAAACTGCAGACAGCCTGCATGTAAAATGGACAACCCGGGTGGAGAAAGTGGGAGATTCGAAATTCATTCTTCGTTTTTCAGGAGAGATCAGCAAGGGCTGGCACCTCTACGCTGTAAATGCTGAAGAAGGGTTACAGGGGATCACCCCCACCTTTGCCGATTCTTCCATCCGGCCGGGCGCCATAAGTGTGCAGGAGGCTGCGAAGAAAATTTCCGATCCGGTGTTTGAGAAGGAGATGCAGGTATATTCAGGGCAGATCAATTATACGCAGGAGGTCAATCTTGCAGGAGATGTGCCGCCCCGCCTGTTGGTTAAACTGGCCTATGAATCAGCAGACAAAGAGAATTTTATTCCCGAAGAGCAAACGATCGAAGTTATCCTGGATACTTCTGCCGCACTAACGGCTAAGGCTACACGATTATTAATTCCGTCAATAGACCTTAAAAATCCTGTTGCAGATTGTGGCGGACTCTCCACCGGAAATTTTGACGCTGCATCATCCGGTTTGATGTCCATATTTTTCCTCGGCTTTATCGGCGGGCTCATTGCATTGCTCACGCCCTGTGTGTTTCCGATGATCCCGCTTACAGTTTCCTTTTTCACCAAGAAGGCCGGGGCCAGTAAAAGAAAAGGAATCTTCCACGCCTTTCTTTACGGTTTCTTCATCTTACTGATCTACGTTTTGCTGAGCTTACCTTTTCATTTCCTCGATCAGCTGAACCCGGAAATATTGAATAACATTTCCACGAACGTTTATCTGAATGTTTTATTCTTCGCCATTTTTGTAGCCTTTGCCTTTTCATTTTTTGGTTTTTATGAGCTCACCCTCCCGGCATCTATCACCAATAAGGCCGACAGCAAAAGCAGCGCGGGCACATTGATCGGGATATTCTTCATGGCGCTCACACTCGCTATCGTTTCCTTCTCCTGCACCGGGCCGATATTAGGCTCCCTGCTCGCGGGCTCCTTGTCACGCGATGGAGGCGCAATTCAGCTAACTATGGGTATGGCAGGTTTTGGGCTCGCTCTTGCACTTCCGTTTGCTTTGTTCGCGCTATTTCCTAATTGGTTGAATTCATTGCCAAAATCAGGCGGTTGGTTGAATACGGTGAAGGTGGTTTTGGGCTTCCTTGAGTTGGGGCTCGCGCTTAAATTCCTTTCAAACGCCGACCTTGTAATGCATTGGGGGTTATTAAAGCGTGAAGTGTTCATTGGCATCTGGGTTTTGCTTGGTATTGGTTTAACGCTTTATCTTTTCGGAAAGATTCGGTTCCCGCATGATTCCCCGGTGAAGAAACTTCATCCTTTTCGTTTATCCCTTGCCGTTATTTCGGGATTGTTCACCTTGTATCTGATCCCCGGCCTTACCAATACTTCATATGCTAACCGCCCGCTCATAAGCGGTTTTCCGCCGCCACTTTCCCACAGTATCTACCAGCAAAAGAGTGATTGCCTGCTTGGCCTCAACTGTACGCACGACTATGAGGAAGGATTAAAGATGGCAAAGGCACAAAACAAGCCAATGCTGATAGACTTTACCGGTTATGCCTGCGTGAATTGCCGCCGGATGGAGGAGAATGTGTGGAGCAGGGATGAAGTCTTGAGTTTAATGAAGGAAAACTTCATTGTTGTCTCTCTTTATGTTGATGATAAAAAGAAACTTCCGCTTAATGAACAATTTACTTACACTACACGTGATGGAGTGAAGAAGGAAGTAAAGACAGTCGGGGATAAATGGGCCACTTTTGAAACGGAGAATTTTCAAAACAACGCGCAACCGCTATACGCCATCCTCGACACCAATGAAGTGTTGATGAACCATCCCGTTGATTACACGCCGAATGCAGATAAATATCGCGACTGGCTTCAATGTGGATTGAATGCCTTCTTAAAAAAATAACCCTTCCTCCACGAGGGAGAAAGGGCATTTTATTTGGAATTCTTAACCTAAAGACTTTTTTACAGCGCGATCTGCTTTTCGGTCATCATCTTTCTCAGGTTGATGAGGCCGTAACGCATTCTTCCCAAAGCTGTATTAATGCTGCAATTAGTAAGTTGTGCGATTTCTTTGAAACTTAGATCTGCATAGTGGCGAAGTATGATCACTTCACGCTGATCTTCCGGAAGCATGTCAACCATCTTCCTTACTTTATCATGGCTTTGGTCAGCCATCATGCGCTGGTCTGCGCCGGGCTCAGAAAAATTCAATACTTCAAAAATGTCTCTGTCATCACTGGTTTTGATGCTCGGGCTGCGTTTTACTTTGCGGAAATGATCAACACACAGGTTGTGAGCAATTCTCATTGCCCATGGCAAAAACTTTCCTTCATCGGTGTAGCGACCGCTTTTTAAAGTGTCGATAATGCGGATGAATACTTCCTGGAAAATATCTTCGGCGAGATATTTGTCTTTCACCAAAAGGTAAATGGAAGTGAAGATCTTTTCTTTGTAGCGAACTACGAGGGTTGAAAGGGCGTTGGCGTCTCCGTTCATGTAAAGGTGTACCAACTGCTGATCAGAGTGGTTTGTCAGGCTTTTCATTTCTTCTACTGGTTTTTATGGTTTAGGATTCCAATAAAAGGAGGCGTAGAAGTCTAATGAGATAGGCTCGCGGCTTTTCACTTTTATTAGATATTGGACTGCTAAATTAGGCACAAAAATTATATTTCCAAACATTTAACTAATTATTTTTCAATTAGTTATGTCGTAAATCTACTTCGTAAAACTACGATAGGCGCTTGTGAAAACCGGCCGTTTTGGTCTGGTGTTAAGCATGTAAATTTGAGCTCCAATGGCTACAACTCTAAAGAAAAAGGGTATCGGAAAAATACCAACTGCAGGCGATGAAATCTTCATAAAAGGTGCCCGGGTTCATAATTTAAAAAATATTGATGTTGCGTTTCCGGCAAATAAATTAATTGTGGTGACCGGGGTTTCAGGTTCCGGCAAGTCATCTTTAACCATTGATACATTATTCGCCGAAGGGCAAAGAAGATATGCAGAAAGCCTAAGCGCGTATGCAAGGCAGTTCATGCAAAGAATGAACAAGCCCGATGTGGATTATATAAAAGGACTGTGCCCGGCAATTGCCATCGAACAAAAAGTAATTACCCGAACACCGAGAAGTACGGTGGGCAGCATGACAGAGATCTATGATTACCTCCGTTTACTATTTGCTCGCGCGGGAAAAACAATATCACCGGTTAGCGGTCGCGAGGTGAAGAAGGATGATGTAGCGGATGTAGTTGACGCCATTGAGAAGCTTGAGGAAGGCGATAAAATACTTATACTCGTTCCTTTTAAGCAAGGACGCAACCGTGATGTGCGAGAAGAACTCAATATCACCATACAAAAAGGATTTTCCCGCCTTTACAGAAACGGTGAGATCATATCAATAGATGATATCCTCGAAGCAAAGAGCGCCGACAGTTTCTTTAATGAGGTTGACGAGAAGAAAAAGCACCATGATGTTTTTCTGTTAATTGATCGCCTGGTAAAAAAGGAATTTGATGAGGATGATATTCATCGTATATCCGATTCCGTTAGTACGGCTTTTTATGAGGGAGAAGGAATGATGATACTGGAGATAAACGGCAAGAAAAAATTACAATTCAGCAATAGGTTTGAGCTGGATGATATCCGTTTTGAGGAACCCGTGCCTAATTTATTTTCTTTCAATAATCCGTTTGGCGCCTGCCCAACCTGCGAAGGTTTTTCACAGGTGCTTGGTATAGATCCTGATCTGGTAATCCCTGATAAAAGGCTTTCCCTGTATGAAGGCGCTGTTTCTCCGTGGAGAGGAGAGAAGTCGGGTTTATGGAAAGATTCATTCATTAGAGCGGCAAAAAAGTTCAACTTCCCGATCCATACGCCCATCATGGACCTGAGCGAGAAACAGCTTGAAGCGCTATGGAATGGAAATGAATATGTAGATGGCCTTAACGCATTTTTCAAAGAAGTGGAGCAAAACCTGTACAAGGTTCAATATCGCGTTATGCTCAGCCGCTACCGTGGCAAAACGCTTTGTCCTGACTGCAACGGTTACCGGTTAAGGAAGGAAGCCTTGTATGTGAAGGTGGGCGGAAAGCACATTGGAGAATTGTGCGAAATGCCCGTAAAGGACCTTGTAGCGTTTATAAATAAAATTAAATGGACCGAATATGAGCAAACTGTTGCCAAGAGAATTTTGACAGAAATAAATAACAGGCTGCAAACACTTCTCCAGGTCGGCCTGGGATATCTCACGCTAAATCGCTTAGCCAATTCATTGAGCGGTGGAGAAAGCCAACGCATCCAGCTTACGCGAAGCCTGGGGTCAAACCTTACCAATTCATTATATATTCTTGATGAACCGTCGATCGGTTTGCACAGTCGCGATACGGAAAGGTTGATAGGCGTTTTAAAACAATTGCGCGATCTTGGAAATACCGTGATTGTTGTAGAGCATGATGAAATGATGATGCGTGAAGCGGACTACATAATAGATATGGGCCCGCTGGCGAGCCATCTTGGAGGCGAGGTGATTGCGCAGGGCGATTATGATGCGATAATAAAAGATAAAGAGAGCCTTACGGGACGATATCTTTCAGGCGCACTAACCATCGATCCTCCCGCGCGTACGCGGAAGTGGAACCAAAGCATCATTCTTGAAGGTGCTATGCAAAACAATCTGAAAAAGATCACCGTAAAATTTCCATTGAACGTATTGTGCGCGGTTAGTGGCGTGAGCGGTAGCGGTAAAACCACGCTGGTAAAACAGATACTATACCCGGCCTTAAAAAATCATATTGGTGAGTTTGTTGAAAAACCAGGTTTGTTTAAGCGTCTTCATGGCGACTTGTTTGAAATAAGCCAGGTTGAAATGGTCGATCAGAACCCGATCGGTAAATCAAGCAGGAGCAACCCGGTTACCTATATTAAAGCCTATGATGAAATACGCGACCTGTACGCTTCGCAGCCTTTGAGTAAGATGCGCGGTTTTCAGCCAAAGCATTTTTCATTTAATGTGGATGGAGGAAGATGCGATGCCTGTAAAGGAGAGGGCGAACAGGTTGTGGAAATGCAGTTTTTGGCAGATGTTCACCTTCAATGTGAAGTTTGCGGTGGCAGGCGGTTTAAAGAGGAGGTGCTTGAAGTGACCTTCCGCGAAAAGAATATTTTCGATCTTTTAGAAATGGGTGTTGATGAAGCCATCGAATTTCTTACCGCAAAAGGATCGCCGAAAGAAGCCTTGGATGTGGCGAAAAGATTGCAGCCCTTAAGTGAAGTGGGGCTTGGTTATGTTAAACTCGGGCAGTCATCCGATACGTTAAGCGGTGGAGAAGCGCAGCGTGTGAAGCTCGCCTCATTTTTAGGAAAAGGGAAAAAACAAACCGGAAGCATCTTTTTCATTTTTGATGAACCTACAACCGGACTGCACTTTCACGATATCAAGAAACTGCTCGCTTCATTTAACGCGCTTGTTGAACAAGGTCACACTGTTTTGGTTATTGAACATAACACCGATGTGTTAAAAAGTGCGGACTGGATAATAGACCTCGGCCCCGAAGCGGGAGAAGACGGAGGCAATCTTGTGTTTGAAGGAAAGCCCGCGGATCTCGCTAAAAGCAAGGAAAGCCGGACAGGTAAGTATCTTTGACCAATCTATGAAGAAAGTATCACTAGGCTTTATTATCACAACATTTTTATTGGTCGGGCGCGCAGCAGCACAACAGTTTGAATGGGCCAGCAGCGGAGACAACCTGAATGGTGGTATCCGTGCATCGGTGCTTGATGCTTCCGGCAACATGATAGTTGCGGGTGTTGCCAATATGCCAATGTATTACACAGGCGGGCAGCAATTGTATTCCTCATCAGGAGATTCTAAATCAGTAAGCGTGGGCGATTTCATGTTCCTGGCCAGCTATTCACCTGATGGAAAAATAAATTGGGTACGCGAAGTACAAGGAGCAGACGATCCTGTAGGCATGGGGCTTGACGGTGATGGAAACATTGTGGTATTGGCCTCAAATGATAGAAATCCTTCCTTCAGGGAAATTGATGTACGGGTAGATGCCGGCCGGTATTTCATATTACACATTACTCCTGAGGGTCGCGCAAAAAAAGTGGTCGCCGATACGCTGGGGTTGTTGCGTGACCCGATGCGCTTCGTGGTAACAAAGGAGGGAGATTATCTCGTCACGCAATCCGAATACCGTTTAATGGATTCAGGAAAAGGATATAATGAAGAAGTTAGTTTTTTCGGACTCTATAAATTGAACAAAGATTTTAAGACTGTGTGGAAGCAGGAGGTCCGGAGGTTCGGCCATCATGGTTATTTTGTTCCGGGAATGCTCATCGATGAGGCTCCTAACGGCGACGTGTATGCGATAGTTTCAGTAGCAGAAGGTGTGGCTTTCGGGAGTAAGAAACTTACACCGGCTGTTGTAGACAGCGTTGGTCAATACAATCCGGCATATGAAGCCTACCTGGCATGTTATAATAAAGAGGGGAAACTGAAATGGGTGCGTGCGTCGGGAGGCAAATCCATCTTCTCTTCAATTAAAGCGACTGCTTCCGGCATTTACCTTGGAGGCCATGTACACAACAATCAGAATTTTTTCGGGAAGAAAATTGACACAACAGGAAGGAAGGGAATGGTGCTGGCCGCCTTTGATCTGCAGGGCAAATTGAAATGGGCGGAAACGACAACAGCGCATACTATACGCGCTTTAACCGCCGATCAAAATGAAAATATTTATGCGATAGTGGAGAGCAAAATCTCCTACCCTGATAAGCAGGTTTTTTATACAGACACTTTGAGAAATGTATACGAATCCTTATTGCTTGCAAGTTTTGATGCGAAGGGAAAGTATCGGTGGATAAAGCACACAAAATTGCCGATGAGCACGAATCAATCTCCGAATTTACTTACCGACAATTGCGGTGATATTTACGTGTCGGGCGAACTATGGTGGGTAATGAAAGCGGAGATGAAATGGTTTGACGCCGCGCTGGTGAAAGGTTATGGCTACGGCCCGATGCCTTTTGCCGGCAAGATCAAGAACACGCTTCCATCCTTTGTAAAAAATGAGCCGGCGAAGTGTGTAATAAGCCCGTCGCCGTGGACGATCATGAACTATCCCAATCCTTTCACAAGCAGTACAACCGTGCAGTACAAGGTTACTTATGATGATAAAAATGTATCATTGAATTTATACGATATCAGCGGAAAATTGAACAGGATAATATTTAGCAAAAAGCAGCACAAAAAAGGTACATACACTTTAACGCTTTCCGCAACAGGGCTTGCATCGGGAATGTATGTGTTGGTGTTGAGAGGTACGGAAGCGGTGGCTACGGAACAGATCCTGGTTAGTCGGTAAGAGACGCAATGAATCGCGGTTGTAGGGTATAATTAGTAGGAGACGCAATGCATTGCGTCTGTACAGATAGTTCCTGGTCGTTAAGGATTGACCACTCCCGGACCAAACATCAATACTAAATCGTACATCGTAAATCGTACATCGTACATCGTAATTCGTACATCACCTCAGCCTGTTGCTCTCCCGCACTATTCTATCGTCTGCCCGTATGCCTCTTGCGGCAAAGAAGAAAAACAGCAATACCAACGCGTGCAGAACTGCCGTTAGTGAAAATGTTCCCGTTTCGTATTCGTTGATCTTTGTGTAGTAAAGAAATATCAGGATCACCTCAAGAATGATACCGATCAGGCATAGACGAAATTGAAGTTTACGGTTGGTGTACATAAAAATTGCCAGGAAGGCCAGTACGCCGATCGCCACCGTAAGCATCAGGATCGGTATAGTTACCGTTCCGGTAATTTCCTGGTAAAGCGTGTTGTTTGCCTGTGCACCGCTGTAAATTGGAAACTTAATACTGAGAAGCGCGCATGCGCCTGCGAGAAAAAGCCAGATGGTTTGTATTCTTTGTAACATGATTATTTATTTATAACTCCGGGTAAAGCGGAAAATCTTTCATTAATTTTTGAACATCCTGTTTCACGGCAACAATTGCACTTTCATCGTCAATTTTCATGAGCACCCGATCTATCAGGTCAACCACCATATCCATATGTTCCTCCTTCATACCGCGCGTGGTGATCGCGGGCACGCCTACGCGAATTCCGCTAGTTACAAACGGGCTCTTGTCATCAAAAGGCACTGCATTTTTGTTTAAGGTAATGTGCGCCTTATCCAATGTTTCCTGGGCTTTTTTACCCGTGATATTTTTATTTCGAAGATCGATCAGCATAAGATGGTTATCGGTTCCTCCGCTGATTATCTCGTAATCCCTGCTGTTAAAAGACCTTGCCATTGCGGCCGCGTTCTTTTTTACCTGCTGTGCATAATCGGTAAAATCATCAGTAAGAATTTCTCCGAATGCTACCGCCTTTGCAGCGATAACATGTTCCAGCGGACCGCCCTGCGTGCCCGGAAATACCGCCATGTCCAGTACATGGCTCATCATCCTTATGTTTCCTTTAAGGTCTTTTAAACCAAACGGATTTTCAAAATCCTTCTTCATTAAAATAATGCCGCCTCTTGGTCCGCGAAGAGTTTTGTGCGTAGTACTCGTAACGAAATGGCAATGTTGAAATGGAGAAGCAAGCAATCCTTTTGCGATGAGCCCTGCCGGATGCGCCATATCGCAGAGCACAAGCGCATTTATTTCATCGGCCACCTTTCTTATTCGGGCATAATCGATGTCGCGGCTGTACGCTGAAGCTCCGCAAATAATAAGTTTTGGTTTTACTTCGCGGGCCTTCGTTTCAAGCGCTTCATAATCTATAAGCCCGGTCTCTTTTATCACGCCATAGAAATGCGCCTTATAAAGTTTTCCCGAGAAGTTAACGGGTGAACCATGTGTAAGATGGCCGCCCATGCTAAGGTCGAGCCCCAGGATCGGGTCGCCCGGTTGAAGTATTGCGCTCATTAAAGCCGCATTTGCCTGTGCTCCGCTGTGAGGCTGAACGTTTGCATATTCGCAGCCGAAAATTTCCTTTACGCGATCTATTGCCAACTGTTCAACCTGATCTACAATTTCGCATCCGCCGTAATATCTCCGCCCCGGATATCCCTCTGCATATTTATTGGTAAGCGGCGAGCCCATTGCCTGCATCACCTGAAGGCTGGTGAAGTTTTCACTAGCTATAAGTTCAATACCATTGCGCTGGCGATCTAACTCCATGTTAATTAAATCAAAAATTGCCTGGTCTCTTTTCATGATCGTAATTATTAGGCAAATATAAGCAGGCGACTATAAAGCGGCGGTTTGCACAGTATTATAAATAAAGGTGAAGAATCTTCAACGGTTGCGCCAAAAGCTTTAAAATGTAGTACTTTCACCGGTTAAAAGATGCGTAGTTTCAAAATTTACAACTTCGCAGTAAAAGATAGAAGATGAAGGCTATTATCCCGGTGGCGGGTGCCGGAACTAAGTTGCGCCCACATACATACACTCAACCCAAGGCTTTAATTCCGCTTGCGGGTAAAACGATCCTGAGCATTATTGTTGATCAATTGAAAGATGCGGGTGTAAAGGAGTTTATTTTCATTATCGGATACCTGGGTGAAAAGATCCAGGATTATGTAACGGAAACCTATCCGGACCTTACCTGCCATTTTATTCAACAAAACGAAAGGCACGGAACAGGCC
>JAFAGR010000071.1 GCA_023422565.1 Bacteroidota bacterium | reverse complement strand
ACATTGTAAGAAATAAAATCATTTACAGAATGTTCTCAATTATAAAAAGGCAAACCCCATTTATTGAGAATTATTCGCAGGTAGCTTAAATTTTTTTGGTGGTTGAAGGAACTTAGAATACACGAAGTGAGCGGTAATGATTTAAAAGAGAATCCGTTTTTGAACTGCACCTAAATCGAGAATCAAAATTTAAGATCGCAAAGAGTGATTTCAAATTTTTCAAATCGTAATTCGTAAATCGTAAAACCCTTTGCGCCTTATGAATTTTTTGCGCCTTTGCGTGAAACATCAGAGCTTCCAGCCACAAGCCTCAAGGCACCAGGCATTTTGAATTTTACTTTTGAATTTTGACACCATTAAAGCCCTCTCCCAAAACCGCCACCTCACCTTTCTTATTGAAAAAATATTATATTTGAAATAGTCTTTTCGATAGTCCCTGCTACCAGGGACTTCGAACACAGCAAACCTCCCGATTCTGCATTTTTTCGCTGCATTAAACTAACTGCGATGGGAAGTAATACCTTACTATTGATCTCCTCAATCTTAATCACTACCGCCATTGGCATTCTCGGCTTTTGGTTCGACAGGGAAAAGATCACCACCAAATGGAAGCGGGTTTTGTTTATGGCAGCGATGACGCTCCTTATTCTATCCGGCGGATGGTTGACCTACCGGATGACGAAGGACAGTGAGGCCGAAAATGCAAAACTTCAGCAGGCAGAAAAGGAATCGCAGCAGATACTAAAAAAGGCGCACGAGCAGATCATGCAGCAATCGAAAGTGATCAATGATGGTTTCAACCGGCTCAACACCAGCTTTGCGGCCATTGGCATTTCAGACCAGCGCGTGGAAGCTTCGCTGGAAAAATTAAGAACACAGGTGGCGGGGCTCGCCACCTATTCCCAGCAATCCATTTCAGAGGCATTAAATGCAGGAAATACTTCGGCCGCGGGGCCTGCCGGAACATTCACCTCTAAAATTGGCGAGGTAATGCAGATAGATTCCAAGACCACGATGACAGTAGTTGAAAAACTGGAAGGTTCACCCGATGCAATAAAATTGATCGTAAACGGCAGCTATGTAAAGTTGAATGTGGGCGACCGTCGTCATTTTTATAATGAGAACCGCGAGAGCCATTACATCGTTTACAAAGGCGAGAGCAACGGAAAGTTTAATTTTTACGTACACAAAAAATGATTTGGCAATTCTGAATTTTGGATAGCTTGCCCGCCTTTGGCTGGTTGGATAGCTTGCCCGCCTTTGGCGGGTTGAATGGTAATTAGCGTTCCAACTCATAGCAACCTTACCGCCTGAAGCTTGCACCCTGCACCTGAATCCAGCACTCACATCCCAAATCCCAAAACGCACATCTCATAACCCATAACTCAAAACTCATAACTCAAAACCAAAGACTCCCTTGGCACACTTTTTACTCTAACTCCCCCATGAGCCAGGCATTTGTAAAAGAACAGGATGAGGAATGGTTGCACGACATACAACCCACCATGCAGGCCCTCATCAACTACCTCACCCGGCAGAATAACGGCATCCGTGTGTATGAGCAAAAGCAATTTGTTAGTGAGAAAACGAACAAGATTGTTTATTCAATGAGCAATGGGCTGAATTATACTCTGGATGATGCCGGGCGTTGGACGATCGCCTAGCCAATGTGGAGAACAAATTTTGAATCTTGAGTGCTTTCGTTTTCTTTTTGAATTATTCCTTTTTCCTGGTTATTTTTAGTTGTCTATCGAATTTCTTCACCTAACTATAACCGTTATGAATTTCAAATATTCACTCCTCTTTTCCTTCGTAATTGTTTCCTTGCTTTCATCATGCAAGAAGGAAAAAAATGACCAGAAACCCTTGCCTGAACTGGGCACCTGCGATTCGGTCGCTGCATCAGGGGGATTCCAGGTAATTGAAGAAGGGTTGTATGAATTTAATTCAGGCGCAAATACATCTATCAAAATAGACACGAGAGTAGTGAGCGGACGGAGAAACAACACTTTCACTATTACTTATAAAGGATTGTATACTTTTCAGCTTTGGGGCGATTATCCTGATGCACCGGGATCTGCCTTGCATGAAAATTTAAATGGCAAACATTTAAAAGACCGGATCGGTAATAACCGTACCGTTATCACTCCCGATGGCACCAAGATCACGCTGGTGGCTGCGGGAGACGATGCCCCGGTAACTGCTTTTTCCATTTATCACGGACGAAAGGCTTTCCATGTGAATGTAAACTGCAATCGGCTTGAGTATAGTGCGGATGACGGGGAGATAGCCAACCGCCTTGACGAACAACAAGCAGATGGAGAAACCAGTATAATGGAGGAAACCGACACGCACATTAATCTGTATAATAGCTACAACGAAAACACGCCAGGCAATAAAGTTTACGAAAGAGTGGACCTGGGAAACATTCCCAAAAACATTCTTACCCAGGTGAATGATCTGTATGACGATCCCCGGCTTAATCATACCTGATCGTTGCTAATTGTTCTTCGGCTTATTGGATGATTGAATTGCCTGGCCGCCGTGGCGGATTGATTCCTCTCTACTCTTGAGTTTGTACATTTGAATCCTTAATTTCTCTTTGTATGCGATCAATCGCCACCATTCTGTTATTATTCCTCATTAAAACAACAGGCGCACAAATCCTCCATATCCCTGACCAGGCTTTCAAAAACAGCTTGCTTCTGGCAAATACCAACAACCCCATCGCTAAAGATCAGGCGGGAGATTACATGAATATTGATGCAAACAATGATGACGAAATTCAGTTGAGTGAGGCCCTGGCGGTTTATTGGCTTGACGTTTCCTATAACGTCGTGGCGGCTAACATCGATAGCCTTGATGGAATAGAATCATTTACAAACCTTAGATACCTTGCATTTCGACAAAATTTCGTAACCTCCTTTGATGCCACTCCCCTCACTGCTCTTGAAACACTCGATTGCTATGGTAACCGGCTTACCGATCTGCACGTCACAAACCACCCAAGTCTGAAATACCTCCATTGCCATTTTAACCAGCTTACCGATTTGGATGTAACCGGAACATCGTTAGTGTACCTGATCGGTGTTTTTAATGATCTGCAAACATTCGATGCCTCCGCGCAGGATGAGTTATTACACCTGCAACTCAATAACAATCCGGGTTTATCGTCTATTAATTTATCAGGAGCGGAAAATATCCAATACCTGAATTTTGCCACCACTGCCATCGACACCATTGACCTGAGCAGGCTCACAAACCTTACTGCGTTATATTTTGGAGAAAACCTGGTTACACTCGATGTTTCTAACTCTCCAAACCTCGACACACTTTTTTGCAATCCGATAAATACCGCCGGGAGTTTGCAGGAACTTTATATGAAAAACAACAGTACAGAACGGCGGGTGTATTTGGGAGACCAGCCCAACCTCAGGTTTATCTGCTGTGATGCTGCAGAATTGCAAAGCATAAACAATCTGGTTTCTCTAAGTGGTTATGCAAATTGCACCGTGACTACAATTTGTCCCTACCCAGGCTCGTTGAACAGGACTATTGTAACCGGATCAATTGATCTGAATAATAACGGATGTGATGCCACAGACATAAAAGCCGGCGCACTACGCGTAGATATTTCCGACGGCGTCTCCACAGGTTCCGCATTTACCAATGAAGACGGCCGCCTGGTTCAATTTAGCAACACAGGCACGTTCACTTACACACCACAACCTGAAAATTTACCTTACTACTCGGCAGTTCCCCCTTCAGCAATCGTAACTTTTTTAACCAATAACAGCAATGTTGAAAATATTTCCTTTTGCCTGGTACCTAACGGCGCCTTCAACGATCTGGAAATAATGCTGTTGCCCCTGAATATGCCGCGCCCGGGATTCCACAGCAGGTATTTACTCCTATATAAAAATAAAGGAACAACCACTCTTTCCGGATCGGTAACATTTAACTTCGATGACAACCGAACAGATCTTGTGTCGGCATCAAACACTTCATTTTCGCAGATACCGGGACGATTAACCTGGAATTATACCGACCTCGCGCCATTTGAACAAGACAGCATTTTCATTACACTTTCAATAAATTCTCCTGCTGACAATCCGCCCGTAAATAGCGGCGACATTCTAACAACTACCGCCAGGATACTTTCACAAACCGGGGACGAAACTCCGGGCGACAATGGCGCAAAGCTGGATGAAGTGGTTGTAAACTCTTTTGATCCTAACGACAAAACCTGCCTTGCGGGCCCTGAAATTTCAACCGATGCTATCGGAGAATATGTTCATTACATGATACGATTTGAAAACACCGGATCAGCAGAAGCTATAAACGTTTTGATCATTGATACCCTTGATGTTTCAACTCTCGACATCAGTTCCATTCAACCCCTGGCCGCGAGTCATATCTATGAAATGAAGATCAGGGAAGGGAATATTGTTTCGTTCAGGTTTGACAGCATCAATTTACCCCACACCCAGCCTTCCAGCAACGGTTATGTCGCCTTCAAAATAAAAACGAAACCAACCCTGGCAGAATTCGACACGGTTAAGAACCGCGCCAGCATTTATTTCGATTATAATCTCCCCATAGTTACGAATGTGGCAACCACTATCATAAAAGATCGCGTTGACCGACCAACCGGCTTCCGGAATATTTTGCTATATCCAAACCCGGTAAAAAATTCGCTTAGCTTTTTTACCGAAGCAATCATAGATAAAGTTGAGGTGTATGATATTTTGGGAAGAAGGTTAATGAGCCAGGAAGATGTGAGCAATTCGATAAATGTTGGATCGCTGCCACCGGGCATCTATTTAATTCGGATCTTCACAAAGGAGGGGACGGTTTTCAGAAAAATCAGGAAACTTTAGAAGTGATGGAGCACAATACCGTGATATGTGATTCTGGATTTGCCTTGCAATAATATGCCGATGCCGCAACTGCCACTGATTCCTTTTTTAAAAAGAATGCGAAAAAATCACCAATAATCTGCGGGAAAAAATTCTGCGTAATCTGCGAAACAATCACCAAAATCTGCGGGAAAGCCAAAATACATTTCCCGATAATCTTCGCAGATGAAAATGCCCGCTGATTGGCGCAGATCGAGTAATGTAATCAGCGAGAATCCGCGAACCAATCGGCGAACATCTGCGGGAAACAATCAAATTATATCTTATCTTCATTCCTCCCCCTTCAACGCTTATTCGCTTCTATGATCAGATTTATTACTCTGACGGGTTGTATTGTCTTCTGCTGTTTTTTTCAAGCGCTTAACAGTAATGCCCAGGCATACACTGAATATTCACTTCAGGATACGATTTCCCCGGCGGGCGCAGGCCTGATCAAGGTGGTGAACGGTGAAGCATATGTTGTGAGTTCCCCATCTTATGCCGGTTCAAGCGTAAAACTTGAAAAGCATTCGGCAGATGGCTCGATACTCTATTCTAGTCTTATCCCTCTTGACCAATGGGTGGGGGTTAGGGCAATGGAGGTAATAAATGGCGAAGTTTACCTTTTGGCCGCGAAACCATTAGGTACATGGTGCTGCGGTATCACCATCCAGGCCCTTAAGGTTTCGGCGGACGGAACCTTGATCTTTAACCGCATCATTTCCGACACAACTTCCACGAATCTTTTCAACCCCGACAACGAAATTTATCCCAAAATTATCATCAACGGAAATGAATGGATCATTGCTTCCTGGGTGACAGGCTTGAATTTTCCTACCACGATGGGAGCGTTAAATGTTAATGATTACAACCTTTTCCTATTAAAACTGAATGCGACTAACGGCGACATAATAAGGTCATTGGGTATTGCAGGACTGCTTTTTCCGCTAAATTTTAACCAAAGCAACAAGATTGTAGTTGAAAACGGATTCATTTACACGGCTTTTACAGCCTACAGTTCGGACCTGCCCGTCACTATTGGCGGTTCGCCCGGTCAAACCTCACCGGGATCAGGACATGTTTATGTTAGGAAAATTAACCTCTCTAATTTCAACACGGTATTTGCCAGGTATATCTCGGTAGATTCAACATCCCGGTTGGGAGATTTCGCGGTTAAAAACGGAGAATACCATATTGCCGGAACTTTTTCTAACCGTACTTCGTTTTATACAAGACTGAATTCTAACGGAACCCTCGCGCAAACCAAACATATTTCCACGCCATCGTATTGGTGGAATCCAATCTGCATAAAGCTATCTTCAAATCATGCTTATATCGCAGGAACCGCGGGCAATACTCAATACAGCTTGTTGATCTATAAACTGGATTTTAACGGTTCAGTAGTGTATTCAAAAAACAGCCCGATAAATCAGTATTGGTCCTTTGATAAATGGCCTGTAGAACTGGTGGGCGATGACCTTATCATCGGCGGTTATGGAGCGGCAGCAAATTATCCTGTAACAAATGGTTCTAATTACGCAGGATCGCAAACAAGCTTCATAACACGTTATGACCCGCTCGGGAACATGTTATTTTCAACTTTCGTGAATCCGTTTTCCAAAATGGAAGTTCAGGATAACAAGATCTTTCTTATTGGCCAAACAGAGGTTGCTGTTAATCGCTCCACAGACGGCAGTAGCATTAATGGTTCATCCGACCTATGTTTAACCGTTTTAGAAACTGAAGGGAATATTTTATACAACGGTTACTTCGGAGGCAACCAAGACGATTATGTTCTGGATGCGGCAATACAGGGCGGAAATGTTTTCATAACAGGAGGTACTGCATCGCCCGACTTCCCCACAACAGTTCCTGCAACTTTACACAACGCACTTTACGGAGATGCCTTCTTAACTAAAATTTCGTTTTGCCCTAACCGTTATAATACTTCAGCCGACACCATCTCTCCCGTTCAGCAGACGGCCTGCAAGTATGGTCTTGCGCAGATCATTTCAGGTAATGATATCCTGGTTCATGGCGACAGCCTGCCCTTGATTTATGTGAACGGCGTGCAAACCTTGCAGAGGCCGGTGCAAGATATACGGTATCAGTGGCAACGCGCTTTATCAGCCGCCGGTCCGTGGGTGGATATACCGGGAGCAAATGATAAAGACTACCGCCCCATTATTGGAGGAGTTAGCGAATTTTTTCGGCGGCAATCTTTTTTATCCGCCCAATGTAATGCTGTTCTCATTCATACAAGTAACACCGCTCTCGTAGAGGTAAGTGCACACACGGCTCCAACTGCAAATTTTGAAAGTCCTTTGGTAACCTGCCCGTCTTCGCCGGTGCTACTAAATGCTGCTGCAGCAGTTTCGGGTGGTCAGCCCCCGTATAATTTTTCATGGGATATGGGTCTGCCTTCTGTTCCCTCTCCCACCGTATCGCCAAACGTTAATACGGTTTATACCTTGATGTTGACAGACGCTGTGGGGTGCCAACAACTTGCACAGGTTGTGGTGACGGTGTACCGTGCCAATGCCGGCCAGGATAAAAGCAGTTGCGCAGGGCAGCCTGTAAGAATCGGTACAGCGCCATTGCCGGGATCTAACGTCAGCTATACATGGATGCCTGCCGTAGGACTAAACAGCAACAATATCGCACAGCCTATGGCCAACCCGCTTGCGGTAACAGATTATCATCTCACCGTAAGCCTTCAAAAAGCCGATGGAACCAATTGCGTTATGCAGGACTCAGTTAGGGTTAAACCGGTAGCCCCACCCGCCGATCCGAATTTTGCGGGGCCCGATAAAGTGGCCTGCTACCCTGAGCTTGTTTTAGTGGGAACCTCACCTGAGGCAGGTTTTTCCTATTCCTGGTCACCTTCCACTTACATCACCAGGGTCGACACCGCTCAAACTTTTTTCGACACCGATATCGTAAACGAACAGTTACCATCGCCGAATCCGGCTTCGCTTTATGCCTATGCGAGCAAACAGGGATGTGTTTTTTCTGATACCGTAATTGTTTCCACCATTGAAGCAAATGCAGGCGAGCCTCTCTGTAGTTCAGGCGTAATCGGCATGCCCGACCGCACACCACAAATTCAGGAAACATACGCATGGACGCTGACTTCCGGGCCCGGCAATTTTTTAGGACCTACTGATCTGCCACAGGTTCCGGTAAGTGCCTCTATCCAGGGCACAAGTTTTTATACACTAGCGGTAACGTATAACGGGAAAACCTGCAACAGTGCAACCATGGTGAAAGATAGTTGCCTCCTAAGTTGTTCTATCCGTAAAATTCCCGTTGATGATTGCAACGGATATGCATCAAGTGGAGGACAGGTTACGCTCATCGGATCCAGCGATATACCTGACGCTCTGTATTCCTGGTCTCCGCAGACAGGCTTGTCTGCATACATAGGAAATGTTGTTCACCTTACCGACACTGTATCGAGAACCTATACCATGACAGTAGTAAGTGCGCACAATAGCGGGTTGACATGTACTGCATCAATAACAACTAATTTATTACTCGAATCACCGGTCTTTTCGGCCCCGGACACCCTTACCTGTGCAGATGTACCTGTTACCATTGGCGCCGCGGCGCAACCCGGTTATAGCTATCAATGGACAGGTAGTGGACTGTCTGCCAATAATATCAGTAATCCCGTTGCCACTGTTTCGGAAACGAGTTCTTTCTATGT
The DNA here is from genome assembly GCA_023422565.1 of Bacteroidota bacterium. GTDB lineage: Bacteria > Bacteroidota > Bacteroidia > Chitinophagales > Chitinophagaceae > Ferruginibacter. The sequence continues at coordinate 13,119 of JAFAGR010000071.1, read as the reverse complement.
AACCGTAACAAGTTCCAACGGCTGTACCGTGAAAGATACTGTTGTAGTAACCGTTCCTATTGAGCCCGCGAATGCAGGTGCTGATAAAATTGTATGCGATAATGCAATCGTAACCTTAGGAACAGATTCCTTGCCCAACACCACTTATTCCTGGGATCCTCCCGCGGCTCCGTGGCAGAACGGAACAGATCAATTTTTTGCAAATCCCCAGGTTTTGTCGGCGGTAACGGTTACGTATACCCTAACTACAAATATGGGCGGATGCACTTCCACTGATGATGTGACGATCACCGTAAATAATTTTCCTACTATTCCGGATGCACCTGATCGTTCAATTTGCCTGGGTTCCAATACAACAATCGGAAGCCAGCCATTACCGGGCGTAACTTATCAATGGTCGCCAACGACAGGCCTTGCAGATCCTACCGCATCCACCACCCTGGCCAATCCTGAAAGCACCACCACCTACATGCTTACTGCTACTTTTCCAGGCAACTGCACTGTGCCGGCAACCGATGTAGTTACCGTTACCGTGAGGGATCTTTCTTTCAGCATGCCCGATATCGAATATTGCCCGCAAAGCGGCGCTGTACAACTTGGTGCAGGCGTACCGGCAGGATTGTCTTATTACTGGCAACCCGAAAATTTAGTGAGCAATCCTCGCATCCGCAATCCGCAAACCGTTAACCCGCCACCGGGCAGCATTACAAATCTTATATTAACCGTGGTCAATGGGGGATGCTACTTAAATGACACCTTGCAGTTGATTCCTTTCATGGAGCAGCCTGTGGTTAGCGATGACCGAACAACCTGCATTAACCAAGCCGTGCGTATTGGGAGTGATTCAAATGCCACCGGCGGATCAATAAGTTATCAGTGGAGCCCCACAGATAATCTTGATGATCCGAATAGTCCAAATCCTTTGTTCACCGGGCTGAATGTGGGAACATACCAATACGTGCTTACAAAAACCAACAGCACTATTCCCTGTTCAAACAGCGATACCGTAATGCTTACGGTGGTGGATATTCTTCCCGGGCTTAATTCAGTTTCACTATGCAAGAATAGCTGTGCGCAAATTGGAACGGCACCCATTAATAATATCAGTTATTCATGGATGCCTGAGACCGGCCTCTCTGATCCCGCATCATCGCAACCCATTGCCTGCATCGACTCAAACAGTGTTGCCTATATGTTAACAGTAAGCGATAACAAGGGCTGCACAGTTACAGATACTGTAGTGGTAAGCGTGATGGATGCTCCCGGCATAAACGTTTCGATCCCAAATGTTGTAGCATGCCGTGGTGAACAAAATGTGATGTTCGCACCATCAATGCCTGCAGGTTCTTATTCCTGGATGTGGCAACCCGACGACAATACGCTGAGTAATATCTACGCGCTAAACCCCGTTATTCAAACTGCAGTTGCGGGCATTAAACAGTACTCTTTTGAAGTGACGGATAATATTTCAGGATGCACTCAAACCTTTCCTGTAATTGCAACCATAAATGAATGCCCCTTATACGGAAGCGCGGGAAATTTTGTTTGGATCGACCTAAATGAAAATGGAATACAGGATACTTTCGAACCTGGTGCAGGTGAGGTTAGTGTAAGGTTGTACAACAATATCGGATTCCTGGTAGCTACAACTGTAACAGACCTAACAGGAAATTATCAATTTGAAAATATTGTTCCCGGCAGTGGCTACTATATCGTTTTTGAGGCGCCCTTGGGTTATAGGTTTACGCTTCCGCACATTGGTGGCAGGAATGCGGTTAATAACAGCAAGGCCGATGTTGCCGGCAAAACCAATAATTTCAACCTGCTTTCGGGAAATGTGATCACCAATATGGATGCAGGCCTGGTTCCGGAAGGTGTTGTACCTGTTAGCCTGCTCAATTTCAGAGCGCGGCTACATGATAAAGAAGCGTACCTGAATTGGCAGACCGCTTATGAAAACAATTGCGAGTTCTTTTATGTGGAGCGAAGCTCAGATGCTTTAACCTTCTCCTCCATTGGCCGCGTGAATGGTCATGGGACTACATCGGCAGTGCAGCAATATAGATTCATAGATAACGCCCCTGTTGAAGGAGATAATTTTTACCGGTTGAAACAGACAGACTTCGACGGCCGGTTCAATTATTCTCATGTGGAAATGGTGAGATTGACGAAAGATGAAATATTCACTGCAATTTATAACAGTACCTCGAACAGTGTGCATGTAAGGTTCAACAAGGATAGGTCTGATGTGGCATTAAAGATGTTTGCACCGAACGGTCAACTAATTGCTTCCCGTAATGTGAGGGGCGCTGCAACGGACTTTGAACTTCCACTTCCATTCTTATCAACCGGAATTTATTTTTTACAGTTGCATGCAGATGGAGTTGTGAGATCGAAAAAGATATATGTAACAAGGTAGAAGAGATGTACGAATTACGATTGACGATGTACGATTGAATCCGCGAAACAATCACCTAAGACCTGCGGGAAAACTTTCAGCGCAATCCGCGAAACAATCACCGAAACTCTGCTGGAAAACCCAATACATTTCCCGCTGATCTTCGCAGATAAAAATGCCCCGCTGATTGCCGCAGATCGAGTAATGTAATCAGCGAGAATCCGCGAACCAATCGGCGTATTCTAAGGGTTTTAGATAGCCAAAATAATAATTTTTAGTTTTATAGGGTATGGATTTATGCCCTTAACAATTGCTCTTCATATGGCTTTTGTCTTTTGATTACAGCAAACATTCTGGCCACTATTTTAGCGCGAACAATGTTGATACAAGATGTTTTTCGTTTTCCTTCGGACACTCGTTTTTGATAATACTCCTTCAATTCTATGTTGTATCTAATCGCGCTGGAAGCTGCTAAATTTAATAATGCTTTAGCATCCTTATTCGCGAGATGACTAAGTCGAGTTCGCCCTTTTATACTTGTTCCGCTTTGATATTTAAATGGTGCTAGGCCGGCATAACAATTAAACTTTCTTGCATTTGCAAAACGAGTAAAATTATTTGTGCTGGTAAGCATATAACTGGCCACGATTAATCCTACACCTTTTATACTGATCAATAAATTAAAGTTCGTTTTAAGGGCCTCATTTGATTCAATAACAAGTTTCATCTTTTGTTCAATAAAAAGAATTTCCTGGGTAAACTGGATGATAAATTTCTTATGCATCTTTTCCATAAAATGGTCTTGTTTCAGTTCCGTTGCCTTCACTTCCTTTAAGCGGTTCATATAACCGGATCTGTCCCGAACCAGCTTGGAACGAAGGCTCCAGAGATCTTTGAGTAACATAATATCTTTATCAACCGGCTTATCAGCTGTAAGTTCATTTCTCCTCAACCAAGCATATTCTGCGATACGACGGGCATCAATTTTATCACTCTTGCCTCGAACCAGACCCATCGATCTCTTAATTTGTAAGGCCGAGATCTTACAATAGCCAATTTCCTTCGTCGATAGAAAATTCTCCAACTTTCTTGAATAGCGTCCTGTGTGTTCCATTACCACTAGTAGGTCTGAACCAGTGGAAACTTTCTTAAGTTCCTTATACCAGCTTTTGAATCCTCGAACAGTATTCTCAATAGTTGCAAAGGAGTCCATTGGCTTAAGATGAAAATCTACAGTAAGCTTGGAAATGTCGGCTCCGACAATCAACAATTGTTTCATAACTTTAGATTTAAGGTTAAAAATGTTGAGAGTCTCCAAGACCTTTAACAGACATACGCAGTCTGAAATTCTAACCGGAGCACTATCAACGCTAGGACAAAGAGGTGGGGACTACAACGCCGAAAGAGTCTAGAAACTCAAAAATCTGCCAAGTTCACCCCACTTCTTATCCTAAGTTCGGCTAAATCTTTCTCCCTTAAAAAACAGTTGAATTTAATCTAAAGGAACATCTGCGGGAAAAATTCCTCAGGAAAAACTCAAAAAACTTTCAATTAGCCTGACAAAAACTTTTCAATTCTATTTTTTTTGCTTTACTTTGTTTCTCAAAGTACTTTTCATACCTTTAAAATCATTTAAAAATTTCAAATGAAAAATGATACCCGTAAGAGGCTAAAAAATTCGAGGACAGGTTCTATTATCACACTTTTGTTGGCTATCGCCTTATTAGTTTACATGATAACCGTTGAGGGGGAACTTGGTGCATTGCCTTTACTCTTAATGCTTACAGGCTGCGTATGGTTTACTATCGTACAAATTCAAATTCAAAAAGCCAGAAAAAATAACGCCTAAACCCGCCGCGGGACGAAGAAAATCATTTCCCGCTTATGTGCGCTGATCGGGCAAGGAAATCAGCGTCCATCTGCGAAAAAATTTGCGGAAATCTGCGGGAAAAATTTCTGGGGGAAGCAAGTCCTTAAAAGAAACCGCCCCCCGAAGGAGGCGATCTCTCATGTTTCAATTATGAACTGCAACTTTACCAAAGAAAAATTTCGTCCGTGGCGCTTATTTAATCTTTAGACCCGGATAAAGGATTATGGTTTAATGCGAGTATGCTTGTTAACGAAACTTTTTGATTGCGGTGTGCAAACCGATAGGCATCTCCTGGTAAGATTCGCAATATTTCCCGCCGACATCGCCAATCAAATGCATCGCGAAAGGGGCGGATAAAACTGAAAAATCAACTTCATTTTTAATTCTTAATTTTTAATTATCTCCCACCATCCTTTCCAACGCCCCCGCCTGTGCCAATAACCCTTCTATCTTACTTTTCAAAAGAAACTGCGCATCCACACCGCATGCTTTCATTTTCACCGGTATCTCTTTCTCCTGAACAGCGAGCCATGCAAGTTGTATCCTGTCTTGCCCGGGAGCTTGGAGCAGTTGTTGTACCGTTGCCGACATCCTCGCCAAATTCTGATACGCCTCCCCCATTCGTTGCAACTTCCGTTTAACTATCATCGCTTCTCTTTTGCAATGATCGATCCTTTCCCTCACCACTGACAATACCCATTCATTTGCCGGTTCATCCACCGATCTATTCTGATTGCCTCTCTCGCCCATATAAACGATCAGGGCCTCCAACTTCTTTAGTGCATGAACGGTTAGTGGTCGCCTGCCCTGCTCAAACATGGCGTATGCACTGCGCGGGATGCCCAGGTACTGCGCCATATCATATTGGGTGAACCCGAACTGCGTTCCTATGTGATTATTAATTTTCATTTGTGTCCCTCCTTTCAGTTTTCATAACTCAAGACACATTTTTGTGTCCCTACTTTGTGTGTCTACCCACCGTGGACACACATTTCTTAGACACAAAATGCTAATGGAGGTTTAAAAGGGAAATGTTAAGGCGATGGAAAAGTGGTGAGGCAAGGGGTTGTGGTTAGGGATGCACGAACTTTCGGAAATTTTATACGGAAAGACGCATAAGGGATTGTGTATAACGAAATTTCTATATCTTGAAACCCGAGTGTGTTAATCTGCGCAATAGAAATGGCGTAATTTTTCTAACCAAACAAATTGAGCAATCGATATAGCATAGCCAAAATGTTCGCCTATTTAACCGTTATAGGCAAGCTTAAAGATAGTGCAAACAATGACACCAGAATACATAATTGAAATATGCGTAGCTCTTGATATAGCGATATTAGGAATAGCATATCCAATTATCATTGATAAGATTTCCAACATTGGAGATAAATATTCTTCTGAATACATTCCTGTTGTTTTCAATGACGAGTTTCCTCAAAGACCGCTCATTGGCAAAATTTCTATTTTTAAATTGACGCTATTTGGAACTCTTTTTTCGTTCCTTTTTTTGATATTTCAAATCAATCCGCCTTTTGGTTGGGATAATTGGTTCATCAACAGCTCAGCGAAACTTACTGTTTTGGCACTTACAACTTTGCAAATTATTTTCTTTTTTATTTGGTTGGGAAAAGTGGCTTTATACAACGGAAAATCCAAATCACTTTTAACGCATTTAATCAAAAATTACAATAAGGCAAAAGCAGACACAGAAATACAGAATTATCTCTTGAAAGCGATAAATGAACTTGCTTTTTATGCAATAGAGAAACAAGACGAACATCTCCAAGAAACGTTACTTGAATTTTATTACGGAGTATTTGCCGAAATACGAAGGAAACACGACAAATCCAAACCTTTGGTTTATCCCATTGACTTGTATTTTCTAGTGAGTAAACTAAACGAAATAGCAGTAGAAAATGAAAACAAAGCTTAGAGGAATTGAACATAGAGCCGTTAGCGGAGTTTGGCTACTGGGAGAAGATTTTGAAGATATTACAATTTCAGAAGAAACCTATAGTTGGCTTTGGAACAATATATATATTATCTGCGATAATCCTCGTTTGGTAAAGATGTTTTGGGCAAATTCAAGCCAGTATTTTGATTACAGGCTACAATATATAGCTCAAGATTATAATTTTGAACTAGGCAAAGTTGCAAACCAAGAGCAAATAGATAAGCGGAATGAAGAACGAAAGAGATTTCTTGAATTTCACTATGCACTTGGAGGATTATTACTCTTTAGGAAACAATACAAAACGCTGAACTATTTGTTTGAGTACTCACAATCTCAACCACCAAAATATGCGTTGCTTCCTGAAACAACGACAGAAATATTCTATTGGTTTGAGAATTTCAGAAACGAATTTAAACACAGAACCCCAATAGATTTAAGATATTCCTTTCCCGAACTTGACAATTTAGGAAACAGGCGACAAGTGAATTATTGGATTTGCAGTTATGTCTCTTTATTATTTCTAAGACAATATTCACTTCACCAATACTACGTCTATCAAAATTTTACAGCTTTGCCAAAACTTCCTGATGACGTTTTGGAACTAAGTAGCTGGCTTGATAGCGTTTCTTATTTCGAAAGATGTTTGAATAATGTACTTCGCAATAAAGACCTCATTACAGACCTTGGATTTGAAAAGTTGATAGAAGCGAATGGAGATAAATTCCCTAAATTCATCAATGACTTAAAAGAGGCGATTAAAACCAAAATTGGACAGCAAAAACTTTATGCTAATCTATCAGAAGATAAAATTCAAAACTTCTATTCTCGATCAAACGAAATCATCTCAAAGGCATTTGAAGTTTACGAACCTATTTTTATAGAAAAAAGTAAAGAACATTCTGGAAGCGAACTCAAATTAAATGTTAGTGGAGAAAGAACTTTAATGTCAAAATCGGCTTTTACAGACAATGATGTTCCTCACTTGAATTATGACACGTTTTTTGCGGAAACAATTGCAACACACAATATCAAACGTTTTATCCCAAACTCATTTTTAGTAGCTAGAACAAAAAGATATTTACTCAACAAGGATAATGTTCTTCTTGTATTAGCCAAAATTATCGGAAACAATAACGACATCATAATTGTCGCTGTGAGAGTTGGTTTTCAACTACAAGAAATTCTTGAAGAAAGTAATTTTAAAACCAAAATTCAATATATCCCTTCAACTGAGCATCACTCCCAAGATACATTGTTTGTACTTCGGAAAAATGATTTGCCTGCAATTGAACATAAAGAAATAACGGAAGATAAAAGAACAGACTTGCAGTTGAAATGTATTAATGACGAATTGAAACTGTATGCTTCTGTTATTGATATCAACACAGAAGAAAATAAAACAATTAAAGACAAGTGGAATATAAAAAATGAACCCGATAATGACGATTTAAAAGTTCAGTTGACAATCGCATTTTTAAGCGTTATTTATTGGAAAAATGAAAGAGAAATTATTCAAATCAATATTGCTTCAGAATTTAGAGAACAAGGAATACAAAATGACATAAATGACGTGGAACCTCTTTCAACTAGTCAAGATAAGAAGTAGAAAGCCAGCCTCTAACAGGCGTTTGGCTCAATGTCGGGTGAAGTGGTTAATTGATCATTCTACATCGCATTAACTTTTGTGCTATGTTGACAGTTTTGTGCTCCGAAAACCCAACCGAAGGCAAAGCCCGAAACCGTTAGGCGCAAGCAATGCGAAGCCCGTAAAATTTGAACGATAAAAGTTATTTACAAATGAACAACGAGATTACTATAAAGGGTCTAACTCTAAATATCGAAAAGGCAATAAAACGAATCAAGCTAGATATTAGAGATGATTGGTTTCAAGACCCACTAAGATATGAAGACCTCTTAGATATCAATTTTGTAATGACCCATTTATCTAAATACAATGGCACAAATGATAATTACAAGGCAGGAAAATCAATTCATATCGATATTCCAAAACCAGGATTTACAAGTAGGTACTCTTCAGAAACACATATAATAGACAGAATTTTTTATCAAGCTTTGGTAGATTACATAGCAGAAGATTTAGATAAATTACATTCCAACCGAATTTATTCACATAGACTAAATAAAGAGAGAAAAGATGAAAAATATTTTTTCCGTTATGCAGTTGAGGAATGGCGAAAGTTTATAAATGATACATCTTCTGAACTAGGAACAAAAAATAATGTCCTGTTGCTTACTGACCTGGCAAATTTTTATGAAAATATTGGAATAGCAGACTTAAAAGATGTTCTTGATTTTTACAAACCAGCAGGAATAGAAGAAACGAATTACAAGACTTGCACTGAATTTATAAAATCAATTCTAAAAAAATGGTGTGAAAGATCAACCGAAAGAGGAATTCCCCAAAATAGAGATGCGTCATCCTTTTTATCAAATATATTTCTGCACCCAGTAGATGATAAAATGCAAAAATCGGGGTTTAACTATTTTAGATATATGGATGATATACGTATTGTCTGTAATGATAAATTTGAAGCAAGAAGAGCCCTTAAAGTATTAATTCAAGAATTAAGAAAAAAAGGGTTAAATGTTAACAACAAGAAAACGCAGATACTAGATTACGATAATGCGGATGATAGAAAGAAAATTGAAGAAACACTTGCTCATACTGACAAGAAAATTGAACAAATTGAAACATTTTTAAAAAGTAGGACTGCCAGAGATGTTCAAATAGCTGTTCCAATGCTAAGAACAAAAGTTCTTAATTTAATTAACAATGATAATACATTAGAAAGAGAGTTTCGTTTTTGTATAAATAGGTTAGAACGTATATCCAGAAATGAAAGTTTAGCTGAAAAAATTGATTTTAATCCCATAACAACAAAAATATTAAGTGAGCTAGTTGATCAACCTTGGAGTACTGATACCTTCGCTAGGTATTTAGGTAGCGTGCAATTAAAAGTCACTGATTTAACCACAATTAGAGATTTTCTTTTGGACAAAAATAGAAATATTTATGAGTGGCAAAGTTTCTACTTATGGGGAATTTTAACGAGACATAGGTTTACAGACCCTATCTTAATAAAAACTGCTAGGGAAAACATTGAGCATAAAATTAATGAACCGACAATTGCTGCCTGTTGTTTATTCTTAGGAGCAAATGGAGATATGAATGATAAAATATTTGTAGCAGAACACTTCAAGTATTTCAATGATCATTTATCCCAAAGATTCGCAATAATTGCTCTAAAAGACTTGAATTATCTATCTGTAATTAAGCCTCATGTAAGCGATCATATTTTAGAATGTTATGTTGGGTCATATAGAATACTTTCCGAAAAATTCAAAGACCAATTTTTGCATCCTATAGAATCTTTAAAAGAGGAAGATATTTATACAGACCTACCAGACGATATATCATAGTCATGAATTTTTTCCTAACGTCTACTGCTAGTTACCCAACTCATGATTCGAGCCCAATTTTTATTGGTTGTATTGAGAACCAAGTTGCATTACAAATCTCTCTAACACAGGTGATATTGGATGAATACCAAATAATCACATTTGATTCTACTCTACTAGTAGAATTTTGCAGAAAACAAGGATTAACTCCGCCGACTAACATCATAGACGTTTTTCAATTATTCAAGCTAATTGAAGGTAGCCCACAAAAGCTCCATAAATTATCTTATCAAAAATTAATTTGGATCATATTCAAGCGCTTCTTTGATAACGAACAACTAAAATTAGTCATAGATGTATTAGGTTATACTTCCGCCAAAATTATTAGTACTAACTCGATTGATAAATTAATTCAGTTCAATATATACTTGCAGGAAGTTTACAAAAATCTTCTTAGCGAACTAAAGGTTAGAAATGAAGCAGATCGATTTTATACAATTGAAAAACCTTTTAACGAAATACTTTGCCAAAGACAATTCCGTGGGATACATGTTAGCAATAAAATTTTAAGCGAAAAAATTGATTTTGCAAAGGCAGAACTTAACATGCTGGCGAAAAAACTAAGATATGATTACAATATCTTCAGTCCACAAAATATAACGGAAATTAGACACGCATTACAAAATGCGAAATACGATTATCTTTCAAAATCAATAAACACAAAATCATTTTGGGGGTTTATAAAGTCTGGTGCCGAGCATGATGAATTCTTAAATCTATTGTATACTTCATACAGACTGAGATTTGATAAACAAAATTTAATAAAAATAATTACTGAAAAAGATGGGGTTGTCTACCCCATTTTCGATTGTTGCGGAACCATTACATCTCGAGCTCTAGTTAGGCTTCCTTTCATTCAGCAATTAAAGAAAAATTTCAGAACCATTTTCGTTGCAAAGGATGGATACGAGTTGCTGTATGCTGACTATTCGCAATTTGAGCCCGGCATATTAGCTAGTCTAGCAAATGACCCGGCATTAATTAATTGCTACAATACAGCGGATTTATATAATTCTTTAAGCGTTGAATTAATAGGCAATGAAAGTTCAAGGACCCTTTGTAAAATTATCTTTCTTTCATTTATGTATGGAATGTCAAACAAAGGCTTAGAATACTTAATTAAAGACTTTTTTAAAGATAAAAGCAATGTAAACGTTTCTGACATAAATTTGTTCTTTAGCAAATTCAAATCCCTTATACCATACAAGTTAGAATTAGAAACTCTTGCTCTTAAAGAAAACAAAATTTCTAGTAGTTTAGGCAACCATAGATATTTTAAAACAAAATCTACGAAAGTATTACCAAGCAAAGTAAAGAGATGGATATTAAGTCAAAAAATTCAAGGAACAGCTTCTCTGATTTTAAAAACAGCTATTATTAATTGTATACAAGATCAAGAAATTGAATTTTTAATTCCGATGCATGATGCAGCATTATTTCAAGTTCCTGCTGGTAAATTAGAGGAAAAGAAAATTGTGATTAAAAAAGAGTTTACTGATGCGTTTACAACGTATTGTCCTAAAATAAAACCAAAGGTAATTTTCAAAGATTTCACAGAATAAAAACTATATCCAAAAAAGTAATTTTTTTTTGCTATTTCAAGCCTGTAGGACATCGGTTATGCGCAATTAGGCGAATGACGATAGCTCTCAGTTGACATTTCATTCATAATTCGGCATGTATCAATCAGGGTTCAGTTGCTGCTTTCGGGGGATTCCACAATGCCCTAACCGCAGTAGCCTCTTTGCCAATAATAGCACTTCCGGCACCAAACCAATGAAAGAAATTCTGCTGCTCATCTCCATACTATTCACATGCTTTGCATTTGGGCAAACACGAAGTGAACTGGCAAACTCGAAACTTTTTGTTCGGGCAACGTATTTCGACGAGAAAAACGAATTCATCGGGCTTCAGGCAAGATCCGACCTGTTTGACACCACTTTAAACGGCATCAGTTTCAGAAAGTACCGAACCGGGGACTTTACAAACTACCGGGACAGGCACAGTTCAAAGATCTACTATGAATCGTTTTCTAACGGCCTTTACACCCTGCTTGACAGTAATCTGAACACTGTTCACAAGGTAAACTACCAAACCTCCAAAGAACAGAAAGGAATACTCTTTGGTAAATCGACCCTCATTTCATTAGAATATATTGAATCACGAAACAGCTTTCCCAGAGATACACTGATTCCAACTGATAAAACACCCAGAAAGTTCTATCAGAACGAGAACTCCGACATCTATCTCCTAATTATTCCGGATCTGGCAACGGTTGCTGTTTCCAGCAATGGACAATTCTACACAAAGCAGCTTTTTGGTGACAATTACAATGACATTACAATGGGCATGAATAACAACTACCAGGCTTCAACGAAATTTTCACTCCAAAAAGGTGACGAAATACAATTGTTCTTCAGAAGAAAATGGTACAACGACACGACCGGCATTGCAGTATACCAGGACAAGCAGTTTAAAAATGTAAAATACATAGGTGACACGGTGGTCAACGATGTGAAGGCGATTAGGTTTGAAATTGAGGGATACAATTACTTAAGCGGTTCAAAAGATAACCCTGAAGAATTTTTAGTTTCTCTCACCGATAGCGGATATTATACCGGCCATCAATTTGTGCCTTTTAAAACTTTCGGAACTGATCTGAAACTCATTGACAACAATGGAAGCAAAGAGTTTTTTCTGCAAGGTGTAACCTATGACACCATTGGCGAAAACATATATCCGAAGATTGTCCAGGCAAGAAGTAACGACCCGTATAGATACTTCATCCTTCCCTTTTTTCCCATGCCATTTATTGAATTCGGAAACGTGCAAGGTGTTATCACCTACTCCAAAATCAAAGGAGTTGAAAAAGGGGTGAAACGTGAAAGAACTTTTATAACCAGCGAAAACAACATTCGAGACATAATTAGTAAATCAAAAAGCGAAGTTGAAGTGATCGTCTATTTTGTTGAAAAAGCCGAAGTAGAAATTGCAATCCGGGATTTTGCCACTGATGAAATTCTTGGAGAGTTACAATCATCAGCAAAACCAGGGTTGAATTCGTTCATTATTCATGCAGACAAACTTGAAAAAGGAAAAGCGTATCGTGTGGAAATTGACTATAAAACCTCCAAGAGTTCAGGCAGCTTTTCAAATAGTGTAAAGGCAAGGTTCTGACAAATAAATTCAGCGAACATCTGCCAAACCATTCGCGCCAATCTGCTGGGAAATACATTTGCGCGATCTGCGAACAAATCTGCGTTTCTATGGTGATCCGAAATTCTCCCGCTGATCCTCGCAGATTAAAATGCACCGCTGATGAGCGCTGATCGGAATTAAAAATTAGGAATTAAGAATCATTGTTGTCCGGGAAACTTTTATAATGGCAAAGAGAAAGAGAGTTTTTAGGCTCTCTTT
>JAFAGR010000054.1 GCA_023422565.1 Bacteroidota bacterium | reverse complement strand
GGGCATTTTCTAATTTGGCATCTTTTATTCGGTTGCACCTAATGAATTACACAAGTATGATGAGGTTCCTTGAAAAGCCGGAAGCCTGCAGAATTATCAATCCCGTACCCGATATCCAACTCAAACTACGATTGTCTGGATGATAAACCTGGGGCTTCTATTCTGAAAACACCAAAATTTACTGTGAAACAGCTGATTTTACTGAATGCAAAATATTATCCCGATTTTTACCGGACAGCAATGACTTTAAATTATAAATTGGCTGCTGATTCTGTTTGATTTCAATTTTTTGAATTTGGAAAGTAAAGCCGATGGGAAAGAAAGATCCACGAATAACGGAATATATAAAGAAGTCAAAGCCGTTTGCCCAACCCATTCTGAAGCATCTTCGCGAACTTGTGCATGAAACTGTGCCCGAAATTGAGGAGGATGTAAAATGGGGAATGCCGGCTTTCAACCACAAGGGAACCTTGTGCAGCATGGCCTCTTTCAAAGAGCATTGCGCGTTTTCATTTTGGAAAAGTCCGTTGATGAAAGATGCGGAATTTTTCAAGGGAAATCGTGGCGAGGGAGGAATGGGTGACCTCGGAAAGATCAGGAGCATGCAGGACCTGCCCGGCGACAAACTAATGAAGCAGTATTTGCTTGAGGCAAAGAAATTAAATGAATCCGGCGTAAAACTTCAGCGCAAACAAACCAGTGCATCGAACGTTCCGGATATTCATCCTGACTTTGAGAAGCAATTGAAGAAAAATAAAGGCGCATATGATTTCTTTAAATCATCAGCTCCATCATGCCGGAAAGAATATATCAATTGGATAAATGAAGCGAAGCGTGAGGAAACGCGCAACTCAAGAATAGCCACTGCAATTGAATGGCTGGGCGAGGGCAAAAGCCGAAACTGGAAGTACGAAAAGACGAAATGAGTATAAGGTAAAGTTAGTTCAATTCGATCACTTCACAGTCATGGATGTTACTACCGGTAATGCTTACACGCACTAAAGTCCGCACTTTTTGCCATCCCTGTTTTCCTGCAGCGCCCGGGTTTATATGAAGGCAATTGAGTTTATCATCATATATTATTTTAAGAATGTGTGAATGCCCGCTGATGAACAATTTCACGTTACGGCTCATGATCTCTTCTTTAACTCCGGGCGCGTAACGGCCGGGGTAGCCTCCGATATGTTGTATAAATACATTCATCTCTTCGATGGTGAAATGGTTTTTTCCCGGATGAAGGGCCCTGATATCCTGTCCGTCGATATTACCATACACTCCCCGGAGAGGTTTGAAACGTGAGAGTTTTTCCGCCAGTGCCGCACTTCCAAAGTCGCCCGCATGCCATATCTCGTCGCAATCCTTAAAATGGTGGAATACAGCCTCATCAAGGTAGTTATGAGTGTCAGAAAGCAAGCCAATGCGCTTCACACAAATTCAGTTTAAAGGTGTAAATTTGATTGAAGGTAAATCCAAATTATCGAATGCCATTTCATCGCAACTTTACCTACTTCATTGATAAGCGCTGCTGGAAATATTATTTCCTGATAGTGTCTTTGTGTAAAGGGCGCCGCGTAGGATTGTGACTTCCGAAGCAGCCTGGAGATCTTGCTGAGTCGGCCAATTCATTATCAAACCACCAAATATCAGATTAAACTATGCCTCATTATCATAAAGCAGGAAACATTCCTCACAAAAGACATACACAATTCCGCAAGCCGGACAACCAATTATACTCCGAGCAATTATTTTCCACAGAAGGCTTCTCAAACGACTATTCATTGCTTTACCATATCTATCCTCCCACTCAAATAGTGAAGGTAGATGAGGCCGTAAACATGATGCCGGAGATAGCTGAGGAAAAAATGTTGAAGCACCGGAGCTTTGAAGGTTTTAATGTAAAGCCTGAGCAGGACTATTTAGATAGCCGTAAACCTATTTTGGTGAATAATGATCTCCATATTTCACTTGCGGCGCCAAAAGGTGGAACTGCTGATTATTTCTATAAAAACGCAGATGCCGATGAGATGATCTTTGTGCATGAAGGCAGCGGGATTCTCACCACTTGCTACGGAGAACTGAAGTTCGGTTACGGTGACTACCTGGTTATTCCGCGTGGATGTATTTACCAGATAAAATTCAATGAACCGGCGAACCGCTTATTTATAGTGGAATCGTTTACGCCTCTCCGTTATCCCAAGCGTTACCTTTCGCAATACGGGCAGTTGATGGAACATTCTCCATATTGCGAGCGCGACATTCGCGTACCGCAGAACCTGCAACCACAGGATGCCAAAGGAGATTTTATTATCAAAACGAAAAAGAGCGGTTGGATGTATGGCATTCATTACGGCACGCATCCATTTGATGTGGTAGGGTGGGATGGTTGCTGTTATCCTTATGCATTAAGCATTCATGATTTTGAACCCATCACGGGACGCGTGCATCTGCCACCTCCGATACATCAAACATTTGAAACAAATTCTTTCGTAGTTTGTTCCTTCGTACCACGTTTGTACGATTACCACCCACTTGCTATTCCTGCGCCATATAATCACAGTAACATTGACAGTGACGAGCTACTTTATTATGTAGATGGAGACTTCATGAGCCGCAAGCACGTAACACGGGGCATGCTTACTCTGCATCCGGCCGGCATTCCGCACGGTCCGCACCCGGGGGCCGTAGAAAAAAGTATAGGGGCAAAAGAAACCGGTGAGTTGGCGGTGATGGTCGATACATTCCGTCCGCTACAATTGACGAAAACCGCGATTGAAATAGAGAATGAAGGTTACATTATGAGCTGGGCCGAGTAAAGTTGGAGGGAATTTTGCGTTGAAAAGAAATTATCTATAAATTAGAGAACACTAAACTTTTCAACCATGATCAAATTTCAGGAAATAAAAGTTGGCGATTACGTTTATGCGGAAAACGAAGGCACCAGCAGGGAAGGGGTTGTTACGCAGTTGAACAATGATGATAAGCAGGTTTGTGTAGACAACGGCATTCAGGAATTTTGGTATGAAACCGATCAACTGGCGCCCATTCCGATTACAGATGGACAGTTAAAGCGATTGAAATTTGAAAGTGAAATATTGGAGAACGGTACTATAAAGTATATGAAGGGCGCATTCCGGATGCTGGTGCCCAAAGAGAATGATTTTTCAAGAATGGAGATTTGGTATCGAGAGGAAGCACGTCATATAACCCAACCGATTCATTTGCACCAATTGCAGAATCATTTTTATGAAATGACGAAGGTGCATTTGGATGATACGGATTTTAGGTAAAATTTTTTTAGGTTTAAAAGGCTGCTCAATTCGGGCAGCCTTTTGCTTTGGCTGGGATTGAGGGATTGGGCAGGTGTATTAAGTCAAAGAAATATCAGACTTACATGACCACTCCTCAATATCAGACTTACATGACCACTCATCGCCGTCAAATTCATCCTTTTCTGATTTCCATTCCGACTATCCATTTAGATCGCATTCAGCTCTGTTTTTATGAGATTGATCAACCAGGACCTTCATAAACTGGTGCCAAAATCTGTTTCCGCCCGCCCGGTTATTTGTTCTAAACGTGAATTCATCCACATATCCCTGTACATATTTTCCCGAACAATGATGGTAGGTGCCGGTAAATCCTGTTTTAAAATTCCAAATGTTTATACTAGGATTGATCTGAACAAATTTTCCTTTTACAAGTTCTGAAAGTACCTTCTTTCCCTTTTCCGGAATAATACTCCTGGCAACTACAGTTTTTTTCTTTTTGCCCCCGGTAGACCGTTTCTTGACGAGGAAAATTTGTTGCAAACCATTGCACCCCTTCTCCCGGCTACTTATCAGTATAGAGTCCACAGCAAATAATTCGTGAGTGGATGAATTTTGTTCTTCCAAATGATTTTCCTGACATATAGCCTGTTGTAGTTTTCGCCTGAAATACCAGGCAGTTTTTTGATTGATATTATATTGCCTGGCCAGGTCCGGTGAGGATATGCCTCCCGTAGTGAGCAAGAACTGATTTATAATTCTAAAGGCTTTTACCAACGGAATTTTAACCTTGTGAAAAATAGTGTTGGCGAGGACAGATTCATCGTAACGGCAACTTTTGCAACGGACGTGAAAGAGTGTGCGACCCTTCCAGAATTCCGTATAGCCGCATCTTTTACATTTGAATCCTTTCTGCCATTTAAGGTTGAATAGAAACTCTCTGCACTCATCTTCAGATCGATAGTTTTTTATAAAATCGGGAGAGGAAAATTGTTTGCACATGGTATTAAGGTTTAGAGTATAAACTTCTAAAAACCGGTTCATCCGTGCAATCCCCCGTCAGGGTACATTTTGCGCCATATCTGGAAAGTCGGAGTGTGTTTGTATTATGAAAAGGATACGATAAGAAAGGTGTATTTCCCCTGTCAGAAACTCCTCTACCCACAAAAAAAGGTCGCCCATTACAGGCAACCTTCCTTCTAAAACTATTACAGAAATTAATTCTTCTTCGCTTTCGCTTTCTCAGCCTCCATTCTTCTCGCTTTCTCCGCTTCCACCACCTCAGGAGCCTGCCTGTTCACCTTGCCATCCGTTTCAGCAATAACCTCAGTAGCCTCAGCCACAGCAACCGTCTCCGGTGCATCTACTGCTTTCTTTTCTGCAGAGGCTTCAGCACGGGTCAATGGTGCCTTCTTGGTTTTCGATGCTTCCTGCGCACTCGCGCTGCCACCAATTCCTACCAATAAAGCAAATGCAAATAATACTTTTTTCATGTTTAAATAATTAAGTTGGATAATCTTACAGTAAGTTTTCAGGCTACTAATGTAGTTTTTTTTTCGATACTACAGTTCGCAAAGCAAAAAAAATCCCGCACCGTAAACGACGCGGGACCCTATTTAAAAGTCAGAATTATTATTCTCCTTTAGGCTCTTCCTTGTTTTCAGCCCCTTTCTTTGCTTCATCAGCAGCAGCTGCATCATCAAGTTTTGCTTTCAAACCTGCAAGTACGCCAAGATCACCCAAGGTAGACTTCTCCACCTTGCTTTGAATGTTCTTAACCGCTTTTTTGGTGTGTTCAGCGTCAGCACGTTTTTCCTTAGCAAGAATTTGTTTTTCTTCTTCTTTCTCCTGCTCCCAAAGACGTGTATGGCTTAATACGATGCGCTTATCGTTACGGTCAAACTCGATCACCATAAATTGTGCGATCTCATCAGCACCGATCGTTTTCTCATCCTGCTTTACAAGATGACGGCTTGGTGCAAACCCTTCCAATCCATAAGGCAATTGAACAACTGCTCCTTTATCGTCTTTCTTAATAACCGTTCCTTCATGAATAGTTCCCTCAGAGAACACGGTTTCAAGACTGTTCCATGGATCTTCTTCAATTTGTTTGTGGCCCAACTGAAGTTTGCGTCCGTCCTTGTCAATGTTCAGGATCATCACTTCAATTTCATTACCCACCTTCGTGTATTCGTTCGGGTTATTGAAACGCTTCAACCAGCTCAGGTCGCTGATGTGGATCATCCCGCCGATGCCTGTGGTAAGTTCAACAAACACGCCGTACGGAGTGATGTTCTTAACCGTACCGGTGTGGCGGCTTCCTTCAGGGAATTGATTTTCGATAGTGCTCCATGGGTCTTCGGTCATTTGTTTGATCGAAAGGCTCATCTTGCGTGTTTCCTTATCAAGCGTTACCACTTTCGCTTCGTACTCGTCTCCAAGTTTGAAGAATTCTTTCGCGTTTATCGGCGTGTTAGCCCATGTAATTTCACTCACGTGAACAAGGCCTTCAACACCAGGCATGATCTCAAGGAATGCGCCGTAATCTTCAATGTTTACAACCTTTCCTTTCACAATCTCACCTTCTTTCAGGTTCTCAGCAAGCGTATCCCACGGGTGTGGAGTAAGTTGCTTCAAACCAAGACTGATACGTTTTTTATCATCATCAAAATCAAGAACAACCACGTTCAGTTTTTGATCCATCTTCAATACTTCTGAAGGATGGTTGATACGTCCCCATGAAATATCGGTGATGTACAACAATCCGTCTAAGCCGCCAAGGTCGAGGAATGCACCAAAATCTGTGATATTTTTAATTGTTCCTTCAAGCACCTGGCCTTTTTCAAGTTTACCGATGATCTCTGCGCGTTGTGCTTCGATATCGCTTTCAATAAGTGCTTTGTGAGATACAACCGCGTTCTTGATCGCTTCGTTAATTTTAACCACTTTAAATTCCATGGTCTTTCCAACAAACTGATCGTAGTCGGTAACTGGCTTCACGTCAATTTGAGAACCCGGAAGGAAGGTCTCCATTCCGAATACATCAACAATAAGTCCGCCCTTAGTTTTGCTGGTAACCACACCGGTAACAATTTCTCCGGTTTTGTTCACTTCCACGATCCTTTCCCATGCGCGCGTGATCCTTGCAGATTTGCGGCTCAGGTTTAGGTTACCATCGCGGTCTTCTTTTTCAACCACCATTACTTCAATCACGTCGCCCACTTTCACTCCACCGGGAATGTCGCGGAATTCATTCAAAGAAATAAGGCCATCGCTTTTAAAGCCGATGTTCACCACAGCATCAGTTTTGGTTAATGATTCCACAGTTGCCTGTATCATTTCGCCATCATTGATCTGTTTGAAAGTGTTGTCATACACCTTGTCGTACTTTTCTTTTTCCTCCGCCGTGTAAGCCGCAACGTTTCTCTTGTCTCTCGACCAGTCAAAATCGTCATGCGCGGTTTCAACTTCTGTTTGTGTTTCTTGTACAGGCTGATTTTGTGTCGCAGTAGCCTCTGCAGTTTCTCCTGCTTTCAGCTCCTGATCTTCTGCGTTTAGTTGTTTGTTAATATTAAATGACATAATAAATTTCCCCGGTTTTTTTAACGGGGACGCAAAGGTAGCACTTTTTAAGCAGTTTGCGGCTTAGTACATTCCCATAAATGTTGAATGTTGAATGTTGGATGGCTTGCCCGCCTTTGGAGGGCTGAATGGTTGCGCGATTCGAATTAGACAGATTAATCAGTTCTGGTCACATCCAAAATCCAAAATTCACAATTCAAAATTCGAAAAATTGGGCGTTCCGCCCCCGTCGCTTCGGCCGGGGCCGGCGGGCCTTTGGCAGTACACGGTACTGCTGCCAGTCCCTAACGCAGATGGTGGATATTGCCCGTGTTCCCATTACGCAAAACCCAAAACTCAAAACCCAAAACCCAAAACCCATAACCCAAAACC
>JAFAGR010000051.1 GCA_023422565.1 Bacteroidota bacterium | reverse complement strand
GGGCATTTTCTAATTTGGCATCTTTTATTCGGTTGCACCTAATGAATTACACAAGTATGATGAGGTTCCTTGAAAAGCCGGAAGCCTGCAGAATTATCAATCCCGTACCCGATATCCAACTCAAACTGCGATTGTCTGGATGATAAACCTGGGGCTTCTATTCTGAAAACACCAAAATTTACCCTAAAACAGTTGATTTTACTGAATGCAAAATATTATCCCGATTTTTACCGGACAGCAATGATTAAGAATTAGAAATTTTGGCCTTTTAGGTGTTTGCTTTTTCTTCTTATAAATTCCTTTTTCGGTAAAATCGATCCAACCATTCAACCACAAAACCAATCAGCCACTCAACTACCAAACCACCCCGGGCATGATATATGATGAGGAAACTTAAAACTCATTATCATGGCAAAGTATTCTAAAAAAGCACAGGAGAAAGTTGAAGAAGTAATGCACGAAAGGAAAGAAGGAACACTTCGTTCAGGCTCAGGGAAGAAGGTCACCAGTAAGAAGCAGGCGATCGCTATTGGATTGTCTGAAGCCAGAAAGGAAGGTGCAAAAGTTCCTAAGAAGAAGAGCTAAGTTACTCTGTGTCTGCCTGGCTGTAGTTGTTGTTCTCCTCGTCTTCTGAGCCGAGCATTTCATCTTCATCATCGAGCTCGGCACCGGGTACGTCCAGGTCTTCTCCGCTGAGTCCAACATTTGTATTCAGCTTTTCACCATCTTCATCGGTGTTATCCAGCCGGGCGCGCCGAAGGTTGGTATCGTCTTGCGAAAGGCCGGATGATTGGCTTGCATCTAATATTGCTTGTTCCTCCGGTGTGATATCAGCCCTGCTGTTTTCTGAATTTTTTGCCGGATTGTTTTTTTCTGCCATGATCGTAGTTTTAACTATCAGTAACAAAGGATATGCCGTACCACCTTTGGCATATTTTTTCGTTAAACAGTATGATGAAAAATTTAGTTCTTGTCACCGGGCTTGCATTGCTATTTTCCTGCAGCAGTGGTGAAAACAAAAATAGAGATAATGATTCCCCCGGAGAGGCCGTAGATAATGAGAAAGTTAAATTATCTCCAACAGCTGGCTGCTACCGTATGGTGATAGAGCGTGATACGGCAGAGATGAAACTGAATGTTGCCGGCGACAGTGTAAGCGGCGACCTTTTTTACAATCCTTATCAAACAGATTCGAACTTTGGCACATTTAAAGGCACTTTTAAAGACAGTACACTTCGCGCCTGGTACACGTTTGAATCAGAAGGTATGGTGTCTTACCGAGAGGTTGTATACAAACTAACGCCCGATGGATTTGTTGAAGGTTACGGCGATATTGAAATAAGCGGCGATTCAGCATGGTTCAAGTATCCGCAGACGCTTAAATTTGAAGATGAACATCCCTTTAAGAAGATTCAGTGCAATTAGTGTTGGCCGTGCCGCGATAATAATTGTGAGCGTTGTAGCCGCATCCTGCGCCTCAGGGCCGTACCGCGCAACTAACAAACAATACAGATCGCGGGCAAAGCTGTATGCGAAACAATTAAGATCGCTTCCAAATTTGCAGGCTAATGATTCTTTTTTATTGCCGAAGTACTTTGCGGGCACGGTGAACTTCAATTTGCGTAAGCCGCATTTTGTTATCATTCATCATACGGCGCAGGAGAGTTGCGATAAAACGCTGAAAACATTCACAGATAAAAAACGCGAAGTGAGTGCGCATTACGTAATATGCAAAGACGGTACGGTTCACCAGATGTTAAATGATTACTTCCGCGCGTGGCATGCCGGGCGATCGAAGTGGGGAACGGTAAGCGATGTAAATTCCGTATCTATAGGTATAGAGTTAGACAATAACGGCACCGATTCATTTCCCCAATCACAGGTTAATGCACTTCTTACGCTTCTTAATATTTTAAAAAGCAGTTACAACATTCCTGCGAATAATTTTCTCGGCCATGGCGATATTGCGCCTGACAGAAAGGTTGATCCGAATATCCATTTTCCATGGCAATCACTTGCTGAAAAAGGTTTTGGAAGCTGGTATGGAGATACAACAAACCTTACAGTTCCGGTATCTTTTGAACCTTTAATAGCTTTGCGAATTATTGGTTATGATGTTTCAAAAATGAAACAGAGCATCCAGGCTTTCAGGAGGCATTATCTCAAATCAGAAATCGAAGGGGAATTAAATGATGGTGAGAAAAAGGTGCTATACAGTCTAATGCTGCAATTGATATAGGATGTCGCTTATCTTTTTAAGAATCTTGAGATCTCATTTTTCTCCACCTTGTATACAAAGAAGGCGAATGCGGAAAGTAAGATCATTCCAAGCATAACGGAGATCCATAGACGCTCTGGTAATAGCCAAATTAAAAAAAGATGGACCGTATATAAGATCACCACGATGGTAAGATAGCCTGTCAGTTTTTTTACCGGGTAGGGAACAGGGTAGTGCTTTTGTCCCCACACGTAGCTCGCCACCATCATAAAGAAATAACACATATAGGTTGCAAGCGCGGCGCCAGTGTAGTGCATTAACGGAATGAGAATAATGTTAGCCGCTATTGTAATTATAGCGCCACCAATGGTGATCAGGGCTCCGTAGCTGTTTTTCCCGGTAAGCTTATACCAAATACTCAGGTTATAATAAATACCAAGAAAGATATTTCCCATTGCCAGGAGAGGCACAACTTCCAGGCCTTCCGCCCAGTTTGGGTTGGCGAGGTTGGAAAAGATCCATTTGAATACATCAAGGAAAAGCGCGATGCCAAGAAACATGAAACAGCATGCGATCACAAAAAACTTCATTACCCGCGCGTAAGTTTTCTTTGCATCCTCATTTTTGCTGTTGTTGAAAAAGAAAGGCTCCGCAGCCATTCTGAATGCCTGGATCATAATGGTAACGAGCAGGGCTATACGAAAAACGTTTGCGAATATCCCCAGTTCATGATTTGCCTGTTCCTCCGGCAGATCAACTACGTGGCGATAGATCAGGCGGCTCATTACATCATTTATCATTCCCCCCATGCCCACAATTACAAGCGGTGCACTGTATCGCATCACTTCCTTCCACAGGTCTTTGTCAAACTGCCAGCGAATGCTTTTTATTTCGGGAGAGAGAATAAAGAGTGTGAAGAGGCTGCCGCATAAATTACCAACGAGATAGTAACCGAGGCCAAGATCTTTGTTATAAACAAGGCTCCATAAACTGTCCGGCTTTTTCTCCAGCAGCGAAGGAATGATTCCGATGAATAATATCACCACAAAAACATTCACCACAATCCCCGAGATCCTTGCAAATGCATAACGTTTAGGGCGGTTCTCCTGGCGCAGGCGCGCGAAGGGCAGTGTGGCAAAATTGTCTACTGCAATTATGGCGATCATCCACCAAATGAAGCTGCTGCTGTTTTCAAGATCGACCGCGCGCGCGAGTGAGTTTCCGAAGAGCAGAAGTATGGCGGTAAATAAGATCGTTGAACAAAACAGGGAAATAGAAAGTGTGTTGTAAAGTTTTTCCCGCTCATGAGTTTGTGAAAACCTGAAATAGGCGGTTTCCATTCCATATGAAAACAAAATATTCAGGAAGGGGATAAGGGTGTAAACCTGCACAAGGTCAGCAGTATTGGCAGGCATGGCAACAAAAAAAGGAAGCGCCATGTTCATCAGGTACCCGAGAAATCGGCTTGCGATAGAAGGTACTCCATACCACAAGGTTTGCCCGGCTAATTTCTTAATACTGCTCAAACAGAAAGTTTAGTCAAATGTATATAAAATCTTTTCCTGTGGTCGATGAACAGCGGAAGTAAAAATTCAAAATCATTAGCGTCCGGGGAAAATTTCATTGTAAGATCACGAAGTTTAGTACTCTTCTTCGTGGCCTTATGTATTCTTATGTTTTTCTTTGTGTGAAATTTTCCTGCGATCTCAACGCAAAGTTAAAAGCCGGCGTGGTTTTCTCTTTTGAAGAATTGTTTATCCCAAAAAAACGTCAATGGTCATGCACTGATTTACTCCGGGTCATTGGTGGGGGCGCAAATCGGGGGTCTTTAAGGAAAGCACTATCCGTTAGTGTATAAAGAAAATAAACGATCTCATTTTTCTGACGCGGCGAAAGCGCGATCTTCTTCTTTAAAAGCGGGTCAATTGATTTGTTAGTTGTGTCGAGTTTCAAATAATGATCCAATACCTGGGGAACAGAAAAAATGCTTCCATCATGCATATAAGGAAAAGTAACCTGCACGTTTCGCAGCGAAGGAACCCTAAATTTCAATGAATCCTCCATCTTTCCGGAGATTTGCATCCGGCCAATATCATTAAGGCGATTTAAAGACAAGCCATTATTTCGAAATGTGTTGTCTGTAAACAAAGGTTCTTTATGGCAGCCGGCACAATTTTGTTTGAACAAGGCATAGCCATTTGCTTCAAATCTTGTAAAGTTTGTTTCGCCCCGCATTACTTTATCATATTTGCTGTTTGCGCTCACCATCGAGCCCGTGAATTGCGCAAAGGCTTTCAACATTTTTTCGCTGGTGATCTTTGAGCTTCCGAATGCTTTCTTAAACATCGGCGGATATTCCGGGTCGTGATTAAGTTTATAAAGAACGCTGTCTAGCGTTTCGCCCATTTCATTCGGCATGGTCAGCGGTGAAAGTGCCTGCACCTCAATGTGGTTCACGCCGCCATCCCAATGGTATTCATTCATCCATGCAAGGTTGAATAGGCCCGGGGCATTGCGCGTGGTAAAGGAGTTATTCACTCCATGGCTAAGGTCGTGATCGAAGTTGGCGAAGGCAGCAAATTGCTGGTGGCAACTTCCGCATGAAAAATTTCCATCCTTGCTCAGGTTGGCATCATAAAAAAGTTTTCGTCCCAATTGGAACCCCTCTTCGGTAAGTGGATTTTTGGAAAAGATATTTGAAGCGGGTTTCGGCCAGCCTTCTGGGGTCTGCAATTTTATTGGTGTGGGACGGATTGAGATAGCTGCAAGGGAAACCAGAGCAACGATCAATGAAAGTAATGATATGGTTTTTTTATTACTCATTTCTCCTTACTTCGGTAAGCGCAAACATGTGTTTGAAATTTTTGGAGATCTTCATTGCCAGTGGCCCCGGCAGTGTGCAAACGGGATATTCTTTCAATGAAATTTTGTTTGATGAGCTCCAATATTTATCAAGATCTACATTAAAGGTGAGAGAAATTGTATCTCCCTCTTTAAGATACAAATGCCCGCCCAGGTCAAATTGCAGTGATTGTGCAACATTCTGCCCAAACCTGTAGCCGCCAATATGGTGTTCAATGCGGTTCCTGTCTGCTGTTGATGAAGGCGATGTTCCATCAAGTTTAAACATCACATAGCCGCTGTTCCAGGTCCAGAACATATCATTCATCGGATCTAAGGCCCCGGTTTGTGCGCCGCTAAAGTTCTTTGCACTATCAACCCCTAGAATAAAGCCGAATACTGAAAACTTTCCGGCAGATACGGGAATAATGTATTCTGTTTGCCTCGCGAGATCTACAAGTTGGTAATTTTCATCACCTTGAACAAACGGCTTTCCATCCAGCAAAAAATTAGAGGTGTAATATTTTAGTTTAGTGACAGTAAAAGTATCGCCTAACGGTGTGGTATAAACGCTGTCTCGAAGAACAACAGGTTTGTTTCCTGAATTGTGGTTGAATTTTACATGCAGGAATGCTTTCTCATCAGCCTGAGCAATGCAATGCGTGAATGTTAGCGAGAGTATCAATAAGACAATAATTTTTTTCAAAGCCTGCATTATAGATTGAATTTTTTCCGCCCGGCCTTGATCTCCGCATTTTTAGCTTTCGATTCCAGTCTTTTTTCCTTTGAGGCTTTGGTGGGCTTTGTAGGTTTTCTTTCCTTTTCCTTTATTAATGCCTGTTGAACCAGATGTTCTATTTTCCTAATAACGGTCTCCTTGTTTTCAAGCTGGCTGCGATGGGCCTGGCTTTTTACGATCAATTCCCCTTTGGAATTTATGCGTTTGGTGAGCTTTTCAGATATCAGAAGTTTTTCCTCTGGAGAAAACAATTCTGAATCTCCAATGTGCCAGTAACCTTCAACCATGGTTTCCACCTTGTTTACATTCTGACCGCCTTTGCCTCCGCTCCGTGCCGTTTTAAATTTTATTTCCTTAACGATGTTCGGCATGTCTTCAAAATTACTGATAAAAACCCCGAAATTGCAGGCTTCCGGTATTGGATGCCGGTTAATATTTCTGTAATAATTAAATAAATTTCATTTTTGTAACAGGCTATGCTTACTGAAAAAGGGATATACAAATCGTTGGTCACGCGCAAGAGTGGAGGAAGAAAGTCTTTTGCGCTGCTGATCGATCCCGATAAGGTTAACGAGCGATCGTTGACTGAACTTTTAGAATTGTCTGTTTCTGCTGAAGTCGATTATTTATTTGTTGGAGGCAGCCTGGTGATCTCCGATTTTTTAGAAACGGGTGTAAAGCAGATCAAGCAACATTCACCCATCCCCGTGATATTATTTCCGGGAAGCCCTTCCCAGATAAGCCGGCATGCCGATGCTCTTTTATATCTCTCCTTAATAAGTGGTCGTAATGCAGAATTGCTGATCGGGCAACATGTGATTTCTGCACCGGCAGTGCGGCAGAGCGGGCTGGAAATAATGTCTACCGGATATATGTTGATTGATGGTGGTGCGCCGACCACAGTTTCTTATGTAAGCAACTCAACCCCTCTTCCGGCAGATAAACAAGAGATTGCAGTGTGCACAGCAATGGCGGGGGAAATGCTGGGAATGAAACTCATTTATATGGACGCGGGGAGTGGCGCGAAAAAGCCGATCTCTGAAAATTTGATAAGTGCTGTTTCGGAGCACATCGGCGTTCCGCTTATTGTTGGTGGAGGCATAACCAACGCAGAAAAAGCATACCTAAATTGTAAGGCAGGCGCGGATGTTATTGTTGTTGGGAACGCGATTGAAAAAGACCGCAGTCTTATAAAGGAAATCGCCGCGGCCATACATCAGTCTGAAAGCATCAAAAATTTATAGGCTCATCATCTCTTTAAACTTCACTGCCTGGCGGCGGCTCACTTCGATCTTTTCTCCGCCGCGCAAGTCAAGCAGCAACCCTCCATTGAAATAAGGTTCAACTTTATCGATCATTCTCAGGTTCACAATATGTTTTCGGTTTGCACGGAAGAAGGTGCGCTCATCAAGGCGGTCTTCGAGCGCGTTCAAAGATTTCAGAATAAGCGGCTTATTTGTTCCGAAGAAAACTTTCGCGTAATTGCCGACGCTTTCAAACAAGCGTACTTCCGCAAGTTTCACAAACCAGCAACGCTCCCCGTCTTTTACAAATACCTGGTCGGCATCTGTTAACATACCACGACCGGGCATTTGCATGGCCAGTTCTTTTTCTTCAGCGTGTTGCAATTTTTGAAGTGCATCGGCCAATCGCTTAGGTTCAACCGGCTTCATCAGGTAATCAAGCGCATTCACCTCAAAGGCTTTAAGAGCAAATTCATCATAAGCTGTAGTGAATATCACATGAGGCGCGCGCTCAAGTTCACACAGCATGTCAAAGCCCGTTTTTCCCGGCATTTGAATATCCAGAAATATTAAATCGGGGTTCAGCGTTTCTATTTTCTCAACTCCTTCCTTTGCATTTGCAGCTTCACCGATCACCTCCACTTCGGCAAAATCCTGCAACATTTTCTTGAGTTCGTTCCGAGCCAAACGCTCATCGTCAATAATAACAGCTTTGTACATAAATTGAATGATTATAAAACGGTTGAGACCGGCATGATTATTTTTGACTGCACCATGCCGCCATCGGTATCCTTGATTTCAAAATTAGCTTTTCCCTGGTAAAGAAGATTCAACCTGTCTTGCGTACTCTTTAAACCAAATCCCGGAATTTCAGCAGCGAATTTTCCATTAAGGTTTCCGGTATTAAGAACGGTTAATTCGTGATGATGGTTGATGAACCGGGAAATTATTTTGATTTTGCCCCCGTCTATTTTTTTACTGATGCCATGCTTAATAGCATTTTCAACAAGGGTTTGAAGCATCATTGGCGGTACGGGTTGATATAGCGTATCTTCTTCTATCTTCAGTTCAACCTTCAATCGCTCTTCAAACCGCATTTGTTCAAGCGCGAGATAATCTTTTACAATGGCCAGTTCCTGCGCGAGAGGAACGGTTTCCATTTTCTCAGTTTGCAGGCTGCTTCGTAAGATGTTGCTCAACTCGGTAATTGCCGTTCTTGCACGTTCCGGGTTTTCATCCACCAGGGCGCGAATACTGTTAAGCGCATTGAATATAAAATGCGGATTGATATGCGACTTGATTGTTTGCAATTCAAGCGATTTAACCAGAGATTCAAGGCGTATCGTATCCATTTGTTGCCTGCGGTTACTTTCCACGTAATGATAAATGAAGTAGATCAGGTTCCAAATTAAGACCAACCAAAGCGCATTGAAGCTGCTTAGGAAGAGCCTTTCGGGCCGGCTGAACTTTTGGAGCCTTTCGGGGTTATAACCGATCAGGTAGTCGATCGATTCGGAAATGAAGCCGAGGATTACCGAAAAAATAATGGTCAGAAAGAGAAAGTAAAGGATCTGCTTTTTTAAGGGCTTTTCCAGTACGCGGAGGTAGAAAATATTCAGCCTCATGATATGGGTGACCACGATGCCCATGATACAGGTGCATACGAGGCTGGTAAAATACGTCCAGCTCGGTTGCCCAAACGTGATCACGAAAAACATACTGATGGCAATATTGGCTGACCAGCCGGTGATTTGGCACCACCAATATTTTGAAACGCTTTTAAACATAATTCAATACAAAAATACTTTTCAAAAGATTGATTAAATAAAGCCTATTGATATTTGGTGAATTTACAGGCTAAAAGGTTAAATAACGATACCAGGTTCAATAGTTTTTTACGCGGCCATTTAGGAGGGAAAGCCTTGTTAATTGCAAATCACTAAAAAGTTTAGTTTTGTAGTAACAATGAGCAATCCCAATCTGAATTCAAAGAAAGAGAATCTGCAGGCTCCGGATAAGGAGTTTGAAAATAATATACGCCCCGGCCTTATAGAAGATTTCAGCGGGCAGGGCCAGATAATTGAAAATCTTAGAATTTTTATCAAGGCTTCAAAACTCAGAGGGGAGGCGCTGGATCACATCTTATTTCACGGTCCTCCGGGATTGGGTAAGACAACTCTGAGCCGGATTGTGGCAAATGAACTGGGAGTGAACATTCGGGAAACATCCGGGCCCGTGATTGAAAAGCCGGGTGATCTTGCAGGATTGTTATCTAACCTTGAACCTAATGATGTGTTGTTCATTGATGAAATACATCGCCTCAGCAGCGTGGTTGAAGAATATTTGTATGCGGCGATGGAAGATTTCAGGTTAGATATAATGATCGATTCGGGCCCCAATGCCCGGAGCATACAATTGTCGCTAAACCCGTTTACACTTATTGGGGCTACAACTCGCAGCGGCCTGCTCACCGCTCCCTTGCTATCCCGCTTCGGCATTAAATCGCGGCTTGAGTATTACGATAAGGATACGCTGCAAAGAATTTTAATGAGGAGTGCGAAGATTCTTGGCATAAGAATAACGAGCGATGCAGCAATGGAGATCGCGGGAAGGAGTCGTGGTACACCACGGATTGCAAATGGATTATTAAGGCGTGTGCGCGATTTTGCACAGGTGATTGGAAACGGAGTGGTTGATATGGCGATAACTGAACATTCGCTACGAGCATTACAGGTAGACAGTCATGGGCTTGACGAGATGGACAATCGAATACTCAACATGATCATCGACAAGTTTAAAGGAGGCCCTGTGGGCATCAATACAATTGCTACGGCTGTTGGGGAAGAGCCGGGAACGCTTGAAGAGGTTTACGAACCGTTTTTAATTCAGGAAGGATTTCTGATACGCACGGCGAGAGGAAGAGAGGTGACTGAAAAGGCGTATCACCACATGAAAAAAGCGCCACACAGGGGCGGCGCTTCTCATACATTGTTCGATTAGATTATTCTGACTCCACCAAACGGAATCCGTTTCCGTGAATGTTCACTATTTCCAGTTTCGGATCTTCTTTCAAATATTTACGGAGCTTGGCAATGTAAACATCCATACTTCTACCGTTAAAGTACGTATCGCTTCCCCATATCTTTTTTAGAGCGGCCTCACGCGGAAGCAGGTCGTTCTTATACTCTGCCAGCATTTTGAGCAACTCGTTTTCTTTCGGCGAAAGCGTTTGTACCTTTCCGTTAACCGTTAGTTCGCGCAATCTTGGGTTGAAGTGGTAACTGCCAAGATCGAATTCAGCATTCGCTTCTTCGCGATGCATCTCTTCATTTCTTTTCAGGATGGCTTTTATTTTGTGCAGAAGAACCTCGCTGTCGAATGGCTTGGTGATGTAATCATCTGCTCCGAGTTTATAGCCTTGAATGATATCATCCTTCATCGTTTTTGCGCTGAGAAAAAACAGCGGAACATCAGGATTGATATCGCGAATTTCCTCGGCCACGGTGAAGCCATCCATGTTTGGCATCATTACGTCTAACAAACAGATGTCGAATTTTTCCCTTTGAAATGCGGCAAGCCCAAGACGTCCGTCCCTTTCAAGGGTCACATCATAATCGTTTAACTCGAGATAGTTTTTCAAAACCATTCCAAGGTTGGGATCATCCTCACACAATAATATTTTTGGTTTAGGTCCTTCCATAACTGATCATTTTAGTTTTTAATTCATTGGTTTTCATAGCTAATATAATGCCTATTTTTTTGTTGCTGTCTTTTTTACGTGTCTGCGGTCGGTAAGCGTTTCCAGGAACGCCACTATGTCCTTTCTTTCCGCGGGAGTGAGCCCGAGTGGCCGTGTAAGGGTTGAATCGATATTTATTGGCTTGTCCACAAAATGACCCGGCGTATTGTAGTAGGCGAGTACCTGGTCGAGCGTTTTAAACATACCGTTATGCATATAGGGTGCTGTAACAGCGACATTTCTCAGCCCCGGCGTTTTAAATTTTCCAAGATCGGCAGAATCGCCTGTTAGGAAGAATCTGCCCGGGTCGTTGAGTTCAGCGCCGTCAAACAACCCGATGTTTTTAAAATCATCATCGGTAAAATCTTCCATGGAATGGCATTCGAAGCATTTGGCTTTCGAGCCCACAAAAAGCTGGCGGCCTCTTTCTTCTGATTCGGTAAGTTCAATTTTATTGTTGCTCCAGTCGTCAAATTTGCTATCTACGGTTTCAAGGGTTTGTTCATAAGCGGCGAAGGCAGCCGCGAGGTTTTTTTCATTTGGATTTTGCCTGAAAACTTTCCTGAATAATCTTCGGTATTCCTCAGAATCATTCAATCTCTTTACCGCTTCATGAACCGGCAAGCCCATTTCGTCAGGATTTTGAAGTGGAATTAAAGCCTGTTCTTCAAGCGAGGCAGCGCGGCCGTCCCAAAAATAGTAGGGACGGTTTTTCATATTCAGCACGGAAGGTGTGTTACGGGTAGTTGGTTTGCCGCCGATGCCTATGCTAAAGGGAAGGGTATCGGCAAAAGCAAATTCCGGTTTATGGCAACTGGCGCAGCTTACTGAAGAGTCTTTTGAAAGCATTTTTTCGTTGAAAAGTTTTTCTCCCAATGCAATTTTTTGCCTGTTGCGTTCGGGCGGGAGGTAGGCAGCCGCCAGGAGGGAAAGCAGGAAAATAAGTGAGCCGGGAAGTAACTTTCTCATGCGGGTCAAAATTATGGGATTTGGATTAAGGGTGGGTGAAAGCAGAAGTTGTGTTGGGGTGCCGAATTATAGATTCGGGATGATTTTTTTCTCTCATGTTTCCAACAGCTCGGCTTCTCACCACACGACTATCCATTTAGTATGCAATTGCTTTGCTGACGAGGTTTTCGTTGGGCGAGTAGCGCCATCAACTTGTCCCAGATCTTGTTAAGGTGGAGGCGGTTACTGTATCGGAACAGATATTCATCTACATAACCCTGCAAATATTTTGCAGAACTGTGGTGATGCGTTCCGGTGATCCAGGCTTTAAAATTCCACATTTGTATGTTCGGATTTGGTTGATCGAACTTTCCCTTTAATAGCTCTGACGAATGCTTTTTCTCACCGGAAGGAAATGAACTTGTGGCTGACATTTGTTTCGAATCCTGATCTTCGTTCGTGAATTCTTCTACCTCCAGCTTCACCTGCTGCAAACCGTTAGCACCGGGATCTCTGCCGCTGACTAAAATGCTGTCTACGAAGAAGGACTTGCGCTTCAACATTCTTTTTTTCTTAGTAGATTTTACTGAACCTAAAGCCTGCTGGACCTTTCGCTTGAAATACCATGCGCTTTTCTGGTTCGTTCCGAACAGGTGAGCAAGGTCAACTGAGGAAGAACCTCCCTTTGCATTTGTGATAAGATAGAGCATGCCGAATGCTTTGAGAAG
>JAFAGR010000058.1 GCA_023422565.1 Bacteroidota bacterium | reverse complement strand
TGGGTGATGGGTGCGCCCATATATGATGCAGACGCCACGGCCAAACGGCTGATGCAGCAGGACGCAGTTCTTAAACAAAAGCTCGTTGATATTTTCGGTGAAGAACTTTATAAGAACCAGGCCTTGGACCGCCAATGGCTTGCCGCGAAGGTTTTTAATAACCCGGAACTACTTGCGAAGTTGAATGCCGCGGTGCATCCGGCAACCATTAAAGACAGTGCGGATTGGATGATGAAGCAGCACTTTCCTTATACTATAAAAGAAGCGGCCCTGATCTTTGAAAGCGGATCAAACCGCTCGCTTGATTTTGTGATCGGTGTGCGAAGCCCGCTTGAATTGCGTATGCAGCGCATCCGCCAGCGCGATAAGATTTCTGATGAGGACATCATGGCGAGAATGGATAACCAGATGCCGGAGGAAGAGAAAATGAATTTGTGTGATGCAGTGATCGAAAATGATGAGGAACATCTTCTGATACCGCAGGTTTTAGCACTGCATCAAAGATTTATTAACAAACAGTAAGAAAGGATAAAATATCTGACCATGCGTTTATCATCCCTGTTACAAAGATTTAATGAGCCTGAAACTTTGAAGATGGCCAAACTTGGCCGCGAACTTCGCGAAAAAGGTTTTGACATTACTGACCTTAGCCTTGGCGAACCCGATTTTGATACGCCCGATCATATAAAGGAAGCAGCAAAGAAAGCGATTGATGAAAATTACAGCCATTACACTCCTGTATCAGGTTTCCTTGAGCTTCGCAAAGCGGTTTGTACAAAATTCAGCAGGGATAACGGTCTCGAGTATACGCCGGATCAGATAGTGGTAAGTACGGGCGCCAAACAAAGTATCGCCAACCTCGTGCTTGCTTTGGTTGATAAAGACGATGAAGTGATCATTCCCACTCCTTACTGGGTTACTTATTCCGAGATCGTTAGGCTTGCCGGTGGTGAAGTAAAGCTTGTAAGAACCAGTATTGACAACGGTTTCAAAATAACCGCGGAAGAACTTGAGAAAAGCATAACGCCAAAAACAAAATTGTTCATGTTCTCCTCACCCTGCAACCCAACCGGGGCGCTGTATTCAAGGGAGGAATTATCTGCCTTGGCTGAGGTATTCAAAAAACATCCTCATGTATATATAATGAGTGATGAAATTTACGAGCACATCAATTTTACCGGCAGGCATGAAAGCATTGCGTCTTTTCCATTCTTAAAAGATCGGGTGATAATTATAAACGGATTAAGCAAGGGCTTTGCGATGACGGGCTGGAGGCTTGGCTATATGGCAGCTCCGGTGCAAATTGCAAAAGCGTGCGACAAACTGCAGGGCCAGTTCACCAGCGGTACGAATGCCATCGCGCAAAGGGCAGCTATTGAGGCTCTGACCGGAAATTTAAAACCTACGCACGACATGGTTGTGCAATTTCGCGAGCGCCGTGATAAAGTGATGCAATGGCTGGGAGAAATTCCAAACATCTCCGTAACCACACCTCCCGCCGCTTTCTATGTATTTCCTGATGTACATGCGTATTTCGGAAAGAAAACACCTGCAGGTGATCTCATCAAAAATGCAGACGACCTCTGCATGTACCTGCTCAACGACGCCCATGTAAGCGTGGTTACCGGAGCGGCCTTTGGCGAGCCGAATTGCATCAGGATGTCCTTCGCCAACAGCATGGAAAAGCTGGAAGCAGGGTTTACCAAGATCCGCAAAGCGTTAGCTGCATTGTCTTGATTTTTCTGGTTTTGTCTCACAGATTTTTTTAGCCTATCCGCGAAAACTTAGCGGAGTATCTCCATTCGCGTAAATCCGCAGGAAAGTTTGCCTACCGATCTATTCAACGCATCGAATTTGCACATAACCAAATCAGCACATCAGCACATCATCACATTTGCACATCTTTCTTAGAGGCTGTTGCGCTTAGATAATCTGTCACTAATACTTTCAATGATCTTCTCATTGTCGGCAAGCATTTCGTTATTGTCATCTTCCAAACGGTATGGATCTGATATTTTTTCGAGATTCTTCACATATGGATATGGATCAACGGCTCCCTTTCTTGTGTAAATGCCAAAGTGTAAATGAGATGGCGTGGTGCGCGCGTTGCCGGTATTTCCTACGGTACCGATTGCCTCGCCTTTTTTTACCTTCTGCCCTTCTTTTACAAACTGCTCATCAAGGTGCGCATAATAAACATTCCATTCGCGCCCATCACATTCCATCCAAACAATTTTGCCGCCCTTTGGCATCACCGCAACTTTGGTGATCACTCCATCAGAGATCGCTACTACGGGCGTGCCTTTTTTCGCGAAAATGTCGATTCCTTCATGTTTGCGCTTCCCGCCTTCGCGCCTGGCGCCCCAAAAGCTCCCCACATTGGAATTGTTACCTGCTACGGGAAAAACGAGGTCCTCGTTATTAACAGGTGAGTTTGAAGTGTACGCAGAGGCCGCCATTCCTGAAAAAGAAAGGAGGAAAAATAAAAATAGGTTTTTCATTCAGTTGAATTTTTGAATATGAAAGGATAATTGGAGTTCCGCAAATGGCAAGTTTTGCACCGAAAAGCGTTAGGGAAATATTAAAAGGAAATCAGCCCGATTGGTGTTTTTAGATAAGGCCGGCTCAAAAGCGGGAACCTCTACCCTTCCTTGCAGATCGGATGCACGAAGCTCAAATCTTTAACAGGCGCGTGTTTGGCGAGTTCTCCCCACGCCTAAAATCTCATTTTAACAATATCTATTTCCCCTTATCTTTGCACACTGTTTATAAAAAATTGACAACTGTAGAAAAGTTCATCTATGAAGCTTAAAGGATTAGTATGGTTTTTTACCATCGCCCTGATCATTATTTCCGTTTGGGAATTGTCTTACACCTGGGTAGTTCGTAATTATGAAGGAAAAGTAAAGGCACAGGCAGAACGCATTGTTAAAAACCAGCACCCGGGAGACCTCTCTCCTGAAGACAGGGAGGCACTGGTAAAACAAACCACCCGCCACATCCTTGATTCTACAAGCGACAAGGAAATTTTCTTTGGAACCACTTACAGAAAAGTTAAGGAGAATGAACTTAACCTCGGCCTTGACCTTCAGGGTGGTATGAGTGTAACCATGGACGTTAGTCTGGAAGGTTTGCTGAAATCACTCAGCAATAACTCGAAAGATCCGGCATTACTAAAGGCCTTGCAAACCGCAACTGCGCAGAAAGCAAACAGTGAGGCAAATTATATTGACCTCTTCTCTTCTGCATATATTCAACAAAACGGCGCGGGAAAACTCTCCTCGCTTTTTGCAGGTCCGGGTAAGGATGTGAAGATCGGAGACAACGACAACCAGGTAGTGGCAAAATTGAAAACCATTGCCAATGGCGCCATTAAACAAACACACCAGATCCTCGTTAAGCGTATCGATAAATTCGGTGTTGCTCAGCCAAATATTAATTTAGACGAAAACAAGGGCGTTATCAACGTTGAACTTGCCGGCTTTAACGACCCTGAAAGAGTTCGTCAATATCTACAATCATCGGCAAACCTTCAGTTCTGGGAAGTGTATCGTATTGATGAAATTGCACAGGCGCTTCAAAATGCGGATCGCAACCTGCAAAACTATCTGAACGGCGTTCAGGCCGGTGATACCACCGCGGTTGATTCGGTGAAGGCAGCACAGAACGCGAATCCTTTCCTGCGCGTTATGAATCCCATTGATGTGCAGACTGATGAAAGCGGAAGGCAATTCTTTTCATCGGCTGTTGGCCGCGTTGCTTTGAAAGATACTGCTGTATTCAACAGTTACCTGAGGCTTGGCCTCGTAAGCGGTTCATTCCCCGGCAATCTTAAATTCCTATACGGAGTTGAAGAGAAGGCGGACAATGGAATGCGCTTCCTGCCTTTATATGCTATCAAAACAATTCCGGGGTCAGAAAAAGCGCCGCTTGAAGGAGATGGTGTGGAATCTGCACGCCAGGATTTCGACGAGCGTGGTAATCCTGCAATCAAAATGCAGATGACCAATGTGGGAACGAAAACATGGGCAAGGCTAACGGCAAAGAATGTGAACCGCCCTATCGCGATCACTCTGGATGATATTGTATATAGCGCACCAAATGTGAACGGACCTATTGAAGGTGGCAATTCTGAAATATCAGGAAGCTTTACCACCGAGCAGGCTCAGGATCTGGCGAGCATTCTAACTTCCGGTAAACTTGATGCGCCCGCTAAGATCGTTGCTGAACAGATCGTTGGCCCAACACTCGGCGCTGAAGCAGTTAAGGGCGGAGCGATGTCATTCCTCGTTTCCTTCCTGGTGATCTTCGCCCTGATGCTGTTGTATTACAACACCGGCGGTTGGGTGGCAAACGTTGCGCTTATCCTAAACCTCTTGTTCACCATTGGTGTATTAGCTGCAATGGGCTTAACGCTAACGGCAGCCGGTATTGCCGGTTTGGTGTTAACGATCGGTATGGCGGTAGATACGAACGTGGTGATCTTTGAACGGATAAAGGATGAATTAAATAAGGGCAAATCTTATCCGCAGGCGGTGAATGACGGTTACAGCCGTTCTCTTCCACCTGTTCTTGATGCGCACGTTACTTCATTGATCACAGCCATTATTTTGTTTTACTTCGGTTTGGGCCCTGTACTTGGTTTTGCCACTACGCAGATCATCGGTCTTTTGTTATCACTCTTCACCGGTATTTTGGTGAGCAGGCTGATCACCGATTTCTATACGAATAAGAACAGGCATTTCGAA
Source organism: Bacteroidota bacterium (assembly GCA_023422565.1). Lineage (GTDB taxonomy): Bacteria > Bacteroidota > Bacteroidia > Chitinophagales > Chitinophagaceae > Ferruginibacter. Next base: position 14,005 of record JAFAGR010000058.1, on the reverse strand, counting down.
TATTTCACAAAGCTGTCAAGAAGAATTTTCCGCAACGCGAATTACAAGTTCGTGGAAATGCGCAAATACACCTACATCATTTCAGCTATCATTCTGGTGCTTGGTATCGGTACTTTCTTCAATGGTTTCCACCAGGGTGTAGAATTTAAAGGGGGCCGCAGTTATACCGTGAGTTTTGATCGCCCGGTGAAAAACAGTGATGTGGCTGAAGATCTGAGAGCTGCCTTCGATGATAATCCTGTGATCAAAACGATTGGAGATAACCGTCACCTGAACATTACCACTGCATACATGAAAGGTGTGCAAAATGCAGACAGCGCTGTGCAGGCGAAATTGTTTGAAGGATTGAAGAAAGTGCTTCCTGAGAACATGACCTACGCAAACTTTGTAAGAGACAGGATCGAAAGCTCTACAACCGTGCAGCCAAGCATCTCAGACGATCTTAAGCGTGGTGCCGTGAAAGCTACCATTTTCGCCGTAATCGCGATCTTCCTTTATATCTTCATCCGTTTCCGCGACTGGAGATATTCAGTGGGAACGATCATTACGCTAATGCACGACGTGTTGCTTACCTTGATCGTATTCTCTTATTTGAAAGATGTGGTTCCTTTCCCGCTGGAGATCGATCAGCATTTCATCGCTGCGATACTTACGGTAATCGGTTTCTCCATGAACGATACCGTGATCGTGTTCGACCGCGTTCGTGAATATACGCGCGATCTGAAAGGTGCTGATAAAGGAACGATCATCAACCGTGCGATCAACGATACGCTGAGCCGTACCATCATGACCTCATTCACCGTATTTCTTACCCTGCTTATCCTCTTCATTTTCGGAGGCGAGGTAACACGCGGTTTTGCTTTCGCGATGTTGATCGGTGTGATCACCGGTTCCTACTCTTCTATCTTTGTGGGAGCGCCGATCCTTATGGATTTTGCAAAGAACAAACCATTAGGTGCTGCTGCTCCAAAGCCGGTAGAAAAAGAAAAAGTGAAAGGCCCGAAAGCGGCTATTGCAAGAGATATTTAATTTTCAACGCATAATTTGAGATAAGCCCATGATTTTAATCGTGGGCTTTTTTTATTCATATCCTTGAGATTCCCTTAACATTTTAAGTAGCAATAAACCAGCATTCAAAATTCAACATGCAAGATTGCAGTTGAACTCTCCCAATTCCGAATTACTTTTGCATGATGCACTCCCTCCAATCAAGCCCCTTTCTGTTGTACTCCGATGGGGAAGTAAATTTCTTTGAAGACACTTCTCTATATGTCACCGGCCGCTCCGGTTGGGATGCCTTGCCCGTTCCCCTGGAAAACTGGATCGCACTGCCTACGGGCGGACAACTCTATGAACTCCCCGGCCGCCGCGGTATTGGCATAGACGTGCAATCAGGTGAAATGCGGCTTTGTGAAAAAGGCTGGGCAGTAGCGGCATTTATTCCACCTGCATACACGGGCTTGTTCATTGCCGCATATGAAACATTACCCGAAGCCCCCACGCTACCTCTATTTTGCTACACCGCTGTAGGCTGGTATAATGACGTGATATATGTTCCTGCAGTTCGGATTGAGCAGGATATAAGGCAGGAAGCTACCGGTTACGATGACACGAAAATTGAGGGAGGAGCAAATGAACTACTGCAACACTATCCGCATAACAGGCTTGTAAAGCACCTGATGGAAAATTGCTGCATGACTTATACCTGTCCCGCCGCAAGAAACCTCGCCCTTCACCGGTGGGAATGCCCGGTGCCGGTATCTCCCGCATGTAATGCAAATTGCGTCGGATGCATTTCCTTTCAACCTGAGGAAGAGGAAATATTTTCCACGCAGGACAGGCTCACGTTTAAACCATCCGTAGAAGAGATCGTGGAATTCACGGTGCCGCATCTCCAAAGTGCGCCCTATCCCCTGGTAAGCTTTGGCCAGGGCTGCGAAGGTGAACCGTTGTTGATGTGGGAAACGATACGTGATTCAATCATCGAAATAAGAAAACATACCTCACGTGGAAGCATAAACATCAACACAAACGGGAGTAAGCCGGATGCGGTGGAAGCCCTGTGCAAAGCGGGTTTGAACAGCATCCGCGTGAGTACAAATTCTGCGCGTGAAAACATTTATTTGCCATATTACAGACCGAATAACTATACGTTCAATGATATTATTGAAAGCCTGAAAGTGGTGAACAGCTTTGGCGGGTGGACGAGTATAAACTATTTTGTATTTCCGGGCATGACGGACACGGAAGCCGAATATGAGGCGCTCAGGAAGTTGATACGCGAAACAGGATTGAAGATGATACAGTGGCGAAACTTTAATATCGATCCTGATTGGTATCTCGGCAAGATTGGCCAAGCCGACGGCGGCGAAGCGATGGGTATTGATACGTTAATGCATCTGATAAGAGATGAATTCCCCGAACTTAAATTCGGATATTTTAATCCTTCAATGGAGAGGATAACGGGGGATTTCGATAAGGATTTTGCGCGTTAGGGTTGCATGGAACGTAGGGGAATTATCAATGTATCAATTTCGGTATTCTGGAACGGTTAGAGCTTGATAACTTTTAATCGGCTATACGGTCCTCCCATCAGAGCCCATTTGGCGATTGTCCGCGGATTTCAGTCGCACTGATAAAGGTCTGACTAATCAATCGAATCTTAAAAAACCGGAAAATCTAACCCGTTCAGGTGATTTTTTTGCCTTTAGTCTACGGAATTCGTAGAAAATGACAGTTACTCCTACGTTTTTAGATTAAGATTTCGCCTGCAATATTGCGCAGTTGCAGCTGAATCCACGTAGTGATAAGGGAACGGACCAAGGAGGGAGGATCGTATCGTAACTGCTTTTGGACAAGCGAAAGAAGGAAGGACCCTGCTGATATCAGAATCAATTTCCAATTTTTGGGAGAAACGGGCCGGTTATAACCTTTCGCCGCGTTGGCGATTCACATTCTCTTTTTTTACGCCTTTTTTAAAGGATAAATAGCTGGCTAAATCCTACCATCAATACAAAAAAAACAGTTTAAGGCTCTATTTTTCGGTGCATAACCGATGAATCTTGCGCGAAAAAGGAGATTTATCAGCTAAAAAGAGTGTACAAAAATTCGGATTCTTATAGTTTACGCGCTTAAAAGTTATAACCGGATGACCACCCGCAGGTTGGGAGCCAGATAGAGCGGTATCCGCATCCCTTCCAACTCTCCCGGTATCAAATGTCCTCTCCTCCCCACAACAAATCCTAATACTGCTTTACCTCAACTTCTGCAATCGGCACCTTGGTGGAATGTAACAGGCTAATTTTCCAAATATCATTCTCTTTAATCAGCACGGCGCTTTCCAGCCATCTCAACATGCGCACGCCATCATTCCAAACTATTTCGGCCCTGTTGTGATAACTGATCCAGGCAGTATTGTTCTGCACATCAGTCTTCATGAAATCCAAAAAGTTGGTGCGTTTGAATTTGATCCCTTTCGGCAGTACCATCTTGCTTTTCAGCGTGTCGGCATTCCACACCTCACCCATTTCCAGCAAAATAAAATCCTTCGTAACCAGTGGATCGATAAGGCCGCTATCCATCGCCGAGAGCGCTTCAAAAAAATCGATCACCACCTTTTGCGCTTTCTCCTTTTCAGATTGAGCGTAAAGAGAAATGCTTAATGAAAGAAAAAGAGCAAAAACCAAAAACTTCTTCATAAATATTAGAGGCTTACAGATGGAAAATTATTGAATCAAAAAAATAACTAATTACTGTATTCCCCAAACACCTCCCTCAAACAATCCGCTATCTCTCCAAGTGTACAATATTTTTCTACCGCATCAAGTACGAAGGGCATTATATTTTTATCCGTATTCGCGCAACTCCTAAGCGCCCTCAGGCATTCTGAAACTTTTTGCTGATCACGGTTCTGTTTGAGCTTTCTTAATGAGGCCACTTGGTTCGCCTGTATGCTAGAATCAATCTTAAATACCGGTGTATCGGCCTCTTCCTCGATCGTGAATTTGTTTACGCCTACAATTATTTTTTCACCGCTTTCAATATGCCTTTGATAATCGTAGGCGCTCCTCGCAATTTCTTCCTGCATAAATCCGCTTTCTATCGCGGCAACGCTTCCGCCCATGGCATCTATCTTTTCCACTAACAGCATGGCTTCTTTTTCAACCTGGTCGGTAAGCGCTTCTATGTAATAGCTTCCGGCAAGCGGATCAACCGTATCCGGCACACCGCTTTCAAAGGCAACGATCTGCTGAGTTCTAAGGGCTATTCTGGCGGCTTCTTCCGTAGGCAGACTCAGCGCTTCATCGTAACCGTTAGTATGTAGCGATTGTGTTCCGCCCATAACCGCTGCAAGTGTTTGAACCGTTACCCGGCTGATATTATTCTGCGGTTGTTGCGCGGTAAGCGTACTTCCTCCGGTTTGAGTATGAAAACGGAGCATCATTGCCTTTTCATCCGTTGCCCCAAGTTCCTTCATCATCTTAGCCCACATTCTTCTTGCGGCCCGGAACTTGGCAACTTCCTCAAACAAGTTATTGTGCGAATTAAAAAAGAAGGAAAGCCTTTTGCCCAGCACATTCACATCAATTCCCTTCTCCTTCGCCGCCTGCACATACGCCTTACCGTTACTTAGTGTGAAGGCTATTTCCTGCACCGCCGTGCTTCCCGCTTCACGAATGTGGTACCCGGATATAGAAATGGTGTTCCATTTCGGCACAACCTTACTACACCATTCAAAAATGTCAGTAATGATGCGCATCGAAGGTTTGGGTGGATAAATGTACGTGCCCCGCGCGGCGTATTCTTTTAAAATGTCGTTCTGAATAGTACCGGAAACTTTACCGAGGTCTGCGCCCTGCTTCTTGGCAAGTGCCACATAAAACGCGAGCAAAATAAATCCGCTTGCATTAATGGTCATGGAAGTAGAAACATCCTCGAGCTTAATGCCGGCGAAAAGTTTTTCCATGTCTTCGAGGCTGTCGATCGCCACGCCCACCTTTCCCACTTCGCCGTCAGCCAGTGAATGGTCGCTGTCGTAACCGATCTGTGTGGGCAGGTCGAACGCCACGCTGAGCCCCATCACGCCTTGCTTCAGCAGGTAATGATATCGCTTATTACTTTCTTCTGCGGTAGAAAATCCGGCATATTGGCGCATCGTCCACAAACGCCCGCGGTACATGTCGGGCTGCACGCCACGCGTGAACGGGAACTTCCCAGGCATTTCCTCAATGCCTTTTGGAAGATCAGCAGCAGTATATACTTCCTTTACTTCAATTCCTGAATCGTTGAAAACTTTTCTTTTCTCCATGAGCTTGTTTATGCGGTCTCCATTACTTTTTTCGCTTCAAATTGCAGTGCATCCAACACAATTGTATTGAGTTCTGCATTCGGGTTCAAACTGTATTCAATGATCCTTTTCCCAAGGTCCATACCCGAAGCGGTGGATGGCAGCCCTGCATACAATTGATTAATGATATAGATGTTTTGGTCGCGCAGCTTTGTAATTGCGTTCCATATTTCGCCGCTCACATAAATCTGCTGGCTCACATTATATTCATACTCCGACCGCAACTCATGCAACAGTCGCTCATGAATTACTGCGGCAGGTTCACCCGTCATCGGCATCCGGCTCACCAGGTTCTTCAATCCCGATCTTTCCGCAAAAAGGCTTAACCTTTCATAAGCCTGTAGCTTCAGCCGAACCGCCTCATTGTTCACGCCGGCCCGCTCCTTAATGGCATCCTTCATCCCTTTAAACTCAATTAAAAGGTATATGAATGCAATGGCGCTGATGAAGGAAATGGCAGCCTGCACGTCGCCCACTTTAATTTGTAAAAGATCCATAGCCGCAAAAGTAAAAGTAAAAAGGTAATAATACAGGGCCTGCCGTCGATTTCCGGCCGCGCCGCGTGTTCTGCTTATTTGCGTCGCGTTTGTTAATTAATTCACCCGTGGATGGGAAGGCCATCAAAAAAGAAAAATGCAGTAACTTTATCAAATAAATTTTACGCATGAAATCTTTCCTGTTAGTTTGCCTGCTGTCGATCGCTTTTGCAACACAGGCGCAGCGGCTGAATAAGGTGGTGATGTCTGAAACCGGCGACCTTCAATCCATCGCGGTTGAGTTGGATGAGAACGTGGTGGTGAACATTTCCCCATCCGGAGAAGTGGGTGAGTATGGTATTGATATTTATAAAGGCCGTACAGATCGTATGCAGGAAAGGCTTGAACAGTACACCGGCAAGGTTGACCGCTATACTGATTTGGTGGACGAAGCATTTCGCGGCAAGATCCGTTACATCGGCATGAAGGAGCTAACTTATTACTCCTCTTTTGAAGATGTTGATCTGGCCGGCAAATTAAAATCGATCGGAACGGCGCGTATAGAATATTATAATAAATATGATGAAGCAGCCCTGCGCGGGAAAATAAAGCGCATCGGCAGCAACGACATTCTGTATTACTCTTCTTTTGATGCATCTTTTGGCGGAAAGGTGCGCAGCATTGGCCCCGTGCAGGTTTCGTACTACACCAATTTTGAAGACAAGGCCTTCCGCGGCAAAGTAAAAAGTATCGGGTCTTTCAATTTTGTATACTTCTCTTCATACGACAGAAAGGAACTCGTCGGCCACCTGAAAAGCGGATGGCGCATACACTATGTAAACGGCATTAAGTTCATGCTCAAATAAGATGTGGAGGATTTGAGTTATTAGTTATGACTCTACAACGTCTGTGGTTCGTGTCTCACGAACCATTTCGCCTTTCAACGTCTGTGGTTCGTGACTCACGAACTATTTTCACTCGCAAATGGTCTGTAGTTCGTGTCTCACGAACCATTTCAACTCGCAAAAGATCTGTTGTTCGTGTCTCACGAACTGTTTCCACTCGCAAAACGTCTGTGGTTCGTGTCTCACGCAAATTGTCTGTGGTTCGTGTCTCACGAACCATTTCGCCTTTCAACGTCTGTGGCTCGTGACTCACGAACCATTCCAATCGCAAACTCTTTGTAATTCGTGTTTCACGAACTATTCCGTCCTTTCAAATTGTCTTGCCGGGCTCACTTGCTTTTTGGCGAACCAGTTTTGTAACCTATCGAGGACAAAGGTATTATTCCAAAAAGCCGGCAATTAATACTTCAAATTTTTCAGAATTATTTTTAGGCATTTCCCCGCCCGAAGCGTCGGGGGTCGTGCTTTTGGCCCGCCAGAGGCGGACTGCCAATCCCTAACGCACAGTACCAAGCCTTTCAAAAAGTGCAGGATATTTATAACTGACTACGTGAAAAGCTTGCTTTTCAAAGCCGGCAAATAAATATCCATTCGCCGCAAGTCGGAAAGGCGTTGGGTAAGAACGCAGCGCCAAGGGATCATTTAAACTAATACCTAACGCAAAATATTTGAATCGTTAGGTAGTTGGTTGAGTGCGATGATTGGATAGGTTGGACTTTGTGGTTCACGCGTTACGTTGGCTGCATTTAATATATTCTCATATTCTAAAATCTGTTTTCAGGTCAACCTCTCTTCTAGTTTCGTTGTATTGTTTCCAATTCACCAATCACCTCTTTTTACAAATTCCCATATTTCCAAATTTCTAAGTTCCAAATCTTTACTCCAAATGGGAAGCTAAATAAACAGCCTGTATTTTCCACCTCTAAAACTTTTACTGGGCGATCCGATCCTCCATTTAGCCCGCGTTAAGCCTAAGACTGTGGACTCTGCAAGTTTTCGAAGTTGTGGGTTAACACTTTTTGAGGGCTTTCAAACGGGATTATGGCGTGTTTTTTATTAAAAGCCCTCTCAGTTTAACTTATAAACCGAAAAAAGAGGCCAAAAAAATGTGCGTTTTTTAGTCTATTAACCTATAAAAGCCAACGCTACGGGGCGTAAATGGTGGATCGTGCTGCACCCCAAACCCAAATTCCGAATCTGAATATTTTCATACCAATTACTATCCCCAAATTTGAAAATTCCAAGTCTGAAAATTTCACACCAAAACAAATCTCCCCTTTTTTTACCCCTCCCCAACCGCCGGCTATGCCTGAGAAATTCGTCTTTTGTATTGCACAAAATTGCGTCTTCATGGAGAAGATACAGATAACGGTCAAAGCCATTTTTCACCGCAACAATGAATGTATTTTCCTCGATTGCCCGAGAAATGCGATCATTGAGCGGCTGGTACGGGAAGTTCCCGGCAGCCGGTTCAGTCAAACACATAAGGGTTGGTATTTTCCATGTAACCGTGAGGCCTACACGAAGTTTAAAGCATTGGTTGCAGGAATTGCCGATATTGATGAAGAGCAATTACGCGTTTATCTCCAAAACCGTCGGGCCGTGGTACTTTCTTCCGATATGAAAGTTCGGCGCCAGACCTTCAACATGATCACCGGCAGTTCCCTGAGCGATGAAAACGCTTATGCGCTTGAGTCGCTGAAAAATATACTGATCTTAAAGGGCTACAGCCAAAATACGATTCGTGTGTATTGTCAGGAGTTTCATCAGTTGTTGCGCTTGCTGGGCGACAGAAGTATAAACAGCCTCGAAAAAAAGCACATTCTCTCCTATCTCCTGTGGCTATTGGAAAAGAAAGGATACAGCGAAACACACGCGCATACCGCGGTTAACGCCCTCAAATTCTATTTTGAAAAAGTGATGAACAAACCCCGCGAGTTCTACGATTTTCCGCGTCCGCGCAAGCCACGCAGCCTGCCTTCCATACTGGCCCAGGAAGAATTTGTGCGGATCGTGCAACACTTGCCTAATATCAAGCACAAAGCAATGATACTGGCATGCTATTCCGCCGGACTTCGTGTAAGCGAGATCGTTAGTTTGAAGGTGGCGGATATTGACAGTGCTCGGATGACCATTCACATTCGATGTGCCAAAGGGAAGAAGGACAGGATGGTTCCGCTGTCTAAAAAATTGCTGGAAGTTTTGCGCGAGTATGCAAAGGAGTACAGGCCGAAAAAATTCCTGTTCGAAGGCCAGGATGGAAACGAATATAGTCCGCGCTCTGTGCAGGCCATTCTTGCTGATGCCAAACAACTTGCTGGCGTGAAAAAGCGGGGAAGCGTGCACAGTCTCCGCCACAGCTATGCCACTCACCTTCTCGAAAGCGGCACTGATCTGAGATACATCCAGGAACTCCTCGGCCACAGCAGTATTAAGACCACCTTATTGTATACACACGTAAGCATAAAGGATATCGGAAAGATTGAAAGTCCGCTTGATAAGTTGGAATGGTAGGTAGTGATAAGTTTATAGTTTGTAGTTCCTGGTTCGTAGTTCCTGGTTTGTAGTTCCTGGATTGCAGTTCCTGGATTGTAGTTCATTTTTCAATTATATTTTTCTCATTTCCATCAATAACTACCTTATTGATGTGGATGCTTCTGTTCTTCTTTTTTCCATGTATCGCACGGGAGGTTGACGCCCGTTCATAATTTAATTCAACATTCAACATCCACAATTCTACATTCTTCAAACGCGTTAGGGATTGGCAGTCCGCCTCTGGCGGACCAAAAGCCCGACCGCGGCCGCCGCGCCGCGGGAACGCCCAAAGGTTTCATATGCCAGATAACGCACACTTTACTTTTCTGTTTCCGATGGCGAGGTCCTGCTTTCCCACAACTCACAACTCAGAACTCCTCTTCGTCCGTACCTTTGCCGATCGAAAATGACATGAAGTGAAGGATATGAAAAAGAAAAGCAAGTCGGTTAATTATTCGGTATTGGAGCTCGCGCTTATTTCTCAGGGACTGCCGGCATCCACGGTATTTGTGAACATCCGAGAGGTTGCAGCGAAGGCGGAGGAGTTTGGATACACGCGTTACTGGCTGGCCGAACACCATAATTCTCTCGCGATTGCAAGTTCAGCGACACCGTTGCTCATCGGCGACATCGCCGGGGCTACAAAAACAATCCGGGTGGGTTCGGGCGGTGTTATGCTTCCAAATCATTCTCCCTTGATAGTTGCGGAACAATTTGCGACGCTCGCCTTGTTGTATCCCGGCCGGATCGATCTGGGTCTTGGCCGCGCGCCCGGAACAGACCAACTAACGGCTGCGGCTATACGAACAGATCGAATGGCTTCCGTGATGAACTTTCCTGAAGAGGTAAGGCAGATACAACAATTTATGTCGGTTGAAAATAGTGATGCAAAAGTTAGAGTACCTTTTGCCGAAGGTGTTAGTGTGCCTTTTTATATTTTAGGATCCAGTACCGACAGCGCGCATCTTGCAGCGGCTATGGGCCTGCCTTACGCATTTGCCAGCCATTTTGCCCCTACACACCTAATGGAGGCGATCAGCATTTACCGGAAGAATTTTCAGCCATCCGTACACTTACAGCATCCATACCTTATCGTCGCCGCGAATATAATTGTGAGTGATTCAAATGACGAAGCAGAGCGCGAACTTACTTCTCTGATAAAAATGTTTTACGGCGTGCTTACCGGGCAGCCTGATTATGTGCAACCACCTGAAGAGATGAGCCCTGCGTTGAAGCAGGTTTGGGAACATCCTCAGGTACAGCAAATGCTTCAATACACTTTTTTTGGCGATGCAAAAAAGGTTATGGAATCAACGGTTGATTTTCTACAGAAAACATCCGCTGATGAAATAATGATTGTATCAAATCAGTTCAGTCATACAGCAAGGATTCGTTCCCTTGAAGGTTTTTCCAGGATCATGCAAGAGATGAATGCGCAATGATGATTTGAAGTTGTTATTCTGACAACCAAAACGTGATGTTATATTCCGTATCGGCAAGAAAGCCATGTTTTCCGAACACTACGGTTTTACTGACCTGCGGATCGCCGCTGTTGTGCCTGTAATCAAGGAGCAGCGTTCTTCCTGAATGCATCGCGCGCACCTCATACTTCCCGATCGGAATGTCGTTTGCCATAAACGTTCCGGCAACATCTTCCAGGTTTCGTTCGAATGAGGTGTTTGGCGTTCCATCAATCAAGGTGTTTTCACCGGGGAAGGGAGTAAAAACCAGTTTCACTTCGTTAAGCGGTACGTTTGTTCCCATTGCATAGACATCAACATGTGCGCCATAGAACCCGCCGCCGGGCCGCGGACCGCTCAGCTTCCAGGTAAAATTTCTTGTGACATCTGCGCCGGTAGTGAAAGAAGTTGTGCTGTGCGGATGAAGATCGAATCTGTAGGTTTCTCCAAACGCATTTTTTGTGAGGGTTGCCTTTGCCGTCCAGCTACCTGCCGGATCAGTCGGCATATTGATCGAATAATTTCCCTGTGTATTACTTGTTGCCAGCAGAAAATTATTGAGCCAAACCGTATGCTCCATCACCACTGAGGCTGACGGTAACGGGACCCCGCGGGCATCGGTCACTTTTCCGGTAAGGCTTCTTGAAGTTGTTGAATTTTGTTGCGCCGTAGTTTCGTTTTTCTTACACCCAATGATGAAGCAGAAAAAGGAAATTGGTAAAATTATTTTTTGGGCAAAGCATTTCATGACAATGATTTTTTGATTGATTTCCCAAAGATCAATTTGGAATCTCATCCTGGTATGTGCCACCGTTCTGAACTGCAAAATTTGCTGCATGAACTGCCCGAATCCGCCAAAGCTCCCCAACGAAACCCATATAGCCATTCAACTGCGCAATTAATATAGCGCAACACCCTGTCAGCCTGGTTGTCCTTTTAATTGAGTGTGTAGCAATTATTTAGTGGAAAACAGGATTTTTCCCGCTGGTCAAGAAGTTCGTATATTTAAACGTTGGCTGCTATACTAGGGTAACACTTCAAACAATGTTAGAGTGACAAGGAATAGATACAAATTTGATAACGCTCGACTTATAAATTTATGGCTATTACCAGTGCTTTTTACCATTTTGATAATTGTAATTCTATATTCAAAGTTTGACAGTTTGCGGGATATTTCAGTGATAGACAGTTTAGTTTGGGCGTTCTTTTTTATGTTTTCAGTTGGAATTTTTATTTTTCTCTATTTTAACCATTTACCACTCGCACGACAAACCGAATTGATTGTAAGTTCAAAAACTTTCGAAATCATTCAAGGAAGCGAATCCTATTCATGTAGCTTGGGAGACATAACACAAGTTACCGAGTACTCTACAGCACGACTACCTTGGAGTTCAATTGCCAAATGGAAAGTAAAAGCCAACGATCGAGAATTTGTAATTTCTAGCTTGACAATTTCAAAATTAAATTTTGAGAGATACTTCTTCAATAAGACAAATCAGAAGACATCGCTGTTTCCCAAACTATAGTACAGCAGCCAACATCGCCTTTGCGCAAGCGGGCGATTGACGATGGCCAATCAACTTTGGTAATTCTATTGGGCTTTTGTAATTTGGCTTTAGCTAATACGTTTTATAGTGGCCAAGCCGGCAGATCGAACTTTTCTCCCCCGCCTGACGCAAAGCCGCGAACGTTATGCGGCATTGACAACCAACTTCCTTAATATCCGACTCAGACGAGTAATCCAATGAATGTCTTATCTACATATAAAATTTTAAAAGCGAAAGCGTTCAATGAAAATATTGACGATAGTTGGATTGACTGGGCAATCGAAATGATGGAAGCAGGTTATGAATCAGACAATCTCTACATGCTTGCTGGAGAGACAAAACCCTTTAATCAATTCGAACTTCAAGAATTGACAAGAAAGGTTTTGGAAGACTTAGGATTAAGTTATGCCGACAAAGAGACTGCTGTTAGAAATTACGTTTATTATCTTATCAAAACTTCAATTGAACATCCAGAGATCTATTACAAGACACTTCGTGAATTGAAAAACATTTGCCAGGACTTAGACATGGACAAGGCATACATGGATTTCTATCTACTTTATTATGCAAAAGATGATTTGTTAGTAGACGAAGTTCAATGGTACTGGGAGGGTGCAGATAGACAAAACATTGACAAAGTAATTAAAGAGCGTTTTAAGAAATGGATGGACGAATATGAGCAGCAAAATTCACCAACGACCGCATAACATCGGTTTCACGCAATTGGGCTGATGGAAGTTAGCCAATCAACTTTTGGTAATTCTTATCAGCAGTTGTAATTTGGCTTTAGCAAATACGCTCTTTAGTGGCCAAGCGGGCAGACGGAATTTTAATCCCAACTGCGTGAAGCCGCGAGCGTTGGCTGCAATACTTACATATGACTAAAATACTTGGAATAGTTCTTATTGTCTACCTTTCTCTCTCAAGTTGTAAATCAAGAGACCGTTTTTCGGCTTTCGACTCTTTCTTAACGATCCAGACTAACTTTCGGGTTCAAGACAGTACAGTTTTACGGGTCGACACTAATCGTTATGACAATGTACTTCTTCGGTCTCTTTTTAGTAAAATCAAGGCCAACGACGTTTCGGATTTGTTAATCGTCAGAAACCTTGAAGACTCTTTGCACCTTCAAGCTGTTGGTGCTTATAATTTTGCGAATAGAAAATTTTATTATTCTCTTTCTCATGGGAAACAGTACTACTTTACCGATTTAAACACACCGCAATCCGAAGGTCTATTCAAAATGATTTCCCCACTCGTTGCCGGTTCTACTTTAGAAAGAGATGACGCAATAGTATTTGTAACCGATAATAGAGGCTGGGTGGTAGACTTATTGTCAGTTGACTTAAAAGACAAGAGTGCTCGTATCAAGACGTTCAAATGGAATTAGAGAAGATGTTATATTGAACAGGTACGACACGACATAATTAGGGATGACAATCAAAAAGTACTGCAGCCAACATCGCCTTTGCGCAAGCGGGCGAATGACGACGGCCAATCGACTTTGGTAATTCTAATGAGCAGTTGTAACTTGGCTTTAATAAATACGCTCTATAGTGGCCAAGCCGGCAGATGGAACTTCTCCCCCGCCAGACGCAAAGCCGCGAGCGTTAGCCAAAGTTAAAATTGTAAACACGATAATAATTTATGATTAGATTCATCCTAATTTTTGGGCTAATCCTTTGTTGGTGTCCCAACTTGCTAGGACAAAAAATAACCAATGTTATTCTTGTCG
>JAFAGR010000053.1 GCA_023422565.1 Bacteroidota bacterium | reverse complement strand
AAGGGATCGCCAAAAAAGTAAGACTGGGGGGGCGCATAACCGATGAAGAATGCCTGGCCCTTTTTGAAAGAGGGGATCTCGGTTTTGTGGGATCCCTGGCGAATTACATCCGCGAAAAAAAGCATGGGCATAAAACATTTTTTAACCGAAATTTTCATATTGAACCCACAAACGTGTGTGTGTTCAGTTGCAAATTCTGTTCTTACTCGCGCCTTTATGCAAAGCGTGAAGAAGGCTGGGAACTGAGCATTGACGAGATGGTGAACATCGTAAAAAGTTACGATGACAACCCGGTTACCGAAGTGCACATTGTAGGTGGCGTTCACCCGAAAATGAACCTTGACTACTTTATTGAATTATTACAAAAGATCCGGGCGCATCGCGAAGATCTGCACATTAAAGCATTCACCGCTGTTGAACTTGATTACATGTTTCGCAAAGCGAAAGTGTCGGTTGAAGAAGGTATGCGCATTCTCAAGGAGGCCGGGCTTCAATCGCTACCGGGCGGTGGTGCAGAGATATTTCATGAAGAAGTGAGAAAAGTTATCGCAGCAGATAAGGTTGACGGCGATGGTTGGCTGCGAATACACGAAGTTGCACACAACCTCGGAATGCATAGCAATGCCACGATGTTGTATGGGCACATTGAAAAGTTTGAACACCGTATCGATCACATGCGCCGGCTTCGTGACCTTCAGGATAAAACAAAAGGCTTCAACACCTTTATTCCACTGAAATTCAGGAACAGCAATAACGACATGAGCGATGTACCTGAATCAATCTTGAAGGAAGATATGCGGATGTATGCCATTGCGCGTATTTACCTGGATAATTTCCCGCACATGAAAGCGTATTGGCCAATGTTGGGCAGGCATAATGCACAGTTATCACTTTCTTTTGGTGTTGATGATATTGATGGAACAATTGATGACTCCACCAGAATCTATTCCATGGCAGGAAGTGAGGAACAGTCGCCAACAATGACCACGGAAGAATTGGTAAATCTTATTCGGCAAGCGGGACGCAGACCAATAGAAAGAGACACGCTGTATAATGAAGTGAATGATTTTACGGAATCGGTTCCTGGATTTTAGTTCCTGGTTCCTGGTTCGTAGTTCCGGGTTCGTAGTTCCTGGTTCCTGGTTCCTGGTTCCTGGTTCGTAGTCCTTGGTTCCTGGTTCTCGTTTGGTCACAGAGTTCCACAAAGAAGATGCAGGAGTTACACGGAGATGATATAATTTTCAGAATGCCTGAAACGCTTTGTGGACCTAAACTATAAACTACAAACTATAAACTACAAACTACAAACTATAAACTATAAACTATAAAAAAATCCCCGGTTTCCCGGGGACTTTTTTTATTCTGAAAAATTCAAAATTAGAAGTTACGAACTGTCATTTCAGTTCTTCTGTTCTTCGCACGGCCGGCAGCAGTGTTGTTATCTGCAACTGGCTTGTCTTCACCGTAACCGGTAGACTTCAACCTGCTTGCGTCAACACCTTTCTTAATCAGGTATTCTTTAACGGCACCTGCGCGGTTGTCAGAAAGAACCTGGTTGCTTTCAGATGATCCCTGGCTATCAGTGTGTCCATCGATGTCAATCATCAATGTTTCATCTTCCTTCATCAACTTCGCCACTTCATCAAGTGATTTGTATGATTTAGGCAACAGTTTGTAGCTACCTGTAGAGAAGAATACATTCTTAGCAGCGAAGGCAACTTTTTCAATTACCGCTTTAGCAATTTCAGGGCAACCGCTGTTAGATGCAGGGCCAGGACGTGTAGGACATTTATCTTCCTCATCGTTCACGCCATCACCGTCTCCATCAGGGATCGGGCAACCCTGGTAGCGTGCAAGACCGGCTACAGTAGGGCATTTATCTTCTTCATCATTTACACCATCACCGTCACCATCAGGGATCGGGCAACCTTCATATTTAGCGGTACCGGCCTGGTCAGGGCATTTATCCTGATCGTCAGCAATACCATCACCATCCCTGTCTGGGCAACCTTCCAAAGTAGCAAGACCCGGAGTATCAGGGCACCTGTCTACGCTGTCAAGTACACCATCGTTATCACGGTCTACAACCGGTGGTGGAGGTGGAGGAACCACTACATCCGGAATTTCCGGACCCATATTTTGCAGGAAGCCGATCGAGAACATCAGGTGATCTTTCAGATCATCTTTAGAAAGGCTCCAGCGATAGTTCGCCTGCACAGTAAAATATGAAGTACTCTTTACATTGAACTGCAAACCCAGACCCGTTGGTGCAAATGCAGCAAATTCACCTGAGTAAAGTCCGCCACCGATACCTGCAGTAAGGAAAGGATTCACCACTACATTATCATTGAATGGGCGAAGGTGAAGAGATGGTTCGAGCTCAAGGCCAAAACCGGTTTTGTTAGAGCTGCGATTAACGTCTTTATCATAATCATGAAACGCACCGCTCAGCCTCACCGAGTAGTCGAGTTTGTTGGTAATGCCTTTCCAATAGGCCAATGACAAACCGAAAGACATTTCTTTCAATTTAGAAATATTCCGGAAATTGGAATTGTCTTCTTTGAAGGCGTCAATCGTTTTGAAATCCAATGCATTGGCATGCAGACCAAACAAAGCAGGTTTTTTAGTTGGACGCGTATTGTTTTGTGCATACGCCCCAAAACCTAAAACGGCAAAGGACACAAACAACGCAATTTTTCGTTTCATATATGCTTTTAGTTTTTGTGAACAATCTGTCCTGCAGATATACTGATTATCAAACAGGTTTCAATTTTTAACAAAAGTAATATCTAAAAACGTACCAATCAAACCTATTTTAACAAACTGAGTGGAAAGTTTTTTGGCGCTTTATAAAGATTTTTTCGTATATACTATAATTAATAGTCCCGCGTGTCGCGAAGGTCACACGAAAATTATTTACCATTTACGATGTACGATCTACGATGTAGAGTTTGTCCTCCCGTAGTCGCCAAATTTCCCACTTAAAATTCACCACTGCATACCGAAGATAATTTTACTCTTTGGGCGTTCCCGCCGAAGGCGGGCGGGCTTTTGGCAGTACACGGTACTGCTGCCAATCCCTAACGCACAGATACAAAGCCTTGGCACGAAGTGCAGGATATTTCATATTTGGACGCATGGAAAGCTTGCTTTTCATGCGAACGAATAAATATCCGACCGCCGAAGGCGGAAAGGCTTTGGGTAAAGTCGCAGCCTGCCGGGATCATGCAAATAATCCCTAACGCACCCCGATAGCTATCGGGGAGGCTTTGGGTAAAAAAGGTATTCGCGGTATCTGCGGTGCCTTTTTAATTGGCGGTAATCAGCGGGAAACGTTCATTCGCGCAACAACCTTAGAAGTCAAAATTCAAACGTAAAAATTCAAAAAGGTATTCGCGGTATCTGCGGTGCCTTTTTAATTGGCGGTAATCAGCGGGAAACATTCATTCGCGCAACAACCTTAGAGGTCAAAATTCAAAAGTCAAAATTTGAAAGCGTGGATTGCGATGACCTGATTAAAGCCGGCATTAATGTTTACCCAACATTCCCTTCAGGCATCTCTCCTGCTCGGTAAGCGAATTGATATATTGCTCAAGAAACATCTGCTGATCAGGTGAAAAAACTCTCAGTTTGTTTTGAAGCTTTTCAATTCCCTCTTCCACTATGGCCATACATGGATCGCTTTCGGGAACCCTGCTCTTCAAATTCAACAAAAAGGTGAGATGTTCCGAACCCGCCAGCCAGTTTTCCTTAATGTACCTCAGCGACAATGAAAGCCGCTCTCTTTCCTTTTTTAGGTGAGCCAGTCTCGACCTCAGGTGCCGGGTATGATTTTTTAAGATCAACTCATTAAGATGAAACATACCCAACGGAAATCTGTTCTCCTTGGACGTAATTTCAAACGCAACCCGCAGTGGCGATATCCTTATCAATGCCGCAGTAGATAGTCCCCGCTCATGAACCTCTGCCTTTATATAGGTACTGGGAGAAACGTTGAGAAATTCAGCCATCCGGCGGTGGCAGGAATTGAGCACCTTTCTTAAACGGGCAAGGGATGTGTGTCGTTTCATAACCGGGCTTTTTCCTTCGACTTTCCTCAAAGCCAAAAGTTTCATCATCCCTTGTTAATTATCTGCAAAAGAAACATACAAGTGGGTTCCTCAATTTAGGATCGCGAAAAAAAATTAGTTCGCGCATGTGAAAAGCACCGCTCATTAATGAGCGTGTATATGTACAAACTCAACTTTGAGCGGCTGTTTATACAAAGAAAAAAATTACAGATTCAAAAGTAAAAATTCAAAAAAGCGATCAGCGGGCATCTGCGATGCATTCAATCGGCGGCAATCCGCGGGAAAAATTAATTGCATTAATCCTTTTGAGGCGTCTACAAGACAACTGGATTAACTGCGTTGATCCTTTTGGGGCGTCTACAAAACGATTGGATTAACTGCGTTGATCCTTTTAATTGCGTCTACAAAACAATTAGATTAACTGCGTTGATCCTTTTAATTGCGTCTACAAAACAATT
>JAFAGR010000042.1 GCA_023422565.1 Bacteroidota bacterium | reverse complement strand
TAGATCTGTGCGATGGCGCGGCCCTCCGGTGAGTTGTAATCAACCCGCGCTTCGGTGGTATCATCATGGCCGTCCATTTCGTAATCACCTTCCTCGGCAGCAATCGCTTTCAACTTATCGCTGGTTTTGTGCGCGGCGAAGATCCAAACGCTCGTTCCGTTTCGCTTGGTGGGAATTTTATAATATTCGTAAACCGGCTCCTCTGCCTTGTAAGGAGTTCGGATCTTCTTTCTTGACTTGCCCTTGCCTTTATAAGTAGTTTTATAGCGTGTTACTGTTTTAGTGCCTATCTGGCGTTTGCCTGTTTTCATGGCCACCGCATCGGCATGAATGCATAGAAACAAGTCGCCTTTTGCATCATTGGCGATCTTTGCCTTTTCCTTAGGTGTCTGATAAACATCAGTGGTTCTTGTAGGAACTATGTTGAGGTCGGGGAGTTGTTTCTTTAATTCTGCAACCAACTTGGTGGCAATGGCCAGCGTAATGTCTTTCTCCCTCGCGCGTAAAGAACCTTCGTACTGCCCAACGGCGCCGGGGTCGGAACCACCATGGCCGGCATCAACAACAATAGTTCTTAATTTTTTTGCCTGGGAAAAACCGGGAGTGGTTATGATGAGTGAAGAAAATGTAATTCCAACTAAAAAGAGGAAGTTCTTCAGCATAGACATTCAGATTTATCGGGGTTTTAATTGTATAATAATTCACAGGCTCATTATACATTAATAATTAATTTTGTGCCCAACCAACAATGAAGCACGCTTACAAAGGTAATGTAAAAAAGCATTTTGGATGGCCCTGTAGCGTGCTGTTCCTTTTATTAACATTACTTATAAACCGCGCCGGTGCGCAGGTTGCGCCGGTTCCCCAAAATCTTGCGGATACTTCAGGCCCAAGGCTGTTGCCTGTAGCATCCCGGCCTGACACTACGATCGTTCCGGTTATTGATACTTTTTCAATTGAAAGTTCCGATGATCTTACAGCGCCTGTATTTTACCATGCCGATGATTCCATGGTGCTTGAGGTTCCTACAAAGAAGATGTACTTGTACGGCAAGGAATCAAGGATCACTTATTCAGATAATGAACTGACTGCACCGCGGATAGAGTACGACCAGTCATCTGACCTGGTAACGGCTACGCTTACACGAGATTCTGCAGGAAAGGTGGTCAAGCTTCCGGAGTTCAACCAGGGTGAGTTTAAAAGCCAGAGCGATACGATCCGTTTCAACATGCAAACCGGAAAGGGGATGACGAAAGGCACTTATACGCAGCAGGGTGAGATGTTTGTGTACGGCGAAAAAATAAAAAAGGTTTCCCCGGATGTATTCTATGCATTTCGCGGAAGGTTCACCACCTGCAACCTGGATACTCCGCACTTTGCTTTTGTGAGCAGGAAGATCAAATTCATTAGCAAGAAGATCGCTTTCACCGGCCCTGTGCATCCGGAATTTGAAGGTGTTCCGCTGCCTATCATGCTGCCTTTTGGTATTTATCCTTTGCAACAGGGAAGGCATTCGGGTTTACTTGCGCCGGCTTTTACGGCTAATGATCAAATGGGCCTTGCATTGGAAGGGCTTGGGTATTACAAAACCTTTGGCGATCATTGGGACGCAGTTTTTCGCGGTACGTTTTATTCTTATGGCGGCTGGACTGCATCAATAAATCCGCGTTATTATAAGAGATACAAATACCAGGGAAATTTTTCGTACGACATGCAGAATTTCCGGAGCAATTTTAAAGGCGATCCTGATTATGTGAATAACCGCACGATGAACATACGATGGAGCCACAGTGCCGATGCGAAATCAAGGCCGGGAGTAAATTTTATGGCGAATGTAAATGCGGGTAGCAGCAAATTCAATTCGCAGGTGCCGAATAGTCCGCAGCGGAATTTCACTAACCAGATGAATTCATCCATCCGTTATTCAAAATCGTGGAAAGATAAACCATACAACATTGCGATATCAGCCAACCATAATCAGAATACACTTCTTCAGCAGATCAACCTGAATTTGCCTGATGTAAACTTTAACCTGAACACGCTTTATCCTTTTAGAAGGAAGGAACCGATTGGCCCTTTGAAATGGTATGAGAATCTCGGCATCGCGTTAAATACAAATGCGAAAAGCCTTTCCTCATTTTCCGACAGTGCAGGAAGGATATTTGAACAGATTAAAGACAATCTTCAATGGGGCGCTTCGCATAACGTGCCGATCGTGCTGTCGCTTCCTCCGCTCGGGCCTTTACAGATAAGCCCTAACGTAACTTACCAGGAGCGTTGGTATCAGCGAAAACGCATACAATACTGGAATGCGGATGATACGATTCTTGATACACGTATACGTGAAGGCTTTTTTACGGAACGCGAAATGTCATTCGGAATTAGCGCAGGAACGCGAATATTCGGAATGTTTGGTTTTGGCAAATCAAGCAAGGTTCAGGCGGTAAGGCACGAGATCCGGCCCTCGATCTCTGCCAGTTACAAGCCTGATATGAACGGGCATTCCTATTATGAAACCCAGATCGATTCTTTTGGTCGCACCGCTATTTTTTCGGAATACGATGGCAGCCTTTACGGGCCCTTTGCAAGGGGCCGGTTTGGGGGCTTAAGTTTTTCGATAGACAATAACGTGAGCATGAAAGTGCGGAACAAAAGAGATACGGCTAACCTGAAAAAGATCTCGGTTCTTGACGGCTTCAGCCTTGGGGGATCTTACAACTTCCTGGCAGATTCGTTTCAGTTGAGTCCACTTAATTTATCCGCTCGTAGCAACATATTGAACAAAGTGAATGTAACGGCCTCTGCGCGGCTTGATCCTTATCAATATGATTCATTGGGCAGGCCGGTTGACAAATTGATCTGGCGAAAGAATCCCTTCTCCCTGGGGCGTATGATGGGCGGAAATATTTCTTTGCAGAGTTCGTTCAGGGGAGGTGAAAAAACTACCGACAATTCTTCGGGTAACCTTGACCGTTATAATCAGAATGTGGACGGAAGTGGTTTCCCGCTGGATGAGTACGAACGCGAGGCTGCATACATCAGCAATAACCCCGGCGAGTTTGCCGATTTTTCAATTCCATGGAGTATAGACTTTTCTTACTCTCTTCGTTTCAACAAGTTTTTTGATGTGCCTGAAAGACGGTTCAAAACAGATATTTCGCAGGATGTGAGCTGGAATTCGTCTATGAATTTAACGCCGCGCTGGAAGATAGGCGTGACGGGCTTTTACAACATCACGCGAAAGGAGATTGGTACGATAAGCATGTATCTTTCCCGTGAAATGCACTGCTGGCAGATGGCGATAAATGTTTCTCCTGTAGGCCGGTTCCGTTTCTTTAATATCACTATAAGCCCGAAATCAGGATTGCTGCGTGATCTGAAGGTTAATAGAACGAGGTATTTTTATGAGTTATAGGAAAGTCGGTAGTCGGTAGCCGGTAGTCGGTAGTCGGTAGTTGATAGTTGATAGTTGATAGTTGATAGTCGGAAGTTGGTACTCACTCAGCTTTGGAAACCTCTTTTAACATTATGCCGTAAATTCTTTCTTTCAACTCCTTTACATCCCTCCCGGGGTTTTCCGGTGGAAGGAATTGCATAGATAATTTTGTAGGAAGCAGGTAAAACGTTTTATGGATAGGCATTGCTTTTCTGGTTCCGGTGATGATGCAGGGAATGATCTCTTTTTGCGCCGAGATGGCCAATTTGAAAGCGCCATCGTAGAAAGTTTTGAGCGGCTGACCTGTCCGGTTACGAGTACCTTCGGGATAAATGCACATATGCATTCCCGTTAGCAGAACTTTTTTCATTTCTTCAAAACTTTTCTGCCGGCTCCGGTCGTCTTTCCGGTTTACCAGAACAGACCCTTTCTTATAATACCAGCCAAACAGGGGCACCCTGGCAAAAGAATCTTTTGCAATGGTTTTATTGGGCCCGGGAACAAAGGGCGCAGACAGCGGCACATCTAAAAGAGCATTGTGATTGAAAACAACTACATAGGTTTCTCCCTTCCTGAAATTTTTCTTGCCGGTTATTTTCAGCGGACAGCCGATAAGAAAAAGCCAGGTTCGCATCCACACTCTTGCAAGGCCAATAAAATAAGATTGTCCGCCGGGGTCAGGAATAGCATATGCGATCATTGAAGGAAGGAAGAATATGAGAAAGGTAATTATAAAGGTGAGCAAGCCCCATGCGGCCCATATGCGTGCGAAGATATTTTTAAGAAGAGTCATTGATGAATTGGTGGGTTATTTTATTAACAAAGATGCAACTTCATCGTGGATTAAGCGAAGAGGTAGTGGCTAAGGTGAAAGTAAAAAAAGACTATTGCGTAAATCGTACATCGTAAATAACTTTCGTGTGGCCTTAGCGACATTTGGGACTATTAACTCAGTCGCACATCGTCCATCGTACATCGCACATCGTCCATCGTACATCGTACATCGTAAATCGTACATCGTTACACGCTCCAATCAATCGGGGCCATTCCCTGTTTTTGAAGCAGTTCATTTGTTTTTGAAAAATGACGGCATCCGAAAAAACCTTTGTCTGCCGAAAAAGGAGAGGGGTGCGCAGCTTTTAACACGTGGTGTTTTGTTTCATC
>JAFAGR010000036.1 GCA_023422565.1 Bacteroidota bacterium | reverse complement strand
AAACAGGTGCGCAACACGGAGTTGAAGAAGTGGTGATCGGCATGGCGCATCGCGGAAGGCTTAATGTGCTGGCAAACATCATGGGTAAAACCTATGAGCAGATCTTTAATGAGTTTGAAGGCAATAGCCTGCCCGACACCACCATGGGCTCAGGTGATGTAAAATACCACCAGGGTTTCAGCAGCGCAGTGGATACTACCTCGGGTAAAAAAATGCAGATGAAACTTTGCCCGAACCCTTCGCATCTCGAAGCGGTTGATCCGGTTGTACTGGGCTTCGTTCGCAGTAAAGGCGATTCTTTATACGACAGCGATTTTAGCAGGGTACTTCCAATACTGATTCATGGAGACGCCTCCATTGCGGGCCAGGGCGTGGTTTATGAAGTACTCCAGATGTGCGCTTTAAAAGGTTATTATACCGGCGGAACCATCCACTTTGTGATCAATAACCAGATCGGCTTTACCACTGATTTTGATGATGCACGCAGCGGAGATTATTGCACATCAGTTGCAGCAATGGTGCAGGCTCCGGTACTGCATGTGAACGGAGATGATGCGGAAGCAGTGGTGAAGGCGGCAGAGATCGCCACCCGTTACCGCCAGCATTTCAAGAGTGATATTTTCATCGATATGGTATGCTACCGCAAGCATGGGCACAACGAAGGTGATGAACCAAAATTTACACAACCGCATTTATATAAACTGATAGACAAACATCTCAACCCGCGGGAAGTTTACACACAGTTTCTCATTGAAAATGGCGAGCCTGATGCAAAGCAACTTGCCAAGGAAATGGAACAGCGGTTTTTGAGCGACTTACAGGAACGGCTGGACGAAGTAAAGCAAAACCCACTTCCATACAAATACCAGGAGCCTGAAGTACAATGGAGAAACTTACGCAAAGCTACGGCAGATGATTTTCGGTCATCACCGGTTACCGCAATCGCGGAGAATGTGTTGAAAGATCTTTTTGAAAAGATAATGAGTGTTCCTTCCGATTTTAAACCTCTTCGTAAAGTGGAAAAACTGCTGGGCGACAAAATAAAGTTGCTGAACGATGAGGGCAAGATCGATTGGGCCACGGCTGAATTGCTTGGATACGCAAGTTTACTTGCAGAAGGTAAAACCGTACGGATGAGCGGGCAGGACATCAAGCGCGGCACTTTCAGCCACAGGCATGCTGTGCTTTATGATGAAAATACAAATAAGGAATACAACAGGCTGAACGGACTGAGTGAAACCCAACAACCTTTCAGGATATATAACTCTTTGCTGAGTGAGTTTGCCGTATTAGGATATGAATACGGTTATTCAATGGCCAACCCGAATGCTTTGGTATTATGGGAAGCCCAGTTCGGAGATTTTGCTAACGGTGCGCAAACTATAATTGATCAGTTTATTGCCGCTGCAGAGCAAAAATGGCAACGCATGAACGGAGTGGTGATGTTGCTTCCACACGGCTATGAGGGCCAGGGGCCTGAGCACAGCAGCGCCCGTTTGGAAAGATTTCTTCAACAATGCGCTGAACTGAATATGGTGGTAACAAACATCACCACCGCATCCAACCTCTTTCACGCGCTTCGCAGGCAATTGAGCTGGCCATTCCGCAAACCATTGATCAACTTTTCGCCAAAAGCCAATCTGCGATTCCCGGGCACATATAGCGAAGTGGCTGATTTCACTTCCGGCGGATTTAAAGAAGTGTATGACGATGCAGGCGCCAATGCTGCTGAAATTACAAAGGTGCTGTTCTGCAGTGGTAAATTATATTTTGAGCTGGAAGAGCGCCGCAAAGTGGATAAGCGAATGGATGTAGCAATCATCCGCCTTGAACAACTTTATCCTTTGCCCCAAAATCAACTGGATGCATTGTACGCGAAATACAATAAAGCGATCTGGTACTGGGTGCAGGAAGAACCTCTTAACATGGGCGCAGCCGCCTTCCTTCGGATGAACCTTCAAAACATTAACTTCCATATTATCAGCCGCCAGCCTGGCGCGGCTACCGCCAGCGGCTATGCGAAAATTCACGCAAAAGAACAACTGGCTATCATTGATAAAGCATTTACTGTTTAAAAAATTTATTCTGTTATCCTAAAAAATTAAGGACATACATGTTTCAAAGTTTAAGTGAAAAAATAGAGTCGGCATTTAAGAATATAAAAGGCCAGGCGAGAATCACAGACCTCAACGTGGCCAATACAATAAAAGACATACGCCGCGCACTGGTTGATGCCGACGTGAATTATAAAATTGCCAAGGAATTTACAGATAAGATCCGCGACAAGGCAATGGGCGAAAAAGTACTTACCGCCGTTAGTCCGGGCCAGTTAATGGTTAAGATCGTTAAAGATGAACTTACCGAACTGATGGGCGGAAAGGAAAGTGAGTTCAACATTTCCGGAAATCCTGCTATTATTCTTATCGCGGGCCTGCAGGGTAGCGGTAAAACAACTTTCAGCGGCAAACTTGCAAACTACCTAAAAACTAAAAAAGGAAAATCTCCCTTACTGGTTGCGGCAGACGTTTATCGTCCCGCGGCCATTGATCAGCTGGAAGTGCTCGGCGAACAGATAAAGGTTGACGTATTCAGTGATCGTGAAACTAAAGATCCTGTGGCGATTGTGCAAAGCGCCTTGAAGGAAGCCAAAACAAAGAATAAGAATGTAATTATCATAGATACCGCCGGCCGCCTCGCAATTGATGAAACAATGATGACGGAAGTGGCTAACCTTAAATCCACTTTCAATCCGCAGGAGATATTGTTTGTTGTGGATAGCATGACGGGTCAGGATGCAGTGAACACCGCAGCGGCCTTTAATGAACGTCTTGATTTTACAGGCGTGGTACTTACCAAACTTGATGGCGATACCCGAGGCGGTGCGGCCTTGTCCATTAAATACACCGTTAACAAGCCGATAAAATTTAGCAGCAGCGGGGAAAAAATGGATACGCTTGATGTGTTCTACCCGGAAAGGATGGCACAGCGAATTCTCGGCATGGGCGATATCGTTAGCCTTGTAGAAAAAGCCCAGG
This sequence comes from Bacteroidota bacterium, assembly GCA_023422565.1. Classification (GTDB taxonomy): domain Bacteria; phylum Bacteroidota; class Bacteroidia; order Chitinophagales; family Chitinophagaceae; genus Ferruginibacter. The sequence goes on along the minus strand of JAFAGR010000036.1, from coordinate 5,888 downwards.
AACAATTTGATGCTGCCGAAGCTGCTAAACTTGAAAAGAAGATCCGAAAAAATCAATTTGATTTTGAAGATTTTAAAAACCAGCTTCAGCAGATCAAGAAAATGGGAAACCTGAAAGACTTGATGGCAATGATCCCCGGTGTTGGAAAACAGATCAAAGATCTTGACATAAACGATGATGCTTTTAAAGGAATTGAAGCGATGATCAATTCAATGACCCTGGAAGAAAGGCGTAACCCGGATGTGATCAATCCGGGCAGAAAGCAGCGTATTGCAAGAGGTAGCGGAAAAGACATCGCCGAGCTCAACCAATTCCTGAAACAGTTTGAGCAAATGAAAGACATGATGAAGATGATGAACAAAATGCCGATGGGAAGGCTGCCCGGCCTCGGAATGCGAAGAAACTAATTTCTCAATTTTGAATGCAGTCTTTACCGGCTGCTTTTTTTTGCCTTTGATTTTGAAAAGGCTGACTTTAACCGAAGCATACGTTCAAAAGAAACTTAGCCGCGAATTTCATTGTAGAGATACAAGACCTTGCATCCGTACAATTTGTATTTTTTGCCTTTGTGGGAGGTTCTCTGCCTGTCTTTTTCTTTAAGTTTTCAGATTATGCGCTCTTAAAAACATGAAGTAAATTTATTATTCGAATGCGAGGCAACCATTTCTTCAAATAGCCCGTTCTATCATAAAACTCGCATATACTACTTAATGCCAGCAGGCGAAGCACTTGAAAAGCTCATATCCGGTTGCAAAATATCTGACCGGGAAAGCCAGAAAGAATTTTACAAGTTCTTTTATGGCTATGCCATGGCCATTTGTTTGCGTTATTGCCCAAATAAGGATGATGCAATGGAAGTGGTGAACGATGGATTTTTAAAGGTTTTTCGCGGCATGGATTCTTTCTATCCCCAATGCGGCAATGCCGAAGTTTCTCTGAAAGCGTGGATCAAACGCATAATGGTAAACACGTCTATAGATCATTGCCGGAAATACGCAAATATGTTTACCGTCAACGAACTTCAAACCCATCATCAGGATGTTCATGAAGAAGCGTCAAACTCGATTGATCAGTTATCATATCGCGAGATCCTGGCGCTTGTTGAAAAACTTTCGCCGACTTACAGAACCATCTTCAACATGTTCGTAATTGACGGTTATAAACACGAGGAAATTGCGAAGTGCCTTGATATTTCAGTAGGCACATCAAAATCCAATCTTGCAAAAGCAAGAATGAACATTCAAAAATTATTGAAAGAAGCTGCACCATATTATTATGAACAACGAGCGATTTGATCATATTGAAGATAAGATCCGTGAAGCTGCCATGCAGAGCGAGCCGCCATTCGATGAACTGGCCTGGGAAAGAATGGAGAAAAAGCTGAATGAGGAAAGCGACCGCAGGCGCCCCATATTTTGGTGGATTACGGCTTCGGTGGTGTTGCTGACTGTTTTTATTGGCGCAGTTATCATGTACAATGTTTCCTCTGCTCCTGATTCAAAAAGAGTCTCAGTTCCCAATCGCGGCGAAGTTGGTCGGGTAATGGATCAGCAAACCGGTTTTCAACAACCCCGGGAAGAACTAATTGCCAAGGCAGAAAATTTTAAACCGCCTGCAACTGAGGAGGAAATTATCGAAGCAGCAGGAGCGGTGCAGAAAAATGTGGGAAGTGATGTTACATCTGTCAGAAGAAATAGTCGCAACACCAATGGGCGCGCACAGTTCACAGTTATACCGGCTGCAGCAGGAGAGGATGTTTTTGAAGAAGAAATACCTTCCACTCAAAAGCACGTCGATTCTCCTCTTCCGCCAATTGAAAAAAATGCCGACACGAATATGGATGTGGACATTGCAGCAAAAGATGTTCAACCGGAAAGTATAGAAACAATAAAAACCGGGACGGCTGAGGATGAATTAAAGCATACTGATCCGTCAGCCAAAATTCCGGATTCTTCCCGCATCGATCAGGATGAGAAAATGAAAAAGCCTCGAAACAGTCGAAACAGCAAATTATATTTTATAGCATCAGCCGGCCCCGAGATCACCGCTGTTCGCCCTGGCGATGCAAATGGAAGAAACATTTCGGGCCGCTTCGGCGTGGGTGTAGGTTATCAGCTTAACAAGCGCCTTGCACTGCAGACAGGTTTCTATTCTGTGGCAAAAAAATATGTTGCGGGTAAAGACGATTACGATCCTAAAGACGCATCCTATCTCTCCCGTATGAATGATCTTGTAGTGGATGCAAATTGCCGAGTGTTCGAGATACCGCTTTCTGTCCGTTACAGCTTTCCATCCAAAGGTGTAAACACTTTCTTCGCCTCCGCAGGTGTGGCGGGAGTGATTATGAAGAAGGAAGATTACAGGTTTACGTACACGCAGGGAACGTTTCCTTACATTGCTTCTTATACAGATGAAAAAGCGTTTACGGGTAACCGTCACCTTATTTCATTCTTTCAGTTGTCGGGCGGCCTTACACGGAGTTTAAACAATACTTTATCTGTAATTGCAGAGCCGTACCTTACCATTCCCATGCAGGGCGTAGGAGAGGGAAGAGTAAAACTTTTTTCTGCCGGAGTTCAGTTTGGTATCAGGTACAACCCCTCAAAAAAATAAACCAGCAGGCAACCATGTTTATCAATGCTTCGTTTCTGTTAGAAATGATAGCATGAAAAAGTTTCTGTTGATCCTGTTTCTGTTGCTTACCTCTGCAACCTTTCTCATACAGTCTTGCAGCAAGGGCGACGATTCATCTCCTAACCCCCCTGTTCCACCTCCAACTGATGTATGCGCGGGAAAAAATATTATTGTAACGGCTGCGTCAACTAATGCGGTTATGTGCGGCGCGGGCGGATCTATAACGGTAACGGCTAGTGGCAGTACGGGTTTTACCTTCAGGCTCGGTTCAGGAGCTTATCAAACCTCACCGGTATTTAACAATGTAGCTGCGGGTTCGTACACGGTTTCAGCGAAAGATGTTGACGGATGTGTAAAAACGGCTGCGGTGTCAGTAAACTCCTCATCAACGCCGGGGCCCCTGTTCACAAATGTTCGTAACCTCATCAATGTTCGATGTGTAAGCTGTCACAATCCAAATAATTTAAATGGCGGTAAAGACTGGACGGTGGACTGCAATATCGTTACCAATGCCGCCAGAATTTACCAACGCGCGGTTGTAGAGGGCTCAATGCCGGCTACCGGTCCACTGCCGCAGAGCGAAAGGGATATAATCGCGGCCTGGTTCAATGCGGGTGCGCAATACACAGATTAAACCATGAAAAGATCCGGGAAAAGATGGATGATATTGATCGGAATGTTGATCATACTTACCGGTGCTGTAGTTATGCTGCGAGAGTATTTTAGAACACCTTCCGGAATGACGGAGTTAAAGCCCGATTGGATGGGCACTGGTGCAGAGCTTGCCCGCCAGTTCCGCGATGATGAACAACAGGCCAATAGCCGGTTCCTGGGAAGAATTCTTGAGGTAAAAGGCATAGTGGATAATGTGAGTTCTGAAGGCGATTCAATCTTTAATGTAATGCTGGGCTTTGGTGAAACAGGAAACGTTAGCTGTACCATGAACCCTTCGCAAAATGGCGAGGTAAGAAAACTTCGGCCAGGCGATACCGTTAGCGTCAGGGGTGAATGTGCCGGCTTTCTCGCTGATGTTGAACTAAACCGTTGCGAGTTGATAAAATGATTTTATGAAAACCCTATTGACATTTCTTCTTGCCATCGGGGGCGTATCTCCGGCACAAACACTTCTTACCTCTACCACGGGTACGATATCGTTTTATTCGGAGGCACCGTTGGAGAACATTGAAGCGCGGAACAGAAAGTTTGTGGTAAAGTATGATCCACCATCCGGGAAAATTGAGGCCACGGTTTTAATGAAAGGCTTTGAATTCAAAAAGGCATTGATGCAGGAGCACTTCAATGAAAATTATGTGGAGAGCGACAAGTATCCTAAATCATTTTTCACCGGAACTGTAAACACTCAGGAAATTTCGCTTCTCAAAAACAAGGTGTATGATGTGTTGGCATCCGGAACGCTCACTCTTCATGGGGTTTCTCAAAAAGTATCTGTGCCGGGTTCCATTACTATAAAAGACGGCTCCCTGTCTTTAAAAGCCGTTTTCGATATTCAACTGGCCGACTATAAAATAAAGATTCCGGCCGTGGTGCGAAACAACATAGGTAAAACCGTAACCATCACAATTGTAGCTGATCATTTTAAATAGAAATTAATGAAGTGGATCGTTAAATGTCTTTTTCTGTTAATCCATCCAGCTGTATTCGCTCAGGAATCATCACTTGATTCCTCCGTTTTGAGTGCGCCTGAGAAAATTTCCGGGGCCTTTAAATCAACCCGCGTTATCAATGCACATTCCATTGAAATGTTGCATAAAAAAGACCTCGACTTCCGCATCATGCATCGTTTCGGCTTTGTCAGCGATGGCTTAAAACAGTTCTTCGGTCTCGATGATGCCACCATGCGAATGAGCCTGGATTATGGTATCACCGATAACATTATGGCAGGCCTGGGAAGGAGCACCTTCAGAAAGGAAGTTGATGTTTTTATAAAAACCCGCCTGCTTCAACAGGCAAAAGGTCAGAAGCAGATTCCACTTTCTGTTGTGATGGCGATCGGGGCCCAAAACTGGACTGAAGAAACATTTGGGCCGGTCAAGCCCACTTTTCACGACCGGATGTCATATTATATTCAGCTTCTTGCCGGCCGGAAGTTCAGTGATAGAATTTCTTTTCAACTAAGCCCAATTTTACTGATAAGCAATTCGCCTGTGGCGCAAACAGATAAAGAGGCAATGGTTGCACTTGGCGCAGGAGGAAGGGTTAAGGTGAGTAAGAGGGTTGCAATCACCATAGACTATCATCATCTTTTCCGGGAAAGCACGGCCTTTTATACTGATCCTCTATCGGTTGGCATAGATATAGAAACCGGGGGACATGTATTTCAACTGCATTTTTCAAACGCTACAGGCACCAATGAAAGGGCTTACCTTTCCGAGACAAGGGGCGATTTTTTTAAAGGAGATATTCGTTTTGGATTTAATTTGAGTCGGATGTTCAGCTTGGGCAAACGCTGGTAAATCATTCCAAATCGTTAATTATTTGGATAAAACGATGGTGCATTGTATCTTCGTTGTCCTTTTTTAAGGAGAAAACCCTATTTATTCACAACCAAGAAAATTTCTATTTTTATGGCTGTTAAAATGAGATTGCAACGGCACGGTTCAAAAAAGAGGCCGTTCTACTTCATCGTTATTGCGGATGCCCGCAGTCCTCGCGACGGAAAATTCATTCAAAAACTCGGAACTTACAATCCACTTACTGTTCCTGCAACCATCCAGGTTGACAGGCAGAAGGCATTGGATTGGCTGCAGAAAGGTGCTCAACCCACCGATACTGTTCGCCGTATCCTTTCTTTCAAGGGAGTGTTGTACCTGAAGCATTTGCTTAGGGGCGTAAGCCTGGGCTTGTTTGATGAAGCCGCTGCTATGGAAAGATTTACGAAATGGAGTACAGAACACGAAGCTTCCGTAAACCGTCGCCAGGGTGCACATCACAAGGCGCGTCAAGACCGCCGCAATGTTCCTGTGGTTAAAAAAGTGGAGAAAAAAGAAGAAGCTGTTGCAGAAGCACCGGTTGAATCTGAAGTACCTGCTGCTGCAGAAGAACCTAAAACAGAAGAATAATTACTTTTGTTTCCACCAAATCATTGAAGTCCTGCTTTTGCAGGACTTTTTTGTTTTTCTTTCTTCGTGCATGTAACGCATGAAATTTAATTTTGCCTGATGAATGAATATTTTAAGATAGGGAAGCTGGTGGCAACACATGGCGTTAAAGGAGACCTGATACTGGTGCATAAC
>JAFAGR010000010.1 GCA_023422565.1 Bacteroidota bacterium | reverse complement strand
GTGTGGAAGTATAGTCATTAACCAACCGCGGCGGATTGGGCGGCTTCGGAATATCCTGCGCAATGCTTCTAAAAGAAAACGCGGCCAGAACAACCAATAAAAATATCTTCAGGTTTTTGTACATGTTCATCTATTTGCCAAACACAATATCGTCCGGCAATTCGTTTTTATCTTCTGTTGGTATGTAAGGAAACTTTTCGTGAAGGGTATCACCGATGTGGCGCACACAATGTTCTATTCCGTCGGCGAGATGATTATCTTTAAAATAACGAAGCATCTCGGCAATTTCATCTTCCCAATATTTTTTGCCGACAGCCGCATAAATTCCTTCGTCTCCAATAAGTGCAACTTCGTGATGCTTGTGAGCGATATACAATAAAACTGCGTTGCGATGCAGCGTATTCTGCATTTTGAGGCCAAGAAAAACTTCGGCAGCACGTTCAAGCGGATCAACCAATGGATTTTTGGATTCTATATAAACCCGTATCTCGCCGCTGGTGCGTGTTTCGCATGCACGAATCGCCGCAACGATGCGCTGGTTTTCTTCTTCCGAAAAAAAATTTTGCTTTTTACTGAGAAAAGAAAATACACCCACGGTTTAAAATTTAATTTCTACACTTTTATCGGCGCCTGTTGTAGCCTGGAAGCCTTCCTTTGGAGGAAAGCCCAGCATACCCGCGACTAACTTTGTCGGGAAATTTCGAACACTGCTATTGTAATTTGCAACTGATTCATTGAAATCTACACGGGCAACTTTAATTCTACGCTCCGTTCCTTCAAGTTGTGTTTGCAGATCGCGGAATGCGCGGGTTCCCTTTATATCCGGGTAACGCTCTACTGCAATGATCAACCTGTTGGCAGCGGAGGCCAGTGCATCCTGCGCCGCGCTTTGCTGCGCATACGCGTTGGCGTTAACTCCGGAAACGGTTATCCGCTGGGCATTTGCGCGGGCCTCAGTTACTTCACGTAGCACGGTCTGCTCATACTCGGCCCCGCCTTTCACCGTGTTTACAATATTAGGAATGAGATCCATCCTGCGTTGATACGCATTCTGAACCTCATTCCATTGAAAAGTAACTTTCTCGTCTTTCTTTACAAGAGAATTGAAAGTAACCATCACCCAGATCAGCAGAAGAAGAATGATGCCGCCGACAATTAGGAGAGAAGATCTTTTCTTTGCCATTTCTCTTTTAGAATTTTACTTCAGGAGCTTTTTCAGCTCCTTCATCAGCCTTGAACCCTTCTTTCTGCTTGAAACCAAAAATTCCACCCAGGATGTTCATCGGGAAAGACCTTACGCGCGTATTGTACAGGTTGATCTCTTCATTGAAAGCCCTGCGCGAATTTTTAATATTGTTTTCAATTCCTTCCAGCTGGGTTTGAAGTTTCATGAATCCTTCAGTCGCCTTAAGGTTCGGGTATGCTTCCACGGTAGCAAGTAACCTGCTTAAAGCACCGGATAACTGGCCCTGCGCTTCCTGGAATTTTTGAATATTCTCGGTGGTCAGGTTGTCGGCATTTATATTCATCTTGGTAGCATTGGCACGCGCTTCCACAACTGCCGTTAAAGTGGACTGTTCAAAATTAGCCGCGCCCTTCACGGTGTTCACGAGGTTGCCAACCAGATCGTTCCGGTTCTGGTATTCTGTCTGCACATTGTTCCAGGCCTTTTTCACACTTTCATCCTGCTTTACAAGACTGTTGTAGCCATTGCATCCCATAAACACCAATACGGCGAGGATGCCTAAAATAACAAGACCAGTGATACTTTTCATTTTTACAGTTTTACGGTTTGATATTAAAATTAAGGGAAAGCGGTCAGAAAGTTCCTAGTTCGTAGTTGATAGTTACTGGATCTGGTTTTGGGTCATGAGTTTTAAGTCATGGGTTTTGGGTCATGGGTTTTGGGTCATGGGTTTTGTCATGGGTTTTTGAGGAATCAAGAATTACGATTTGAGAATTACATCTTTGATTTCAAATTATCCACTTCTTACCAATAACTACCGACTAGAAACTAACTAACTATTTTTGGGCGTTCCCGCGGCGCTGGGGCCGCGGTCGGGCTTTTGGCCCTACGCGGTAGGCCTGCCAATCCCTAACGCACAGTCATTAAGCCTTTGCACGAAGTGCAGGATATTTAATTGGAACGCATGAAAAGCTTGCTTTTTGATGCGGACAAATAAATATCCAACCGCCGAAGGCGGAAAGACTTTAGGTAAGAACGCCGCTCCCGGGGATCAATGAAAATAATCCCTAACGCACAGACATTAAGCCTTTGCACGAAGTGCAGGATATTTAAATGGAACGCATGAAAAGCTTGCTTTTTGATGCGGACGAATAAATATCCAACCGGCGAAGGCGGAAAGGCTTTAGGTAAGAACGCCGCTCCCAAGGGACATTGAAAATACTCTCAAAACTCACAACCCAAAACCCACAACCTATAACCCACAACTGAATTCCTACTTGATCGCCGCTATTCCCGGCAATTCCTTTCCTTCAAAATATTCAAGCAACGCGCCACCGCCGGTAGATACATAACTCACTTTATCGGCCAGGTCAAATTTATTTATCGCCGCAACGCTGTCTCCTCCGCCTATCAATGAAAAGGCTCCGTTAGCAGTGGCTTTGGCAACTGCATATGCAATGGATTTGGTTCCGTTTTGGAATTTTTCCATTTCAAACACACCCATCGGACCGTTCCATAGTATGGTAAGACTTGACGTAATGATTTCCGAAAATTTTTGGATCGACTCCGGACCGATATCAAGGCCCATCCAGCCTTCAGGGATACTCTTGCTGTCACTTATGGTTGTAGTGGCATTGGCATCGAACTTATCCGCCGCAACGGAATCAACCGGAAGATGTATCTGAACTCCTTTCTGTTTTGCTTTTTCCAGAATCTCTTTTGCAGTTTCAAGCCTGTCGTCTTCGCACAAAGATTTACCAATTTCTCCGCCCAATGCTTTAAAAAAAGTATATGACATTCCACCGCCAATGATAATATGGTCTGCGCGCTCCAATAGGTTCTCAATAATGAGAATTTTGTCGGAAACCTTGGCTCCGCCAATGATCGCTGTAAAAGGCTTCGCGGCATTATGCAATACTTTTTCGGCGCTGTTTACCTCACCTTCCATCAGCAACCCAAAGAACCTTTTGTTTGCAGGGAAAAAATGCGCGATCACCGCCGTGGAAGCGTGTGCCCTGTGCGCCGTACCGAAGGCGTCGTTCACATAAACATCGCCGAGTTTTGAAAGTGATTCTGCAAAAGCTTTGTCGCCCTTTTCCTCTTCCTTATGAAACCTGAGGTTTTCCAGTAACAACACCTCTCCCGGTTTAAGTTCAGAAGCCATCTTCGCGGCAGCCTCACCGTTAGCATCTGCAGAAAACTTAACGGGAACATCCCCCAGTAATTTCTGAAGATGGTCAATGAGATGTTTTAGAGAATATTTTTCTGTGGGCCCTTCTTTTGGCCGGCCGAGATGGCTCATTAGAATAACACTTCCCCCGTCGTCAATAATTTTTTTGATCGTTGGAATCGCGGCCGTGATCCTTGTATCGTCAGTAATTTGAAAACTATCGTTCAATGGCACATTGAAATCCACGCGCACCAGGGCTTTCTCCCCCTTAAATGAATGATCAGAAAAGTTGCTCATATAAATAGGTTTTATGGAATAAATTCAGGTGGCAAAGGTATAGGCTAAACCTCACCAAAAAACCTTTGCATCAGATGATCAAGGGCGGAAGACTCATCATCGGTAAAACCGGGGTGCACCTTACTGCATTGAATTATAGTGCTTCGTGTTGCCGTTAGCCAGCGAAACCGCTCCGGTGGCGGCAGCTTTGCGATGGGGCTGTTTTTATCGCTTCCTTTCGCGATCCTTTCAAAGGCTTCCAGATTGCGGTAGATCTGTTCGAGATCGGCTTTTGGATCAAGACATTTCACCTTGCTTTCCGACACAGAAAACTTACAATCTATATAGCCGGATTTTTTACAAAAAAGTATGATGCCCGCATTGATAAACTCTTCGCGCTCTACTTTCGGAACGATCCTTACAACCGCATATTCATATAAGAGTTTCATGGATCGATTTTGCGTGGTTTACAAAAATTGCAGTGTTCTCCAATCGTTGGGTGAAAAATGTAGCATACACCTTCCTGATAGCGTCCGGCGATTCGGAAAGCCCGGGATAATACAAAAATTCTGCGGGAATAGACCCGCACAACTTTATAAGGGCTTCGGGTAACAGAACATCTCTTATCATTTCATCAGCCTCAGGAAGCTTCGACGCCATCGGAAGTAATACATGGTCATTTACCTGGCTGAAGGGCTTTGTGATATAGTCTTGCCAATTAACCCAGGAGTGATGAAAAAACAGGCATGCACCGTGATCAATTAGCCATAATTCCTTTTGCCAGATTAACATATTTGTATTCCGGGCGGTACGGTCCACATTAAAAATAAATGCATCAAGCCATACTATTTTTGAGGCAAGCAGTGGATCGATTTCAAATGCGGCGGCATCAAAAGTAATAGCACCCGATAAATAGTGCAGGCCAAGGTTGAGTCCTGTACTGGCTTTTAGCAGATCCTGTATTTCTTCATCAGGTTCTGTTCTTCCAAAGCCCTCATTCAGGTTTGCAAAAACGATCTCAGGAATTTTCAAACCTAATGCCCGTGCAATTTCACCTCCAAGGTATTCGGCCACGAGACTTTTTACACCCTGGCCTGCACCACGAAATTTAAGCGCATACAGGAAACCGTCATCCGCTTCTGCAATTGCAGGCAGTGAACCGCCTTCACGGAGCGGCATTACATACCGGCACACATCTACAGTTCTGATATCGGGCAACATTACGGCCATGCGGTAAAATTAATGATCCTGTTTTTTGTTGGCGCAAGCTAGTTCAATCGCTCAACAAAAAAGCCTGCAGAAATTTCTGCAGGCCTCGAAAATGTCAGCTGAATTAAGGTATGCCGTACAAGTGAGTGACACAACGATGTTGCCATGAGCACAGCTGCCGGGTAATAAAAGGCTTTATTACTTAGAGATCAGTCCGGCGAAATGCTTAACTGTGCGTACAAGCTGGCTTACATAGCTCATTTCATTATCGTACCAGCTCACGGTTTTTACCATTTGTTTGTCGCCCACGCTCATCACCTTGGTTTGCGTTGCGTCAAACAGTGAACCGAAGTTGATGCCGATGATATCGCTGCTCACGATCTCATCTTCAGTGTATCCAAAGCTCTCATTGCTTGCCGCCTTCATTGCCGCGTTAACTTCCTCAGCAGTTACCTTCTTATTAAGGATGGTGTAAAGTTCGGTGACAGATCCGGTGATCGTTGGTACGCGTTGCGCGCCGCCGTCGAGTTTCCCTTTTAGTTCAGGCAGAACCAGTCCGATAGCTTTTGCAGCGCCTGTGCTGTTAGGCACAATGTTCGCGGCTGCTGCACGTGCACGGCGAAGATCACCTTTGGGATGCGGAGCATCAAGTGTATTTTGGTCGTTGGTATAAGCGTGGATGGTGCTCATGATCCCGGTTTCAATTCCGAAAGAATCATTAAGCGTTTTAGCCATTGGCGCGAGACAGTTCGTGGTGCAACTCGCACAACTGATAATGGTTTCGCTGCCATCAAGAATAGCGTGGTTAACATTGAACACCACGGTTTTCAGGTCGCCGGTTGCAGGCGCGGAAATCACAACGCGTTTAGCCCCTGCCGTTAGGTGAGCTGCTGCTTTATCTTTATCAGTAAAGAAGCCTGTACATTCAATCACCACGTCTACATCATGGCTTCCCCATGGAATTTGCGCGGGATCTTTTTGCGCGTAGATCTTTACATCTTCGCCGTTAACAACTATTGAATTTTCTGTATGTTTTACATCCTGTCCAAAACGGCCCTGGGCGCTATCGTATTTTAAAAGGTGTGCTAGCACTTCCGGGCTGGTTAGGTCGTTTATGGCAACCACGTCGATGCCTTTCATATTGTAGATCTGGCGAAAAACCAAACGGCCGATACGTCCGAAACCGTTTATGGCAACTTTAACTGTACTCATGATAAAGTGAAATTAAGTGTATGAATCATTTTTGCGGTGCAAAATTACGGTTTAGTTTTTAGTTTCAGAGAGTTCAGCTCAGGTTGATTAAACTTCATGTTATCAATTGCTAAACCGGTTTCTCTAAAACCGTCTCCCAAGCCTTTTCGTTTCGCTCACCTTCCGGCTATCCAGAACAATCCCGCTTTATATGAATCTGGCAGGTTTCACCGCAGCCATAAACGATAAAAGGCGATGGCAGGCCAAATCCTTTCGGGAACTGTTATTCTGCCGGAAGAAAAATTCCTTTAGGTAGCTCATGCTATACTTTAATGAGCAATGATGATGAGTCCCGATAAGCCAGGCCTTGAAATTCCAAATCCGAATATCCGGTTCCAACCCTTCGTAACTTCCGTGTACCAAATCGCATTGGAGAAAATCATCATCTTTTATGTCGGGCTCCGAACCGGCAACATACACCTGTGGCTTTTTTACACCTGCTTCTGCTTCTTGACAAAGGGACACCTCCACCTTCTGCAATCCGTTACAATTTTCCCTTCGGTGACTGAGTATTATTCCATCGATGATTCGTCGAACCTTCGATCTTACCTTACTGGAATCGTAGAATGGGATTGCCTTTCGCACTTTTGTGGCAAAAAGCCAGGCTGACTTCTGATTGATCCCAAATTCTATAGCCAGATCTACCGATGACATGCCTTTTTTCGCCGAGATTATAAAGGCCATTTTAAATGCTTTGAGCAAGGGCAATTTTATTCCCTCGAAAAAGGTGTTCGCGGAAACAGACTCGTTATAATCGCACTTTTTACATCGGGTGTGAAACCTTGTCCTTCCCTTCCAGTATTCCCCATGAGAGCAACGCCTGCAGGAGTAGCCTCTTTTCCATTTTAGATCAAATAAATACTTGCGACAATCATCTTCGCACCGGAAAAAATTGTCGAACTGCTTTGTAGAAACACCTTTAAACATAATAGATAAATTTAGAATTCAAAGGAAATGAAGATGTGGGCACTTCGCAATTCCCCGAAAGCAGTAAAAACGGGTAATGAACTGGATATTCGACATGCTGAGGAAGCTGGTTGAAGAAAAAGTAGCCGTCGGCGGTTTATTAACAATCTTTAGCCGCGAACAGCTATATTTTCAGGCACAGTTCGAAAAAAGTTTGGCTGCAATTTCACTTCACATTATCTTTGCCGTCCTTTCAAACGATGCCGCGTTGGTCAAGGGGTTAAGACGCCTCCCTTTCACGGAGGAATCACGGGTTCGAATCCCGTACGTGGTACTAAAAAGCCTTCAATATGAAGGCTTTTTCTTTTGTTCCAACTCACCCTCTTCCAGCTCCTGAAAGAGTAATTCGCTTAGTGTGCAATTCAAAGACCGATGAAGTTCTTTTATCAACCCTCAAAATCTGATAAGAAGAATCCGGTAATCTGCTTCATGAATTATTACTGATGACTATTTGTCCAACTCTTAGATCCCGCTTCCTGTCGCAGTTTTCCTATTCCGCATACGTATGTTTACTAACTCTCCCGATTGCTTTTTCGTTTTATCTTCACCGCACTAACCCATTAAACCAAATCTAATGAAAACAACTCTATGCGCCCTTGTGGCAATGGTGTGTTCAATCACCACCCTCGCCCAATCGAAAACCGCTTCCGCCCTTTTCAACGACAACGCCGTTTCAGCCATTGAAACTCCAATCCCGTTCAACATTACCCTTGTTGAAAAAGCGATCGAAGAAAGAATGTCGCCCTACAACGTTAAGGCCCGCGATCAAAAAGGCTACAAAGCTTACCGCGGAGTGAAGATCGATTCCATCAGCGAAAAAGAGATCGACATTTATTTTAAGATCGTGCGAAAAGGAAAAAAAGAAAAAGACGCTTCCGTGGTCACCATGCTTATTTCAAATGGCTTTGAAGTTTTTATGACACATAGCGGAAACCCCGAGGAATTTGCCCGCGCGAAAACTTTTATGAACAGTCTGTTGTATAGCTCTGCAGCCGCAGACATCGATGTGCAATTGAACAGTCAGGACGATGCGGTTAGAAAAGCGGACAGAAAACTGGAGTTGCTTCGGGACGAGCTAAACGAGTTGAGAAAGAAGATGAAGCAAACTTCTGAAAAACTTGCTGATACGCAAAAGGAGATCCAGAAACAGGAGGAACTTTTACGAAAAGAAAAACAGATCCTTGCTTCGTTGCAAGACAGGCGCAGTGATCAAAAATAACAAACAAGAAAAACGTTTGGAACGGGTGCCGGGAGTGCACCCGTTTTTATTTCAATGTGAGGCCAACCTCCTCATGCCGGTCGGGAATATAGGGTTCAAAGCCTTTCTTTAAAAGCATAGCCGCAAAATTTTGCTGAACATCGTATTCTCCATGTACCAGGAAAACTTTCTTTACTTTCTTCGGGTCCTGGCAGGCGAGATACTGTAGAAGGTCATTATAATCTCCATGGGCACTCATGCTGCGCATCTCTCCTATAGTCGCGTTCACCTGGTGAAGCTGACCGAAGATTGTTACTGTTTCGGGCTTCTTCAACAAACGTGCTCCTAATGAATTAGGTTCGCAATAGCCGGTCATCAATACAGTATTCCTGCTGTTTTCTACATTATTACTAATGTGATGTTTTATACGGCCCGCTTCCGCCATGCCGCTCGCAGAGATGATCACACAGGGTTTAGTGTAATAATTCAATAGCTTGGATTCATCTACAGACTTTGTGAATTTTAATCCCCGGAAAGAAAAAGGATCTTCATCGTGTTGCAATACTTTCTGTATCCGGCTGTTGAAATACTGAGGATAGCTTTTTATGATCTGCGTTGCCTTTGTACTCAGCGGACTATCCACAAAATACTCAAGCGCGGGAAGCCTCTTTTCTATTTCAAGCTGATTAAGGGCGTAAAGTAATTCCTGTGTACGACCAACGCTGAAGGCCGGGATGATCAGCTTCCCTTTATTCTTTATACAGGTTTGCTCGATCCATTCAAGAAGCGTGTCTGCAGTGGGATGATATACATCGTGCAAACTGTCTCCGTACGTTGATTCCAGGATAATATAATCTGCCTGATCAAAAACCTCGGGAGATTTAAGTAGTATATCGCGGTAACGGCCCACATCCGCACTAAACGTAATGCGAACAAGTTTGTCATTCTCTTTTATCCGCAAATGAACGCAGGTACTGCCTATAATGTGGCCGGCATCTGAATAACAAAATTCAATATCATCATCAATCCGGATCCACTTCCCATAATCTGCCAATACAAAAGAATCCACCGCAGCAAGCGCATCTTCTTTTGTGTACAGCGGCTTCAACAGAGGGACACCTTGCAGAGCCCTGCGTTTATTTTCAAACTTGATATCATTTTCCTGTATGCCCGCAGAATCCTCCAATAATACTGCAGCCAGATCGCGCGTTGCAGGCGTGGCGTAGATCTTTCCCTTATACCCTTCGCGAACCAATTTTGGAATGAGCCCGCAATGATCAATGTGCGCGTGAGAAAGAATCATATAAGTAACCGAAGCAGGGTCAAAGCCAAAACTTTCATTGAGCTCGTTGGTTTCCTTACCCATTCCCTGAAACATTCCGCAGTCAAGCAGAATCCTCTTTCCATTACTGAGGGTTATTAGGTGCTTTGAACCTGTAACTGTACGGGCAGCACCATGAAATGCAATCTTCATAAGTTGTTCTATTTTCTATTCAGCTACGGCGAGCCAGGCCATCATTGCCATGCCATTTTCAATTGCCCTCTCGTCTATATTAAATGTTGAGGTATGTACATTACTATTAATTGATTCCGTGCCCGCGCCAAGCCTGAAAAAACACGCAGGAATTTTATGAGAGTAATAAGCGAAATCTTCTGCACCCATTCTCAATTCCGTTTCCTCCACATTTTTTTCCCCAATGTACTCACTTGCTTTTCGCTTAGCCCATACCGATAGTTCAACATCATTATATACGAATGGATATCCCACATCAATTTTTACCTCCGCCTCCCCTCCCATCAGAGACGCGGTTTGCGAAGTGAAGTTTGATATAAGTTCGTGCGCTTTGAAACGCCATGTTTCATCCATCGCCCGCAATGTTCCCATCATTTTTACCTCGGAAGGAATCACATTGGTGGTGTTGCCACCCTGAACGGAGGTGATTGAAAGTACCGTCGGGTTAAAGGGATTATTATTTCTGCTGACTATCTGCTGGAGGCCAACCACAATATGTGATGCTATTAGAACAGGATCTGCCGTGAGATGCGGGGCTGCAGCATGGCCGCCCTTCGCACGCACCGTTATATAAATTTCATCGGCGCTTGCCATTACCATGCCTCCGCGAAAGCTGAATTTGCCTACAGGCAAAAGCGGATGAACATGCAGGGCGAAAATGCGGGTGGGAGCGGGATCTTCAAGCACTCCTTCCCTGATCAATAAACTTGCGCCGCCCGGATTTTTTTCTTCACCGGGCTGAAAAATCAGTTTTACCGTGCCGTTCCATTTGTCTTTGGTTTCACTAAGAATCTTTGCCGCACCAAGCAAACAGGTGGTGTGCACATCATGCCCGCACGCATGCATTACTCCCGGTCTGGTTGATCGGTAAGAAACATTGTTCTCTTCCTGAATGGGGAGCGCATCCATGTCCGCGCGCAATGCAGTAACCCGGGAATCCGCATTCGTTCCCTCAACAATGGCTACCACTCCTGTGCCTGCCATAACTTTAAAAGGAATATTCCACTCGCCGAGCTTTTCTTGAATGAAGGCGGATGTTTCAAACTCTTCATAGCTGAGTTCGGGATTTGCATGCAGGTGATGCCTCACTTCAATAAATTCGTTATGATATTCTTTTGCCAGCCTCCTGATCTGCTCTATCATTCAAACAGGTTTTGCAGATGAAGGTAAGCAATGAAGATTAAAGATATTTATACGCTGAGGGGAAAGTCTATTCTTCATCGTCCATCTTCGGCTCGGGGCGAACTTCCACAGTTTCGGGGATGAGATATATATTTCCGGTAATAATGCCGGAGGCGAGTATTTGTTTACGCACGTCTTCCGCCTCCTTCTTCTCCACAAAATTTCCAAATTTCAATTTGATGAAGGGAGATTGAAAGATCATATAAACTTTATGATCAGGAAATTGCTGAATCAGGGATGACCTTACACTCATTGCCTTGCTTCTGTCATTTGTGGTAAGCAACATCAACCGGTATCCTTTTGCAGCTCTTGCTTTTTTTGCTGCAACTGCCTCGTTATATTCGGCAAGCTTCGTACCCAATATATCAAGCCGCGGGTCTTTCTTAACAGTAACATTTCCGAAAAGAGGAGTGTCAACTATGGCGTTCTGAGCAAACACCGCCTTTCCGGCAAAAAAAAGAACAATAAAAAAAAGAATACGTCTCATAAATAAAATGCTTACGCTACACGTTTCAAAAATCATTCCCCGGATTAGGACTGTAAGGCTTCTTCCGTAATTTTCACACTTGCACTGCATCCCAGCCTGTCCGCTCCTGCATCTACAAGTTCTTTCGCGAAGGCATAGGTACGAATTCCACCGCTAGCTTTTATTTTAATTTGATCAGCCAAATGTTTACGCATTAACTTAACCGCTTCAACAGTTGCACCCTTCTCCGCGTATCCTGTGGAAGTTTTCATAAAGTCAACTCCCGCCGCGCCGTACAGGTCGCAACAACGGATGATCTCTTCATCAGTTAAAACACCACTTTCAATAATGATCTTCACAACCTTTTCTTTCTTCCTGATAACCGGCATTAAGGTGTTGATCTCATTGCCGAGGTATTGCCAGTCACTATTTTTTAAAGCGGATATATTGATCACTACATCCAATTCATCGGCGCCGTCTACAATGGCAAGCATTGTTTCAGCGAGCTTTGCCTCAATAGCACTGTATCCAAAAGGAAATCCGATAACCGTGGCCACTTTCACTTTGCTGCCTGATAAAAACTCCACAGCCTTTTTCACGAATAAAGGCGGAACACATACAGCAGCAAATCCGCGCTCTTTCGCTTCTTTACACAACTGCTCCACTTCAGAAATTAAAGTGGTAGGTTTTAGAATTGTATGATCTATGTATTGCGCGATATTCATTTTCAAAACTTCGTTTAGTCTTTACCGTGACAGTTCTTGTATTTCTTTCCGCTTCCGCAAGGGCATGGATCATTTCTCCCGATCTTGGGTTCAACCCTTACCGGCTCCTGCTTTACCGGAACTGAGGGATCGTAATAATCGTTTTCATTCGCCGCATAATCCTGGCCGGCCGCATCAATTGCCGCTTTATTCTCCCTCATTCTGCTCATGTCAGTTTTCTGCTCACGCCCTTCCCTGATCTGGCCCGCCTGCGTTTGTTCCATCGGAATGCCTGCATGCGACAAAAAGCTCACGATATCCTTGTTCACCTGGTCGTCCATTTGTTTGAAAGCATTGAAAGCTTCGATCTTATAAATTACGAGCGGATCTTTTTGCTCATAGCCTGCAGTTTGTACACTTTGACGCAGATCATCCATTGAGCGAAGATGTTCTTTCCAGGCATCATCTATAAATGCCAGTGTTACACTTCTTTCAAGCGCATTGCCCAATTCCCTGCCGTTAGTGGCGAGGTATTTATCAAGATTTGCGATCGCCTGGATTCCCTTTTTACCATCGGTAAATGGCACTGCAACATTTATAATATGCGCACCCTGCTGCTGCCGGATATTCTGAATGATCGGCATTGTTTGCAAACCAAGCTGTTTCACCTTCGCATCGTAATTAGTTGTGGCCTCTGTATATAATTTATCCGCAAGCTGACCTGCATCGGTTTTAGAAAGTTCTTCTGCAGTGATGGAGGTGTCGATGGCGAAGTGCATGATCACCGCGAGTTTGAAACCTTCGTAATCTTCGTTTTCTTTAAAGGCGGTAACAAGCCCTTCAGCTACGGAATAGAATGAGTTATCAAGATCAAGCGCAAGCCTTTCGCCAAATAAGGCGTGATTCCGCTTACCATACACCACATTTCTTTGCTTATTCATTACATCATCATATTCCAATAAACGCTTACGAATACCAAAGTTGTTTTCTTCCACTTTCTTTTGCGCGCGCTCTATACTTTTAGTGATCATGCTGTGCTGAATCACCTCACCCTCCTTGTATCCCATCCTGTCCATCAGGCTGGCAATACGCTCACTTCCAAACATGCGCATCAGATCATCCTCAAGAGAAACAAAAAAGTTGGATGAACCCGGATCTCCCTGCCTTCCCGCACGTCCCCGCAACTGCCGGTCTACACGCCGGCTTTCATGCCTTTCCGTACCGAGAATCGCCAAACCTCCTGCCTCCTTTACGCCGGGCCCTAGTTTGATATCTGTACCACGACCGGCCATATTGGTGGCGATGGTTACCGCACCGGCAAATCCCGCTTCGGCAACAACCTGCGCTTCCTTAGAGTGTTGTTTCGCATTCAAAACATTATGCGGAATATTTTTCTGCTTCAACATTCTGCTTAGCAATTCACTCACCTCCACTGAAGTTGTACCCACGAGGCACGGCCTTCCTGAATTACGCAGCCGTTCTATTTCATCAATTACGGCCTTGTATTTTTCACGCTTGGTTTTGTAAACAAGGTCCTGCTCATCTTTCCTGATAACTTTTACATTGGTGGGAATAGTTACCACATCCAGCTTGTAAATACTCCAGAGCTCTGCCGCTTCGGTTTCAGCAGTACCGGTCATACCGGCAAGCTTATGATACATTCTGAAATAATTCTGAAGTGTAACGGTTGCATAGGTTTGTGAAGACGCTTCGATCTTTACATTCTCCTTCGCTTCCAAAGCCTGGTGCAATCCATCAGAATAACGACGGCCTTCCATGATACGTCCGGTCTGCTCATCAACTATCTTCACCGCATCATCAATCACCACGTACTCCACATCCTTATCAAAAAGCGTATACGCTTTTAATAATTGTTGTACGGTATGGATACGATCAGCTTTTAAAGAGTATTCATTTAGCAAATTTTCTTTGCGCTGTAACTTTTCTTCCGCCGAAAGATCGGTTTTTTCAATTTCGGTAAGCTTGGTGGCTATATCGGGCAGTACAAAGAATTCAGGGTCTTCACCGCTTCTGGTGATGAGATTGATACCGGCTTCCGTAAGATCAACCTGGTTATTTTTTTCATCGATCGCAAAAAACAGTTGCTCATCAACTTTCGGCATTTGCTTTTGCTGATCAGCCAAATAGTAGTTTTCGCTCTTTTGCAATTTTACACGAATACCAGGCTCGCTTAAAAATTTGATGAGCGCTCCATGTTTCGGAAGCCCGCGGAAAGCACGCATCAGGGCCAGGCCGCCGTCTTTGGGGTCATCGTTTCCTTCAGCGATCTTTTTCTTTGCTTCCAGCAAAAATTGGTTTACCGCTTTTTTTTGCGCTTCTACAAGTTTTTCTATTCGCGGCTTGAGATCAAAAAACTGTTGCGTATTATCACTGTGGCTTACCGGTCCGCTAATAATCAAAGGTGTTCTTGCATCGTCAATCAATACACTATCTACCTCATCCACCATGGCAAAATGATGCTTGCGTTGCACCATTTCTTCCGGGTTGTGCACCATGTTATCCCTCAAATAATCGAAGCCGAATTCATTATTGGTTCCGTAAGTGATATCCGCATTGTAGGCCTTTCTGCGCGCATCGCTGTTAGGTTCATGCTTATCGATACAATCTACACGAAGCCCAAGCCATTCGAAGATCGGGCCATTCCATTCGCTATCTCTTCGTGCGAGATAATCGTTCACAGTAACAATATGAACACCTTCACCGGCCAGGGCATTAAGATATGCGGGCAATGTACTTACCAGCGTCTTTCCCTCGCCCGTTGCCATCTCTGCAATTTTTCCCGAATGCAAAACCGCACCACCGATAAGTTGCACATCATAATGCACCATATTCCAGGTAACGGTTCCGCCGGCAGCGAGCCAAGAATTTTTATAAATCGAACGGTCGCTTTCTATGATAACGTTGTTCTTGCGGGCGGCAAGTTCCCTGTCAAGGTCGGTTGCAGTGGAAACCACCTCCTCATTTTCTTTGAATCTCCTTGATGTTTCTTTCACCACGGCAAAGGCCTCGGGCAATATTTGTTCTAAGATCTCTTCAATCTTTTTATCGCGCGATTTTTTCAGTTCATCAATTTCTTTGTAGATATTATCCCTGGAACCGATATCATTTGTTTCAACACTTTCGGCTTCCGCTTTTTTTGTGTTTATTTCATCATCAATATCCTTTAAATGCTCATTTATTCGGCGGCGGAATTCGGCAGTCTTTCCGCGTAATTCATCATTGGAAATTGAGGCGTATTGTTGAAAATATTTGTTGATGTTTTCTACAACAGGAAGAATCTTTTTTACATCTTTTTCGCTCTTGTTGCCACCAAAAATTTTAGAGAGGACTCCAAACATATATTAATTATTGTAATTCATTAGGAATGATCCGTGACTGTCATTTTCAAATACAATGCTATATTAACACAGTGGCCAAAATGACAGGGAAGCAAAGGTAAAGGAAACTTTTTTTTCATCCGTTTCGCTTACCTTTGCGCCTCAAAAATCAGGGGTGCGTAAGCATCTTAATAATATCTTTTTATATGAGTGGCGCATTAAAAGAAGTCAGGAACCGAATAAAGAGTGTTCAAAGTACACAGCAGATCACGAAGGCCATGAAAATGGTAAGCGCGGCGAAGTTACGCAGGGCGCAGGACGCGATCACGCAAATGAGGCCTTATGCTCAAAAGCTGCAGGAAATGCTCAGCAATATTATCAGTAATACTGAAGGGGATATTGCTATGGACCTGGCCATAGAGCGCCCGGTAGAAAGAGTGCTTGTGATAGTGGTTACAAGCGACCGCGGCCTTTGCGGGGGATATAACAGCAACCTGATAAAGCTCGCAAAACAAGTCATCCGCGAAAAATATCCCCAACAATTTGACAGGGGAAATGTGACCGTACTACCTATCGGTAAAAAAGGCTACGAACATTTCTTGAAGAACGGGTTTAAAGTGGTGGATGCTTATTGGGATATCTTTACCGGATTGAGTTTCGACCGTGTACAGGCAGCTTCTAAATACGCAATGGATGCTTTTGCCGCAAAAGAATTTGATGCAGTTGAAGTGGTTTACAGCGAATTTAAGAATGCTGCCACTCAGCGTTTTATTGCCGAGCCATTTCTGCCTGTTCGAAAAACGGTTGAAGAAAGCGGTAAAAAAGCGGACTTTATATTTGAACCCGACCAGAAAGTTCTTGTGGCCGAACTGATGCCTAAAATTCTGAACACCCAGTTATACAAATCGGTGCTTGACGCAAATGCCAGTGAGCATGGGGCAAGGATGACAGCGATGGACAAGGCAAGCGATAACGCGAATGAATTGTTGAAAACGCTTAAGATCAGCTATAACAGGGCTCGCCAGGCTGCCATTACCACAGAGCTTACAGAAATTGTGAGCGGAGCTGCGGCTTTGCAGGGTTAAAATTCTCTGTAGGGTACCTGGATTATAAAAAAGCAGGAATTCGTTTTGTCAAATCTTATTCATGGAGATATCTGAAATTATCCCCCACATTGAAGCTTTGATCTTTGCAAGTGATAAGCCGTTGACCACAATGGAAATTGCGGAACTGGTTAACAATGCTCTTGGCTTTATTGAAGACAGAGCTGATATCGACCAGGTTACTGCAGCGCTTGAAGGGATAAGAGAAAAATACGATTCCGACTTTTACGCATTTGAAGTTTTACAAAGCGGGGGCGGATGGCAGTTTCTTACAAAACCGAAATACCATAAAACAGTCGCGCAGATTAACGGCGACAAGTTCATTAAAAGGCTTTCCGCTGCAGCGCTTGAAACGCTGGCTATCATCGCTTACAAACAACCCATCACAAAAAGTGAGATCGAGGCTATACGTGGTGTGAACTGCGATTACGCCGTACAAAAACTGCTGGAAAAAGATCTCGTGATCATTTCAGGAAGAAATGAAGATGCCGTAGGCAAGCCGCTTATTTATTCCACTTCCAAATCTTTCATGGATTATTTCGGGATAAATACTCCGGAGGAATTACCTAAAATAGACGAGGTATTGATGGAGGAACTGGTGAAGGCCACACCGGTGAATGTGCTGGGGGGCGAAGAAAATACTGAAGAAGGGAATTCAACTCCCGCTACGCCCCAAGAGGGATATGCTGTTGAGTCTGACAACGGGCAGGAAGTAGAAGAGAGTCCGGAACAACAGAAACCAAAGGAACCGGAAGAGCCGGAAACTAACGATAATGTATAAACGAAAAAGCAGGACCCAAAAAGATCCTGCTTTTTTTATGATTCAATTTAAATGTTACTCAATCATAACCTGCTGACTGAATTTCGCAGGGCCTGAAAGTTTCAGGTAATAAATTCCTTTCGAAACATTTCTAAGGTAAACCGGTATAACAGCGTTTCCTGCACTTACGCTCACCTTAGAATCATGCATAACCTGCCCCAATGCGTTCACGAGCATCAACCTATACTCACCAACCGCCTGGCCGGAAACGTGCAGTTGCAGTGTCTTATTTTTTACCGGGTTCGGATGAACCGAGAAAACAGGCCGGCTTCCTTCTGCTTTAACCAATACCACAGAACTGTACTGCACCATACCGTTCAGGCTGATGCCTTTTATGCGGTAAAAGTTATCTCCTTCGAGAGGATCTCTGTCAAG
Organism: Bacteroidota bacterium; assembly: GCA_023422565.1. GTDB lineage: Bacteria > Bacteroidota > Bacteroidia > Chitinophagales > Chitinophagaceae > Ferruginibacter. The sequence continues at coordinate 59,994 of JAFAGR010000010.1, read as the reverse complement.
GTGAAGGTATTGATATGCACCTCCGTTGTTGGCCATCGGGTTTGCACTGGCGATCGCTGCAAACGTTCTTCCGTCTGCGCTGCGTTCCACAACATACTTTTCCATCGAAGTTTCATTTTCCACTTTCCACTTCACTTCAATATCTTTCTCACGGTTACGGTTAGCCGAAATTTGGGTAAAGGTCACCGGCAACATAGCCATTGTTTTGAAAACAAGCCTGAAACGGTTGGCCGCATACGAACCGGCCACGTTGATGATGCTGAAGGATATTCGTGTGGTATCTGTTAAACTAACCGGTGTTGAAGTGCCGAGAAAGCTGTCTTCCAGGAACGCTTCAAGTGTGGTGTTTCCGGCAAGATCACGCGGTATCAGATCGAACTGGTACTGCATCGCCCTCATCTGGCTCAGCATGAAGAAAATCGTATCATTGGCGCTGAGTGTGTACCTGCTTTCAACAGACAGCCTTTTATTCTCCCTGAACAAGGCGATGTTCTCTCCGGTGTTGGTGAGTTTGGGCGCATCATCTTGATCTACACTATTCGAGAATGAAGGGTTGAACTGTGTCATTACACCATCCACTAAAACCCTTGTACCTCCGGAGATAGCATACATGTTAGTTCTCAACATTTCCCAATATCCAAGCTGGGTTCTGTTCACTACATTATGGCCTGAAACCTTCGCCGACTCGGTAAAGGAAACAGTTCCCGCAGTGGCCGGTGCATGAACAAAGAAGGCCTGTCCCGATTCAATGTTCGTATTTCCGTTTACATAACTTCCTCCGCCCGGAGTAACCTGGTAAGACCCACCCGCCCAGGTGAAGGTTTGGTATCCTCCAAGCCCGTATGCTGAATTGCTGTTCGTCAGCCGAGGATCCCATACATAAAACACATCTGCAATTCCGGCTGTTTTGGTCACTTTTGAAAAATCAATTGCAGAAGCGTAAGGGTTGCCCACGGATTCCATTTTACCCGCAGCCACATTGGTCGCTTCAGGAGCATTCGCACCGCTGGTGTACAACTGACCGGTGGTACGCAATGTGGTGGCAGTTGCCGGAGCATTGGATGTGGTCACGCTACGGTCTCCCCTCACCAAAAACATGTAGCCCTTTTTATTTGCGATTGGCAGGTTGGTAGAGGTAACTCCATCCCATGCATTTGTTACGGAATTAAAAGTTTTTATTGAAGCTCCCGCAGGCGTATGCACATCAAACCCTTGCGCTACTGCGCCCGCCACGCTACCGGTGATGATGGTTCCGTAACCCGGGCGAATGTTACCAAGCGGACTGTTTCCTTCCTGCCATGAAGCTTTGATCGTAGATCCCTTTGTGGGAACCGAAAGCAATTGCCATGCTTTTGAATGCTGCGGTATATATCGCTCCACGGTTACATTACCCTGTATGTCGTTTCCTGTAAATAAGCCGCCTGCGGTCATATCAGCTACGCTCGCGGTACCGTTAATATTCGAGGTGATCGTAAGGTTCCCGTTAGTAGTAAGCACCGCATTGCTTGTACCAAAGGCAACTTCACCTGTGATCTTTAGCGTATCATTGGTACCACCCAGGGAAACTCCGGAAGCATTGCTTACGAGAAGCGTATTGATACTGGCATTGTAAAACTGGCTGCCTGCAATGGTTTGTTGCGATGAGCCATTCAATTCCAATGTACCGAGTTCAAAATTTATTGTGCCGTTATTAATGATCTGGCCTGAAACCTGGAGGGTTGCGTTTTCTACTGACAAAGTTGCCCCATTATGCACCACCAGGTTTTCTATTGTTGCCACTCCTCCTGTTAACTGCGGGTAAACTGCGCCGGTAATAACAGGTATCACCACATTGTTACATGAAGCCGTAGGCACAAGCCCGTCTGACCAATTCGCGCCATTATTCCAGTCGGTATCCACCGCACCGGTCCATAGATTATGTATTCCCACTTTTCCTGCAGCCGAATTTACCACCGCGCATGATCCGGTTTGAGTTTGTGCGCGATAATAAGTGGCAGTGGTGATATTTGAATAAACCTGTGTGGCGGTGGTGTTTGAAATATTCGTCCAGCTTACACCATCCGGAGAAACCTGCCACCTTACAATATTTCCGGTGTAGCCGGTTAATGTGAGTGATCCGCTTCCGCCACTGCAGATAGAGGCATTCGCAATGGAGCCACCATCAGAAGGAGGATAAACGGTAACTGTACCCGTGGCCGTTGCAGGCGTGCAGGTGCCGGTTGTGGTGATCGTATAGTTGAACACGCCTTGCTGAGACGGAGTTCCTGATATAGTGTATGCGCCACCGTTATATGTGCCCGTCATGCCAGCTGGCAATCCCGACACCGTGGCACCGGTCGCCGTTCCGCCTGTTGAATATACTATTGGCGTAACAGTTGAATTGATACATACGGATTGGTTATCTGTACCCGCAGCGGAGGTTCTTACAATTGTGGCTTCAACCACTGTAATATCGCCGCCCGCATTTACGGGAGAGCATACACCGTTTGTTGTAACTACATAATGGTAGATTCCTGTATTGGCGGGGCTGCCACTTATAGTAACCACGCCATTGCTATAGGAGGCAGAAACTCCGGCAGGCAACCCTGTAACGCTGGCTCCGGTTGCAGAGCCGCCTACATTATAAGTAATGTCACTTATACTGCTGTTTCTGCATACGGTTTGTACGTTAGTGCCCGCACCGGATGATAAAGACAATAACTGCCTTTGAACAACGACCGTTCCTGAGAGGCTAACCGCCTGGCACGCACCCGATGTAGTAACAGTATAATTAAATGTACCAAGTACAGAGGGGTTTCCTGATATGGTTAGTACACCGCCGCTGAAACTTCCGCTCATTCCTGCCGGGAGACCGCTTACAGATGCTCCCGTTGCAGTTCCTCCTACCGTATAACGGATAGGCGTAGACGCAGTATTGATGCAAAGCGTTTGGCTCGCAGTAGAAGGAGCACTTGTGAGCGAAATCGTCTGCTCGTTTACGGTGATATGCCCATAGGTTGTTGCCACATTACAGTTTCCGGTGGTTTGAATGGTATAGTTGTAAACACCTGCTGTAGTTGGCGTTCCCGATAAAGTAAGAGTTGTGCCTTCAAAATTTGAGGTGATCCCCGGAGGAAGCCCCGTGATCTGCGGGCCTGCGTCGCCACCGCCCACAGTATATACTATAGATTGAATTGGAACATTTTTGCAAAGCACCTGTGTATCCCGGCCGATTGTAGTAAGTTTGATAAAGGGCGCAAGCGTTCCAAAAGAAATATCATCTATTCCAAAATCATTCCCCCCCGCAGCGGTTGTAAGGTCAACAATAGAAACTACCGCCGTTGTTGCAGACCCGGAATTCCAGGTTCCAAAAAACCTCACCCAGTTAAATGGCGGATTGTTATTCTGCGGCCTGGCAGGTAAGGCGCCTGTGGTGGTTCCTACCTGTGAGCCGTTCACATTAAACTGCAGGTTAGCATACGGGCCAACGCTGTTCAAACTGATCGCCCATGCAGAGAAATAGTAAAGCGTATTTGGAATTACGTTAATTGTCTTTTGCCAAACATTTGGCGGAGGCGTTGTTCCGCTTCCATTAATGATCATGAAATTTCCCGTGCCCGTGGTATGGTCTTTTCCCCAAAAATTGGTGTGGGTGAAATTCGCATCATTATGCACGGTGTAGCGTTGTTCAGGCGTCATGCCATTGGCTACCGTGTTGCTTACATATGAGTATGCTGAATTGAAACCCGTGTTACCCTGTTCGAAATCACCGTTATCAATGGCTTCGAGCCCAAGAGTAATAGACGCATTTGAAGAACATCCGGCCGGCGTGGTTCCTGTTACCGTATAGGTTCCCGCAATATCAACTACGATAGAATCCGTTGTTTCACCTGTACTCCATGTATAAGAAACCGGCAAATTGCTTTGCCCCCAAAGCTGAATGGTATAGGGGCCGTAACAATAATTTGCGCCGAGAGTGATCACGGGGATATCGTTAATATTTACGGTGGCAGTTCCTGTACGGGTGCAGCCATTATCAGATGTTGCACTCGCAGTGTACACTGTAGAAGAAATTGTATTTCCTTTTATATAAACTGCAGACTGAGCCTGTCCGGTGTACGGAATTGTAGCAGCGGCGTTAGTGAATAGATTAGTGAAGGGGCTCCAGGTAACGGGATAACTCCAGTTCACTTCTATCGACCATGATGAGAGTGTTCCCGAATTAAAGGATGCCGCGTCGCGTGCAATTATCGTCCAGTTTCCGTTGGGTATTGAAAACAGGTTGGCAAAGTTTGTTGTGTTGGAAATAAATCCGGTAGCGCCGATGCCGTTTGTAGCATCAGGCGAAAATGTTCCTGTAAACGGAGAAGCTGAAGAGGCAAAAGTTACTGTGCCATTGCTGGCTACCCTGGTATTCGTAAAATTTGTACCCGCACCACCCGGCTGCCTGTTTACGAGGTTAAACACATTGCCATTGGGTGCCTTAATGTTCATGATCATATCGGCAACTTCGGTATGGGCAACATTGAATGTTACGGCAATACTGTTTACTATTGCACTGGCCGGAATGCCCGCTACCGACATAGTATGCGTTACACCCGTTGCAGAGTTATTGGGAATTGCAAGATTAATATTTCCTGAACTTGCTGATGCGGTTGTAGAGTTTGTGGCAGACAGTGTTCTTATTTCGCCCAAACATGAATTCACTACTGTTTCATGAAACGTGATCACATCAGGCGATTGATTTACAACAATATTTTTTGATGCAGTTATCGGTGTGCACCCGCCTGTTGTGGTGAGGGTTAACACTGCGGTGCCATAGTATGCGGCAGGAGGCGTCCACGTAGCATGTAAGTTAGTGGCCGAAGGTGAGAACGTGCCGCCTGCATCTGAACTCCATATTCCGCCGGTGGCGGTGCCGCCGATCGATCCACCTAATACCGAGCTCGTTCCACCGCCGCAAATTGCAGCCATTGCCGGCCCCGCATTTGCCGAAGGAAGGGCTACCAGAGTAAGCACCGCAGAATTTGAATTTATTGAACCGCGGCTGTTTGTAGCCATCGCATAAAAACGATGATTGTCCATGCCAGCTGTAGTAGGATTAATTGTAAGAGTTGAGGTGAACACATTCCCGGATTGCGATGCCGATACACTGTATGGTGCAGCGATAGTAATCGGGTTGTATGATCCACCGCCATCGGTACTTATATACCATGTGATATTGCAATTCACCTGACTTACAAAAGAAGCCGAAATTGACGCGGAAAGCCCGTTACAGGCAGATGTATTGGCAGGGTTTGAATCTACCACCGGGGCAACTGTTCCTCCTTCTGCAATTGAGAAACGGCCAAAGCCGGTAAGTCCCGACACAGATGTACTGGTCGCTGTTCTTGCGCTCACTGTCGGATAAGTCCATCCGGCACTATACCGGCCTACAATAAATTGGTTGGTGATTGCGCCGGCATCAATATCTGTTGCGGTAAAATTGAATTCAGCAGAATAATTTGAAAGTGTGACGCCATTATTCAGCAATGTGTATGTTCGATTCACACTTCTGTCTTCCGATAAAAGTGAAGATGGCAACTGTGAGAAATCATTTCCTGAAGTGGATATGGTGATGCTTCCGGCAGCACTCACCGTATTCAGAACCAGGGTTACGGGCGTATAATCATTACCATCTCCCACTGCGAAAAATTTTGTGGATCCGCCTGTGGCCACATTAAATTCGATCGATCCGTTCACGAAACGGCCCGCGGCCGCTCCGGTAATGGTTGTATTTGAAGCAAGCACAAGCTTCCTGGTTCCTGTACTGATCTTTCCGTTAGTGAAAGTAAGAGCCGCTACCCCTCCGCTTATCGCCGCATCAATGCCGCTTAAGGTTATGCCGGCCGCGTTGTTCACAGTTACCTGGTGAAAAGTAGTAAGCGAACTACCGGAAATTGTTTGAAGTGCTGTGCCGTTAAACACCACGCGGGCCGAAGCCTGGGTGTAAGATCCGTTGTTCATCCAGTTACCGGACACATTTATCGTAGTTGCGGTGCCTGCATTAAACGTACCTTGGTTGATGTTCATTCTTGAAACATTCAACGTAGTGGCTGATCCGCTAACATGAAGCATTCGCCCTGTTTTGTTTACATTAATTGTAGAAAAACTATGAGTTGAAGCAGAGCCTTGTATATACTGATCAGATGCTGTGTTGTTAAAGGTTAAAACTGATGAACCGGGAACAAATCCGCCGCTGTTATTACTCACCCAGTTTCCTCCCACATTTATCGCGGGAGAATTGGAACAGGTAAAAACGCTGGAAGTATTTATGGTCACATTGCCGGTGATGTTGAAGATACCACCGGATTGTGTGACAAAACCTGCAACTGTTCCGTCTCCAAGGTTGAAAAAATCGGTATTAAGCGTGCCTGAAGAAATATTTAAGTACCCCGCAACCCCCGTACCTGTATGCAATCCTCCTGATACATTCAATGTTCCTCCATCAACATAAACCGTACCTCCGGCAGTAAGCAAGGCCGCATTTGCGTTTACGGTATTACCGTTAGTACGAAATGAACCTCCGGTTGAAAACATCGGCCAAAAATTATCATTAATGTTCAACTCTCCTGACGCAAGGTAGTTTCCGGAAGTCAGCGTCAAAATGCTAAAAGCCGATTCTGCCGCAGAGCCCGTTCTCACATACTTTGTTCCGCTTCCGGCCATCTGCACATGCGAACGCGCCGAATAATCAAAAACCCCGTCGATATCCATGTTGCCTCCTACGGAAAGAAGCCTGCCGCTGAGGTCCCAGTTTACATTATGCGTAAGACGGCCTGCAGGGTTTATGACCAGGTTTCCGCTGATCGTAGAGTTTGCGTCGGTAGCATTCAGGTGAAAAGTACCTGTGTTTATGGTAAGGTTTCCTCCCACAGTTATCGCATCAGCGCTGTTGATAACCGTTTGCGAAGCTGCGTCTTTGTTTATCGTAACGTTGTAGAAATTGGAAGTTCCAGATCCGGTGATAACCTGGCTTTGTGAGCCGCGAAAATTCACGGTTCCGGTTGAAGGATTCAAGGTTCCACCTACGATGTTTCCCTCTATGTTCAACGTTCCCGTTGAAGAGAAATTAAAATAGTTATTTGCTCCCATGGAGATGTCTCCATCAATATTCACGGTTCCTGTGCTCACGCTTAACCGGGTCTGCCTGCTCGATCCACCGGTTGCGGTCATGGTCAGCCAACCCGCAGATAATGTGCCTGCATTCACAGACAAGGTCTTATTATCTCCCGTGCCGGTACCGGCCCCGAGGGTAACGCCGTTCGTAACCGTCAGGCTCTGGCCCGCGTTAATAGACAAGGTGTTTGCGGTTCCACCGCTATTCATGGTTAAACTCCGGCACTGCGCCGCCATATTCACATAGATAGTAGTAGTAATTCCGTTGGGGATGACCACATCATGGGACGAGGTTGGCACCACGTTGAGCGACCAGCTGGAGGCTGTTGACCAGTTGGCACCGCCGCTCCCGTCCCAGGTGTTTGTTTGGGCAAATAAACCCGTGCTGCCTATAATCAGCAGAAACAAAAACAGGGATTTACGAAGTTGCAGAAAACGTTTGGCGCTTAGGCGGTTCAAAAACAGTTGAGGAATTGATCGATTCATTTGTTCTTTGGATATTGGATGAATAGAAAACCTGGTTAGGGCCAGGGGTGGATGTAATAAAAACGCTACAAGCCCATTTTTATTATTCAAAAGAGAATTTTAATTATGAACTTATTGTATATAGAGTAATTTTCTCACCTGTAAATTGTATCAATCACCAAATCAATCCGATATGTTATATTATATACAATACCTTTATTTATTGCGGGATGGGCATTAGCAATACTTTAACAAATCTTCCCTTCCGGATCTTAAGAAAAAATGATCGCTTCGAAACACATTATCGTCCTCTGTTATTCGTCTAAATGATAGAACAGGAGCGATTTATGATAAAAAATTAAATACATCGTCATCCCAGGCAACCCTTCAATAAAAAACCATTAAAATGTATGTTTAATTCATTCCAAAAGCTCTCCCGACATCCAATAAAATTCCGGATGTTTCTTCTGGCAAAATTGCCGGCGGCCTTTTTTAGCGGGGTAAGGCTAACTGATTTTGATGAAAGGAGCGCTCATGCAACTGTACCTTACCGATGGTTCACCCAAAACCCTTTTGGCAGCACTTATTTTGCCTGCCTGGCTATGGCCGCTGAAATGAGTACCGGCGCGCTGGCAATGGGTCATCTCTATAAAAGACAACCGTCTGTCAGCATGCTCATTACGTCAACATCAGGCAACTTTTATAAGAAAGCCACGGGCAAAGTCACCTTCACCTGCGAGGATGGTGCAATAATTGAACAGGCAATACTCCAATGCATCAAAAGCGGTGAGGCGATGGAGGTGATGGCCACATCCACAGGGAAGAACAGCTCCGGAGATGTGGTTGCAGTTTTCACTTTTACATGGAGCTTCAAAATAAAAGTTAACCGGGTGTAACTTACCTTTGGCACTCCGGTTTTTTGCTGCGAAATGTTCACGGCAAAAATTGATAAATATTTGAATCAGCATTAATGGCAAAAGAACTTCGAAAACAGGAGGCGCTGGATTATCACTCAAATGGAAGGCCGGGGAAAATAGAAGTTGTTCCCACCAAAGATGCGAAAACCCAGCGTGATCTATCACTTGCCTACTCTCCCGGCGTGGCCGAACCTTGTAAAGAAATTGCAGCCAATCCTGAAAACGCCTACAAATACACCGCTAAGGGAAATCTCGTTGGCGTAATAAGTAATGGCACTGCGGTTCTTGGGCTTGGCAATATCGGCCCTGCTGCCGGCAAACCCGTAATGGAAGGCAAAGGCGTTCTCTTTAAGATCTTCGCAGATATTGATGTGTTTGATATTGAGATCAATGAATACGATCCGGTAAAATTTGTTGAGATCGTGAAGTCGCTTGAACCCACTTTCGGCGGAATAAATTTGGAAGATATTAAAGCGCCTGAATGTTTTTACATTGAATCAGAGTTGAAAAAACAGTGCAACATTCCGGTGATGCACGACGACCAGCATGGCACTGCCATAATTTCGTCGGCCGCATTGCTTAATGCACTGGAGATACAGCGAAAAAAGATCGACAAAGTAAAAATTGTGGTGAATGGCGCCGGTGCCGCGGCCATTGCCTGCACCAATCTTTACATCTCGCTGGGCGCGAAGCCGGCCAACATAATGGTGTTTGATGTAAACGGAATTCTGCATACCGGACGAACCGATGTGGAAGACATCAAAAAACACCTTTGCGTTTCAGATAAATTCGCCGGCTATACATTGGCCAAGGCTATGAAAGATGCGGATGTGTTTGTGGGCTTAAGTGTGGGCAATGTGGTTACCCAGGAAATGATAAAATCAATGGCCCGCAACCCGATCGTGTTTGCCATGGCAAATCCTGACCCGGAGATCACTTATGCTGAAGGTATGGCCGCGCGCAAAGATGTGATCATGGCCACCGGAAGAAGTGATTTTCCGAACCAGGTTAATAATGTGTTAGGCTTCCCCTACATATTTCGCGGCGCGCTGGATGTGAGGGCCACGCAGATAAACGAAGCGATGAAACTCGCCGCCGTTCATGCGCTGGCTAAATTAACCAAGGCTCCCGTACCCGATATTGTTACGCTTGCCTACAATGAAAAACAGATCAAATTCGGCCCACTTTATATTATTCCAAAGCCTGTAGATCCGCGCCTGCTGGCCACGGTTGCCCCCGCAGTAGCCAAAGCGGCTATGGAAAGCGGAGTTGCCCGTGAAGCGATCACAGATTGGGAACGCTATGAGATTGAATTGAACAGCAGGCTCGGATTAGATAACCAGCTTAGCCGCGTATTGGGCGCTAAAGCGCGTAAAGATCCTAAGCGTATCGTTTTTGCGGATGCCGAGAACATAAAAATATTGAAGGCGGCTCAATTGGTTTACGAAGATGGTGTCGGCTACCCGATACTGTTAGGCGATGAAGAAAAGATCCGGGCAATTGCCGCGGCTAATTCTATTGATGTAGATGAACTGCCCATCATCAACACAAAAAATGGCGATACACACCAGCTGCGCAAAACCTTTGGCGAACTCTTTTTTCAAAAAAGGCAGAGAAAGGGCGTGAACATGTACGAGGCCAACAAATTGATGAAAGAGCGCAACCACTTTGGTTGTATGATGGTAGAAACGGGCGCTGCAGATTGTATGATCAGCGGGCTCAGCAGAAATTATCCCGTTACCATTCGCCCCGCTTTGGAAATAATCGGCCTTGATGAAGGCGTGAAAAAGATTGCGGGAATGTATCTCCTGTTTACAAAAAAAGGGCCCTTATTTTTGGCAGATACAACGGTGAACTTTAACCCCACCGCCGAAGAACTTGCAGAAATAACATTACTCGTTGCCCGCGAAGTGCGGCAGTTTAACATCATTCCGCGCATTGCGATGCTTTCCTATTCAAACTTCGGTAGCAGCAATTCTCCGGAAGCTAATCTTGTTAGAAGAGCGCGGGAAATTGTAAAACAAAAAGAACCCACCCTGGTTTGCGAGGGCGAAATGCAGGGCATACTGGCATTTAACCGGGAGATCTTGAAAGATAATTACCCGTTCTCTGAATTGATAGCCGGAGATACCAATGTGCTTATTTTCCCGAATCTCGCATCCGGCAACATTGCATACAATTTGCTTCAGGAAATTGGCGGCTGCGATAGCATTGGCCCGATTTTGCTTGGATTAAAAAAACCCGTTCACGTATTGCAACTCGGAAGTTCGGTGAGGTCTATCTTTAATATGGCAGTGATTGCTGTTGTAGATGCCCAGAGTAAATCAAAAATTGACACCAGGGAAGCGATAAAGAAAACAGGATTCTGGAAAAAAAGATCTCAATAACAAAGACAAACGAAAAAACTTGACCTTTTTTAATCACCTCGGGAAATACCTTCTCATGCTGAAAGGTATGATGAGCAAGCCCGAAAATGCAAAAGTTTACTGGAAAGAGTTCATGCACCAATGCAACGACATTGGAATAGGTTCACTTGGAATTGTTACGATAATCTCCATCTTCATGGGTGCCGTAAGTGCGGTACAAACTTCCTATCAGTTAACAAGCCCGCTTCTTGCCAAAACCGTTATCGCGCAAATTGTGCGTGACACGGTGATACTCGAATTCGCTCCCACCCTGGTTTGTATTGTACTGGCCGGCGTAGTGGGCAGTAAAATAGCCAGTGAACTTGGAAACATGCGCGTGAGTGAGCAAATAGATGCATTGGAGATTATGGGCATCAATACAAAAACATATTTAGTGATGCCGAAAATAGCGGCGGCCCTTCTAATCATTCCTTTACTTGTGATCATAGCGATGGGCCTGGGAATTTATGGCGGCCGGCTTGCGGGTTCACTGTCCGGGATTTTGTCTACCGATACGTACGACCGTGGCCTGATGCAGAATTTTGTGCCGTACAATATTTTCTTTGCCCTGATAAAGGCCTATGCCTTTGCATTTATCATCAGCAGCATACCGGCTTACTACGGCTATCATGTAAAAGGCGGCGCACTGGAAATCGGCAGAAGCAGTACAACAGCCGTTGTGGTAAGTTGTATAGCCATCCTTTTTGTTGATTATATTCTGGCTGCAATACTTCTTTAATATTATGATTGAATTTACCAACATAAAGAAAAGTTTCGGGGATAAAGTTGTTTTGGATGGCGTAAGCCACGTAATGGAAACCGGCAAAACAAACCTGATCATCGGAACGAGCGGAAGCGGAAAAACCGTACTTCAAAAATGCCTCGTCGGTTTGTTTGAACCCGATGAAGGCCAGATATTATATGATGGCAAAGATTTTACTACGATGACGCCTGAAGAAAGAAAGAACCTGAGGCAGGACATCGGCATGCTCTTCCAGGGATCGGCCCTGTTCGACAGTATGACCGTGGAAGAGAATGTAAAATTTCCGCTGAACATGTTCACGAAAGATTCTCATTCTAAAAAAATTAAACGTGTAAATGAAGTTTTAGAGCGCGTGAACCTTACCGGCAACAACAAGAAATTTCCTGCGGAGATAAGCGGCGGTATGAAAAAACGCGTCGGTATCGCGCGTGCAATTGTACTCAACCCACGGTATCTTTTTTGCGATGAGCCTAATTCAGGCCTTGATCCGCAAACCTCAATGCTCATAGATCAGCTTATTAAAGACCTTACTACGGAGTACAACATCACCACTGTTATCAATACGCACGATATGAACAGCGTAATGGAAATTGGAGACAACATTCTTTATATGGTGAATGGTAAAAAAGAATGGACGGGCAACAGCGAGGAGATCATCTTTTCAAAAAATAAGAACCTGAATGAATTCATCTTTGCCTCCCAGTTTTTGCAGGATGCTAAAAATATGCGCATGATGCAGGCCACAGGGGAAATAACAGAAGAAGATCTGCCGGACAATGGCATGTAACTCAAAACCTGTGATATACGGATAAGTATAGTTTATCCCTTCTCCCTATCTTTGCGGCACTTTTTAAAACCATGTAGATGGTTATCAAAAACATAAGCTTATGTCAGTTTTAGTTAATAAGAATTCGAAAATACTTGTGCAGGGATTCACGGGTACGGAGGGAACCTTCCATGCTACGCAAATGATAGAGTACGGAACCAATGTGGTGGGCGGCGTTACGCCTGGAAAGGGTGGCTCCTCGCACCTGGATAAACCCGTATTCAACACCGTGGAAGAAGCGGTGAAAACCACAGGGGCTAACGTGAGCATCATTTTTGTACCGCCTGCATTTGCGGCCGATGCAATAATGGAAGCCGCTGATGCAGGTATTGCACTGATCGTTTGCATTACGGAAGGTATTCCGGTGCAGGACATGGTGAAGGCTAAACAATTTTTGAAAGGCAAGAACAGCAGGTTGATCGGGCCGAATTGTCCGGGTGTGATCACTTCTGACGAATGTAAGGTTGGCATTATGCCGGGCTTTATTTTCAAAAAAGGCCGCATCGGTATCGTTTCAAAATCAGGAACGCTTACGTATGAAGCGGCAGACCAGGTAGCAAAGGCCGGCCTTGGTATTTCCACGGCGATAGGCATCGGCGGCGACCCCATCATCGGCACCACAACCCGTGAAGCTGTTGAATTGTTTATGAATGATGATGAAACCGACGCTATTGTAATGATCGGAGAAATCGGTGGCGGCATGGAAGCTGAAGCCGCTCACTATATTAAATCGATCAACAATAAAAAGCCGGTGGTAGGTTTCATTGCCGGACAAACTGCTCCTCCCGGCCGCCGTATGGGCCATGCAGGCGCTATCGTTGGCGGAGAAGATGATACGGCTGCAGCTAAAATGAGGATCATGCGCGAATGCGGTATTCACGTGGTTGACAGTCCTGCCGATATCGGTAAAACGATGGCAGATGTAATTAAGAAATAGCCACACAAAAAATAAAGAGGTCCGGAGAAATCCGGACCTTCTTTTTCCCACTCAAAACCAAAAAAACTGCGCTTAATAATCTTCAGGGTCCAAATTTTTAGTGGATAGAAACCTGGATAACTCCTCCTTGCTGGAGCTGAAAGAAAACACATCATATACCAGCATAAAATTTCTTTTATCAACAGTCACTTCGTAAAAAAGTTTGGCTAACTCAAGTTTGGTGTCTTCAAAGCTGAACAACTCCAATACTTCTCTCACCTGGCGCGCTTCAAAGAAATTGGTTCTCATTGAAGCTTTGGCAATTCCCGCACGGGTTTGATCAAATTTCTCGTCTTTCAGTGTGCTTTTTAATTGTTGAAAGGAAGCGGAACTGATCGCCCTGTTTTCTTCATAATACTCGCCGCCGTAAGGCTGGTCATCATCGCCATAAGAAGTTAAACGCTGCGCATCCACATAGGCCCGGCCAAAACGGTTGATCATAACTTCGGTATGGTAACCGCTGCGGATGTACACACGGCCCTCATACACCAGGCGCCTCGACTGCATAGGATTGCGATAGGCGGAATTCAACCGGTACACTTTTACATTGTGATAACCCTGGTGAAGGTTACGCAATTCAAAAGTCTGACTGTTGTTGCGGACAGCATAAGTTCTGCCATTGATCACCACCTGGTGTATATCTTTTGCGCTGGTGATGCTGATGCTCGCTCCATAATTGTAAGCCGAAACTTGAAAGAAGCATGCAAGAAGGATGCTTAGGGTAAATATCTTTTTCATAAAACAGTATTTGGTTTCTAAGACTGCGAAAAGAGTAAAAAGTAAAATTCAAAAAACCTAAATAAAAGTTAAAGGAGAAACCCGGGATCAGGTCTGAGGCTACCGGCTAAGTGCGAAATACAGGAATGGCCTGCATCTTTCGATAAAGTTTTGCGGGAGAATTTATCTCAATGAACAAACTCATACATCTCTTTATGCAAACTCTAACTTTATTCATCTTATTGCACAAACTTTGCGGATGATCGCGCATCATTGATAAAACGAATCGCATGTATAAAATTCTCTTTTCACTCTCGATAATTCTTTTTTGCAACAACGTAATGAGCCAGACTAACGACCCCTATTCAGCCAATTGGAAACGCGTAGCCGAATTTGAGAAAAAAGGCCTTACACAATCTGCTTTGGAAGAAGTTCGTAAAATATTTTCATTAGCTGTTAGAGACGGAAATGAGCCGCAGCAAATAAAAAGCGCCATGTTCCAGATGAAATACAGGAACCGTGTAGAAGAAGATAATGCGCAAAACAATCTGAAGTACCTGGACACTTTAGTTAAACAAGCAACCGGCCCCGCGAAAAACATTCTCTACAGCATGCAGGCCGAAGCCTATTGGGCATATCAACGAAGCCAGCGTTTCAGGCTTTATGACCGAACCGCGCTTACCGAGGAAAACAGCGAAGACATAACTACCTGGAGCAATGAAAAGCTTCACCGTACAATAACGGAGCGTTATAAACGATCGCTGGAAAATAAAAATATTCTGCAAAATACCTCCATCGCGAAATTTGATGCTATCCTTTACAAGGGCAAAAACACACGCCAGTTGCGGCCAACCCTTTACGATTTTCTTGCGCACCAGGCACTCGAATATTTTACTTCAACGGAGCGAGACCTTACCAGGCCTTCCTACAGCTTTATCATAAAAGATCCAAAGGCCTTCGCACCCTCATCAGAATTTTCAAACCTTACCTTTTCAACCAGCGATTCAACCTCGCTTTACTACAACGCAATTTTAATTTACCAGGATCTTTTAAAATTTCATCTTCTAAACAAAAATGAGGATGCCTTGATTGATGCAGACTTAAAAAGAATTCAATTTATTTATGACTACGGCGTTTTTGCAAAAAAAGATTCTCTGTACCTCGATGCTCTTGAAGCACTGCAAATAAATCATTCCGACAATCCCCTTGTTGCCCAGGCAGGTTATTTAAGGGCGCTAATGCTCAACTCCGCAGCAGAATCTGCTAAGCCTGACACATCCGGAAAAATAAAGGCAAAAGCAATAGCGGAAGAGATGATAAGGTTATATCCCAACAGTGAAGGGGCTATCAACAGCCGGAATCTCATCAACATAATACTTCAACCTCATATTACTTTAGAAGCGGAAAAGGTAAACCTCCCCAACCAGCCATTTCGAAATTTCGTTCAGTATAAAAACGTGGAAGAGATCCATTTCCGGATAGTGCCGGTCACAAGGGAATATCTCAACACAATTTGGGGAAAACCGGAAAATGAGGCATGGGCCAACATCCTGAAACAACGACCGCAAAATTCATTCAGCATAAAACTTCCGAAGGAAAATGATTTCCGCTTACATAGTGTGGAGGTTAAAATGGAACCGCTGGCAACAGGAATGTACATGATCATTGGCAGCATGGATAAGAATTTTTCCATGAACAAAAATATTCTTTCCCGACAGGTTGTACATGTAAGCACTCTTGCGATGATCGGGCGCAGTTCCAATGAATATTTTGTGCTTCACCGCGAAACGGGAGTACCTGTGCGCGGCGCAGAGATACAAACCTGGCAAAAGAACTACGACTACAAGACGCGAAAGTTCAATTACAACCCTAATGAAAAATATACAAGTAGTAAAGATGGAAGCTTTCAACTTAAAAAGACAAAAGAATACCGTGAATTGAATTTTGAGATTAGCTATAAAGGAGAGAAGCTGTTTCTTGAAGATGAATTTGGTACCGGTTACTATAATGACTTTGAACCCAAGAAAACAAAACAATTGTTCCTGTTTACTGACCGGTCCATATACCGCCCGGGCCAGCCGGTCTATTTTAAAGGCATTATGCTTAGCCGCGATCAGAAACTCAAT
This sequence comes from Bacteroidota bacterium, assembly GCA_023422565.1. Classification (GTDB taxonomy): domain Bacteria; phylum Bacteroidota; class Bacteroidia; order Chitinophagales; family Chitinophagaceae; genus Ferruginibacter. The sequence continues at coordinate 43,662 of JAFAGR010000010.1, read as the reverse complement.
ACCACAAAGCTGGTGAAAGAAGAAAAGACAGAGGTTGCGCTTTACGATGCGAATGGTACTAAACTCTCAACCCGGCAGGTCCAAACAAATTCCTACGGCTCTTTCAGCGGGCAATTTGATCTTCCCGAGGGGTTGCTCAACGGCATATTCACTATCCGCGACACTTCAAATATCCTTTACCATACAATTAGTGTAGAAGAGTACAAAAGGCCTAAGTTTCTGGTGGAAATAGAAAAACCAAAAGGAACTTACCGGCTCAACGACAGCATCACGGTAAAAGGAAATGCAAAGGCCTACGCCGGAAATGCGATCGCAGGAGCTGAGGTAACGTACAGGGTTACCCGAAAAGTAAGATATCCTTTTTGGTGGGGCTATAAGATCTTCCCTCCGCACAATAACGAGGCCATGGAGATCACTTATGGCGAAACGAAAACGGACGATAAGGGCGATTTCTCAATTGACTTTACCGCAATTCCGGATGAAACTTCCGACAAAACCTTCCAGCCAATCTTCACCTACCAGGTTTCGGCAGATGTAACCGACCTGAATGGCGAAACCAGAACTGCAAAAACTAATGTGGAAGTGGGCTATCAGGCATTGCATATAAATATTGATGCCGAAGAAAAAATACCTGCTGACAGTCTATCTCAGGTAAAACTTTTCACCACAAATACGGCGGGAGAATTTGAAAAGGCATCGCTCAACATACAACTGTTTGCATTGAACGATTCCGGAAATCTTTTTCGTACGCGTTATTGGCAAGCGCCTGACCGGCATATTTACACCCGGGAAGAATTTCATAGAATGTTTCCTCTCGACCCGTATGGTGATGAGAGCAACCGCGAAAATTGGCCTGTGAAAGAAATGGTGTACAGCAAAACCGACACAACTTCAAAAAACGGAAAGTGGAATTGGGAAGGAAGGAAATTCCGGGGCGGATGGTATAAACTTTTGGCAACCGGAACCGACAAATACGGAGAGCCGGTTAAATCAGAAAGGTTCATCTATATTATTGAACCTTCAGCCCCGGCAAAAGAAGATATTGAGGTACTAACAAGTACAAGAACTGCCGAACCCGGCGATGCTATTGCCTATACGGTTAAATCCCGATTCAACAAAATACACCTGATCGAACTTATCGGGAAAATGAAAGACAGGGTCACCAAGCAACAATTTGAGCTCTCGTCACAGAGGCCATTTAACGGAAAAATCAAAGTTGAAGAAGATGATCGAGGTGGAATTTCAATCAGTCATGCCTTCGTTAAAAACAACAGAGTTTATACAAATACTGAAAACATTATTGTTCCCTGGAGCAACAAAGACCTTGATATCACTTTCTCCACCTTTCGTGATAATATTCTTCCTGGAAGCGAGGAAAAATGGACGATCAACATTAAAGGAAATAAGGGAGAAAAAGTTGCCGCAGAAGCTTTGGTAAGTATGTATGATGCCTCGCTTGACCAGTTCAAAAAACACAATTGGATTAATCTGCAAGGCCTTTGGCCAACACTGGCAAACGATAACCTTTGGAGAAAGTTTGGCTTCTCCGGAGAGCAGGGGCTCCTGATGCAAACTTATTCCTCCGTTTATAAAAGTGCGCCTGAGAAAAGTTATGATTCGTGGGTAGAGCATGGGTGGATCAGCCGAAAATTACGATACGCGTATGCAGGTTCTGAAAGCGTTGTAATAAGAGGGGTATCAAGTTTGAACGCGTCTAACAAGTTAGCTCCCGTTCAGGCCGATGCGCAAAGTAGAGACGGCAGGGAAGGTGAGAAACAGGAGGCTCCGTCCATTGAAGAAGTTGATCAACCGGAGAATGATGCAGATGTTAGAAAAAACATGCAGGAAACAGCTTTCTTCTTCCCTTCACTCTCCACCGATAAAGATGGTAATGTTTCCTTTTCCTTTACGGCACCGGAGGCGCTCACCCAATGGAAGCTAATGGCCATGGCGCATTCCGAAAAATTGCAGAGCGGCTATGCGGAAAAATTTATCACCACGCAGAAACCGTTAATGGTTCAACCCAATGCACCAAGATTTTTCAGGGAAGGCGATAACCTTGAGTTTTCCGCAAAGGTTGTAAACATGAGCGATACCATCATGAAGGGAACGGCGCATCTTCAACTAACGGATGCGGTTAGCGGCAAAAACGTGGATGGATGGTTCAAGAATATTTTTCCTTCACAACATTTCTCTGTCGAGCCCGGTATGAGCCAGGTAATAAAGTTCCCCTTCAGCATTCCGGTAAATTTCAATAGCAGCCTTATCTATACCGTAAAGGCCTCAACTGCAGACGGAATTTTCCATGATGGTGAACTAGCCGCAGTTCCCGTCCTTACTAACCGAATGCTGGTTACCGAAACGCTTCCGCTGAACATGCGGCGCGAACTGAAAAAATCATTCAGCTTTGATAAACTTCTTCGATCTAATAACAGCGGTTCATTAACACACCATGCACTAACGGTAGAATACACCAGTAATCCTGCATGGTATGTAGTGCAGGCCTTACCTTATCTTATGGAATACCCGTATGATTGTTCTGAACAGGTCTTTAACCGCTACTATGCAAATGCGGTTGCGGCTAATATCGTACAGCAGGCACCGCGCATCAGAGAAATATTTGAGAAATGGAGGATAACGGATACAGCCGCACTATTGAGTAATCTGCAAAAAAATACGGAACTGAAATCTGTGTTGCTGCAGGAAACCCCATGGGTGTTGCAGGCTGAAAACGAACAAAAACAGAAAGCAAACATTGCGATTTTGTTCGATCTTATCAAGCTTTCTGCTGAACAGGAAAAAACTTTGGAAAAGTTAAAAACGCTTCAAACTCCAAACGGCGGCTTCAGTTGGTTCAAGGGTGGTCGCGACGACAGGTACATCACGCAATACATTATAACCGGCATCGGGCGTTTAAAACAACTTGGTATTATCGACGGTCAGAACCAGGCAACCGAAGAAATTTTGCAGAAAGCTATGCCCTACCTGGATGCCCGGATCGCAGATGAATACAATTCATTGTTGAAGGCCAAAGCCGATCTAAAAAAAGATCAACTCTCAAATTATGCCGTACAATACCTATATATGAGAAGCTTTTTCTCAAATATGAAAATAGCCTCGGGTGCATCAAAGGCTTATGATTATTTTAAAAAGCAGGCCGCAGAATATTGGGTCGGCAAGAACAGGTATGTGCAGGCAATGATTGCCACAATCTTGCATCGTGATAAAAATCTTTCGGTTCCGAATCAGATACTCGCCTCCTTGAAGCAAAATGCGATCAACGATCCGGAACTGGGCACCTATTGGAAAGACGTTGCCGCAGGAGGATATTACTGGCACCAGGCGCCAATAGAAAGCCATTCCATGATAATCGCTGCATTTTCGGAGATCAAAAAAGACGATCCGGTTATTGATGACATGAAAACATGGCTTTTAAAAAATAAACAAACCAACAACTGGAGAACTACAAAAGCCACTGCCGATGCATGCTACGCTTTGTTGCTTAATGGAACGGACTGGCTGATTGAAGATAAAAACGTAAACATCAGTTTGGGAAATACCACGATAAGCAGTATTGATCAACCGCTGGAAGCCGGAACAGGATACTTTAAAACGACTATCGCCGGCAATAAGGTTCAGCAGGGAATGGGAAATATTTTGGTGGAAATGAAACCTTCAAACACCTCATCAGCATCTACATCATGGGGAAGCGTTTACTGGCAATACTTTGAAGACCTGGATAAAATTACCACCGCCGCATCGCCACTAAGTATTTCAAAAAAATTATTCATTCAGCGAAACTCAGACCGGGGCCCCGTGTTGGAAGCCGTGAAAGCTAATGACAACATTAAGGTTGGAGATAAACTGGTAATGCGTATGGAAATAAGAACGGATCGGGACATGGAATATGTGCATTTAAAAGACATGCGGGCCTCAGCCACCGAACCGGTTAATGTAATAAGCGGGTTCAAATTTCAAGGCGGGCTGGGCTATTACGAATCTACAAAAGATGCGAGTACGAATTTCTTTTTCAGTTTCCTCCCCCGGGGTTCATACGTGTTCGAATATCCGGTATTTGCCACACATGAAGGAAACTTCAGCACAGGAATTGCCACTATTCAATGCATGTATGCGCCCGAATTCGCCAGCCATAGCGAGGGAATACGGATTAACATACTTGGAAATTAATAGATAGCGGGCAGCACGAGGCCTTCAAGGGCTGCCCGCTTTTAATTATCTTTGCGCCCTCGAAAACAGGGATAAAAAGATGTACAGAAGCAATACCTGCGGCGAACTGCGCCCTCAGCACACAGACTCCGAAGTTAAACTGGCCGGTTGGGTTCAAACCATCCGCAAATTCGGAGCGATCACCTTTGTTGATCTTCGCGACAGGTATGGCATTACTCAACTCGTTTTTTCGGAAGACCTGAACAGCCGGCTTGATGCGCAGCCCCTGGGCCGAGAATTTGTTCTTCAGGTATCCGGCACCGTTAGAGAGAGGAGCAACAAAAATTTGCAAATACCAACCGGCGAAATTGAAGTGGTGGTGAGCAGCTTTACAATACTGAACAAATCAGCAACCCCTCCATTCACGATACAGGATGATACCGATGGCGGCGACGACATCAGAATGAAATACCGTTTCCTTGACCTCCGCAGGAATGCAGTGAAAAAGAATATTGAATTACGTTATGCGGTAGGGAGAAGCGTTCGTAACTATTTGCACCAGCAGCAGTTCATGGACATTGAAACGCCATTTCTTATAAAATCAACACCCGAAGGTGCGCGCGACTTCATCGTTCCATCAAGGATGAACCCGGGTGAATTTTATGCCCTGCCGCAAAGTCCGCAGACATTTAAACAACTGCTAATGGTTAGCGGTTACGACAGGTATTACCAGATAGTGAAGTGCTTTCGCGATGAAGACCTTCGTGCAGACAGGCAGCCGGAATTCACACAGATCGATTGCGAAATGGCTTTCGTAGAGCAGGAAGATATTTTAAACATGTTTGAAGGAATGATCCGCAACGTGTTTAAGGATGTAAAGAACATGGACTATACAGATGTCATTGAAAGAATGACATGGGAAGAAGCGATGTGGCAGTACGGAAACGACAAGCCCGATATACGGTTCGGGTCAAAATTAACCAACCTGAAATTTCCTTCTCATACATTTCCGAACAAGGAAAATATTTCATCCTTGATCAACCAGCCGGAATTCAAAGTATTCGAAGAAGCCGAAACAATAATTGCAGTTAGCTTCCCCGGTTGCAGTGAATACAGCCGAAAGCAAACTGACGAACTAACGGAATGGGTTAAACGCCCCCAGATCGGCATGAAGGGCCTCGTTTTCATAAAGATGAATAACGATGGCTCAATAAAAAGCAGTGTAGATAAATTTTACGATGAAGAACGCCTGCGGGCAATAGCAAAGGCGGCGAACGCTTCCTCCGGAGACCTGATTCTAATAGTTGCAGGGCCCGAGGAAAGAACGCGGAAGGCGGCCAGTGAGCTTCGCCTTTACATGGCTGAAAAGTTAGGTATGCGGAAGGCGGATGAGTTCAAACTGCTTTGGGTGCTTGACTTTCCGCTTTTTGAATATGATGAAACCGGCAATCGCTGGGTTGCACGCCATCATCCGTTCACATCGCCGAAGCCGGATCACATTCCCATGATGATCAACAACGATCCTATAATTTCTGATGCAAATAAATATCTCGAACACCCTTATGCCTCCATAAAAGCCAATGCCTATGATATGGTACTTAATGGTAATGAAATTGGCGGCGGCTCAATCCGGATCTTTCAGCGGGACCTGCAGGAAAAAATGTTTGGAGCACTTGGCATGAACAAAGAAGAGCAACTTCATAAATTCGGTTTCCTCCTGGGTGCTTTCGAATACGGCGCACCACCCCACGGTGGTATTGCCTTCGGGTTCGACAGGCTATGTTCGATATTGGGCGGAAGCGAGGGTATAAGGGATTTTATTGCCTTCCCTAAGAATAACAGCGGAAGGGACGTAATGCTTGATGCACCATCTCAGGTAGATAATTCACAGTTGGAAGAACTTGGTATTGAAATTCGAACCCCGGAAAACTAGAGCATATACGGATCTTCTTCAACCGCTTTGCCGGCCAGCCGCTGAAATGAAAAATGTTTCCAAAAGTATTTTTGTTTCGGAAGCAGCACGAGATAGCCCTCATCAATATATGACCTTATTATTTTGTGCGTTCTGCCGAATATTTCCAACACGAAATCGATATTTCTTTTTCCTGCAGGCGAAGCATCCTCAGGAACGTTTCCTTTTTCGTATTTTCCTTCTTCATAGATCCTGAGATCGTCTAGAATGAAAACATCTTTAGATGTATCCCTGCTTTTGGAAATGGTATAAAGTTCAAGAGCAAGCGGAAGGCGGAGATCTTCATCCTCTGATTCATAACTGGTTAAACCCGCATCAGCACCGGGAAAATGTGCGTCCAGCCAGTAAACTGCATTCCCTTCAAGTGCGGGAATGAATTCCTTAAGAGAGGCTACGCTATCTCCACATACTATTGTTACATGCTTGATTTCATGAAAGCGCTCTTTGCATTCAGCCGCGAGTTCGGGCACGATCTCAACGCTCCATATCAGTTTGAACGGAAAGTTTATCGCATACTGCACCGCATCTCCATGGAAGGTTCCGGTCTCTACAAAATTTCGGACCTTATAATGCTTTATAATTCTTTCCAGGTCAAACCTTCTTATGTTTCCCATATCATAATAACGAGAAGAACTTCCTCTTTCTCCTTTTTTGAAAGATCAACGCGATGGACGTGACCACATATTCGCAGATCTGTAATTTTAAATGTACTTCCTGGTTATGAGGGTCAACATCCACATTGAAATCTTCGGGTAGCCCTCCCAGTGAGTAATCAATTCTCTCCACATAATGCCCTTGCCGCCTTAAACGTGCTGCGATCTCTTCAATGTCGCGCATACGAAAGATCACCGTATCGGCATTATCAAGCGTATTGGTATCTGAAGAAATATTGTATTCCGTAGTATGAACAGCCCAGCCTCCCGGTTTAAGCGTATTCATTTGATTCTCGAGAAAATCGAGCCCCTTCTTTATAGATCCGAGGTGTTCGAATGAACAACTGCTCCAGTTGAAATCAAACCCCCGCAGATCGTTGGGGATGTTGTTCATGTCTACAGGCCTGTAGCTAACCTGCCTTTTCAGCGTTTCATCGTCAGTAAGCCGCCTTTTGTTCAGAGATTCAATTCCGAAACAAAGCTGGTCGGCCGCCTCCCATCCTTTTGCCTTTCCTTGTTCGGGAAAAATGTCTGTGGCCAGGATCTCACAACCGTAGTTGGCAAATATTGAAGGTCCGGGTTCTGAGCCAACGGCAAACACAAGACCCTTATTGCCCTGCCTGATGCAGTCTCTCTCCCATAAAGCCTGCATTACATAAACAAATTCCCATTGCTTTCTATGAAACCGCGCAGGCTCGTTTAATTCCTTTACCCATCGCTGAAACCAGGGTGATTGCCAGTGTGCTGCCTTGCAAAGTTCAGACATTCGTTTATCTCCATCCTGAACCAGGCGAAACTTCCATTCTCTTTCTGTTGCCATATTTCATTTTAAAAGTGAGCGGTATATTTTTAAATACTCCATGGCTTTTTCCTCCCATTGAAAACTCCGGGCGCGCATCTTGACTTTCTCAGAAAATCCGTTCGTTGAAAACATTTCCATACCGGACTGAAAAACTTGCAGCATGTGGCCCGGTTCAAAATTTTGAAAATAGAAAGCTGCTTCTCCGCCGATCTCTGGTAATGATGTTCGAGTAGATAAGAACAGGGGCCTGCCAAAACGCATTGCTTCCACCACAGGCGCACCGAAGCCTTCGGCCAGGGAAGGAAAAACAAAGGCCGCGCAGTTAGCGAGGTACCACGCCTTGTCCATTTCAGAAACGGGGCCGGTAAGATGCAACCGGCCTTCCACTCCCAGTTTCCGGGAAAGTTCCCTCATATGATCGATATACTCTGGTTCGTCGAGGCGCCCTGCAATTACGAGATCATAACGACTATCATTAAGGAGAGGGATAAGCGTATGAAAATTTTTCTTCCGGTTCACATAGCCCATTGAGAACAGGAAGGGCCGCTGCGGCACGAATGAAGTCGGCTTTGCAGGCGGATCATCCACGTGGTGCGTTCCATTATGAACCACATAAACAGGGATGTCTTTTACATCCATGTTTGCTAAAACATCTTTCCTGGTATGCTCTGAAATACATACTATAGCGTCACTCTCCTTTATCAGCTTTTGAGTTTTTTCAAGGCTGCTCCTACATTCGCGCGCGGACCTTCCTTCGTGCAGCACGTTAAGATCATGTATGGTAAGCAGGTTTTTCCCCTTTCCGCCTTTCTTCCTCAACATACGGCCTGATTGAAAAGGTGCATGCCAGATATCGCAACCCCATAAAAAAGGTTTAAAGGTCTTATGCCATCTGCGCTCCACTGTCACCTTGCATGATCTGTCAAATGTATTAGCCTCCTCACGGGGCACATACATGGCAATGCCCAGCGAGTTGTCAGCCTGAAGTGCCTTGTTCACGTATTGACCAAGATTCAGGCAATAATGGTACAATCCGGAGTTCCGGTAGCGCATAAGATCGCAATCCAGGTAGATGGAGTTCATGTGATACCGTTAATTTAATTCATACCTCCGAAAACTGCAAAACAAGTGCCCGTACGCCAAAGCAGTAAACAACCGTCTTTCACTTAGGAACGAATTTTGTACATATACTTTTTTATACTATGGCAGCTTACATTTTCGATTGTGAGCGGATGAAGTACAGCAATACGGGTTTGTATAACTATTGTAAGAATTTAGGCCTCCATCTGCAAAAACATATTGAGCCGACACGTGAATCGATCGCATACTTTTGCCCGCCGGGATGCGAAATCTTCGGCAGTCACACCTATATAAGACAATCATCACTTCAGAAATTTTACCTCCCATCATTAAAAGGATATAATCTTTGGCATGCCACCTACCAGAACAGCGATTACGTTCCGTTCAGAAACAAGATGATAAAGGTGGTACTCACCATTCATGATCTGAATTTTATCTATAACGAAGGGAAGTCGGCTTCGAAAAAGACCAAATACCTTAAAAATCTTCAAAGGCTTATCGACCGTTCATCTGCCATTGTTTGTGTTTCCGAATACTCAAAAAAAGACGTTGAATTTTATTGCGAACTGAAAGGAAAACCGTTAACGGTTATTCATAATGGCACAAATACGCTCAAGGAACCTATATTGAATGCGGGTTCTTATAAGCCTGCAAAGCCTTTCCTTTTTTCTCTTGGTGTGGTAACACGGCTCAAAAATTTCCATTCGCTCTTACCTCTTGTAAGGCAGAATGCTGATATGGAACTTGTTATTGCAGGAAGATCAGAAGACCGAGACTACTGCCGGTATATATTAGATGAAGCAACCCGAATGGGAGTTCAGGATAATATTCGATTACTCGGTACCGTTAGTGAAGAAGAAAAATCATGGTATTTTCAAAATTGCTGCGCCTTCGCTCTTCCCTCGCTTACTGAAGGTTTTGGCCTTCCGGTTACGGAGGCAATGAGTGCAGGGAAACCGCTTTTCCTGTCAAACCGAACGGCTCTTCCTGAAATTGGAAGTAATGTGGCTTTTTATTTCCCGGATTTTTCAGCAACCAGCATGCAGCAAACCTTTGAGGAAGGCATGAAGACGTATCGATCGCTTAAAATGCAGGATCATATTAAGGAGCGGTGCAATCAATTTTGTTGGGACAACGCAGCAGCCCGTTATCTGGAAGTGTACAGGTCAGTTTTACAACACGAATAAGTTTAGTAACTTATAAGCCTTATAGATTCCGATGAAAGTTTACCGAAGGTTACTACAATATGCGCGGCCCTATTCCCGGTTTGTGGCGCCTTTCGTATGCTTTACATTGCTTGGCGTTTTCTTCAGTATTTTTCAGTTCGCTTTATTAATTCCGCTTTTAAACTTCCTCTTCGACCCTATGAGCACGGAGGAAGCCCGTAAATACGCTCTTGAACCGGCATTTTCTTTCAGCACATCCTATTTTAAATCCCTTTTCTATCACCACGTTTACAGGCTGAAACTTATCAAACCTGTGTATGCGCTTTATTTTATAACAGCGGTAATTATTTGCGCAGTACTTCTTGCCAATATGTTCCGGTATTTCGCGCAAAGAACGCTCGTAAAGGCGCGCACATATCTCGTGAAAAAGTTAAGAGAAGCAATATTTACCAAGATCAATTTTCTGCACCTCGGGTATTTTACAAAAGAACATAAAGGCGACCTCCTCAGCCGAATGAATTCAGATGTATTCGAAATTGAAGCCGTAGCGGCCAATTCGCTGCAGGTTGTGTTTAAGGAACCGTCTACGATAATAGGATATTTTATCGCGCTATTTGCGATATCGGTAAAACTCACTCTCTTTACGCTTATTATCATACCCATTTCTGCAATCGGAATTGCGCTTGTAACCAAAAGGCTTAAAAAAGAAGCAAGAGATACCCAGGCATCCATCGGCAGGCTGCTTACTATTATAGACGAAACCCTAATGGGGATGCGGATCATCCGTTCATTCAATGCCACCGGTTATGTACTTAATAAATTCAGCAAGGAAAATGATTTTTACCGCAATGCCAGTTTGCAAAGCTTTGCCAAAAGAGAAATGGCCCCTGCATTTTCCGAGGCATCAGGCGTTATAGTGGTGGCCACAATACTTATTTACGGAGGTTCCCTGATACTAAACAACAGCGTAAACCCCGGAGGCTTAAAGGCCAGCGAATTCATTGCCTTCATAGCGATCTTTTCACAAGCCATCAGGCCGGCAAAGGCCATTGTTGTTGCATTGGCAAACATTCAGCGCGGGCAGGCCTCTGGAGAAAGAATACTTGAAGTGATAGATACACCGATTGAAGTTGCAGAAAAGCCCGACGCGATCCCATTAAATTCATTCAATGAGAAATTGGAGTTTGACAATGTGAGCTTCACGTATGGAGAAAAACCGGTGCTGCAAAACATCAGCTTTACCATCAGGAAAGGGATGACAACCGCCCTTGTAGGCCCATCGGGAGTTGGCAAATCAACAATAGCCGATCTTGTTCCAAGATTTTACGAAGTGACGGGCGGATCAATTAAAATTGACGGTACCGACATCAAAGATTTTACGCTGGAGTCTTTGCGAAGCCACATGAGTTTTGTTACACAGGATGTCATACTCTTTAATGACTCAATATTCAACAACATCGCCCTGGGAAAGCCGGATGCGAACGAAGAGGAAGTAATTCAGGCTGCAAAAATTGCAAATGCCCATGAATTCATTATGCAAACGTCTCATGGTTACCAGACCAATATCGGAGACCGCGGCATCAGGCTGTCTGGCGGGCAAAGACAAAGACTAAGTATTGCACGTGCAGTTTTTAAAAATCCATCCTTGCTTATTTTAGACGAGGCTACTTCTTCTCTGGATACAGAATCAGAAAAAGTAGTTCAGGATGCTCTTGCTAATCTGATGAAAGGGCGCACTACCCTGGTGATCGCGCATCGCCTGTCAACCATACAGGAGGCAGATGAAATTTTAGTTATGCAAAACGGCGAAATAGTTGAACGTGGAAATCATGCGCAACTCACAAAAGACCCGTCAAGCGTTTACCGCAAGCTCACGCAGTTGCAGCAAATCGCGTAAATTACAATTGAATTAAGCCATTTAAAACCTGTGAAATTCTTTTCCTTTCTTCTTTTTGTCACGATCCCTTTTCTTGCACTGAGTCAGGGAGATACAACCACCTATAGGCTATACAAGAACCGGCAAATGCTGGAATACCGGCTCAACAAAGAGATCATCAATAAGAAAATTTCCCTCCCACTTAATGATTCAACGGAGGATGCCTGGGACGACACATTTTTCGCCATTCAATACCTGAACAGGAAAGACCCATGGCTTGAGAGCAGGATCCGAATTGCGGTAACAGACATACATAAACGCAGTTATGGATTTGCCCGCGCTTTATTGGAGCTGCTATATGGACAATACCGGGACGAATTTAAAAAGGAAGTTGCCGCTTATTTGCCCACGGTAACTGATGAAAAGGTGTGGGCGATGGCAGCTGAATACCTATTGAAAGCCGCTTCCAAAGCAGAAAGAAAAAAACTCGAAGAGCTTGCTAATCGAAAAATTAAGGAGAATCCTCTCAGCCCATTTTATATTTCGTTTCTGCAAAATTTTGAGAATGACGAAACAGGGAATGAAGATCTACGGGAATTCTTTGAGAAAAATTATCTGAAGGGAAATGTATTAATGATAAGTGTTCAACGGAAGAATAGGGATTATCCCGGGCTTGTTTTGGTGCGGGATTCGTCGGGCAACTTCAGTAAAGATTCAATGGGAAGATTGTTCTCTGTTCCACAACTCGCGCGCAGTTTAAGCGGCTTGCCGGGATACTTAACAAACGGAAATACACCCACGGGTATTCTAAGAATGGATGGCTTTGATGTTTCAAAAGCAGGGGCGATAGGCCCTACGCAAAATGTTCAACTTACGCTTCCTCTGGAATTTAATGCGCGGCATTTTCTGAAGGATTCCACATTAGAGGATACAGTTCTTCAATACGCGGCATACCGCAACCTGCTTCCTGAAAACCTCCGGAAGTCAAAGAACTTGTACGAAGCATTCTATGCGGGAATGGCTGGCCGGCATGAAATAATAGCGCATGGTACCACGGTGATCCCGGAATATTATTCCGGAAAGCCTTATTACCCTTTCACTCCAACGCTCGGCTGCCTTTGCACATACGAAACCTGGAACGACAGCACGCAGTTACGTATGGAAAGCGATCAGCAGATGTTGATCGATGCAATTAAAAAAGCAGGAGGACCATCCGGTTATGCCATCGTGATAAATCTTGATGACTCGCAGCGGCCGGTAACAGTTGAAGAAGTTCAGCAATTACTTCGAAAGGCGGGTAATGAATGAGGGGCTAACTTTGCCAGATGAATGCACCGCTTGCAGAGCGCATGCGCCCACGAAATCTTGAAGACCTCACCGGACAGGAACATCTCACCGGCGAAGGAAGCGTTTTACGCGAATCCATCAGAAGCAGGAACATCCCTTCCATGATCCTTTGGGGCCCGCCCGGGGTTGGGAAAACCACGATCGCAAATATTATCGCTGAAACGCTGGATCTTCCTTTCTTCAGCCTGAGCGCTATTTCAGCCGGCGTGAAAGATATAAGAAACGTAATTGAACAGGCTTCAGAAAATAAGGGTGCGATCCTTTTCATTGACGAGATCCACCGGTTTAACAAAGGCCAGCAAGATGCATTACTGGGCGCGGTAGAAAAAGGAATAATAAGGCTCATCGGCGCAACAACCGAAAACCCTTCCTTTGAGGTTAACAGCGCCTTGCTAAGCAGGTGCCAGGTTTATGTATTGAAACCTCTTGAGCCGCATCATCTTGAATCTCTTTTACAAAAAGCCTTAAAGGAAGACGAACTACTTTCCCGTTCACAGACAATTATTGAACAAAATGCAGCGCTTATAAGACTTTCGGGCGGCGATGCCCGGAAACTTCTAAACCTTCTTGAGCTTACTATTAACCATTCAGACGGAAAACCTATCACGGATGCCTTGGTGATGAAAGTAGCTCAGCAGAAGATCGCATTGTATGATAAGCAGGGAGAGATGCATTATGATATTATTTCTGCATTCATTAAGAGTATGCGTGGCTCAGACCCAAACGCAGCTGTGTACTGGCTTGCCCGAATGATAGAAGCTGGCGAGGATGTAAAATTCATTGCAAGGCGAATGGTGATCTTCGCAAGTGAAGATGTAGGAAACGCAAACCCCAACGCCCTCCTTCTCGCCACGAATACTTTCCAGGCTGTGAATATGATCGGCCATCCGGAAAGCAGAATCATACTTTCGCAGTGCGCAGTATATCTCGCCACTTCGGTAAAAAGCAATGCTTCTTACATGGCCATAGGCGCTGCACAGGAAGCCGTGAGAAAATACGGCGACCTGCCGGTTCCACTTCACCTTCGCAATGCGCCCACCGGGCTGATGAAGAAAATGAATTATGGCAAGGACTATGAATATGCACACAGCTTTGAAAACAATTTTGTGCACATGAATTATTTGCCGGAAAAAATTGAAGGAAAGACTTTTTATGAACCCGGCAAAAATGCACGCGAAGAAGAGGTAAGAAAATTTTTAAAGGAAAGATGGAAAGATAAATATGGATATTAAGCATGACATCAGTACGAGAGACCATGTTGAAACTTTCGTTGTTGAATTTTATGAAAGAGTAAAACAGGATGCGGTGATCGGAAAGATCTTTACGGATATTGTAAAGGTTGACTGGGCACATCATATTCCTCTCATCACTGATTTTTGGGAAACGATTTTGCTCGACAATCCGGTATACCGTAAGAACGCGATGGAAAAACATTTTGATGTGAACCGCCTTATCCCGCTTACCAAAGAGCATTTTGATGCATGGCTGAATTTATTTACAGGCACAATTGATGATCTTTTCGAGGGTCCGGTAGCGGAATTGGCGAAAAAGCGTGCGCGCTCCATTGCAGATATCATGCTCCTCAAAATGAACCAGGCAAATGAAACTTTATGACAAACTTGGAATGGAAACTTGCGCGGTTTGATGAATTGAATACGGAAGTTTTGTATAGAATCCTGCAGGCCAGGGCGGAAGTCTTTGTTGTGGAGCAACAATGCAATTATCTTGACCCTGACGGAATTGACATGCAGAGCATGCATTTAACCGGCTGGTCAGATAGTGAACTTGTGGCCTACGCGAGAATCATTCCTCCGGGAATCGTTTACAAGGAGGCAAGTATCGGCCGTGTACTGGTAAAGAAGGAATACAGAGGTAAGGAAACGGGAAAACTGCTCATGCAAAAAGCTATGGAAGCCTGCAAACTTTTCGGCGATAGCTCAGTACATATCAGCGCGCAATATTATTTGCTTGATTTTTATTCCAACCTGGGGTTTACTGCAATAGGAGAACAATATCTGGAAGACGATATCCCTCACATTGGTATGATATATTCAGCCTAAACTTTTATTAATACTGATGTAAACCCCACCGGCATCCACTTCCGGTGGAATGATCGGTAAAAGAATAATTTCACCTGAAGGAAGCAATAAAACGATCTCATTCTTCGTTTACGATTTGGTTCTATCACGCAGACGATGCGTAAAAGTCCAAATTCAGCCCTAATGAAGACCTTTTTACCCAAGATCATCATAAAAACAGGCATAATACTTAGCCTCCTAACCAGCAGCGCCTCCTCAGAAGCTCAGCATTTGATATTTGGGCGAAACATGGAAGTTGAATTAGGGTTGAATTTTGGCCCCACATTTTTCCTCGGAGACCTCGGCGGGAATGCGGGATACGGAACCAGGTTTATAAAGGACGTGAACCTTGAGCTCACAAAAATGATGAAGGGAGCTTTTGTTGCAGTTTATCCCGAAGACTGGATTGGTTTAAGGCTCGCGGCTCAATACACCTATGTATCAGGAAGAGATAACATTATCAATACCAAAGGAGTTAATGAGCTTTGGAGAAAGCAGCGTAACCTCAACTTCAGAAGTGATATGTTTGAAGCTTACGGAGCTATAGAATTTTATCCCACTTTGCTGATCGCCAGCGGAGACGAATACAAGCCCACATACCAACCTTATGGATTTATCGGGGTTGGAATTTTTAAATTCAATCCGCAAGGTTCAATAACCCACGCGAATGGATCGGTTTCATGGCACGATCTTCACCCCTTGCGCACGGAAGGCCAGGGAATGGCTGAATATCCTGAAAAGAAGCCGTACAAGCTTACCCAAATGAACATTCCAATGGGTTGCGGTATAAAGAGAGTCTTCAACAGCAACATCACAGCCGGCGTAGAACTGCTGTACCGGAAAACATTTACCGACTACATAGATGATGTAAGTACAACCTATATCGATCCGTACTATTTCAATGTTTATCTCAACCCCGCTGATGCGATAATAGCGCGGCAGATACACGACAAGACGGTGGGAATAGTTACACCCGGAGTGAGCCGTTATGAACCCGGAACGCAAAGAGGGAACTCAAAAAATATGGATGCGTATTTTTCCTTTCTTGTAAAACTGGGTATCAGGCTCGGGCCTGCAAACGATGAATGGGGAAGAATGAGGCAACAAACACGCTGTCCGCATTTTTACTAAGTGATATGAAGAACAGTTTCAACTTTAACCCGGGAATGTACAGGCTCATTGTAGCGGCCTTATGCACCTTACTCCTTTTCGTTTTCATGTTTGCGAAAGGAGAAAGATTGCATAAAATAAAAGAAGTGAAAGTGTGGCAATCGGGCGCAGGTGAAATTGAAGTACAGGTAAGAACAGATGACGGAAGGCCGGTAAAATTCAGGCTCTCTTCTGAAAACGGAGAAGTGGTCTGGAATAAATCGATCCTTCATTCAAAAATAACATCAATCCCCGATCTTAAAAAAGGAACTTACATATACAATTGCGAAAGCCAGGACGGAGATGTGCAGATGGGAAAGGCAATCGTAAAATAAAATGTTGATTGATAGAGAAAGGATGTGCAAGGTATATAACAGAAGAGAGACTCCCTGGAAAACAATGTGCAGTCATGCACACTGATGACCCCTGAAACCACAATGTTACTTCGTTAACATGCCTTGCCCCTTTTTAAAAATCCATGCAATACGAGGCGTGGATTTTTTTATAGTTCAGCTTTAAGATAAAGGCCGGTATGGCTCTCCTTCACTTTCACAAGATTTTCAGGAAGGCCCTCAAACAAAACCCTTCCGCCTCCTCCGCCACCTTCAGGCCCGATATCAATGATATGGTCGGCAACTTTTATCATATCCATGTTATGCTCTATCACCAATACGGTGTTGCCACGGTCAACCAGTTTATTCAGCACATCAAGCAAATGCTGAATGTCCTGAAAGTGCAGCCCCGTAGTAGGCTCGTCAAGTATATAAAATGTTTTCCCGGTATCGCGCTTGCCGAGTTCGGTGGCAAGTTTAACACGCTGCGCCTCGCCTCCGCTTAGCGTTACTGCACTTTGGCCAAGTGTGATGTAGCCAAGGCCCACTTCCTGCAGCACTTTTATTTTTCGGTAGATGAAAGGAACCGCATTAAAAAATTCCACGGCTTCGTCAACCGTCATGTTGAGAACATCACTGATCGATTTGCCCTTGTACCTTATCTCAAGAGTTTCCCGGTTGTATCGCTTCCCATTACATTTTTCGCAATGCACATACACATCAGGAAGAAAATTCATTTCGATCACCCGCATCCCTCCTCCTTCGCACACATCGCACCTGCCGCTCTTTACATTAAATGAAAATCTTCCGGCTGCATAGCCCCTGATCTTCGCTTCAGGCACGGCTGCAAACAAGGTTCGTATATCCGTAAAAAAACCGCAATAGGTTGCCGGATTACTTCTGGGCGTTCTTCCGATAGGGCTTTGGTCGATCTCAATAACCTTGTCAATTTCCTCCAAACCTTTAATGCTGTCGTACGCCATAGGATCCCTGGGTGCCGAATAACAATGATTATGCAGCAAAGGGTATAAAGTTTCATTTACCAGCGTACTCTTGCCACTTCCGCTAACTCCGGTAACCAGTATCAATTTTCCGAGTGGAAATTTCACTGAAACCTTTTTGAGATTATGGCCGTTCGCGCCTTTCAATTCAATGAATTTTCCGTTTCCCTTTCTTCGTTCATTTGGTACGGAAATACCAAGCTGGCCGTTGAGATACCGTGCGGTATCAGACGACGATCGCAGCACCTCGGCAGGCTTCCCTTCTGCAACTATCTTTCCGCCATGTGTTCCCGCTCTCGGCCCAATATCCACCAGATGGTCGGATGCAAGCATGATATCTTTATCGTGCTCAACTACCAATACACTGTTGCCTATATCACGCAGATTTTTCAATGCGGTAATCAATCGTTGGTTATCGCGCTGGTGAAGGCCGATGCTGGGTTCGTCCAGAATGTATGTAATTCCCCGTAACTGCGATCCGATCTGTGTAGCAAGCCTTATTCTCTGGTACTCTCCGCCGCTAAGGCTTCGGGAAGGCCTGCTCAGCGTTAAATAAGTAAGCCCAACATCGAGCAAGAAACCTAAACGGTCTCTTATCTCCTTTAATACATCGCGCGCAATTGCATTCTGGCGTTCACTCAGTCTTTTTTCAATATCATCAAACCACATCACCAGTTTGTCGAGATCCATATCACTTAACTCTGCAATGTTTTTGTTATTTACCTTAAACCAGAGGCTCTCTTTTTTGAGACGGGTTCCGGTGCATTCAGGGCATTCGTGAAGTCTCATGAATTGCTCGGCCCATTGCCGTACATTTTCACTTGTACCCGGCGAAGCGTACCAGCGCTTTACCATGTTTACCACACCTTCATACTCAGTTTGGTAATAGCTTCCGTCACTCAATGCATCTTCTTGTAACTCCTTATCAACATCTTCTCCCGGCTTTTCCTTTCCATACAGCAATAGGTTAATTGCGTTTTTTGAAAGATCTTTTACCGGCTTATCTAAACTGAACTTATGTTTCTTAGCAAGTTGCTGAACCTGTTTGTACACATAGGCCTCACGCTCCTCGCCGAGCGGCGCAACGGCGCCTTCTTTCACCGAAAGAGAATTGTCCGGAATTATAGCGTCAAGATTTACCTTGTAGATAGAGCCCAGGCCCTTGCATACCGGGCAAGCGCCATAGGGTGAATTAAAGGAAAATGCATTCGGAGAGGGTTCTTCATAGCTCACGCCGGTATCCAGGCACATCAGCTGGCGGCTGAACTGAGCCACCTCGCCTTCTTCATTTACGAGTATGAACAATAAACCCTTGCCCATCTGCAAGGCTTTTTGAACGCTTTGGCTTAAGCGCAAATTGAATTCGGGGGTTACTTTAATGCGGTCAACCACCACTTCAATATCATGTATCTTATAACGGTCAACCTGCATGCGGGGAGTAAGATCCAGCACTTCGCCATCAACCCTTACTTTTAAAAAACCTTTTTTTCTGATGTCTTCAAACAACTCCCTGTAATGCCCCTTACGCCCGCGAATAAGCGGGGCAAGAACGCTAATCTTTTTGTCCTTATATTTTGAAATAACAGTAGAGACAATTTCTTCCTCGCTGAACTTTACCATCTTTTTTCCTGTGGCGTAACTGTAGGCATCGCTTGCGCGCGCAAACAGAAGCCGCAAAAAATCATAGATCTCGGTTATGGTTCCAACCGTACTACGAGGGTTCTTATTTGTAGTTTTTTGTTCAATTGAAATAACAGGTGAAAGACCGGTGATCTTGTCTACATCGGGCCGCTCCATATCTCCAACGAACTGCCGTGCGTAAGCGGAAAAACTTTCCATATACCTGCGCTGGCCTTCATTATAGATCGTGTCAAATGCTAAAGATGATTTTCCGCTTCCGCTTACTCCGGTAAAAACAACCAATTGGTTCTTTGGAATGCGTATGTCGATGTTCTTCAGATTGTGCTCGCGCGCACCGAATACTTCAATAAAATCGTCCGCTTGTTTTTCCGATATTTTCTTTGACTTAGCCATTGGGGGATACAAATATAATATGAGTATAGGGATGGAAATTTATACCAGGATATTATTGGCGCATTTGTTGAATTAAAGGGTTAAACACATCATTAATTAAAAAAATAAAATTATGATCAGGAAATGGAACCTTTTGCTGGGCTTTTTGTTCCTAACTGCCCTGCAGGTAGTGGCCCAGGATAGTGGCACATCTATAACCACCACTACATCTACTTCAACAGAACAGGAATGGTATGTACAACCCTGGGTTTGGGTAGTAGGAGGAGCGGTGCTTCTGTTATTATTGATCGCCTTACTTAGGGGCGGTGGAAGCAGAGGAAAAACTGACCAGGTTACCTACACCAAAACGGTGGAAAGGGATGTATAAGGTTTAAAGAAAAATAAAAGGGTGGCAATTAATGTCACCCTTTTTTAATTCGTGCGCGAAATACTATTTTCTGTTATTCCTTAGTAAGGCCACCAAAAGAAGAATAAATACAGCACCCCCCACGATCCATACCCATGGCTGACTGAACATTCCGGACGCATCATCCCCTTTGGTATCAATGTCCACATCAATTGCTTTACCATCTTGCGCAAATCCGGGCAACGCGATTGAAGTGGCAAATAGAAATACTAAACATTTCCAATAAAAGTTTTGAGCTTTTAGTTTTAATCGATTCATCATAACGTTTCTTTTTTCTTTCGTATAATAAAATTCAGTGCCACTTATCCGCATCTCATTAAATAATTACAACCATAGTTCAATTATTACGGATCATGTAGATATTTTTCCCCGTAAAGTTTTTAGAAGGCTTATGTAACGCTTTGACAACTACATAAATAAAAGTGGCTTCGTGTTTGAATAATAGCAACTGAATTGAAACAGATATTTTTTCTTGGCGGATCTTTCGTTATACCTGCAGGCTTATTTGCGCAAGACACCACTTACAGTGAGTTTAATGTGACACCCGAGGAGCTTTGGTATTTACAAACACCGGTTTGGATTGGCGGCGCAGTAATATTACTCCTGATACTGATCGCCCTTTTAAGAGGCCGGCGATCAAAGCTTCCGAAGAATGTAAAAATGCTGGATGGAAGGTTCACCGTAAAAAAAGTAAAGAAACAACGCTCAAAATTATAAACACTAAAAAAACAACACTATGGTATCCACAACAAGTTTGACAGAAACATTGAACGACCTGATCAAGATCAATCATGATCGTATCACAGGATATGAAAAAGCCGTTGAAGAGCTGAAGGAAGGCGATATTGATCTGAAAGCCACCTTTAATAAAATGGCTGATGAGAGCCGTAAATATAAAAGTGAACTTACGGCGCATGTTTTAAAACTGGGTGGAGAGCCTGCCGAAGGTTCTACCGTACCCGGAAAGATCTACCAGGCCTGGATGGACGTTAAGGCAACCTTTTCAGGAAACGACAGAAAGACAACTCTCCAATCATGCGAGTTCGGTGAAGATGCAGCCCAAAAGGCATATCGCGAGGCGTTAGCCACAGATGCTGAAATGGACGTGGAAACACGCCAGTTGATAACCGATCAGCAAGCTTCATTGAAAACATCTCATGACATCATTAAAAAGTTGCGTGACGCACACGGAGGTTAATTGATTTGAAAGATCAAAAGAAAACCCGGCCTATGGCTGGGTTTTTTTATTTTTGCCGAATTAAAAACTACTGCATGAAAAACTTGTACAATTTGTTAGGCAGGCTAAGTATGATCCTAATTGCCGGTATTCTGATCTCCTCCTGCGGCCCGGCGCGGAAAAGCATTGCTGTTGAGGAAGGTTGGGAACTCATTGGTGAAAAATCAGTTGATTTTGGAAAAGACAGTGATGTGTTGATGGTAAACAGCAGCCACCAGTTCACAGACGTGCGGTTCAGGGTTGAGGACCGTGAAGTGCGCATCAAAGAATTTAATGTTGTTTTTCAAAATGGAGATAAACTTGCTCCCGCAATTGAACAGGATTTTACACCGGGGCAGGACAGTAAACTTATTCATATTTCTCCACAGGGACGTTTTATCAGAAGTTTTGAATTTAAATATCGTACAAAAGGAAATATTCTGAAAGGCCGCGCTAGCATTCTCGTATTTGGTAAACGCGCCCGGGATTTTTGATCGCCTGACCATGCAGTTGGTATAATAAATGCATAATGGTGCTAAAAAATAACCATTATGAAAAAGATTGTCACCGCGTTTGCATTTTGCATCGCATCATTTTCCGCATTCAGCCAGAGTGTGCACTGGGGCCTCAAAGGAGGAGTAAACATTTCAGATATTGAAGCCGACGGCCCTGCCATATTGAGTTCAAGAGTTGGTTTCCACGGCGGAGGACTTGCTCATATTCATATGAGTGACCGTTTCGCCATTCAGCCTGAACTTCTGTATTCAAACCAGGGCGCAGACATTGATATTTCTGATGAGAAATATAAGCTCGGATATATAAATGTGCCTGTAATGTTTCAATATATGTTCAAGAATGGGTTCCGCCTGCAAACAGGCCCTCAGGTGGGCTTCCTGGTAAAGGCAACCCGCGACGATGGTAATACTGAAACGGATATTAAAGACAATCTCGAAACCGTGGATTTTGCATGGTCGGCCGGCCTTGGCTATATCACTAAATCACGGTTAGGCATAGACGCCCGATATAATTTCGGTATCACGGATATTGCAGAGAGCCCGGGAGTGAAGTATCAGAACCGCGTTTTTCAGATCGGTCTGTTTTATCAGTTCAAACACAGGTAATATAGTAAAATGGTGGGTTTGGTTGATGGTTTGATTGACCAATAATTTGACGAAGTCAAAGCACCATCATTCCGTGCATCTTTACATGTTCACAATGGCCATAGTTTCTATGGCCATTTTTCTATTGAATTCGTTGGTAAGTTGTTTATGATTTACAAGATCGATTATTGTTCCGATGAGGCATAAGCCTCCGGTAAAAAGATACAGAAGCCCCATCCCTATTTGCCCAATAACAAAACGCTGAATACCGCCGGCAAGTACGAATCCCAATAGTGTGCAGATCAGAATTGTTTCTGCCTTTTTTCTCTTGCCGTTATAGAGCGCTACGAACAATTGAAATTTATCTTCGGGAAGATCCCTCGTATATTCTTTTAAGAAAGCAAACTCTTCCGGTTCAATTGAGGGAACCAGGGTCATGAAATTTCTGCTCTGCATTTAATTTGAATTTGCCAAAAGTTAGTACATAAACTCTGTAGCACAAAACAATCACAGCCGGAATTCCGAATGGATGCTCACGAAATGACTGGATAAGATCTAAATGCATTGCGCTTTTCATTGCATGTGCGATGCCACATCCCGGGCAGGAATTTATTCCCACAGCATCAAAGATGCAAAGCGATGGGCCCGCCATTGGCGAAAAAAAAATCACCAGCAAAGCAACAACCCAGCAAAAAAGTTCGGTATTCCGATGCAACAGTTGCCACATCATCACCGCTCTTATTCGCTTTGCCTTCATTTACGCGATTGTAAAAATTTATCGAAGTTTTTGATACTGCCGGCATCAGTAAAAAGCTTTCTTAACCTTTCATAGTTGGGGCGATCAATTGTTGCACTATAGGCATGCTTTAGAAAATCTAACTTGCCTGCATCGGTTGTAAAAAGGGATGCCAATTCTGCAACCTGGCTAACCAGCAGGCAGTTCGCTTCAGATAAACTTTTTGCCTTGGCGAGCCTGCGCTGTTCGTCCTTCACCTCGGCAACCTGTTGCCTGATCTTTTGAAACTCTTCCTTCATTAAAGGCCAGTCGTTGCACTTCTTTAATGGTGGTAATGCGGAGGTCTCCTCTTTCACAGGCTTCTCCGCACTCTTTACTTCTTTTTTTGCAGTAATACTTTTGTTCGCAGACCGGTCAACAACATCATTTTTCTTAGCCGGCTTTTCCGCAACATCAGTATCTTTCCTGATCTCCGGAGCCGGCTCCGAAGCAGTTGCAGAATCAACTTTTGCTTTCACAGTCTTATCACCAAGGCTCACCGTGGCGCCCGACACATTAGTAAGAATCGTCTTCTGCACCGGAGAGTCTACCACGGCAACAACAGGTTCACGTTTTGCCTCCTGAACTGGGGGCGCCGGGTTTGCTGAAGTGGCAACCGGGGGAAGCATAGCATAAAAACTTATCCTGGCTTTTCCCGACTTGTCTTTCCTCACCTTATAAGTTACCTGCATCGGCCGGTCGTCACTATCGGCGGCCACCACATTTTTCCTTTCTATTGGTTTAATGGCAGAATTTAAAAACTCAATCCTTACGTCATAATACGGAAGTTCAAGCCCATGAATAGTGACATTGGCCTGGGCCGCGGCATTTTGCTTTTGCCCATTCAGGTACACAAAAAATGCGTCGCCTTGTTCAGCAGAAAAGATGAGCGTGCTGCGAAAGTTTTGGGCAAAGGAAAATGCAGGTACAAATAAAAAAGAAATAAATAATTTTTTCAGCATTGTACAAAATTAGCAGGAAAGATACATTGGGCAATGAGTTAGAAGACACGGAATACACGGATCACTTTTACAAACCGTGGCATAAAATAGCTGTTCATTCCGGATATCATTACTCCCGCATTATTGCCTGAAGCAGAATGTATAAATTTCAAAACTCCCTTATCGTTTTCCGTTATGATACCCATGTGCCCCACCACGCCCGATTTCGGATCGCTGCCCGTGAAAAGAATAATGTCTCCTCGTCTGCTTTCCAAGGTAGACACTTCCTGTCCTGCGTTTGTGAATTCTTTTGACATCCTTGGTACGGATATCTTGAATTTTTGAAAAACGTGGTAGATAAATCCGGAGCAATCCAATCCTTTTTTTGGGTCGGTTGATCCATATTTATAAGGCGTTCCCTCCAGCGTTTCGGCAAACTGCACCACCTTTGAGGCAGCAACACTTTTGGTATTGATGGTCTTGGAAGGGATCTTCTCCTTTAAAATCACCGTACTTTTTATTTCCTTTCCGGGCTTATTATAAACAACGGTAGTTTTTCGGGAGGAAGCGCAGCCAGATAAAATAATCAGGGTGATCACACATAGGTATAGATTTCTCATGGGGCCAAATTTATGACCTTATTGACTGCTAACTCATGCAAAGGTTTAACGGAGAAAAGTTAAAGCAAAGAAAAAGGCCTTATAAAAAAGGCCCTTTTGTATTCTTCTTCTTTCCTTTTCTCCCACCTTCGTGGTTGAGGAATTTAGGTTCTTCTCAATGAAATTGTGAAGCACCTGTGTGAAGAAGATCTGTAACTATTAATGAAAAAAGCATACCAAGTTTAATGTTTTAATCGATCCATTTTATTTTTTGGATCTTAACCGGTTCGATAAACGCATCGCCGGTTGAAGGCTTATTATGAATTTTTTTAACCACATCCATTCCGTCGATCACCTTACCGAAGGCCGCCATTCCCAAACTATCTTCAGTGCCGCGACGTCCCGCGTCCAGAGGAGATTGATCTCCAATACAAATGAAGAACTCAGAAGAGGCGGTTCCCGGTTTTGTACGCGCCATAGAAAGCGTTCCGGAAATGTGGGAAAGCCCGCTTTGCTTTGTTGACTCATGCGGAATTAGCGGAAAAGACTTTCCACTACCATAAACTCCGCCCTGAATGATTCCGGTATTGAAATCCGAAGGCATTTGCTCCGATTTAAGTACGCGATAAAAAGCGGCATCTTTATACACACCTTGTTTCACCAATTGTTGAAATGCAGCCACAGTTTTAGGAGCCTTATCAGGAAAAACTTCCGCCCTGATGTCGCCCACAGAGGTTTCAATAACTATCGCCGGATTACCGCCTGAAGTATTATCACAGGAAATAAGCGTGAACAACGTGAGCGCGAGAATTACTCTTATCATCTTGAAAGAATTTCAAGTACTGTGCCCAGGAGAACCTCGGTACCAATTGCAAGGTCTTCCGGTGAAGAATACTCAAGCGGGTTGTGGCTGATGCCGTCCTTGCATCGAACGAAGATCATTCCGTAGTCGCAAGCATAACTCAGGGCCATGGCATCGTGAAAAGGTCCGCTCATCAACTCAGGCGCATCAAGGCCGAGCTTGGTGCATTCGCTCTTAATGATATCTTTAATCCAACCGGCGCAGTATCTCGGATCACTCCTTGTATCTTCTGAAATGGAAACATGAAGTTGGTGCCTTTGTGCGATTTCGTTTATGCGTTGCCGTAACTCCTGCTCGTAATTATTTCTGCGGTCAAGATTGATATCGCGGAGGTCGACAGTAAATTCAACTTTCTCTGCAATGATATTTCTTGATGAAGGGAACACCTGCATCGTTCCGACTGTTCCCACGGTAGGCGCGCCCGGAATTCTGGTTGCGATTTCATTTAACGCCACCGTAACTTCAGCCGCACCGAGCAACGCATCTCTGCGCATGCGCATAGGAACGGAACCTGCATGGCCCGCCATTCCCTCAAAAGTGACTGTTAGCCAAAGCGGACCAGAAATGCCCGTCACAACTCCAACAGGCTTTCCGGCCACATCAAGCACGGGGCCCTGTTCAATATGAAGCTCAAGAAAGCAATGAATGCCTCCTTCTTTGTACTCCGAATCCTTAAACTTTGAAATGTCGCATCCGAAATTTATGAGAGCCTGCTCCCGCGTTACACCCTGTGCGTCCTTTCTTTGCAACTCACCCTCTTCAAGTTTTCCAAGAATGCCGCGTGAACCGAACAAGCCTTTGTTGAAACGCCAGCCCTCTTCGTCTGCAAAAGAAATTATGTGGATGGATCTTGAGGGCTTAACACCCAGGTCCTTCATACACTGCACCGTCTCTATGGCACATAACACTCCCGCAACTCCATCGTACCTGCCGCCATAAGGTTGACTATCCAGATGTGAACCCATCATCAACACCGGCAATGAGGTATCCTTTCCATCAAGAATGCCCACAAGATTTCCGAAATTGTCAATATGCGTTCTCATCCCGGCCTCTTTCATCCATGAGGAAGCGAGCATGAATGCTTCTTTTTCTTCCGGGGAATGAGCAGGCCTGCATGTTCCGGTGTCTCCGAGCTTGCCGATGGCAGACATAGCTTCAAATCTTTCCTCTAATCGTTTGCTGTTTATTCTCACAACCGTAATATTAAATCTTAAATATGCTAATGATCATTCAACGGTAGTCCGCGCTTTTGAAACTCTATCCAGTTTAAATATTCCGGCGCTTTTCGGGATACTTCCATTGTGATACAATCCTCTACCGGGCAAATGAGCTGGCACAGGTTGCAGCCCACACACTCCTCTTCTTTAATTGTGTACTTGTTATAAGGATCGCCGTACTGAAGATTAATAGATTGGTGCGATGTGTCTTCACATGCGATATAACACAATCCGCAGTGAATACATTTATCCTGGTTGATGTGCGCGATGTGGTGATAGTTGATATCAAGGTCTTCCCAATGCACAATAGTGTCAACCGACTTGCCTATAAAATCATCAAGTGTTTTAAATCCTTTTTCATCCATCCAGTTGCTCATGCCTTCGCACATGTCTTCCACAATGCGAAAGCCGTGAGTCATCGCGGCAGTACAAACCTGCACATTGGATGCACCAAGCAACATGAATTCAACCGCATCCTTCCATGTTGTAACGCCGCCAATTCCCGATATGGGAACACGGCGCGTGATTTCATTCTGTGAAATTGTTGAAAGGAATTTTAACGCGATGGGTTTTACCGCAGGGCCGCAATAGCCGCCGTAAACGGATTTACCGGCAACATATGGGTTGGGCACCAGCGTGTCAAGATCTACTCCCGTAACCGATTGAATGGTATTGATCAGGCTTAGCGCATTCGTTCCCGCTTCCACCACCGCTTTTCCTGTGGGCACAACAGAGTGAACATTCGGCGTGAGTTTCGTAATCACGGGAATGGTGGCCGCTTCCATCACCCACTCCACTACCATTGCGGCAATTTCCGGATCCTGGCCAACAGCAGCGCCCATACCTCTTTCGGTCATGCCATGCGGGCATCCGAAGTTCAATTCAATTCCGTGCGCGCCGGTGTCCTCCACTTTCTTTATGAGTTCATGCCAACTTTTCTTATCGTTATCCGCCATCAGCGAAACGATCATTGCCCTGTCGGGAAACAAACGCAAGCACTCCCTTATCTCTTTAAGATTAAGATCAAGTGGCCGGTCGCTTATGAGCTCAATGTTGTTAAAACCCATCACCCGCTTGCCGCCATAGTTCACCGCTGAGTACCGGGATGAAACATTCTTCACCTGCGAACCAAGGGTTTTCCAAACCACTCCGCCCCAGCCTGCTTCAAAAGCCCGAAGTACATTGATCTGCTTATCTGTAGGAGGCGCGCTTGCCAACCAAAAAGGGTTGGGGGATTTAATGCCTAAAAAATTGCTAGAGATGTCTGCCACTTTTACCGATTTAATTTTTTAAATGTTGAATGGTGGATGTTGGATGTTGAATGATTTAGATTATCAGTATCATAATGAGCTTTGCGATGTCTTAACGATTTTGGTGAGAACGTTGATTATGCTGTCAATTTCTCTCAGATATTCTGAATAATCAAACCGAACAATTTGTGATTTGTCTAGTAACCTTAGCCAATATTTTGTTTCCCGCGCTTCCTTTGAGGAAATAGCCATTTTGCTGACGAAATCCTTTTTTGAAACTGCTGCATTTGCCTCTTCTACATTTGCGCCTATACTGGTTCCGCATTTCAGTAGTTGTTTTGATATTACAAACTCTTTGTTTTTTGTCAAGTGTCGATACAACTCAATTATGCGGAGCGAAAAATCAAAAGTCATGTTCAAAATCAAATTATCCCCAGACATAAATTCTGATTTGAAGCTTAATCCAAAATCCAACATTCAACATTAAACACCACTTTATAATCGTTCCCTTAAGTATTCTAATATCTCCCCCGCTCCTTCCTTTCCTGCCTGTACGGCATCCACAACCTCCTTTCCACCATTCACACAATCGCCGCCGGCGAAAACGCCTTTTAAATTTGTTGCTGATTTTTCGCGGATCGAAATTTTTCCGTTTCTGTTTTCAATATTGTTTTGGTCAACAAGGTCAAAGAAAGGCTGCTGTCCTGTTGCCTTTATTACCATATCCACATCCAGTATAAATTCTTCTCCGGTGGGCTCGGGAGAACGGCGACCGCTTGCGTCTGGCTCACCAAGTCTCATTATATCGCATTTTATTGCAGCAACTTTTCCGTCCACGCCAAAGATCTCCTTCGGTGCGGCGAGCCATTTTATCCGGCAACCATCTAAAAGCGCAAGATCCATTTCCACCTGGGTACAGGGCATTTCATCCTGCGTTCGTCTATACAGTATTGTTACTTCGTGTGCGCCAAGACGTTTCGCCTGAGTGGCCGCGTCGATAGCCGTCATACCTAAACCTATTACGGCTACTTTATCGCCAACGGGAACTTTTTTGAAATCACTTGTTCTGATATCATAAATAAAAGAGATCGCATCCTGCACGCCTTCAAGATCTTCTCCAGCGACGCCCAGCTTTCGCGTCAGGCCAACTCCGAACCCTAGATAAACCGCGTCATACTTTTCCTGCAGCTCTTGAAGATGGATATCTTTTCCGAGTTCCTTGCCATATTTAATATCTATGCCGCCAATTGAAGTGATGTAATCCACCTCATTCTTACAAAACTCCGGCGTTACTTTATAAGCTGCGATTCCGTAGGTCATTAATCCGCCCCCCTCTTTCTCTTTTTCGTAAATAGTTACGTCTATGCCTTCCCGTGAGAGCACGTGGGCGCAACTTAAACCCGCGGGACCTGCACCCACTATGGCCACCTTTTTCTTCACCGCTTCGGGCAATTCCTTTCTTTCAAAAAGTTTCCATTTTTCTTCTATCGCGTTTTCCGTACTGTAGCGTTGAAGCTTCGCGATGGGAATTGGCGGCTCATCGAGTAAGTTATATACGCAGCTTCCTTCGCAGAGTTTTTCCACGGGGCAAACCCTTCCGCATCCCGCGCCGAATATATTGGACTCAAAAATGGTGCGTGCGCTTCCCCTGATATTCTCGGTGGAAATTTGTTTAATGAATTTCGGAATGTTGATGCTCGTGGGGCAGGTTTTCACGCAGGGCGCGTCAAAGCAGAATAAACACCTGTTTGATTCAACAAGTGCCGCGCTATAATTTTCAAAAGGCGGGTGAATATCACTGAAGTTCACTTCATAATCCGCTGCAGAAAGCCTGTTATCTTTAATTGCCACGTTGGGTTAAATTTTGGTAAACGATTTATTTTCGTGTATGCGTTAAAGTTTGCACAAGTCGCCGTAGGTCTCGGGGCGGCGGTCCCTAAAAAATTGCCAGGTATTTCTCACTTCCTCTATCATATCCAGATCAAGGTCGGCTATTATTAGTTCATCCTTATCCTCGCTTCCTATTGATATGATCTGCCCGCGCGGATCAACAAAATATGACGAACCGTAAAACTTTCCAAGATTCCATGGTTTCTCTTCACCAACGCGGTTGATGCATCCCATGAAATATCCGTTGGCTACCGCATGTGCAGGCTGTTCAAGTTTCCATAAATATTGTGATAAGCCCGCAACAGTTGCAGATGGATTGTAGACGATCTCCGCCCCATTCAAACCCAGGCAACGTGCGCCATCAGGGAAATGACGATCATAACAAATATAAACGCCAACCTTCGCGTAACGTGTTTGAAAAACAGGATAACCAAGATTGCCGGGTTTAAAGAAAAACTTTTCCCAAAAACCACTTGTATGCGGGATATGATTCTTACGATACTTTCCTAAGTAAGTGCCGTCAGCATCAATAACGGCGGCGGTATTGTATAATACACCGGCCTGCTCTTTTTCATACAGCGGGGCGATGATCACCATGTTATATTTCTTTGCATATTCTGCAAGACGATCTGTGGTAGCCCCGGGCACGGTTTCCGCAGAGTCGTACCAGGCTTTATCCTGCCCCGGGCAGAAGTAGGGCGTATTGAAAATTTCCTGGAAGCAAAGTATCTGAACCCCTTTCTTACCTGCCTCCTCGATAAAAGGTACATGTTTCATGAACATGGCTTCCTTTATCTCTTCAATAGATCCTTCACCTTCTGTTCTGGGAAGCGAAAGTTGAATAAGGCCTGATTTGATGATACGTGACAAATTTGAAAATTTTGAATGATGAATGTTGAATGTTGAATGTTGAATTAAATCAGTACCGATATTCCTCTCCGGTCAGGGCAATTTTTAATTCTTAATTCTTAATTTAAATAATTCCCGCTACCTTATTCCGCTTTACAAACTTCCCGTAGCCTTTTTCCAACCTGCATTCATTGTTTTGAATGGCTACCTTTCCCCGCAACAGCACAGTTTTCACTTTCCCGGTCAGTTCCCACCCTTCATATCCGCTGTAGTCTACATTCATGTGATGCGTTTTTGCAGAGATCGTGTGTTTCTCTTTCGGATCGATCAGAATAATATCCGCATCGCTTCCTACGGCTATAGTTCCTTTCTGTGGGAACATTCCGAAAATTTTAGCTGGATTTGTACAAGCCACTTCAACATATTTATTGAGTGTGATGCGCCCCTTGTTCACTCCTTCACTGAACAATAATTCCATACGATTCTCTATCGCGGGATGTCCATTCGGGATCTTTGAAAAGTCATCTTTGCCCATCAGCTTCTGATCCCACATAAATGGACAATGGTCTGTTGCCACTACATTCACCAGGCCCTGGTTTATTCCGGCCCAAAGTGTTTCCTGGTCTTTCTTCTGGCGAAGTGGCGGACTCATCACCCATTTCGCTCCTTCAAAATCTTTTTCATACAAAGAAGCATCGAGCAACAAATATTGAATACAGGTTTCCACAAAAACTTTCTGATTCCGCTTTGTGGCATTCCTAACCGCGTTCAAGGCGCCCTCGCAAGTGAGATGAACAATGTATCCGGGACAACCGGTGTAATCCGCCATGTCTGCAAAGCGCCCGCTGGCTTCCGCTTCTGTAATTTCGGGCTGACTCAGGTAATGATATAGCGGCGATAACTTCCCTTCGGTACGATGTTTTAAAGTAAGGTAATCGATCACATCCCCATTAGTGGCATGAACATTTATCAGTCCACCATGTTGTTTCACTTCCTGCATCAAGCCGATCATCTGCCTGTCATCAATCATCAACGCCCCTTTGTAAGCCATAAAGGTTTTAAATGAAGTAATGCCCTCATCTTCAATAAAAGCCCTGATCTCTTTACGGGTTTCTTCATTAAAGTCTGTTACGGCCATATGAAAACTGTAATCGCCATAACAATTATTATCTGAGCGTGATTGCCATTCCTTTAATGCGTCATGAAGTGAATTTCCCTGCTTCTGCAAAATGAAATCGATAACCATGGTTGTTCCGCCGAAAAGCGCGGCGCGGGTTCCGGTTTCATAACTATCACTGCTGGAAGTTCCCATGAAAGGCATATCCAGGTGAACATGCGGATCAATACCGCCGGGCATTACCAGCATTCCGGCTGCATCAATTTGTTCATCGGCCTCAATAGCCAGATTCTTCCCGATCGCACGGATTGTTTCGCCCTCCACATAAATATCGGCTTCATAGATATCGGTGGCGGTTACAATTTTTCCGTTTTTTATCAGGATAGACATCTTTTGAAATTATAGATTTTAAATTTTGGATTATAAATTATGAAGATTTATGCGGTTTGTCCGGAGATTGATACTATTACTCTTTTAACGTTCCTGCTCAGTAACAAAAAGCAAATGCCGCTGATGAAAAATCCGACGAACCAGGCGTAATGATAAAGTCCGGTGATCCAGGCCGGGAAATCATTTGCAGCCACCAGCTTCACCTGCGCCAAAAAGCCGGGAAGATTAGGAAGAATACCGAGCAGCAAGGCTATGATCGCATTGCGGTTAAAACCTTTTTTGAATTTATAGATGCCGTTGGGATCATATAACTGATCAACATCGAGGCTTTGCCTTCTTACAAAGTAATAATCGGCTATCATTATTCCGCCCACGGGGCCTAACAGGCTTGAGTAGGCGATCAGCCATGTGAATATATAACCGTTAGGATCTGCTATCAGTTTCCAGGGGCAGATCAAAATGCCAAGAATGCCGGTGATGTAACCGCCGATTCGAAAGTTGATCTTACGCGGGGCGAGATTGGAGAAATCATTTGCGGGGCTCACGATGTTGGCAGCGATATTGGTGGCGAGTGTTGAAATTGCCACAGCTATCATCGCGATCGAGATCAGCATCTTACTCTCAAACCTTCCCGCGAGAACCAGCGGATCCCAAATCGTTTCACCATAGATGATCATTGTAGCAGAAGTTACCACAACACCAATAAATGCAAAGAGGGTCATGGATGGCGGAAGCCCGATCACCTGCCCGCGAATTTGCGCCTTCTGACTTTTTGCATAACGTGTAAAGTCAGGAATATTTAATGACAATGTGGCCCAGAAGCCCACCATTCCCGTAAGCGCGGGGAAAAAGAAATTCCAGAATTCCGCACTGCTTGAAAACTTTGAGGGTTGTGAAAGAATCGGCCCGAGCCCATCAGCTGCGCTGATCGCCCAAAACAATAATGCAAGCGCTGCGGCAGGTAGAAAGTATGCTTTAAATACCAGCAATTTTTTAATACTGTTCACACCAAGATAAACCACCAGCATATTGATCAACCAAAATATCAAAAAGCAAATTGCAGGGCCGGTTTCAAGCCCCCAGCCCGCCGGAAATATTGTGGGAAGATCGGCGAATGATGGCCACCATGATGCGATCATCAGATAAATTGCATAGCCACCGATCCATGCCTGAATACCGAACCAGCCGCACGCAACGATTGCGCGAAGCAGTGCTGGAATATTTGCTCCGAGCGTTCCGAAACTTGCGCGCGCAAAAACAGGAAAGGGTATACCATACTTCGCACCCGCATGCCCGTTCAATATCATCGGGATCAACACTATGGTATTGCCTAGGAAAATGGTAAGGATCGCCTGCCACCAATTCATTCCACCCTGGATCAATGAACTTGCGAGCATATAGGTAGGAATGCAGAGGCTCATACTGATCCACAAGGCCGCATAGTTCCAGGTATTCCAGGAGCGTTGCTGCGGAGGAATCGGTGCAAGGTCTTCATTTATAAGCGTAGCACTCAAGTGAATTTTAAATTATAAATTTCAGATTATAAATTCAGGCTCTTCTTAATGCTCAATTCAGAATTATCAATTTCTAATTTTTAATCAGCACTTATCGCGGCGTCCGCAATTTTTAAAGCCGCGCTAATAATTGCAAGGCCTTCTTCCACCTGTTCTTCCGTGATACAAAGAGGAGGAGCAATGAAGATGTAATTCCACCGCACGAAGGTGTACATGCCCAGTTCCTTGATCTTTGCAGCAACCTCGTTCATTACTTTCATATCCTGCGGACCTGCATTGAATGGCGCCATTGGTTCCTTGGTCTTTCTGTTTTTCACCACCTCGATGCATCCCAGCAATCCGGTGTTGCGCCAGTCGCCGATGCTGGGGTGTTGCGATTTCATCTCTTCTATTCTCTTATCCATGTACCTTCCCATGCGCACGGCGTTTTCAATCAGTCCTTCATCTTCATAAATATGCAAGGTTTCCAATGCCGCGGCCATGCTCACAGGATGCGCGGAATAAGTTAAACCTAATGGCAACATGGCATCATCGTATTTTGAAGCGATCTTATCACTCACCATCAGGCAACCGAATGGAAGATATCCGCAGGTAAGGCCTTTAGCCATAGCGATCATGTCAGGAATGATACCGTGATTTTCAAAGCCGAACCATTTCCCGGTTCTGCCAAAACCGCTCATCACTTCATCCATGATCAATAAAATACCATGTTTATCGCATAGTTCCCGCACTGCTTTTAAATAGCCTGCGGGATACTTTAGACAACCTGAAGAACCCGACTCTCCTTCCAGCAGTATCGCCGCAATATTGGCCGGGCCTTCGAAAGCGATTACGCGCCCCAGTGAGGCCACACTTTCTTTGAGTAAATTCTCTTCACCATAATCCCATCGGTAAGCCACGGGAATATCAATGTGTACGAAGTTGGGTGCCTGTTGCGAATCAACGGGAAGCTTGCGGGGATCTCCGCTGGCCGTCATGGCGCCGTTTGATGAACCATGGTAAGATTGGTAACGGGAAATAATTTTATGTCTACCTGTATACAGCCTGGCAAGTTTGATCGCATTCTCAATTGAAGTGGCGCCGCAAAGCGTGAAGAAAGCCTTGTTAAGATCACCGGGACATATTTCAGCTAACTTTTTTCCCAATTCACCGCGGACTTTGGTAACGCAGGAAGGCGTAACGTAGGCAACCTCCTGCATTTGCTTCATAACGGCTTCGGTTATACGCTGATTTCCGTGCCCGATATTTACGTTCATAAGCCCGGAAGAAAAATCTATAAAACGCTTTCCATCATAATCGTAGAGATAAACTCCTTCAGCTTGTTTAACTGCAATAGGAGAAAGACCTTTTTGTTTACTCCAGCTGAACAAGGTATAGTCCATGCTGTTTTTGATGACCTCAGCGGATTCAGTAATAGTTTTGGTAGACATTGGTTTAGTTTGTAGTTGGTAGTTGATAGTTGGTAGTTGTAGATTAAACCTATCAAGCTATCAGTAAATTATATTCCACTTCGTGGCTAGCTCATCCAGTTTACCCCGGCTTCAGGGTTCCATTTTACGGTGGTCTTTTTAAGTTTCGTCCAAAACTCAATTGAACTTTTGCCTGTGATATCACCGACACCAAATTTGCTTTCATTCCAGCCGCCGAAAGAAAATGGTTCTCTCGGAACCGGAACGCCCACATTCACGCCTACCATTCCGGCACTCGCATGGTCAATTATATAGCGTGCCATCCCTCCATTTTGTGTAAACACACTTGCGGCATTACCATAGGGGTTCGCATTTTCTATGGCAAGCGCTTCATCCACCGTGTTTGTTCTCATAATGGAAATCACCGGGCCGAAAATCTCTTCACGGGCTACACTCATTTCAGGCTTTACATGATCAATGACTGTCGGGCCAACATAAGTTCCGTTCTCCTTGCCTTCCACCTTTGCTTTCCGGCCATCCACCAAAATTTTCGCACCGTCTTTCTCGGCTTCCGAAATATATCTTTCAATTCTCTCCTGCGATTCTTTATTAATCACCGCGCCGAGATTTTTTCCCGGAACGATCTTACGCGCTTCTTCAACGATCTTATCAATGATCGCATCCACGTTTCCAACGCCTATCATTGCACTGGCGGCCATGCATCGTTGTCCCGCGCAACCGCTCATGCTCGCAGCCACATTTTGCGCCGTCATAGCGGGAATCGCATCGGGCAAAACCATCAGGTGATTCTTAGCACCGCCCAAGGCTAAACAGCGTTTATACGTTGCCGTTGCCCTCTTGTAAACCAGTTGGGCAACTTTCGTGGAACCGACAAAGGAAACCGCTTCAATTTTCGGGTGGTCGCAAATAGCGTTCACAATTTCCACATCGCCGTGAACCACATTGAACACACCATCGGGCAGGCCGGCTTCTTTAAGTAGCTCAGCGATCCTGCCGCAACTTAAGGGTACTTTCTCCGAAGGTTTAATGATCATGCAGTTGCCGAGGGCGATCGCGTTTGGGATCGTCCAGTTCGGCACCATGGCAGGAAAGTTAAATGGGACAATTGAGGCAACAACTCCGAGGGGAACGTGCTCCGTTCTACATTCCACACCGCGGCTCACTTCAAGCAATTCACCGGTGATCAGTTGCGGTAAGGAGGTTGCAAATTCCGTGAGTTCGATACATTTTTCAATTTCCGCCACAGATTCACCGATCGTTTTTCCATTCTCTTCTGAACACAAAGCAGCAAGTTCATCCATGTGTTTTTCCAACAGGGTTTTATACCTGAAAAAAACCTGCACCCGTTCTTTGATCGGTGTTCGGCTCCAGGCAGGAAATGCTTTGGAGGCCGCCGTCACAGCGCGGTTCAGATCGTCCGCGCCGGACAAAGGCACTGTAGATAAAAGATTCCCGTCTAAGGGCGAAATAACGTTTAGGGTTTTATCAGAGCCGGGAGAAACAAATTCTCCGCCTATAAAATTCTTAATTGCCGGGTATTTCATCTTACTGCTGTAAATTTTTTATTTATTAGGGTGAAAAATAAAAATAATGTATTTTAATTGCACAAGAAAAAAATATTTACATTTTTCAACACATGAATATCTCCAAGAATGAAACAAGTATGGATGAACTGGATTACGGCATCCTATCCTGCCTGCAAGAGGATGGGCGAATGTCATTTACAGTGATCGCAGAGAAATTAAACGTATCTATCGGAACGATCCGTACCCGTTTCAACAAAATGCTGGAAGACGGAACCGTGCATATTATCGGAAGGGTTGATCCTGACAAAGTTGGTTTCCGTTGTTATGCCCACATTGCAGTTTTTGTAAGGCCTGCAACGCTGAAAGATAAAGTGGCTAAGAAGATCGCGAAACTTCCCGAAGTAAGCTTCCTGGCGCTCACCTCCGGCGATTATGATCTGGAGGTTGACGTAATGTGCCGCGACAATAATCATTTGGTTGAGTTTGTAAATACCATCAGCCAGATCGAGGGTGTGCATCAAACCAACACCACCATTTACTTTAAAGTATACAAGTACGCGCAGCCTGATCTGAAGTTGCTGAAATGAGAGTGCTGGATGCCAGATGTGTGAACGTGGACCTGCAGGGTGCAAGGCACAAGCTACAAGCCTTTTGAATTTTTAGCTCAAGGAGTTCCACAGAGGAACGGAGGTTCACAGAGGCAACTTTTTATTGTGCCTTTGTAAGCTTTGCGCCTTTACTAGAAACAGCGAGGCTTCATGGTACAGGGCTCATGCCTTTTAAATTTTTACTTTTGAGTTTTGAATTTTTTGCGCCTTTGTGGGAACAGGGATATCGACTTGGAAACAAATACAAAAATTACTACAAACTCCCAAACTAACTGATCCTGTTCCCTGCCGTCGGAAAAACAACCCGGGGCTGAAAAGTTTTTGCTTCTTCAAAATCCATAAGAGCGTAGGAGATCACGATGATGATATCTCCGACTGCGCCCTTTCGTGCAGCGGGACCGTTCAGGCAAACCACACCGCTGTTACGCTTCCCTTTTATTATGTAAGTTTCGAGACGTTCACCGTTATTTACATTTACCACCGTTATCTTTTCATTCTCGATCAGGTTAGCGGCTTCCATCAGGGCTTCGTCGAGCGTAAGGCTTCCAATATAGTTGAGATCTGCCTGGGTAATGGTCGCGCGATGGATCTTGGATTTTAATACTTCGATCTGCATTTGAGTGTTTTCGCAAAGTTCGCAAAAATCATTCGCCATATCAAAGTATCTGCAATGGTGTCAGCTTATAAAAACATGCAATACATAAACTCTATAATGGAGGATTATAGCTTGGGGGAAACGGGTTCTTCCGGCATCTCCCGGTCTGCTTTTCTTTGCAGCATCAACCTGTTTAATTCTTTTCTTCTTCCAAATTCATTTCTGTAAACCTGCATAAGCACGCCGATCATAGAAAGCAAAAGAGGTCCGAAAATGACGCCTAGCATTCCAAATAAATTTATGCCGAGAATAACACCAAACACGGTAATTAAAGGAGGGACGTTGCCAAGGCTTTTCAGAATGGTGAACCGAAGTATATTATCTATACCGCCCACCACGATCAGGCAATACACCGCAAGCCAGATACCGCTGTTTAGGTTTCCCGCCGCAATATGGAAAATGCATACAGGCACCCACACAACCATGGTTCCTACAACAGGAATAATTGATGCGGCGCCGGTAAACAATCCCCAAAGCAAGGCATTGTTCACTCCGAATATCATAAAACCAATCGCAGCTACTATCCCCTGGCAAATGGCAAGTACAGGAATACCGATGGTGTTTGAGCGAACCATTTTTTCTACCTCCAGCCAAAGAAGTTTGCGGCTGCGCACTGAAAAAGGAATGGAAAGTTGAATACTTTTCTCCATCCTTTTGGAATTTATCTGCATAAAATAAAGCACGAAAAACGCAACAACAATATTGGCAAACATAGATGCAACCGATCCAAGTATCACCGGCACATAACTTCCCGCGCGCTGCACCCATTGAAACAGTGCATTAGAAGACATATCGATCCGGTTTAACAAAGGCTTGTCAGCCATCCAAATTTTCAATTGTTCGAACCTGTTGATTATAAGGTCTCTGTTTTCCAGCAAAGCCGCAGCTTGCGGAATTAAATATTCCATCATCAGCCATAAAGGCACGGCTATAATGAGCAAGGAAACGAAGATCAGGGTTATGCTGGCCAAAGATCTTCCCCAGCCTCTCACTTCTGTAAGCCGGAAATAAAAATTACGGAACAGGATATATAATGTAACAGCACCTAAGA
The DNA here is from genome assembly GCA_023422565.1 of Bacteroidota bacterium. GTDB lineage: Bacteria > Bacteroidota > Bacteroidia > Chitinophagales > Chitinophagaceae > Ferruginibacter. The sequence continues at coordinate 4,609 of JAFAGR010000010.1, read as the reverse complement.
ATCCGGAAACAAAATACTTCAGTCCGATCACCGAGGTGAGCACTAATAAGAGTACTATCGCGATCAGGAAAACCTGTACGATCTTCCGGTTATTTATTTGCCGGTCGTTAAACATTTCTGCTTTGTTTATTTAAAAGAAATAAAATATTCAGGTAGATATACCTTATGAACCTTAAAAGTTGATCCCAATGCAAAGTCCCGAGCGAACGCCAGCCCATGGCCCCTTCACATGAATATCTGCACCGCCTGCATTTACTTCATATTCAAATTTCGTGAGCGGAATATCAAGATCGTCCAACTCCTCCCGCAGGCTTTGTTGTTCAGAAGGTGACAAGGAGATTCTTCCGGAAATATCGCCTTTTGCTGTGCCCGCATTTGGGCCGAGGATCCACCAATCAAGGTATATCTTCTTACTCAGTTTCCACTGCGCGCCAAACATAAGGCCTCCGGTAAACGTATTCACCTTGCCGCTCATCGGAATGGTTTTATCCACGCCGTCGTCCTCATAAATAAAATCTATTTCGGTTTTGTACCGGGCAATACTGGCAAAAGGGGCGATGTAAAATCCGCGGAAAACACCCTTTCTTCCAAGATAAAATCTTATCTCCGGCATTATCGCAAAGTTTCCAAACTGCGCATTTTCCAGTTGAGTTTCCAGTTCTTCATCATCAAAAGACCCTTTTACAGTAGATTTAAATGGCAATGAACCAAAGGGCATAAGGCGAAGGGTAACACCTGCAGAAATTTTGCGTGCGACCGCTCTTTCGTATTGCACACTGATGTTTTTCAGTGGAAGTGCAAGCACATTCAATTTAACAATGTTCTTTTTCAAGGTGTCGGCCGGTGTACGGGCCTCTTGTGACATTGCTGTTGAAAAAGTAAGGATCGATAGCAGCAATAGTTGAATTTTTTTCATAAGCAGTTTATAGTATAACGAAAATAGTCATATCGAACGACCAGGCAAGGATCTCTGGGTAAGACCATCGACGTTATAAAATCTTTTGAAGCAAAGTTGTTTTTACCGAACCTGTGATTTTTTATTAAATGATTTGGGTGATATGGCAGGGAATTGTATTTTTGCAGCCCCTTCAGCAAGGGCTGTTCAGGAGAGGTGCCTGAGAGGCCGAAAGGAACGGTTTGCTAAATCGTCGTACGGGTTAAACTGTACCGTGGGTTCGAATCCCACCCTCTCCGCTGAATTTGAAGTTGATAACCATCGTTCGGGATGTAGCGTAGCCCGGTTATCGCGCCTGGTTTGGGACCAGGAGGTCGCAAGTTCGAATCTTGCCATCCCGACAAACAAAAAGAAGTCCCGGCAATTTGCCGGGCTTTTTTGTTGGAGCACGCGTCAAGCTCGCTTGAACGCGGGATTCAGCAAAAAGACCGAACCCGCTTTGCGGGTCGGGACTTCTTTTTGTTTGAACGACTCCCAAATAAGATCAGCGAAGCTAACCTTGCAGTTCATGAGCACGCAGGCAAGCTTGCTTGCAAATGCGGGATCGGGAAAAGCCCTGCGCCGCATCGCGGCAAGGCTTTTTTGTTTGAACGACTCCCAAATAAGATCAGCGAAGCTAACCTTGCATTTTCATGAGCACGCAGGCAAGCTTGCTTGCAAATGCGGGATTGGGGAAAAGACCGAACCTAAGGTTTTCTAACCTTCGATCCTTTCCAAAAGATAAAAATTCATCGGCCCATTGCCTGCAAATCCCAGCCTTTCATACAATTCAATAGCCCGTATGTTGTCGGCCCTTACATGCAAAAATGGAACCATGCCTTCTTCTAAAATCGAATTAACCTGATGCTTCAATAATGATGCTGCATAGCCTTTTCCGAGGTGGGCGGGATGAGTGCAAACCGCGCTTATCTCCATGTAGCCGTACACATGCAACCTTCTTCCGGCCATTGCCACTAATTTTCCGTCCTTAAATATTCCATGATAGTTTCCGAACTCAATTGTACGCCCATCAAAAGGCCCGGGCTTTGTAAGCTTTGCCAGCGCTATCATCTCTTCCACATTTGTGGTGTTAAGCGGAGCAAGTTCGGAGAAATCAGAAGTAAAACCTTCCTTTGGCAAATAAAGAAATTGCCTGCCTGCAATTGACAGTATCAATTTCCATCCTTCATGCGCCGGCAAATCTTTCCTGCTTGCGTACAATATTCTTCTGCCCGGCGTTAGATTTTCGAACAGCTCTTCAAAGCCTTTTTGATAGCCGTCTTTAATTCCTGCAAAAGGAGAAACTTCAGGGTCAAAATACTTTACATTTTCCGAACCGCGGGCTTTGGAGGAATTGCCGGACGTGAGTGCATGATAAACCGGATTGTCTAAAAATTCATTCACACTGCAAAACTAAGCAGAAGGCAATTGAGATGTACGAATTATGATGTACGATGTACGATGTACGATGTACGATTTACGATGTACGATTTACGAATGATTGTTTAATTCCGGCTATTGACTACCAACTACCAACTACAAACTGCCTGCTACATCGCCGCCAGCTGCACCTTTTGCTGAAGTTCGAGAACACTTTCCTTGAACAGGTTGTCGGTATCCATCAGGTCTTTTACTGTTTGGCAACTATGTATCACCGTGGTGTGGTCGCGGCCGCCGAAATGTTCACCGATTGTTTTGAGAGAATTTTTTGTAAAGGCTTTTGAAAGGTACATCGTGATCTGCCGTGCCTGCACGATCTCACGTTTTCGTGTTTTCTGAAGAAGTTTATCGTAAGGAACATCAAAATAATCACACACCATCTTTTGGATTGCATCGATGGTGATTTCCTTACTGGAGGATTTTACAAAATTCCGCAGCACTTTTTTTGTCAATTCCAAATCAATTTCCCGCTTGTTTAGCGAAGATTGTGCCAACAATGAGATCAATGCGCCTTCGAGTTCCCGCACATTGCTGTTGATATTATAAGCAATGTATTTAACCACTTCACGCGGCATTTCGAAGCCGTCAAGCTTCATCTTATTATCAAGTATTTCAATCTTTGTTTCGTAATCCGGCGCCTGAAGATCAGCACTTAAGCCCCAGCGAAAACGGCTGAGCAATCTTTCCTGCACACCTTCAAGATCTTTTGGCGATTTATCGCTTGTTAAAATAAGTTGCTTTCCGCTTTGATGCAGGTGATTAAAAATAGAGAAGAACGCATCCTGCGACTTTTCCGCACGATTGAAGAACTGAATATCATCAATGATCAATACATCGATCAACTGATAAAAATGTATAAAATCATTAATGGCGTTGTTACGGCCGTGATCTATGAACTGGTTGATGAATTTCTCCGAACTAACGTACAGCACAACCTTATTGGCATGCAAACGCTTCACCTCGTTGCCTATGGCCTGTGCCAGGTGCGTTTTACCGAGGCCCACGCCTCCGTAAATAACAAGAGGATTAAAAGAAGTAGCTCCCGGTTTCTCCGCCACCGTTTTACCGGCGCGGCGCGCTACACGATTACAATCGCCTTCAATAAATGAATCAAGGGTATAGGCGTGATTAAGCTGCGGATCGATCTGCATCTTTTTCAAACCCGGGATAACAAAAGGATTTTTAACAGGGTTGTTTATGACGAGCGGAAAATCCATTTCATTGTTTGAATAAGATTTATAACCGTTACCGGGAACATCCATGGTAAGCGGTTTGTTCTTTCCATTTCCACTGTCTACCATTATACGGTATTCAAGCCTGGCTTCCTTACCTAGTTCACGCTTCAACGTTTTGGCGAGCAGAGAAACATAATGCTCTTCAAGATACTCATAAAAAAACTGAGAAGGAACTTGTATGGTTAAAACTTTTTCTTTCAATTCAACCGGCCTGATTGGCTCGAACCAGGTTTTGTAATGTTGCCATTCTACTATATCCTTTATGATCTCCAAACAATTGGCCCAAACATGATCAAAAGCTTTCTCCATTATTCCTACAGCAGTTTATATATATTGATTGTTCTTTGTTTTCCGGGGGTTTCCTGACCTTTCCAATGACCAATATCGAACAAGATATTTTTCTCAGGCAAGACAGCGAATATCAAAATTATTCTGTTGAAAAAAAAATTTTTTATTCCCTTGTTTTTTCACCTCTAACCACAGTATCGAACCTTTGTTGTAAATAATTTTTTTTCGCAGATTTTTTCCTCCTTCCCTGCTCACAAAGGATTTCCGATCTTCCTCCTCACAATTCTTTCTCTTCTTTGAAAACCCCTGTATTTACAGGTATTCCCGAATTTGTGGGCGCAAAAGTATCTTAAATGATGTGAGTAAATAATTTTTTGTTTTTGAAAAAAATACTTAACGGCGGCAAGCGCGATGAGCTTCCATTTTTTATATGCTTCAACGCATACTTTATAAACGGTGATTTGGAGGAATAGATTTACTTTTGACGTTTATAAAAAATACGCACATGAAGTTCGAATTATCCGGCAAACTGGAAGTAATTTTCGATATCGTTCAAAGAAGCCCGACGTTTAAAACGAGGGAATTTGTTCTTAAAACTTCTGAAGAAGGAGGCACAAGAACTTTCGAGAATTTCATCAAATTTCAATGCGTTCAAGACAAGACTGAGATCCTGGACAAGTATAAGGTGGGCGACCAGGTAAAGGTCTACTTC
>JAFAGR010000007.1 GCA_023422565.1 Bacteroidota bacterium | reverse complement strand
GTTGATCGGTGCCACGACCGTGTTTGCCGAAATCCAGGATTCGATAAACAGCATATGGGGATTAAAAGTTAAACCAAAGCGCGGATGGCTCAAATTGATCAAAGACCGTGTACTTTCTTTTTCAGTTGTAATTAGTCTCGGCTTTCTGTTATTGGTATCATTGGCAATAAGCGGAGTTGTTGAAGCGCTTAACAAACGGTTGCAGCAAATGTATCCTGATGTGGCTGTTGTGGTGTTTTACATTTTAAATCTCGCCATAACGTTGGGGTTGAGCATGTTGATTTTCGCTGTAATTTTTAAAGTGCTTCCCGATGCCCGCATCAGGTGGAGGAATGTGATGGTTGGCGCTTTTATCACGTCAATTTTATTTTTACTGGGTAAATTTGGTATTTCACTTTATGTTTCCAATTCAGATATTGGCAGTACTTATGGCGCAGCCGGCTCGCTGGTAGTGTTGTTGGTGTGGATCTATTTTTCGTCTATAATCCTATACCTCGGTGCAGAATTTACCCGGGCCTGGTCGCTGCAGTATGGCGACGAAATTAAACCCGGCAAGTATGCGGTAACTACTAAGCAGGTGGAAGTTGAAACCGGTAACGCGCCCGTGGAAAAGCTGGATAAGGAAGGGAAATAGTTTGTAGTTCGTAGTTTATAGTTCGTAGTTCCTGGTTTGTCAGTGCCTGAAAAACGGACCGCTATTTAAAGTGATATGTACTCATATTTCTCGTCATCTGAGAATGATGATTTTTCAAATATTGTCGATTAAAGTTTTGCTATTGCATAAATCGTCATTTTCAGATGATAAGTTGGCAGGAGATCCGGTTGGTAGAAATTTCAAATGGCATCTCTTAAAGAATAAATTCAGTGTATTGAGCAACTACTTCACCCTATTCAATCTTTCTCTTATATCAAGATCAAACTTTCTCGCATAGTCTTTCGCTACATCGTAACCGGCATCAGCGTGACGGATCACACCCATGCCCGGATCGTTTCTCAACACTCTTGACAATCTTTTTCCCGCTTCAGGAGTTCCATCCGCAACTATCACCATTCCCGCATGAATTGAATAGCCCATGCCAACCCCGCCACCATGATGGAGGGAAACCCAGGAAGCGCCGCCGGCAGTATTCACCAGGGCGTTTAGAATTGGCCAGTCAGCTACAGCATCAGACCCGTCCAGCATGGATTCTGTTTCGCGGTTAGGCGATGCAACCGAACCTGTATCTAAATGATCACGGCCAATTACAATAGGCGCTTTCACTTTACCGGACCTTACGAGTTCGTTGAATGCTTGTCCCGCCATTTCTCTTTCACCCTGCCCCAGCCAGCAAATGCGTGCGGGCAGCCCCTGGAAGGCAATTTTTTCCTGGGCAAGATCAAGCCATTGCATAAGCGATTTATTTTCCGGGAAGAGGGCGCGTATAACGTTGTCGGTTACACGAATATCCTCCGGGTCGCCGCTAAGTGCAGCCCATCTGAAAGGACCTTTGCCTTCACAGAACAACGGCCGGATATAGGCCGGAACGAAGCCGGGAAAATCAAAGGCATTTTCCAAACCATGTTCTTTGGCGCGGGCGCGGATGTTATTACCGTAATCAAAAGTAACAGCGCCCATTTTCTGCAGTTTCAGCATCAGTTCAACATGGAGTTTCATTGTATCATAACTCATGTTCACATATTCATCGGGATTGATCACACGGAGTTCATCGGCTTCATAATCTTTTAAACCTTCAGGGATGTAGCCGATCAGGGGATCATGCGCGGATGTTTGATCAGTAAGTGTATCGGGAACTACATTTCTTTCGATCAATTTTTTAAGCAATTCAACCGCGTTACATTCCACGCCAATGCTCAGCGCCTCTCCCATTGCTCTTGCACGAAGCGCCTCATCAATGGCTTCGTCTACATTATCTATGCGAACGTCAAGGTATTTAGTTTCAAGCCTTTTTTCTATCCGCCATTTGGCAACTTCTGCTATTAAGGCCACACCTCCGTTCATGGTGATGGCGAGTGGTTGAGCACCGCCCATTCCGCCAAGGCCGGCAGTAACGTTCAGCGTTCCTTTCAGGCTTCCGCCGAAATGCTTTTTAGCCACTGCGGCGTAGGTTTCATAGGTACCCTGTACGATGCCCTGCGAGCCAATATATATCCACGAACCGGCCGTCATTTGCCCGTACATCATCAGGCCTTTTTTTTCCAGTTCATCAAAATGTTGCCAGTTCGCCCAGTTAGGTACCAGTTGGGAGTTTGAAATTAACACACGCGGCGCATCCTCATGGGTTCTCAGCATTGCTACCGGCTTACCCGATTGTATTAATAGTGTTTCATCATTTTCAAGATCTTTCAATGCCTTTATAATGAGGTCAAGCGATTCAATGTTTCTTGCCGCCTTTCCGCGGCCGCCGTAAACGATTAGGTCTTCAGGCCGTTCCGCAACCTGCGGATCAAGATTGTTCAACAACATTCGAAGAGCCGCCTCCTGCACCCAACCCTTGCATTGCAGCGTGCTGCCGGTTGGTGTTTTGTATTTTTCGGCCTTATATGTTAGTGTAGTTTCCATAATAGATTTTTAAGATAGAGGTTATTCTTTTTTAATCAAGATGTGATGTGTCTTGCAGAAATTCTACTGCTTTCATCATATCATAATGCAAAATTCTGTCTGCATCATTAAACGAAATTTCTTTGCGAAATGCAGCAAGTATTTGTTCTATTTTTTCAGACGATCTTTTCGGGCGCCGGAATTCAAGCGCCTGAGCGGCGGTAAGTAACTCTATCGCCAGAACTTTTTCTACATTGTCCATGATACGCTTGCACTTTGTTGCCGCATTTGCTCCCATGCTTACATGATCTTCCTGATTGTTTGAGGATGGGATCGTATCAACACTTGCGGGCGTACATAATTGTTTGTTTTCGCTCACTATCCCTGCAGCGGTGTATTGAGGGATCATGAAGCCGGAATGTAAACCTGGATCTTTAACAAGAAATGCAGGTAAGCCTCTTTGTCCGCTGATCAATTGGTAAGTCCGCCTTTCACTGATGCTACCGATCTCGCTCATAGCGATGCTAAAGAAATCGAGTGCCAGGGCCAACGGTTGTCCGTGGAAATTGCCTCCGCTTACGATCAGGTCTTCATCAGGAAAAACATTCGGGTTGTCAGTAACAGAGTTTATTTCTTTTATAAAAACAGATTTCACATAATCAAACGTATCGCGGGTGGCGCCGTGTACCTGCGGAATACAACGGAAGGAATAAGGATCCTGAACCTGATCTTTCTTTGAGGCAATGATCTCACTTCCTTTAAGAACGGAACGCAATTTAGCTGCAGTGCTAACCTGGCCGGCGTGAGCACGAACACGATGAATATTTTCATTTAAAGGATCTGCAACGCAATCGAAGGCGTCGAAGCTCATGGCAGCGATGATATCGGCCCACTGAAGCAGCCGGTCTGCCTGTACCAGATTGTATAATCCATAAGCGCTCATGAATTGTGTGCCATTGATAAGCGCAAGCCCCTCTTTGCTTTGAAGGGAGATCGGTTCCCATCCGAATTTTTTAAGCATTTCTGAGGCTGGATATTCTTTTCCCTCGTGCATAACTTCGCCTTCACCCAGCAGGGGCAGGCAAAGGTGGCTTAGCGGGGCCAGATCGCCCGAAGCGCCAAGTGAACCTTGTGTGTAAATGACCGGGAACACATCACTATTGTACATGTCCATTAATCGCTTCACCGTATCTATCTGCACACCGGAATGGCCGTAGCTCAGCGATTTTATTTTCAGCATCACCATCAGTTTCACAATATCTTTTGGCACACGTTCGCCCATACCGCAGGCGTGTGAGCGGATCAGGTTCTCCTGTAATGATTTTAGCTGGCTTTGATCAACCCGTACATTCTGCAGGAATCCGAAACCGGTGTTGATGCCGTAAAAAGGTTGGTTTGATTCTGACAGTTTTTTGTCAAGATATTCTCTGCAGGCAAGTATTTTTTCGTGAGCGGCAAAGGTTATTGAAACAAGTTGATCAAAAGCGAGCAGATTTTTCACCTGTTTAAAATCGGTATGGCTTTTATCGAGAGGGAGATAATTATAACTCATGTTTCAAAAGTAGTTAGAAATTAAAATTGTAAAAATTAAAAAGTAAAGATAGCGGGCGGTGGGTGATAATATTGGAAGTGGGGAAGATTGTGGATTGGGAGGTGTGTTGGGATTACGGTGTTGTGGTTAGGGGTTGGGGTTTTGGGGAGGTTTGCAGAATCCGATTCCATAAAACATAATATTTGACGGATCTATACCCCATGCACCATTTTAGCACCGTATAAGTACCATATTGGGGAATTGACAAAGGCACATTTGTTTAAGATTTTAGATTTCTAAAATTTCAGAATATGTTTAAAGGAATGAGCCTTCGAAAATTCAACAAGTTTTTTCAATGTGAAGACGATTGCAGCCGCTATTTATACAGGTTAAAGTGGAGAAAAGGCTATCAATGCCGTAGGTGCAGTAACCGATCTTATTGGACAGGAAAAACAAGGTTTCACGCACGATGCAGAAGTTGCGGTTATGATGAGTCTGCAACAGCGAACACAACTTTTCATAGGATACATATCTCCCTGCACAAAGCATTCATCATCACTTTTCATTCTTCAACTTATAAAAAGGGCCTATCGTCAAGAAACCTTGCAAAGTTGGTTGAAGTAGATCAGAAGACTATTTTAGCCTTTTCAAAAAAGGTTCAGAAGGCAATGTCACACTGCGTTTCATCAATTAGTATAAAATCTCCGAAAACTTTCTATACCTATATTGATGGAGTAGTTTTGACGGGACGTCCTGAGGAATTGAATGGCTTGCAAAGAGTGACTGTAAAAGTTGAAATGGGCAGAAATCGAAATACAAACAAATCAGCGATTCGCTGTACATATGTCCCAGAAGGTGAGATGGAATACAATTCTTGTGGCCTCATAGAAGGAAGGTATGATGATAAAAATAAGGGCGTATTATTCTGGAATTTACGCAGCTGGTTTACCGGCATTCACCATCATTGTTCAGCGTCAAACTTCAACTCCTATTTGTCTGAATTCAATTTTCGTTACAACTTAAGGAACGATAGAAATATTTGGCATCGTTTAATTTCCTGGATGATGCGGACGGAGGCCCGAAGTTCAGCGTAAACGCCGCTATATTGGATCACCGTACACTCGAAAAGCTGATATTAAGAATCGGCGCCAAAATTCAAGGCACAATTCCCAAATTCCTCCTCCAATCTATAAATTGCAACTGATAAACCGCATTAGATGTACAAACTATTCTTAATCCTTCTTCTGCTCTCCAACTCCACCCGATCTCAATCCGTGAAGCAACTTACTGAAGGCGCAAACACCTCCCTTCGCGGCCTCAGCGTAGTAGACCGCAATACCATCTGGGTGAGCGGAAGCAATGGTGCGGTAGGAAGATCGCTTGATGGCGGTAAATCATTTAAATGGATGACGGTGAAAAATTTTGAGAAAACTGAGTTTCGGGATATCGAAGCATTCGACAAGGTTACTGCGGTAATAATGGGCATCGCCTCCCCGGCACATATTCTTCGAACTGCGGACGGAGGCGAAACCTGGCAGGTTGTTTTTCGGGATACAGCATCTGCAATGTTTCTGGATGCAATGGAGTTTTGGAATGAGAAAAGCGGCATTGTGATCGGCGATCCGCGGGGAGGCAGATTTTATATCGCCCGCACCTTTGATGGTGGACGAACATGGCAACCCCTCCCTTTTGACAAAAGGCCGTCAGCAGATTCCGGCGAGGCTTGCTTTGCCTCCAGTGGCACCAACATTCGAAAGCTGTCAAAGAGTGAGGCCGCATTCGTTTCAGGTGGCGGGGCATCCCATCTTTTCATTCGCGATAAGAAGATAAAAATTCCTTTTCTGAACCTTAAGGAATCTGTTGGAGCCAACTCCCTTGCGGTAAAAAACAAAAGCTACATGGTGGTAGTTGGCGGCGACTTCTATATGAAGGATGATTCTACAAACAACTGCTTCTATACAACGGATGGCGGCCTGACCTGGAAAATTCCGTTGGCGCCTCCCTCAGGCTATCGCAGTTGCGTAGAATATGTAAGAAAGAGTATATGGGTGACATGCGGCCTAAACGGTGTTGACATTACTACCGATAACGGACAAACGTGGAGATCTTTAAGTTCCACAGGATATCACGTTGTGCGTAAAGCTAAACATGGCAATGCAGTTTTCTTCGCGGGTCCAAAGGGCCGTGTAGGAAAACTTATTATGAATTGAAACAGTGGTCCGGATGAATTTCGTCACAGCTTAACAACAAAAGATGGCGTCACAGGCAGACGTCACCATATTTCAAAATTCCAAATTTATCTTATCAGTTTTACCGCCTTTTTGAAACCATTCACGTTGAGCCGTGCCTGTACAATATAAACGCCTCTTGGCAGCCGGGCCAGGTCGAGCGGATACCGGTTACTCCCAATGGCAGCCAAATAATCTTTCTTCCAAAGTTGCTGACCGATGCTGTTCAGAAGCCTCACCTCAACCCTTGTGTTTTCTTTTGTTTGTACAAACAGCTCTTGTGAAGAACCGGCTGTGTTGAGCACTTGAATAGAATATCCATCTACAATACTAGAGCTGTCGAATTCGACAGTCACATAACGGGAAGCAAAATTTCCGCATTGCCCCATTGCAAAGTTGTAACGTATTTCATGCTGGCCGACCCCGGCTAATGCAGGATTGAATTGAACGCCTGTGATCCCATTTCCCGATAATATTCCTCCGGCCGGACTAACGGTAACGGTTACCGGCGGAGCTGTATGCAGGTAAACCGGCTCTAATCCGGTCAGGGAAACGTTGGGCGGTGCAGTAACAAATGCAGTGACAGCGGCCCTCTGCACGTTCAGGTTGCAGGCTTGCGGGGTTCCCTCTACATCCCAGTCGTAGCAAAATGGATAAGTTGCATCGCCCATTGAGGAACCTACGATATTGCCTATGCTTGCTAACGTGAAGGGATAGCCGATATTTCCTGCGGCAACGGTTGATGCATGCAATGATGTTGCCGGGCTGGTTACACTCAGGCCCAACTGGTGATTTAAACCTGCAGGCACAAAGAAATCCAGCGTTACAACCTGTTCTCCTGCATCAACAAAAACCGATCTTTCGCTTAAGATCTGCCCATAAATATCACGAAGTTGAAAAATGCGCTGGCCTGCGAGGGATGCATTAACCTTCACGGTTTTGATCTTGAAAGGAGTAAAAGCATTAAATATGAGATATTCCCGGCGCGGCGTAATAAAATTTCCATCTCCGCTGAAGGTAGTTGTCGCAGGGCCAAGCTTTCCTCCCTGCATAGACGGCTGATCACTCACGTAGAAGGTGGCGGATGAATTCAGGTTAGAAGTAATAAAGTTATTGCCCACATGCAAAAGATTGCCTCCCGTTGGCGCATCGTACCAGTGTGCATTGCCGCTTGCAAAGAGATTGGCCGTGCCGCCGGTGCAAACCGTATCGGTTCTGATCTCAGAAGGGATAGTGCTGGAAGGAGCAACGAAAATGTCAAGGGTGTCACTTGTGGTGGTGCCGCATGGAGTTGTAGCCCGCACCCAGAATCTTCCGGTGGTGGAAGCGGTGATCTTCTGCGTCGTCTCACCTGTGCTCCAGAGGTAGGAATTCGCACCGCTTGCTTCAAGTTCAAGCGTTTCGCCCGCACACATAATGTTTCCTTTCTTACTGAAAATATATGCATACGGCCCGGTGTTGTTTGTTCTCTGCCGGGTTAAAACCGTTTGTGCGGCAAGCCAGTTGTTGGAATCGTTCATTTCTAAAAAGTGATTGTCCGGGTCGATCTGTATCACCACATGGTATGTACCGTTGCAGGCCTCGTAGGGGATTTTTACAAAGCTCTCATCAAGACTTTGATGGTATATGTCAACCTTTCCTACGCTTATCCCTTGCTTCGATTCACCGCAGCTGTAACCGCCGCCAAGTCCGTAATTCGGAAAATTATTATTCAGTAGAATATTTCCACCGCTGTCTCTGCAGTCACCCGCACTTCCGGAACAAGTGGTGAGATCGATCAAACAAAAACTCACCTTGATACCTTTATTCACTATTGGCCAGGCCAGCGTATCAGCAACCGCTGCATCGCGAAGCCGTAATGTATACAATCCCCAACCGTCTACATGTATGTGCCCGTGGGCAGTGTGATATTGCATCCAGCCTGCATCGCGGCTGTCGAATTGCATGGTGTTCCCCACTTTATGAAACAGCCTCTGCTTTATCAGGCGTTTTGGATCTCCGCCGCCGGGGCACTGAAAATTGGAAGGCGGATTAAAATTCCGAAGCGTATCTGTTCCGCATATATAATCGTCGGTAGGATAAATCTCCAGCGGCCCCCATCCGATGTTTGGCGTGGAAACGTCTACGCGAAGAAGGCCCTTGTTTTCGCCGGGAGTGGATTGGCTGTATTCCGTCCAACCCGAAGTGCTGTTCAATGTTTTTTTACCGGCAGTGATGTCGGGTAACAGCACGCAGTCAGTTGCACCCGGCGTGGGGCAGGAACAACCCCCGGGGTTTGCGGTGGAGCATTGGGCAAAAGCGTTTACTGTGATAAAGGACGAAAAAAGTAGTCCAAAAGCAGGCAGAAAGATTCGCATGGCTGGGAAATTAGCGGTGGTAAATCTCCCTTAAGTTAAACTTTTTTCCTGTCCACGCAATATTTTTGATTCATCGCCGTGGGAGAGCGGAACGTCGGGGACTCGACGGCTTCCTTTTTCAAAAAGTGAATGATCCGGATCAACGACTTGTGATTTTTACATTTCCGGCCAGTGCCGGCGGGGCCACGTTACAATAAGCATTCAGAATGGCATCCTTAAAAAGATCTTCATCCACTTTCTGAGTTTCAATAATGGTCCACCCCTGTGTTCCCCATTTATTTTTTACCGGATAGATTATTTCTTTTGCTGCGAGCGAAAAAATATCCTGATCGGTTAATGAAAGCTTTAAACATGCCTGTTTGGTTGCAGAGTTATAAGTAGCGAATATTTTCTTTTTTACCCTGAAGGACGTTTTCTCAAAGTGAGGTTCCTCGGTGGTTTCGGGAAACGACAAGGCAATTTTTTTTAATGATGCTGCAGATACCATTTTTTATCTTTTATGTCGTTAAGATATAAAGGATTCTGGGAAAAATTCATTCATGGGTTTTGATGGTGTCGGATCAGTGCCAAAACAACAACGCCTCCCGAAGGAGACGTTGGATCTTGAACAGACTTTAAAGTTCCTATTTGTTTGTTTGAAGTATTGTTTTATTAATTCAGGCTTCTGAAGTCAACCGGCACGAGTTTGCTCACCCCGGCTTCCTGCATCGTAACGCCGTAGATTACATCTACCGCGCTCATGGTCATTTTATTGTGTGTAACAATAATGAACTGAGAGTTTTCAGAGAACTGCTTTATCATATTGGTGAACTTGCCCACGTTAGCGTCATCTAATGGTGCGTCAACCTCATCCAAAATACAGAAGGGCGCCGGTTTTATAAGGTAGATCGCAAACAGTAATGCGGTAGCGGTTAATGTTTTCTCTCCTCCACTAAGCTGGCCGATACTGCTCGGGCGCTTTCCTTTTGGCTTCGCCACAATATCAATTCCCGTTTCAGCAAGATTCTCGGGATCCACCAAAACCATATCGGCCGTGTCTTCGTCTGAAAATAAGGCCTTAAATACTTTTTGGAAATTCTCCCGTGTTTTGTTGAATGTGTCAAGGAATTGCTGATTGGCAGTGGCCTCCACTTCCTGTATCGTTTGCATCAGGCTGTCTTTCGCAGTTACCAGGTCGTTCTTTTGCTCAAGAATGAATTCGTAACGCTTCTTCATTTCAGTATAGGCCTCAATTGCGGTTGGGTTTACCTCGCCGATGTTCTCCAGCCTTTTTTTCATCCGCTCATTCTTCTCCTGCAATTCTTCAAGCGGCACTTCACCGGTACGCGGCTCATCAATTATATCATCGAGATTAACTTTGAATTCAACACTCAATCTTTCCTTCATGCCCGCAAGCTGCAGTTTGAGGTCGGTCAGTTTATCTTTAATCTCGTTCAATAAATGATCGATTCCTTCCTTCGATTTTTGTTTGTGCCGCAACTCGCTTTCCTTTTCCGTTAAGGCATTACGGAGGTTGTAATACTCCTGGTCAGCTTCGTTCAACTTCTTCTCTTCAATTTCCTTGTTTTGAATCATGCTCACCAGCAGTTCTTCTGCTGCTTTTAAAGTGGTAGCGGTTTCGTCAATAGCTCCTGCAGCCTCTTCAAGTTGGGTAGAACTGCGTTCAACCTGCCCCGTTAGTTCAGTAAGTTGATTTTGTTTGAAATCGAGCTCGGTTTTTAACGAGGTCACTTTACTCTGCTGACGAGTAAGCTGCAGGTTGCTGTCGTTGAAATCGTGGCTTGATTTGTTATACTCTGTTTCTGCAACCGCATACTCCTCCTCTACCGCCTTCATTTTGGTAGCCAGCGCCTCAGCCGCCGCATTTAAGCTGGCCAATTCTTCCCGCGTAGATGCAATGGAAGAATTGTTCGCTTCTTGTTGTCCGATAAGGTCATCCAGTCTTCTTACCGCTGAGGCATCCTGATGATGCAGATTTTCTATCTTATTCTGAAGGCCGAACACCTGGTTATTCAGCACATTAATTTCCTGTTGTGTTTGTTTGATGGCGTTTTCCTTCAACTGCTCATTAAAACCGATAACCTCATTGTGCTTTTGCTGAATTCCGGCTTTAAGAGCCGTCACCACTTCGTCTTGCGCTGCAATTGCTTTTTGAAGCTTTTCAAGGTTTTTCGCCCGGCCAATTTTCTTTCCTTCAAACAAGCCCACGCTTCCTCCTGAAATGGAATACTTCCCTTTTACATATTTTCCTGATTTCTCCAGTACAATAGCACCGTTGCTATTATTTAGTACTTCCTCATTGTCTGCTATGAAAACATTGCCCAGCAGATGCTCGGCGAGTTTACGATAGGCCGGCTCCACTTCAACAACCTGCATGGCGGGAATAGTTCCTTCCGGTTGATGAGCGTTTACTTCCTCGGTAAATTTTTCCAGCATGAAAAAATTAGCCTTGCCCTTTTTATTGTTGTCTAAAAGATGCACGGCCTGCAAACCTTCTTCGAGGTTGTTTACTACATAGTAATTGAGATACGGTTCCAGCACATTTTCAACCGCGGCGCGGAATTCCTCTTTCACATAAATAATATCTGAAAGCAGCGGAGCCTTATGATTCCAGCCGGTATTTTTATGAAGAAACTTTACGCTTTCCGGATAGCCTTCCATTGAATCGATCAGGCTCTTAAGCAGGTCGTGCTCATTCTTCCGGGCATCAAGTTTCCGGTTTTCCTCGGCAAGATTTTGCCTGAGGCTTTCAAGTTCGGTTTGTGTTTGAAATATTTTTTCTCTTGCAGATTCATGCTGCTCCTGCAATTGCTGCAATGAGGCTTGTTTTTCAGCGAGTTCTTTTTCTTTATCGCTTTTATCTTTTTCGAGTTGCTCTAACTGAGCTTTGCGCTGCGCCTTCTCTTCCTCGAGGTGAGTGATTGTGCGCTGTAAATTCTGCAATGTAGTGTCGGCTACTGCCACTTTTTTCTCTGCTTCAAACTGGTTGCGCTGAAGCGAAGTATTTTCTTTTCTGATACTGTCAATATTTACCCTCTGCTCATCAAAGATGCCCCGCTTCTCTTCTACCCGGGCCTTCATGGCCTTTAGGCTTTCTTCCAGGCTGCTAACCTTGGCTTCTTCATCGCGAATTTGTGCCTGTGTAAATGTGATGCTTTCTTCAAGCCCTTTTAATTGTCCGCCTGCTTTCTGAATAAATTCATCAAGCGCAGTTTTTCTTTCATTAAGATGAAGCAATTTCTGTGAGGAAAGATTTTTTTCATTTTCCTTGCTTCTAACGGTATCAAGCATTTCATTGTAGGCATGCTGCATTTGCTGAAGCGCCTTTTCTTTTTCAATGAAACCGAGTTTCTCCTGTTCCAGGGCTGCTTCTTCTTTAGCAATGGCCGTTTCGAGTTCGATCCTTTTATCTACTTCCTGCTTTTGCTGATCATTCAGGTCCCGGTAGGTGATGTTAAACCCTTCCAGCGCGGCTTTGGCCAGTTCAATGCTGATCTCTTTGTATTCCTTTTTTATCTCGAAATATTTCTCCGCTTTCTTCGCTTGGTTTTCCAGTGTTTTCAGCTGATTGTTTATTTCGAAAAGAAGGTCTTCAATGCGCGCAAGGTCTTGTTCCGTGGCATCGAGTTTAAGCTTAGCCTCCTTCTTCCGGGTTTTGTAGATGGTAATTCCTGCCGCCTGTTCCAGCATCTTACGACGGCTGTTTTCCTTGTCTTTAATGATATCATCAACCATTCCCAACTCAATAATGGCATAGCTGTCTGTACTTACACCGGTATCCATAAACAGGTTATGGATGTCTTTCAACCTGCAGGCCACATCATTCAACCTGTACTCGCTCTCCCCACTTTTATAATATTTTCTTGTAATAGTAACCGTGTTAAACTCCGTAGGCAATAGGTTCTTCGTGTTCTCAAACGTCAGGCTTACTTCGGCAAGGCCGCTTGCGCTGCGGCTTTTGCTACCATTGAATACAAGGCTCTCAAGGTTCTCACTCCTGAGGTTGCTGATCTTATGTTCGCCGATTACCCAACGAATACTGTCGATGATATTACTCTTGCCGCAACCATTCGGCCCGATCACGCCGGTGATTCCCTCATCAAAATTCAATACAGTTTTATCGGCAAAACTTTTAAATCCTTTGATCTCTAAACTCTTTAATCTCACGGCTTTACTTTTTAAATTTTAGGGTTCGGAAGTTGGGCTGGCCCGCTGAAAATTCAAGCGGTAAATTTAAACCAAAGCCCTTGCAACTCAGAATTACAGCGCGTTTCACTATACCCTAATTATACACAGTTTCTGCACAGGAAGGTGGAAAAAATGGTTAAAAGTTTTTCCATTTCCTTTTTTGACTATCTTCCTCATCCCCATTTAAATTGAAGCCTATTACATATGAAAAATATCACGATTATCTCTGCGAGTATACGTACCGGAAGAAAAAGCCACCGGGTGGCAGGCTGGTTTCAGAAACTACTTTCCGAAAAAGGTTATAAGGTATTGATGGCCGATTTAAAAGACTACAATTTTCCCCTATTTCATGAACGTTTGAAATTTTTGGAGAATCCTGCTGAAAACCTGCTCGATTACGCCGGGAAAATTAAAAGTGCTGACGGAATACTTATCGTAACTCCCGAATACAATGGCGGAATTCCTCCCTCCCTTAAAAATGCGATCGATGTGCTGAATACCGAATGGCACGGCAAACCTGTAGCCCTGGTAGCCGTATCGGGCGGAAATTTCGGAGGATCTCAGGTTCTGACGAGTTTACTTTTTACACTCTGGAAAATGGGAACATGGGTTGTGCCTGCCTCCTTCCAGGTGCCTAATGTAGATAAGTCTTTTGATGAATCGGGAACACCTGCAGACGAAGAAGGCACCGGCAAAAGAGCCGATGCCTTTCTCGAAAAATTTTTCTGGCACATTGAGGCCAACAGCCGCATGAAAACTGCTGCGGGAAATTAAAGCCCTTTCATTTTCATTTTGCTGTACTCATCTGCTTTTTTGGTATCACCTTTTACCGAATACACTTCACTAAGGTTGGTAAGGGTATTAATGCGATTCGCTTTCTGGCTTCCTTTCAAAGAAGGCAAAGCATCCAGGTATGCAATTATTTTCTCACCGTAAGGGATAAATGCATTCATGTATTTAAGCGCCTCATCATTTAATTCCTTTTTCTTCTTTACATCTTCTGCAGATTTGCCTGTGATCAGCGCCGCAGCGGTCTGATTGTCTGCCGCCGCATTAAAAAGGTGATTGCTCATTAAAATAGTTGCGTCTATTTCTTTATCCAGAGGGATGGCCATTTCTAATACCTTGGTGAGCCTGTCTTTTAACTGCTTTTCATTAGCCGGCTTTTCATCAGCTACATAAATGGCGTTAAACATTTCAACCGAATAGTTATAAAGTACCGGATAGTTTTTCGGGTCTGCCGCTATCATTTCCTCATACTTGGCGAAGAGGGCAGATTTATCGCCGGTTTTGCTCAACTGCTTCATTTCAAAATCGGCAATGAATGCATTCGAGGGATAGAGTTTTTTCGCCTTGGTTAAAATTTGTTTGAGGTTAACGGAGTCGCCTTTATTGCTGTAATAATTAACCAGAACTTCATATATCCCTTCATAATCTTTACCGCTTACGTTATGGTCTGCCAGCTTTCTGTAATAAGGCATGCCTACGTCTTCTTTTTTATCAAGATTTGCCGAAAGCCCAATATTCATTACAAGCGCCGTATCAAGCGGGTAAAGTTTTGCCTGCGTGTAAGTGTAATTCTTTGCGAGAATAAAATCTTTCACTTCATGGGCTTTCATGAATGCATCATAAGCGGCGGAATAGTTTTTCTCGTTATAAAATGTAGCGCCAAGATCATAATAGCCAAAATAGAGGTCAAGGAAAGACTGGTAGGTCTCCAGTTTGAGGCGCATTTCTTTCGGGTCCAGCGTTTGATTGGTTTTGAAAGCCTCATAAGCCTGGTCTTTCAGCTCTTTACGGGTTTTAAGGTCAAGGGATTTATCATGCGACAACTGATTGTACACCCGGGCTTTAAAATACCATCCGTCAGCATCCTTTGCTTTCTTAGGGTTTTCCATAAACTTGTCGATCGCCGTTTTGGCACCTTGCATATCGCCCTTTTCCATTCTGGCATTTACATCTTCAAGGGATTGTGCCCAAGCTGTGCAGGTAATGGCCACACTCATTATTAACGCATAAACCTTTTTCATAATTTCTTTATTTTGAAGATGTAAAGTTATCTGTTTCCTGATATTTTGTTTTCACTTTACCATGATTTTAATGAAAGCTACCGGGCGAAAAATGCCGATATTTGACGCCGCATAAATCTGCATTCTTTTCAATTGATAAGCCAGGCCACCATACAGCAAATTCAGAACCGCATTGACATCATTGATGTGGTGGGCAATTTTGTTAAACTGAAAAAACGCGGTTCAAATTACCTCGGGCTGTGCCCGTTTCACAATGAAAAGACCCCATCTTTTACAGTATCGGCTTCAAAGGAAATTTACAAGTGCTTTGGTTGCGGCAAAAGCGGAAACACCATCGGCTTCGTTATGGAGCACGAAAAATATAATTATGTAGAAGCGCTCCGCTGGCTTGCCAACCGCTACAATGTGGAGATCGAGGAAACGGAGGTGAGCCCTGAGGTGCGGATGGCGCAGCAGGTATCCGAAAGCCTTTTCATCATTAATGATTTTGCGCGGAACTATTTTTCAGATGTGCTTTTCAATACCGATGAAGGGCGGGACATTGCGCTGTCTTATTTAAAAGAGCGTGGCTTCAGGGAAGATATAATTAAAAAGTTTCAGCTTGGGTTTAATCCGGAAGGGCGCGATGAATTTACCCGCGCCGCACTGCAACAAAAATACAATGAGGAACTGCTGGTGAAGACCGGGCTGGTGGCTAACCGCGATGGAAAATCGTACGACAATTACCGCGGACGGATCATCTTCCCGGTTCACAATCAAAGCGGCAAGGTGCTTGGTTTTGGAGCGCGTGTTATTAAAAGTAACGACCGTGCACCTAAGTACATAAACACACCGGAGAATGAGATCTATGTAAAAAGCAAGATTCTTTACGGATCTTACTTTGCACGCCATGCTATTGACAAGGAAAATGAATGCCTGCTTGTTGAAGGATATACCGATGTGATAAGCCTCCACCAGGCGGGCATTGAAAACGTGGTGGCCAGCGGAGGAACTTCACTTACAGTAGATCAATTACGGCTGGTAAAAAAATACACGCAAAATCTTACGATTTTATACGATGGCGATAATGCCGGCGTGAAGGCCGCATTGCGCGGGCTCGACCTCGCCCTGGAGGAAGGGTTGAACGTAAGGCTTGCCTTAATACCGGGCGGTGAGGATCCGGACAGTTACGTGAACAAACTTGGCGCGCAGGCATTCAGGCAGTTTATATCCGCCAACAAAAAAGATTTCATCCTGTTTCAACTGGAAGTATCTCTTGCAGAAGCGGGATCAGACAGTGTGAAGAAATCGGAACTGGTGAACCGCATGGCGGAAACGCTTAGCCGGATGAACCGCTCCGATGATTTCATTCGTCGGCAGGATTATGTGAAACAGATCTCTGAGATTCTCAAAATTGATGAAGGCGGTTTGAACGATCTGGTTAACCGAAACCTGAGGCAGAAGATCGCGAAGCAAGACAGTTTCCCCAAACAGGAAAAGTCCACAGCCGAAATTCCTTCCTCACCTGAACAGGATGAAACAACCATGCTGCTCCAAAAAGATGAGTTGCAGGAACAGGCATTTCTGCGTTCGCTCATTGAATTTGGTTTGAAAGATTGGAGCGAACAAGAAAAAGTGGCGGATTACCTTTTTCGTGAAATGCAGGAGAATGATTTGGAGAATATGATGGATAGTCCGGCGCTGATAAACGTGTTACAGCTTTACAAAAAATGGTACTATGAAGGGCTTCAGCCCACTGCTAAAACTTTCCTCTATAATGAAGACCAGGAGCTGAACAAGTTAGTGATCCAGATAATGGATATAAATGTGGAGATAAGCCCCAAGTGGCATGAGCACTATGAGGGAAAGATAATGACTCGTGAAGACCTCTATCGTGAAGAAGTCTCCTCCACCTTGTTATACCTGAAGCTGAAAAAAATAAAACGGTTGATAGACGAGAATCAAAAAGAACTTGAGCGCGTTTCCAATTCTGACGAAATCAAAGTTATCCTCCAAACACATCAGCACTTAAAAGATGCCGAAATGCAGTTAACGCGTGGTGTGGGAACCGTGATCTTGAAATAGATTTGCTTTATTCGGCAAAGATAAACGAAGTCACCGCAACCCAAATCCACAATTATATTCTCAGAGAAAAGTTTCGATTTTCTTTCTAACTACTAAGCGCTTTGTGCTTCTGCTTCCTCTCCTTCCAAAATCGCTAACGGGCCATTTTTAGAAAAACGGATCGCCGTCCACACATTGTCCAGGCAGGTATGATCAATGGCTTCGTAACCTTGGCTGATTAGAACTTCCCAGTTGTAATCGCGCGTAAGGTCGCAATAAATTTTAGACGTGCTCTTTGGATATGCTACCCAAAAATTCACGTTTTCGTGTAATGCTGTGCTTACTTCGTCTATGATTTGCGTAAGCTGACGAATATTTAAAGCGAAAATGAGTGCGAAATCGATCTTTTTAGTTCTGAGAAGCGGGGTAACGCTTTTTGCGTAGTTTAACTTGTTAAAGGGCTTTTCTATCGAGGAAGGTAAACCTTGTATTAAAAAATTCTTTTCATTTTTGATCTGTAATTTTTCCAACATCGTAGGTAAAGCCATAGTGTAAATGTTTTGTTAAGAAATTCCAGGAACGGACCACAAAGATACGGAATAAGGGCTAAATGGGCAAGGCAGCGGATCTTTAACCCAAAAAAAGCCGGGCGAAAGTCCCGGCGGTCTATTCTATTTCCGTGGTTTATAATATTTTAAAGCTTCGGGCAGATATTTTTTAATATTCGCGATCCGGCTATCGTCTGCCGGGTGGGAAGACAAAAATTCAGGCGGTTTATTGCCCTGGCTCGCCGATGCCATACGCTGCCAGAAAGGAACTGCTTCATTAGGATTGTAACCTGCCATGGCGGCGAATATCATCCCAAACCGGTCAGCTTCGTATTCCTGTTTTCTGGAATTAGGCAGAAGCACGCCTACCTGCGCACCGGGTGCAAATACGCTGTTGAAAATTGAATTGGCTTTCTGGTTGTTTTGGGTAAATACATTTCCCGCAACCTCAAGGCCCTGCGCAAGGGCAACCTGGCTCATTCTTTCATTACCGTGCTGGGCAACCGCGTGTAAGATCTCATGGCCCAACACAATGGCAAGGGCCGCTTCATTCTGGGTGACGGGCAGAAGTCCGGTATACACTACCACCTTACCGCCGGGCATACACCAGGCGTTCACCTGGTTATCCTGCACAAGGTTGAATTCCCATTTGTAGCCCTCAAGTTCTTTTGCCAGGCCTTTGCCCCGGTAATATGTGGTAATGGCCGTGGCTATACGGCTGCCCACTCTTCTTACCATCTCAGCATCCTTGCTAGAACTTGAACTCACCACTTTATTCTCGCTTAGGAACGAGCGGTATTGGTTTACGGCCTCAGCCTGTAAGGTTGATTCGGGGAAAAGAGATAACTGCTTTCTTCCTGTAACGGCATTGGTTGAACACGCGGCGATGATCACGGGTATACCAACCAACAGCGTAAATATCTTTTTCATGTTTCGAGGTTTTCACCTGCCAAAACAATACCCATACCAATAATGTGTAACAAAATGAAAAAGGGTTTACCCTTTGCGGCGCGCCTTACGGCGGTCACGATGCTTTAAAATGGGAATGCGGCTTTCCACTCCGCGAAGTATGCGCCCGATATTTTTTTGATGAGTGAGTACTACCAATCCAGCTACGAGCACGGCAAAAATCCGGTAGAGCATTTCATCTTCATTCCATATCCATAAAACAGAAACAGGCAGCATGATTGCGGCCAAAATAGAACTCAGGGAAACGTAACGGGTTAAATATAATACCAGAAGAAAAACACCCACACAACTTACCGCAACAAGCGGCTGAACGGCCAGTACCATCCCGAACAATGTGGCCACGCCCTTACCGCCTTTGAAGCCGGCAAAAATCGGAAAGATATGGCCAACTACGGCAGACATTCCGAGGCCGATCATGAAGTTGGTGCGCTCAAGTTCGTGATGAAAATAATAAGGAATGAAAGTAAAAAGTGATGCGGCCACCACTCCTTTTAATATGTCGCAAACCATTACCAGTGTGCCGTAACGCGGGCCAAGAACGCGAAAGGTATTGGTGGCCCCCATGTTTCCGCTACCGTAATCCCTTATGTCAATTCCGAAAAATCTTCTACTTATAATTAAAGCCGTGGGTATCGATCCGATCAGGTAAGCGAGACAAATTAAAGCCAATTCCTTCATTCGATATGGATTTTAAGGAAAACGAAAATACGAAAAAATTATTGGTTCAAAAACTCTGCAAGTTGCGTGAACACGGCAGATGATAGTGCATATTTATTAAATATGATTAGGCTTATTTAGAGCTTGACTTCATTTAAGATCATCAAACACCGTGATGCATTAAACCGTAGTCAGTTTAAAATCGGCTCATGATCACGTTTTCAATAAGACTTTTCCATTCTCACCGCGATCCAATTTCCCCTATGCCTTACCGTTAGTTTTCCTTTCTTTTCTTTCAAGGCCTCGCGTATCGTTTTCTCGTCGTCCAGCATCAGGCCACTGATCAAAATGGTTCCGTTTGCATTACATGCCTCATACATCGCATCCAGATTTTCCAGAATGATATTCAGGTTGATGTTAGCCAGAATTACATCTGCAGGGCCGCCTTCAAATTTTTCCGCGTGCAAAAGTTCCATTGCCTTCGCTCCATTGTTCTTCACATTTTCACCGGCATTGCTGATGCTCCATTCATCGTTATCGATACCTAATGCATAGCTTGCCCCCATTTGTGCGGCCAGGATACCCAAAACACCCGTTCCCGTTCCAAAATCGATTACGCGGCGGTTGGTGAAAACTATATCCTCCATCCACTGCACCATCAGGTAGGTGGTTTCATGATGGCCCGTTCCGAAGCTCATTTTTGGGGTGATCACTAATTCGTAGGGCGATTTACCCCAGGGCTCGTGGAATGCCGCCCTAATATGTACGAAGGGAACTTCAAGGGCTCCCGGGATATTCACAGGATGGAAACCCCGCTCCCATTCCTCGTTCCAATTTTTTTCATCTATAATTGAAACATAGAATGTTATACCTGTTTGCTCAATTTTTTGATCAATATCTTCATTTAAGTTAGACGTAGGTATGAAAGCGTATAGTGAATTGCTGATTTCTTCAAAACCGGTGAAACCGAGCCGGCTTAGTTGCGCAATGAGCATATCATTCTGCTCCTCGGTTACCGGGGTGAAATGGTATTGTTGATAGGTCATATAAAAGAAAAAAGCTGCAGATTGCTGCAGCTTTATAGTTATTAATTGTTTTCTCTCTGCGGCCTCTGCTGCGGCGGATTATCCTGGCGTTCGGGTTTTGGAATAAGAGCCTTCCTGCTTAATTTAAATTTACCCGTACGAGGGTCAATTTCAAGCAGTTTCACTTTTACCTTATCGCCTTCTTTAAACACACCTTCCATAGTTTCAAGGCGCTTCCAGCTGATTTCGCTGATGTGAAGCAGGCCTTCCTTCTTAGGGAGGAATTCAACAAAGGCACCGAATTCCTTAATTCCTTTCACCGTGCCTTCGTAAGATTCGCCGACAACAGGAACGGCAACAAGTCCGTTGATCCAGGCCAGGGCTTTGTCTAAACCGGCTTTCTCTTTCGAGAAAATGCTTACTTCCCCCACATTCGCAACTTCCTCAATATTTATCGTAGCTCCGGTTTCACGCTGAATCTCCTGAATCACCTTACCGCCCGGCCCGATCACTGCACCGATATATTCTTTGTCTATTGTGATCTTCACCATGCGCGGCGCATGTGGTTTCACCTCTTCCCGAGGTTTCTCAACAGCCTGGTGCATTGCATCAAGAATGTGCAATCTTCCTTTACGGGCCTGCTCGAGGGCGCTGCGCATAATGTCCATGCTCAGGCCATCAACCTTTATATCCATTTGTACTCCGCAAATTCCATCGCGAGTACCGGTAACTTTAAAATCCATATCACCCAGGTGGTCTTCATCACCCAAAATGTCTGTGAGCACGGCAAACTGGTCGCCCTTCTTAATAAGGCCCATCGCCACACCGCTTACGTGCTTTTTCAAGGGTACGCCGGCATCCATCAGCGCAAGTGAACCCGCGCAAACCGTAGCCATTGATGATGATCCGTTACTCTCCAGGATATCACTTACCACGCGAACCGTATAAGGATAATCCGAGCCCGGCATCATTTTCTTCAAACTGCGCATAGCCAGGTTACCATGACCTACCTCGCGGCGGCCAACGCCACGCATCATTTTTACCTCGCCTGTTGAAAATGGAGGGAAATTATAATGCAAAATGAATTTGGTATAGTTTGACTCGTGAGCAGATTCAACCAAAAGCTCATCTAAAGGAGTTCCTAAAGTAACAGTTGTAAGTGATTGAGTCTCACCTCTTGTAAACAAGGCGGATCCGTGTGGAGTTGGAAGAATATCGGTTTCCATTTCCAGTACGCGAATGTCTTCCGTACCGCGACCGTCGAGGCGCTTCCGGTCGTTCAACACCATATCTCTCACCACATGGTATTGTAATTCGCCGGTGTAGAAACCGATTAGCTTTTTATCTGCTTCCTCAAGTTCTTCACCCAGGTATGCTACTACTTCTTCATGCAAAGCCTTGAAAGCATCACTGCGCTCGTGTTTTGCCGAGGCTGCAGAAGCGATCGCGTACATTTTATCTTTCGCAAATGCGATGATCTTTTGATTAAGCTCTTCGTTGCGGTAAGGCTTTGTGTATTCGCGCTTACCTGTAACTCCCACTTTTTGGCGGAGCTCTTCCTGAGCCCTAACCTGTATTTTGATAGCTTCATGAGCAATTTCAAGAGCCTGAACCAGATCAGCCTCCTGGCACTCATTAGCCTCGCCTTCTACCATCATTATGTTTTTGTCGGTAGCGGCGATGATAAATTCGAGGTCAGATTTTGCCAACTCACTGCGGGTTGGGTTGATGATCATTTTTCCCTCTACGCGGGCAACCCTTACTTCAGAGATTATCTCCTGGATGGGAATATCGGAAACAGCCAGTGCTGCCGAAGCCGCGAGGCATGCAAGTGAATCGGGAAGCACTTCATCATCTGAAGAAATAAGGCTCACCAATACCTGAACATCACAGAAATAATCTTCCGGGAAAAGCGGGCGCAGTGCGCGATCGATTAGCCTTGAAGTAAGAATTTCATAGTCGTTCAGCCGGGCTTCACGCTTGAAAAAGGAACCGGGAACGCGGCCTGCAGAGGCAAACTTTTCCTGGTAATCAACTGAAAGGGGGAAAAACGATTGCCCTTCCCTCGGTTCTTTATTGGCCACCACGGTGGCAAGTATGATACAATTTCCCTGGCGCACCGTTACGGCGCCGTCTGCCTGGCGGGCCAGCTTTCCGGTTTCGATGGAAACCGTTCTGCCTCCGCCCATATCAAAGGAGACTTCTTTTTTATTGAATACTGACATGTAAACTTTTTTGCGGCGTCACTTCGCCATGAATAGTTTGCGTAAAAAGAACAATTCCCAACTTAATACTACAGTTGGGAATAATTCAAATCACTTCATAATAATATTATTTACGGAGGCCTAATTTCTCAATGAGGCTTCTGTATCCGCTGAGGTCATGCTTGCTAAGATAAGTCAGGAGGCGTTTGCGCTTACCTACCATCTTCATTAAGCCTCTTTGTGAGGAGAAGTCTTTTTTATTGCCTTTCAGGTGGCCGGAAATATGATTGATGCGTTCTGTTAACATTGCAATCTGTCCCTCAATAGACCCTGTGTTTTCTGCTTTGCCACCATAAGTAGCAAAAATGTTTGATTTTTTTTCAGTCGTTAAATACGGCATTTTTGTTTGTTTTTAAAACCTGTGTTTTAATTTCTTATTTTAATTGGGTGCAAAAGTAATTAAAAAATTGATAAATACCTTAGCTTTTGCGCGGATAAGTGCGAAAATTTCCCTGATTTCAACCACCTTATGAACAATTACGAAGCAAAAGTACGGAGCGAAGTTGCAGGATGGGCAAAGAAAATGAGTCGGCGGGCATCAGTTACAAACCGGTTAACCCGCAATATTCAAACGCGCCTGAATAACCTGCTGCCGGAAAAGGTGCATAAAATTATCACCGAAACCATGAAGCAGATGGTGAAGGGTGTATTATGGGGATCAGCCGCTACCTCAACAGTTAAAGAGGCCGGAAGGCCCTTAGCGGTTGTGGAATTTGAGGTTATGGAAAGAATAAAATGGTACCGGCGCACGGCTTCTGCAGAAGGCGGAATTGCAGGCGCAGGCGGGTTTATGCTTGCCCTGGCTGAATTTCCCGTTTTACTCGCTACAAAAATTAAACTGTTGTTTGATGTTGCGGCCGGCTACGGAATGGATATCGATGATTATCGCGAACGCCTTTTTATACTTCACATTTTTCAACTGACATATTCCGGGCAGGACAAAAGGCGCGAAATTTTTATGCTGATGCGCAACTGGAACGAATATGTAAACACATTGCCGGCCCAGCTCAATGAATTTGACTGGCAAAGTTTCCAGCAGGAATACCGCGATTACCTTGACCTCGCCAAACTGGTGCAGCTAATCCCCGGCATAGGAATCGCCGTTGGCGTAGTGGTAAATTACCGCTTGCTTGATAAACTCGGCACTACGGCAATGAATGCGTACCGGATGCGCCTCGGCTATTGAATAATCATAATTGGAAATAATTCGGTTGCGCTGTCTTTCTTTAATTCCAGAATGTATTTGCCGGGTGCAAGGTTTTTGGTTGAAGGAAGTTGTACATAGGCATTAGTAGACTGCGACCTGATCTTGCCCCATGTTACCTTGCTCATTTTTTCATCAAACAAATTGTATTCGATACTACCGGTTACGAGTACCTGCATTCTTATCCCCGATTCTAATTTTACGGGCGAAGGATTTTTGGCCATTAAAGGCTTCTCAGTAGCAGCCGGAAGTGCCCGTTTTTCAGTTTGAGTGCGCTCTGCGGGAGCCACAGTCTTCGCTATAGTTTCCTTTCTAACGGTTTCGGGTACCCGCTTTTCGGGAACGGGCTGTGGTTTTGGCTTCTCCACCACCGGCGGCGCCGTTTTTGCAATCACGGGCAATTCTTTTACCGGTTGCGGGGTTTCCGGTTTGCGGGTAATTGGAACCGGTCTGTGAACCGGCCCCGCATAACTTATCGCGTAGCTTGGTTCGCTTTCATTCCACAGCCTGTCAACAAGCGTAACCCGGTACCACATCTTGTGTTCATAGCCGGTTTCATCAATAAAATCCCTGGTACCGTTTGCATAGATCACCGCAAGCAAATTGCTGCTCGCATGATCAATTGTGGTATCACGGAAGCGGTAAATGGCGAGCATTTTCGGCTTATCCATTTCTTCGGTTATCCCTTCCCGTAAGGTCCACGAAATTTTAGTGCCGTTTGGCACCGTAGTTACCGAAACACTTACGGGACCCCCGGGTGGCACGCTGTCTATCCAATGCATTTCAGGTACCATGGCCGGTAACCTGAATGCGTGCTTTAAAGAATCGCGATAGCCGAGTTTATTAATCAAAAGGCTCGAGGTATTGTAAATGCTCATTCCGGAAATGCCATTTGCGAGGGGCGAACGCAACAGCCTTACTTGGTCCGGAATTTCCAAAGCGCTCCACCAGCCTTTTTCCATGCCTACTTTATAGCCGGCGAGCCCGATGTACATATGCCTGTCGTAACGCTGGCCTGCCCACCATAACGCGACATCATTAAAGGGTGAGCCCGGCTGGCGGCTGTACCAATACACCTGCGGCTCGAGGTAATCGATCCATCCTTCGCGAAGCCATTTTCTTGTATCGGAAAATAATTCGGAATAATGTTGCTTGCCGGTGGTTCTAGTCCCTTTGTTCGGATCGGCACTGTTCTCATAGATACCTGTTGGTGACACGCCAAACTTAACCCATGGTTTAATTTTTCTGATAGTGTTGAAACATTCTTCTATCAGAAGGTCCACATTATTTCTTCTCCAGTCATTTTTATTTGTGATCCCGGCCGAATACTTCGCAAACGTGGCATTATCATTAAACGAACCTTCGGGATAGAAATAATCATCAAAATGAATTCCATCCACATCATAACGGTTAACGATATCCGAAATTACGGCGAGTATGTGTTGCCTTACTTCAGGTATGCCGGGATCAAGCGTTCTTAATGTTCCGGCAGCGAGAAGCCAATCTGGCCGCCGCTTTGCAATATGCTGTGACGAAAAGTAAGGCAGGGCACCGGTGTTAGCTACCGCACGATATGGGTTCAGCCATGCATGAAGGTCCATGCCTCGCTTATGGGATTCCTCAATGGCGAAATGCAGCGGATCCCAGTTTTCTGCCGGCGCCATTCCCTGTGTGCCGGTGAGGTCGGCCGACCATGGCTCCAAAGAACTGTTGTACATCGCATCACACTGGCTACGCACCTGCATGTACACAGTGTTGATACCGGTTTCCCTGAGCACATCCAGTATCCGCAAAAGCGATTCCCTTTGCTGCTCTGGCGTTTCACCACGCTTGGGCCAGTCTATATTGGAAAAAGTAGTAAGCCATACACCGCGTAATTCTCGCAGGGGCTGCGCATTTGAAAAATAAAACAGAAAAGTAAAACAAAGAGAGAAAAGAAATTTCATGAATAGACCTTGGGTGTTTTTCGCCGAATAAATGAGATGGGTGCAAAATAAAAAGAAGCGACCAAAGGCCGCTTCCTTATTTAGTTAAATGTAATTACAATTTTTTAGCGTCGGCATCAAGTTCAACAATTTCATATCCCATTTTTTCAAGCCCGGGAAGAATTGTTTTCTTATCTCCTACCAATACAATGTTCATCTTATTTACATCAAGATGTTTTTTTGAGATGCGGTCTATTTCCGCTTTTTGCAATGAGTTTAAAATATTGATCTGGCGTGCTACGAAATCAGCGGGCAGGTCGTACTGAAGAATTCGTGCGATGAAGGCAGACTTCTGGCCCGCTGTTTCATAATTGCGCGCATCGCTTTGGCCGATACTGCTCTGCATAAAGCTGATCTCATCCGGCCTGATTCCCATATTCACATATTCTGTTATTTCGCGCATGATTTCAGAGAGCGCACTGTCAGTGGCATTCCTGCGAATTCCGCTCGAAAACGTAAATGCGCCGGAATACTTGTCTGCATTAAAACCGCTCCGGGCTCCGTATGTCCAACCCTTATCTTCACGCAGATTAATGTTTAAACGGCTGTTGAAGGATGATCCGAGGTTGTAATTGGCAAGGGTGGCCAGGTAATATTCGCCGGTAGCATCGTAACGCAACGGGCTTGCATTACCGATCCTGAATTCGGTTTGCGCTGCATTTGGAATGTCTACAAGATAGATCCTGGTTTTTTCAACCGGAATGAAATCCTGCTTTAAAGGCAATGCAAATTTTGTTGAAGGAAGTTTTTGCAAAAAGGCAAGTTTAGGAGCGATCTGCTGTTCTTTCACGTCTCCTACTACAACCACGCGGCCGTCATCTGAACTTATGTATTTGTTGTAATAGTTTTTGATATCATCAAGAGTGATAGAAGCAATCGACTCCTGCGTACCGCTGCCCGGTATGCCTAGTATGTTATCTGACCCATAGTTGAGTGCTGCGTAAACATTGGAAGCCACACTGGCTGCAGAGGTCCTGCTGTTCTTAATGCTTTCGGTCACCTGTTTTTTCAAACGCGTGAAATCATCTTCGTTAAACTGCGGACGAAGAATTCTTTCTTCCAAAAGAGCCAGCGATTTATCCATATTCCTGGTAAGCGTATTCAAAGAGAATACAATGGCATCGGTGGTGTTGTACACATTAATGCTGCTGCCCAATTTTTCAAGCTCCAGGCTTATTTGCTCGCTGGTATAGTTTTTTGTATCCTCATTCAGCATCGCGGCAACCAGGTTGGTAAGGCCTGCCTTCGAGAGGTCGTTGTTCTCCATTAGACGGCCGCCCTTGAGCGCAACTGTAATGTTTGCTGTAGGAAGTTCGGTGTTTTCCGTTCCGATCACACTCATGCCGTTAGCAAGTTTTTTCTTCCAAAACGGAGGAACGTTCACTACCGGATTTTTTCCCGCACCCGGCATTTTCTTGCGGTCGAAATTATCTTTTGCTTTAGTGTATTTAAGCCCTTTGTATCCGTAATCCGGCGCTACATATCCGTCAGTGCTTATTGTGTAATTATCTTCACCCGCCTTCATGTTTTCCTGTCCTTTCGGTACCGCGCTAACCACAAGCCTGTTTTTGCCTTTCAAATATTTCTCATACACACGCCAAACATCTTCCTTGGTTACCGCAAGGTAACGCTGCATTTCTTTTCCGATCAGGTTAGGGTTTCCCTGGAAGGTTTCATTATATGCTAGCTGGCGAACTTTACCGGAAACACTGGCCAGGCCATTAATGGTGCGGCTTTCGAAGTCGCCTTTAAAACGAGCCAGATCTTCATCCTTTACACCACGCTTTTCAAAAACCATAAGAGCCTGGTTAACTAATTCCTCCATTTCCTTTAGCGATTTGCCGGAGAAGGGAGTAACAGATATCACAAACTCGCCGGCCAGTTCAGACATTGAGCTGAATGTAACAGCGTTGTTCGCTTTTTGCGTTTTCACCAGTTCCTGGTAAAGGATGGAATTTTTTCCACCGCCAAGAATGTCGGCCAAAAGATCCAGTGCAGGCTCATCGGCGTGGAAAGATGGAACGGTAGGATAAACTATCCGCATCATCGGTGTGCGGGCATAATTGTCAACGTAGCTTGCGTAACGGTTCGAGGTAAGCTTTACGGGGTCAAGTTTGGTTGGTGTTACTTCCGGGCCTTTTGGAATGGATCCGAAATATTTTTCCACCATGGTAAGTACCTCCTTTGTATTCACATCGCCGCCGATGGTTAGGGTAGCGTTATTCGGGCCATACCAGCGCAGGAAGAAATTTTTAAGATCGTTCACATCGCTGCGGTTAAGGTCTTCAATATAACCGATGGTCATCCATGAATAAGGATGGCCGTAAGGGTAAAGATTTTTTGAAGCCACTTCGCCCAATAAGCCATAGGGGCGGTTGTCGTAATTCTGTCCACGCTCATTCTTCACAGTTTCGCGTTGAACTTCAAATTTCTGTTGTGTTACCGCATCCAGCAAAAATCCCATACGATCGGCTTCAAGCCATAGCATTTTTTCAAGCTGGTTGTTGGGAACCGTTTCAAAATAATTCGTGCGGTCGCGGTTTGTGGTACCGTTAAGCGTTCCGCCCGCTTCAGAAATTATTTTGAAATGCTGTTCGTCAGCCACATTGTCTGATCCCTGGAACATCATGTGTTCAAAGAAATGCGCAAAGCCGCTTTTGCCAATCTCCTCGCGTGCAGAACCTACATGATAGGTTACGTCCACATGCACGATAGGGTCAGAATGGTCTTCGTGTATAATAACCGTTAGTCCGTTAGGTAAAACATACTTTTCATAAGGAATAACGACCTCTTTGCTTTTCTGCACCACCTTTTCCACTAGTTTGGGTTGGGCGAAGATGTGCGCAGCCGGTGCCAGGGCAAGGATGCACAGGCTCAAAAATTTAATTCGCATGGTAAGAATTGTTTAAGTTAACTCGAACTCCAAATATAAATGAAGAAGGCTATTTTACTTCGCTTTTTATACAAGTGGCTTGTTAAATGTTGGTCTGTGGAATAAAACTGTATAAATGAGCACCTTTTAATTCTCCGGTCGGCGCGGGTAAGGAATATCTTTAGCCGAAAAAGCTTGGCGATTCTTTGTTTTACTGTAACTAATGATCTTTCGTATGATCAGAGGATGCATCGTATTTGCAGTGCCCTGGCAAATGAAGGCCATCGTGTTATTTTAGTCGGAAGAAAAAGACGGCATTCCGTTCCGCTTACAGAGATGCCCTTCCGTCAGGTGAGGTTGCGCTGTTTGGCCGATAAGGGCTTTTTATTTTATGCTTCCTATAATATCCATCTTTTCTTTTACCTTTTGTTTAATAGGGCTGATGCAATCTGCGCGATAGATCTGGATACAATTCTCCCAGTGCTTTGGGTTTCCCGGTTAAAGAATACAAAGCGTATTTACGATGCGCATGAATTGTTTTGCGAGATGAAAGAGATAGCCGAACGGCCACGCATGTACGCTTTTTGGAAAAAGATCGAGCGCTATGCCGTGCCCCAATTCAAATTGGGATATACCGTAAACGATCCCATAGCTGAAGAATTTAAACGGATGTATGGAAGTTCCTTTAAGGTGATCAGGAATATTTCATTTTATGATCCGTTGAAAATGGGAACTGAAAAAGAACGCTTCATATTATACCAGGGCGCCGTAAATGAAGGGCGAAGTTTTGAAACCCTTATACCCGCCATGCAATGGGTGAATGCGCCACTGTTAATTTGCGGTGATGGCAATTTTATGAAACAAGCCCGCAGCCTGGTTGATGAATACGGGCTTAAGGATAAAGTGATTTTTAAAGGATTGGTTGAACCTGCGGAATTAAAAAAAGTTACGTCCAAAGCCTTAATAGGTATCACCTTATTTGAAAAAGGCGCCAAAAGCAACTATTACTCGCTCGCCAACAGGTTCTTTGATTACATTCACGCCGGAGTTCCGCAGGTGTGTTCCGATTATCCTGTGTATCGCGAGATCAATAATCAGTTTAGAGTGGCCGTATTGGTTCGCGAGCACTCTCCCGAATCTCTGGCACAAGCTATCAACAGCCTTTTGCATGATGAGGAAAGATGGGAAAATATTCACAGGGAGTGCATGCTGGCAGCGCGGGAATTGAACTGGCAGCAGGAATCACTTAAACTTGTATCTTTTTATAAGCAGATATTTGGCTGATCACCTTCATATTGTTTGTTTTGATGTTCCTTTCCCGCCCGAGCATGGCGGGTTCACTGACCTTTTCTATAAAATAAAATGGCTTCACAAACTAGGTGTCAAAATTCACCTGCATTGTTTCACAAAGGGAAGCGCACCGGCACCTGAAGTTGAAGCAATGTGTGTTTCTGCAAGGTATTACAAGAGGCGGATGTATGAGGTTTCTCTTCGTGTACCCTACATCGTTAGTTCAAGACGAAGTGATGAATTGTTAGCTGAATTGCAAAAAGACAACCACCCGGTTTTACTTGAAGGAATTCATTGCACCTGGTGGCTGATGCAAAATAAGCTTTCAGGCAGAAAAATATTTGTAAGGCTGCACAATGCCGAGCATATCTATTATGCAAATCTTGCCTTGCATGAGGGGAGTTTTTTGAAACGAAAATATTTTCTGCGGGAATCCGGCCTTTTAAGGCAATGGGAACAGGCAATACTTTCCAAAGATGCAAAATGGCTTACAGTCAGCCGCCGCGATTCTTCCACTTTTCGGTTGATGCAGCCTGATGCGGAAATTCACTACCTGCCGGTGTTTACGGGGCATGATGCACCACTGGCGCATAGCGGATCAGGTGAGTTTTGCCTCTATCATGGAAACCTTTCGGTAAATGAAAATGAGGCCGCAGCTTCCTGGCTCATTAAAGAAGTATTTTCAAAATTGGATATTAATCTTATGATAGCAGGGAAAGATCCCTCTGCGAAACTGCTGAAGCTGGCTTCGAAGTTTTCAAACATTCATGTAATTGCGAACCCTTCTATTTCCGCCATGAATGAGTTAATGGGAAGAGCGCACATTCATGTATTGCCCTCCTTCAATGAAACGGGAGTAAAGTTGAAGGTATTGAATGCACTTTACCTTGGGAGATTTGTACTGGCGAACCGGAATGCCATTGAGGGCACTTCTGTGGAAAGGCTTTGCCACCTTGCAGAAGACGCTGCCGGATTCAGGAATGAAATTTTAAAACTAATGAAACGCGAATATTCAGCTTCGGATATTCGCAACCGTTATGAAGTGCTTTCCGGCGCTTACAACAATGAAATGAATGCGCTGCATCTTAGTGCACTGATATTCCCGCATTATCCCACACCTTCCCGGCCTCGGTCTTAATAGTGCGGGCAGGAAATTTCTTGATCACGAGGTAATCGTGGGTGGCCATCAGGATAGTAGTATTGTAATCTCTCGAAATATGAAACAACAACTGCATGATCTCATCACTGGTTTCGGGGTCGAGGTTACCGGTGGGCTCGTCTGCCAGTATAAGTTTTGGGGAGTTTAAAAGCGCGCGTGCGATATCAACCCTTTGCTGCTCCCCGCCGCTAAGTTCATACGGCATTTTAAATCCCTTCGTTTTCAGGTTTACTTTCTCCAATACATCGGCGATCTTGTCGTTCATCAGCTTTTCGTCTTTCCAGCCCGTTGCTTTTAAAACAAACTTTAGATTATCGTTCACGTTCCGGTCTGTCAGCAACTGAAAATCCTGGAATACCACGCCGAGATTTCTCCTTAAAAATGGAACCGTTTTCCAGGTAAGATCCTTTAGTTTATGGCCTACAACCCAGCCCTCGCCTTCTGTGAGTTGAAGATCGCCGTAAAGCGTTTTCAACAGGCTGCTCTTTCCCGTTCCGGTTTTGCCTACGAGGTAAACGAATTCGCCCTTGTCTAAGGAAATGTTCACGTCGCTTAAAACGAGATTGCTGCCCTGGTAAATGTTTACGTTGCGAAGTTCTATAATGGATTGCGACATATATAAGTTTTTGCCTTGCTGTTTCCTGCAAAATAAGGATTATCTCGTGCAGACAACGTTGTTAATAATGTAAATCTTCCGATGGCAGTTTAATAAGCAGTTCTTTTTTATCACTTGCTTCCACTCTACCGGTCACCTGTGCCTCAACGCCAAAGTTGGTAGATACTTTTATGATCTCTTCGGCATGATCCTGATCGCAAAAAACTTCCATCCGGCAGCCCATGTTGAATACCTCATACATTTCACGGTTACTGCTCCCGCTGTTTTCCTGTATCAACCTGAAAATCGGTGGCGGCGGAAACAGGTTATCCTTAATTATTTTCAGAGGGGCAGGCAGGTATTTCAACACCTTGGTTTGTCCGCCGCCGCTGCAATGTATGAGTCCATTTATTTTTTCAAAGTGATTCAGCAAGAGTTCGCGCATCACCGGTGCAAAGGTTCTGGTCGGGCTGAGCAAAAGTTTACCGATGGTGGTTGGTTGCGGAAGATCCGTGTAACTAACGGTGTCGGTTAAACTATTTTTTCCGATGTAGGCAACCTTGTCGTCAATCGAATTATCAAAACTCTCCGGGAAAAGTTTAGCGTATTTCTTTTCAAGCACATCGTGACGGGCACTCGTTAATCCGTTGCTGCCAAGGCCGCTGTTATACTCTGATTCGTAATTTGCCTGCCCGTAGCTTGCAAGGCCTACGATCACCTGTCCTGCTGCAATTTTATCATTCGTGATCAGTTTCGATTTGGGCCAGCGGCAGGCCATCGTTCCGTTCACTGCAACCGTTCTCACCACATCGCCCACATCAGCCGTTTCTCCCCCGAGGTATTTAATGTTAACGCCTGTTTTCGCGAGCGTATCAAACAGTTCCTGCGTACCGTTGATGATGGTTTCCAGCACTTCGCCCGGGATCAGTCTTTTATTACGGTCGATCGTAGAATTAAAGATAATATTATCATGAATGCCCACGCAAAGCAAGTCATCCAGGTTCATGGCCACTGCATCCTGCGCTATTCCTTTCCAAACCGAAATATCACCGGTTTCCTTCCAATACATGTAAGCAAGTATGCTCTTTGTACCCGCGCCATCTGCATGCATCACGTTCACAAATTCATCATCATTGCCAAGATGATCGGGATAGAGTTTACAAAACGCGTTTGGAAAAAGCCCCTGGTCAAGTTTCTTCACCGCCTTATGCACTTCTTCTTTCTGTGCAGACACGCCCCTTTGGCTGTATAAACTCATAATTGTGGAAGTTGAGTTGCAAAACTAAATGTGAATGGCGAATAAACCATTTTCAATTATCAATTACATTTGCAGCATTCGCAATGATCGTATATAAAAACCTCGAAGGGCTTCCCCGTTTAGAAAAAGTTGTACTTACCATCGGGGTGTTTGATGGCGTTCATCTAGGCCATCAGCAAGTGTTGCAGCAGTTATTGTCGGAAGCGCGGAAGATCAGCGGTACGGCCGTGCTCATCACTTTTGATCCTCATCCCCGTAAGGTGCTTGCAGGTTTCGGACAGCCGCCTTTGCGGGTGCTGAACACGCTTGATGAGAAACTTCATTTACTTGCAGAAAAGAATATTCCGCATACCGTTGTTGTACCATTTACAAAAGAATTCGCTGATCTTTCTGCCGAGGAATATATCCGTGATTTTTTGGTGGAGCGATTCCAGCCGCACACCATAATTCTCGGTTACGATCACAAATTTGGAAAGGACCGCCGGGGCGACTATCACTTACTCGACCGGGAGGCCGTGAAATATCGTTTTAATGCAAAGGAAATTCCGGAGCGTGTGATCAGGGATATTACAATAAGCAGTACTAAGATCCGTGAGGCGCTCCTCGCCGGCGATATTGATACCGCGAAAGAATTTTTAGGGTACGCCTACCCGTT
Source organism: Bacteroidota bacterium (assembly GCA_023422565.1). Classification (GTDB taxonomy): domain Bacteria; phylum Bacteroidota; class Bacteroidia; order Chitinophagales; family Chitinophagaceae; genus Ferruginibacter. The sequence continues at coordinate 15,109 of JAFAGR010000007.1, read as the reverse complement.
ATCGGGCGAGGTGGTGCATGGCAACAAGCGCGGCCGTACGATCGGCTTCCCTACCGCGAATATTTCCTTGCCGGATGCCGACAAGCTCGTACCCGCAAACGGGGTGTATGCGGTTCGGGTATTACTGGGTACCCGAAAACTTCAGGGCATGATGAACATCGGTTTCAGACCGACGGTTGATGGTACGGAGCGAACTATTGAAGTGAACATCCTGGATTTTGATGAAGATATTTATGGCGAACGGATAACGGTTCAATTTTTAAAACGCCTTCGTGAAGAGAAAAAGTTCGACGGGCTTGAGGCGTTGAAAGCCCAGCTTGAAGCGGACAGGGAGATGACGAGGGAGTGTTTGAATTAAAAATTAAAAATTAAAAATTAAAACTTGATCAGCGAAAATCAGTGCTGTATTACATTTACGGACATCAGCGGGAAAGTTTGTTTCACGCAAAGGGACAAAGAAGACAAAGCGGCAGTTGTAATTCGTGTATCTTAAATCGTACATCGTACATCGTAAATCGTACATCTTAAATCGTACATCGTACATCGTAATTCAATTCATTATCATCTTTGTCACCAATTCCTTCAGCAATGCATGGCCGGGAGTTCCGAAATCGCCAACACCAACGCCTTTCATATTATACTGTTGCATTAAAAGTATGAGCTTTTCTACTCCGTCGAAGCCATAATTTTTCATCGTGTCTTTGCCCTGTTTAAGCGCTACGGGGTTGAAACTGAAAACAGGTTTTAGAGCCTCATCGCTACGGTTGCTCATGCTCAGGGCCACATACACCTTGCTGAAATGCGAGTAAAGTGCAGGGATGGCAAGTTGGATGGGTGCAGACTTTGGATTGCTTTCAAAGTATTTCAGTATGCGGATGGCGGAAGCAAGGTCTTTACGGGTAATGGCGGCCAGCAATTCAAAGATGTTATATTCCTTGCTGATGCCGATAAACTGTTCGATATGGTCTTCATTTACCGCCTGCCCCTCCTCCACATTGATCCTTAGTTTTTCCATTTCATTCTCTATGCGCGCAAGATCGTTGCCGATGTGTTCTTCCAAAAGGCTCATGGCTTTCGGTGCGATCTGCATCTTTTTTTCTGCCGCAACGTTTCTTATCCACTCCTGAATTTTATCTTCCTTGATCTTTGCAAAGGTTTCCATTTCGGCATGCGCGGCCACCGTTTTAGAAAATTTCGTCCGTTTGTCCAGCGCCTTGGTTTTATGGCCTACAACAAATATTGTGGTTTGCGAGGGCGAGGCAATATAAGATTCAAGCTGTTCGAGATCCTTCATCTGCTGTGCCTCTTTTAAAATAACCACCTGCCTTTCCGCGAACATAGGGTAACGCCGGGCCGCGTTTATAAGTTGCGTCCAATCCGCATCCTTGCCATAGAAAACCGACAGATTAAAGGAAGCCTCGCTTTCCGGAAGAATTTGATGTTCTGCATAATCAATCAGCCTGTCGATAAAGTAGTCTTCCTCTCCCTGGAACCAATACACCGGTTTAAACTGCTTCTTTTTCCATGATGCAATTATCTTTTCAACGCTCATGCTGCAAGATTATCGGATTTTCCTGAAAAAGGCAGTTTGAAATTGAACATTTGGGCCGGCCGGGAAATGTAAAATAAATGCCAAAAGGCTGATGGAATGCGGCTTTTGCCCTGTTGATAACAGGTGTGGATTATTTTGGCATAGTTTTGGAAAATAGCAGAGCGAAATTGTAATTTCAAAATCTGATATCCTAATTGAATAACGAGCTTGCCTTTTTTTATATACGCATCAGGTAACAAAAATTCAAAACAACGAAAAACTACAACTATGGCATTTGAAAACTTTCCGGAAGCAGAAAAGACGCACACTGAAGTGCGTACCACTTCCACCAACAGGCGAAACAATGCCCTACGCGGCATACTAATGGGCGTTTTGGTAGCAGCCCTTCTGGGAACGTGGGGATACATTATTTGGGATAAAAATAACACCAAGGAAACCCTTTCACAGAAAGACAATCTGATCACTTCCACCTCTACACAAAGAGACGAATTGCAGAAAGAACTTGCAGACGCAACCATGCGTTACGACATGCTGAAAACTTCAAATTCGAAGAAAGACAGCACCATCAGCGCAAAAGACAGGGAGATCGAAGAGAAATCGCAGCGTATTCAAAGCCTGCTTACAAAATCTAACGCTACCCAATCAGAACTCAGGCAAGCCCGCGCTTTGATCGCTTCCTTAAACGGAGATATTGAAGGGTACAGGTCGCAGATCGAAATGCTTGAAGGACAAAAGGTTCAGTTAGCGCAGGAAAAAGCGGTTGTTACCCAGGAGCGCGACCGTGTGATCAAAGACTTTGACTCTGCAAAGGTGGTTATTAAGCAAAGGGAAGATGTGATCGACATCGGTTCCACTCTTCACGCTTCTAACTTCAATATTGTAGGTATCAAAGAAAAAGGCAGCGGTAAGGAAAAAGTAACTGATAAGGCAAAGAAGGTTGATAAACTTCGCGTTTCTTTTGACTTGGATGAGAACATGATCACGACTTCAGGCAATAAAGAAATCTATGTAGTGATTACTGACCCAAGCGGACAAACCGTTGCAGTTGAGTCTCTGGGTTCGGGCACATTTAATACGCGTGAGGGTGAAGAAAAAACCTTTACACAGAAACTTGACGTGAACTATGTTCAGAATACGCGTCAAACTGTAACATTTGACTGGAAGCAAGACAAGGATTTTTCGACAGGAAATTATAAAATAGAAGTGTATAACAATGGATTTAAAGTTGGTGAAGGCTATCGACCTCTTAAAAAGGGGGGCCTTTTTAGCTAAATAATTTATGTGTTTTGCTAAAGAATGCGGTATCTAATGAAAAGATGCCGCATTTTTTTTTATTAAATGCATTCAATTTATAGGGATGTTTTTTTGGGGGTGCAATTTGTTATTGTAGGAATGCAATATTTTGCATCCCTGCTACAATGAGATATCGCGTCCTTAAAATCTAGAAAATTGCACGCAAGGCTGCGCGGCCTGTATGAATTATCCTTGTATCACCGGGCTTCCTTCCTTCGTATTGCACGCTTATCTCAATATTTCCGGCGATTCTGCGCGTTAAATCGGCACTCCATAAGTAATTGCTTCCCGGCAGTAGTCCATCCAGCAGAATATAACCTACCGTGGTATTAGCGGCGCCTGCATAAGCATCAAAATTGATGTTGGAATAGGTGAATTTCGCTGAGATCGTACTGTTGGATGCCACATTGTAACGGAGGTCAGCATTCAGAGCATGATGAATGGAAGTTTCAAGGGAATCCTGCCTGTTGTTCTTCTTCGTGTATGCGTAACCGACAATTGCGCGAAAACTGTTTTTGAACAGGTAGGTGACCGAAGGTTCCAATGAAACAATATTGATATTATAATTCCGGTTGTTAAACTTCACGCCATTTGTCTGCAGGTTATTCTCCCCTTTCTTCGCAGCCAATTGCATCGAAAAACTTCTTGAAAAAGCGTACCTCGCTTTTGCGGAAAGATTGCTGATACTGCGATTTTCCAGTCCGTAAGCAAGTAAGGATTTTGATGTCGACTTGCTATGGGTTGCCTCCAGGCCCCATTTGGTATTGGTTCGGTTATAAAAGAGCGTGTTTGAAAAATAATAATTCAGGCTGATGATGTTGGTATCAATTGCTTCATTGGCGAATGGATTGAAAAGAAATTCTTTCTGAGAGATCTTTTTCTTGTTGATCTGAAGAGCAGAGGAGGTACTGGTTCTTTTCAAAAATCGGTTCATCCCTTTGTCTGGGTTCTTCAAAAGTAATTTCGGATCAAAACCAATGTTGTAGTTGAATTGAAGGTAATTGGCCCGCACATACGAACTTCCGGGCGTGAATATGCGAATGTATTTTTTCTGATCCGGGAAAATGGCGATCTCAAATTCATTCAGTTCCGCGATGCCATTGCTGTTGTAATCAATCCAGGTATATTCGCCCTGCCCTGCGGGAACTTCAAGGTAAGTGAACTCTCTTCTCTGCTCCTGCCCCGAGCCGATCTCGTAAAGAAAACTTGCGGTAAGAGATCCTTTTAAGGCATTGGCATTGTATTCCGTTCTGCCGAGCAAACTATTTTCCGGCAGCAACTGGCGGCTTAGATCCCGGTTTTTTATAAAAAGGTTCCGATAGGTAACATTCAGCTTTAGTTGTTGGTTCGGGTTGCGAAGAAATTCAGCGGAAGCACCGTAGTTGTTGCTATAATCCGATTTCAAAAATCGGTTTCCTGATGGCAGCCAGTCTTCCCTGCGCATGTAGGTAAGCCCCCATTTGTTCGGCTTAGATTGATCGCTTTTCAAAAATGCTTCATAAACATGAAAGGAAAAACTGAGCGATGAGAGCGTGTCAGGTATTTTTTCCATTATGCTGTTGAACTCGCCGGAATATTTTGCTCCCACCTGCATTTTGTTCAGGCTGACCAACTCCCTGTTCAATGCGGCCAATGGCCTTATGAAATTTCCCCGTTGCGTTTCAGCGTTAAAGAATAAGAAGTTGATGGTGCTTTGATAAGTCCACAATCCGTTCTTGCCGTTTGCCGTTAGTACCTGCCTCAGGCCATTGTAGTTATCGCTTCGATTATAATGCGTAGCATCATAGCGAATAAAATTCGACTTAGTGGTAATTTTCGCGGCCACATTAGTTATGTGCTCATCTGCAGGAGGCGCATCGAAAGGAAGGCTCCAGTCTCTCAGAAATTCAATTTGCCTAAGCCGCTCAAGTGGTTTGAATTTTTCGGAAACATACTCGTGGCCAACGGTCCAATCAAGTTGCCGTACTTTATTCAAGATCGACAGAGTTCTCCCTGTTCCACCGAGGTTCATTTTTCCCGCAAAGCCGTTTGCTGATCTTTTATCACGCGATGAAAATAAGTTTACATCGTAATGACTCATGGCCACTTCCGCACCGAGGGTCAGTTTCTTTCGCATTAAATAATTTGCGCCTACCGAAAAGATCTGGAGTTTCTTCGGCGTCACGAGCAAGGTTACAGGTTCCCATTCCCCCATAGGCCTGTTAGCTGCATCCGGCTGCACCCATTCAAAGGCCTGTCCGTTCACGGCATTCCGCAGCGGAATATAGTTTCCTTTTCCCGGGCCGAGGTAAGTGAAGGTCACGGCATATAAGGTATCATCAGGGTTTGTGGAGAGAACGTAGATGGAATCGTGCATGGTGCTGTTATAAACCGTATCGATCTTTTTATAAAGCAGCCTGCCTGTTGTGAAGGTGTCGCGAACTGCGTTGTTATAATATGCGAGGTGAATGCTATCGCCTATTTCAGAAAGAAATTGTTTTTGATCCTCGTTGAGTTCCTGGTCTATCGTGGCATTTCGTGAATCAGAATTTGAATAAACGGCGGTATTGATCAGCAGCTTATTTGAAAAATTCATTTCATTGGTCACATAAAGCTGGGTATTTAGATAATTCCGATCAGCATATTCAAACTCAGCCTGAATCCGTTTATCTTTTGTGATCATTCGTTTAGGCGTAAACGTTATCTCCGCGGTATTGTAGTTGATCACATAATCCTGGTCTTCTCCCCTTTGCAAGAGCTCGCCGTCAATAAATATTCTTTCGGTTCCAGCGAGAATTACAAAATAGAGTTCATTATTCGCGCCCTGTAAGCGGTACGGGCCCTGGTTTCCTTCTATCGGGTTAAGTATATGGCGGGTGAATTTCCCTTTGGCGATGGCGCCGCTGCCGAAGAAGGTGTTCTCATAATTTTTATTGATGCGGTTCCGGGTTTCGAAGGAAGCGCCCTGCAGGCGTTTGTAAAAATTTATGAAATAATTTTTGCTTTCGCGGATATCGATATCGCCAAAACTCGCCTGCCAGTTTTTCTTTTTTATTCCGAGGAAAATGCGGTCGAAATCGCGCAGGTCTTGCGTATTGCCATCGGGCTGAATAGGGATGTTATTGTCGGAGATTGCGGCAGTGAGTTCCATACTGTCCCCGATGAAGCCACGCAGTTGCAGGTTCATGGTGGAATTCAGCACCGCATCCTGGTTGTTTCCAAAAGAAATGGCACGGCCAAAACTTCCGGAAGATTCGATCTGCCCGAAATCGATCAGCGCGTTTGATGAAGAAGAAGAAGTTCTGACGCGGGTTGGCTTTTCGGCGAGAAAGTTGAAGCGAATGCTGTCGTAATTGTATTTGTAAACTTTTTTGTTCAGCCGTGCAGGAAAGACACGGTAGGTAATAAAAACGCTGTCTGCCGCAGGCTTCACGATCCAGGTGAACCTTGCATCAATTTCGTCAAGTTTATAATTCGCCTGATCCGCGCCTTGCATTATAAAAGTATTGGGAGCAATGCTGAATGAATCGATCACAAAAGATGAGTCTGTAACCGGTATCCATTTTTTCCGAAGATTGGAAAGCGGAGGTTGCGCCACTGCAGATTGCATCAACAGAACGATAAGCAGAATGGTCAGGTATATTTTTCCCGGGCGCACGCGTGCATCAAAATTGCGGAAAATTTATGGGATTGGGTTATTGGTTGTGAGTTTTGAGTGGTGGGTTGTGAGTTGTGGGTTATGGGTTGTGAGTGAAGGCACATGGTGCATGGCGCATGCTGCAAGGTATAAGGTTTAAGGAGAATGGAGGAAAAACTAAACAGGAACTATTTTATGCCCTTTTCTTTAGTCACGGAGATTCACAAGAAGATGCAGGAGATACACAAAGACAATCACCAATTTTCAAAGCGCCTCAGAGCCTTTGTGGACCTGGGTTTCCCCTTTATGGAACTTTGTGAGTTTTATCCCAGTTGGAAGAATGATCTTTTGGAAACTGTAAAATTTCCTCCAAAGTCTGCAATAACTACAAACTAGGAACTACAAACTACAAACTACAAACTACGAACTACCCCCTACTCCTCAGTTGTTAGTCCGGCTCCTAAATATTCACGGTTTAGGCGTGCAATGTTGGACACCGAAATTCCTTTCGGGCATTCGGCTTCGCAGGCATAGGTGTTAGTGCAGTTACCAAAACCTTCCTTATCCATTTGGGCTACCATGTTAAGCACACGTGATTCGCGCTCAGGTTCCCCCTGTGGCAATTGTGCAAGCTGGGAAACTTTCGCTCCAACGAAAAGCATCGCGCTGCCGTTCTTACATGCTGCCACGCAGGCACCGCATCCAATACATGCCGCCGCGAGGAAGGCATCATCGGCTTTTTTCTTGTCGATCGGAATCGCATTTGCATCTACCGCATTACCGGTGTTCACTGAAATATATCCACCCGCCTGAATGATGCGGTCAAAAGCAGTACGATCTACAACAAGATCTTTTATCACCGGAAAAGCCTTGCTTCTCCACGGTTCCACAACCACCGTATCGCCGTCTTTAAAGGCACGCATGTGGAGCTGGCAGGTTGTGTTCTGCTGCCATGGACCATGAGGCTGGCCATCTATATACATGCTGCACGCACCACAAATTCCCTCACGGCAATCGTGATCAAAAGCAACAGGTTCCTTTCCTTCATTAACGAGTTGTTCGTTAAGCACATCAAACATTTCAAGAAAACTCATTTCAGATGAAATATCATTCACCTTAAAAGTTTCAAAATTCCCTTTAGCCTGGCTGTTTTTTTGGCGCCAAACTTTAAGGGTGAGGTTCATATTGTAGTGTTCCATAAAAAGCGTTTATGGTGTTCGTGGTTTTATTTATAACTTCTTTGTGTAGGTTTCACAATTTCAAACTCGAGTTTTTCTTTGTGCATTTCCCAATTATTATCTCCGGTCATTTCCCAGGCCGCCACGTAGCTATACTGGTCATCCTTGCGTTGCGCCTCACCATCCGGAGTTTGGCTTTCTTCGCGGAAATGCCCTCCGCACGATTCGTTTCTTTGCAATGCATCCATACACATCAACTCTCCTAATTCAAGGAAATCTGCTACACGGCCGGCTTTATCAAGTTCGTTATTAAAATCATTTATTTCTCCGGGAATACGAACGTTGCGCCAAAACTCCTCGCGAAGTGCACGTATTTCAGTGATCGCTTCCTGCAATCCGTTCGCATTTCTCGCCATACCGCATTTATCCCACATGATCTTTCCCAAACGCTTATGGAAGCTTTCCACACTCTCCGTTCCTTTAACGTTCATCAATTTTTGTAAACGGCCACTCACCTCCTGCTCCGCCTGTTCGAATGCAGGATGCGAAAGCGGAATGGGCGCTGTGGCAATTTCATCAGCTAAATAATTTCCGATTGTGTAGGGAATAACAAAGTAACCGTCGGCAAGGCCCTGCATCAATGCAGAAGCTCCGAGTCGGTTGGCTCCGTGATCACTAAAATTGGCTTCACCCAAAGCATATAACCCGGGGATCGTTGTCTGCAATTCATAATCAACCCAAAGTCCGCCCATGGTATAATGCACCGCTGGGTAAATTCGCATTGGTGTTTCGTAAGGATTTTCACCGGTGATCTTTTCATACATCTCGAAAAGGTTACCGTACTTTTCAGCCACTACTTCCTTACCCAGTTTAATTATTGTTTCTTCATCCGCATTGGTAAGTCCGGATTTACCCGCCTCAATACGGCCATATCTTTTTATTGCGTCGGCGAAGTCGAGATACACTGCCATCTTTGTTGTACCTACGCCATAGCCAGCATCGCATCTTTCTTTCGCGGCGCGTGAGGCAACGTCTCGCGGAACGAGGTTACCGAATGCGGGATACCTTCTTTCCAAATAATAATCGCGTTCCTCTTCAGGAATATCCTTTCCTTTCCGGGGATCGTTTTGTTGTTTGGGCACCCAGATCCTTCCATCGTTACGAAGGCTCTCACTCATCAATGTGAGTTTACTCTGATGATCTCCGCTCACCGGAATACATGTAGGATGTATTTGTGTAAAGCAGGGGTTGCCGAAATATGCGCCTTTGCGATGTGCTTTCCATGCTGCGGTAACGTTGCTTCCCATCGCGTTTGTGCTTAGATAGAAAACGTTTCCATATCCGCCGGTACATAACAGTACCGCGTGGCCGAAGTGGCGTTCAAGTTCTCCTGAAATAAGATCGCGCGTAATGATTCCGCGGGCCTTCCCATCAATCATAACCACATCCAGCATTTCATGACGGCTGTACATGGTTACATTTCCGAGCGCAACCTGGCGCTCAAGAGCGCTGTAGGCACCGAGCAGGAGTTGCTGTCCTGTTTGTCCGGCTGCATAGAAGGTGCGCTGCACCTGCGTTCCACCGAATGACCGGTTGCTAAGTAATCCGCCATATTCACGGGCGAAGGGAACACCCTGGGCCACGCATTGATCAATAATGGCAGCGCTCACCTCAGCAAGGCGATGCACATTTGCTTCACGAGCGCGGTAATCTCCGCCCTTCACCGTATCATAAAAGAGGCGGAACACACTATCGCCATCGTTCTGGTAATTCTTTGCTGCATTAATACCGCCCTGTGCCGCAATACTGTGCGCGCGGCGCGGACTATCCTGGAAACAATACGCTTTTACTTTATATCCCATTTCTCCCAGTGCTGCCGCTGCAGATGCGCCTGCAAGGCCTGTGCCTACTACAATTATTTCCAGTTTGCGTTTGTTGGCCGGGTTCACCAATTTTACGTGCCCTTTATAATCTTCCCACTTCTCTTTCATTTCGCCCCCGGGAATCTTCGCGTTCAATGACATATTCAGATGTTTAAAAAATATGAATTGGTTTTGCTCAAAGGAAGCTCCTTAGTATATCCATTCAAAATAAACCGCCAGCGGCATCAAGGCAAACAACACGGTAATAATAACAGAGTATCCAACGCCTATTCCTTTGATAATGGGTGTGTATTTTTTATGATTAACCCCAAGTGTTTGAAACGCACTTTGAAACCCGTGCAGAAGGTGCCAGAAGAGAGCGATCAAACCGATCATGTAAAGTGCTACGATCCATCCGTGGCTGAACACTTCCTGCATTTCCGCGTAAAGGTCATGATCTCCGCCATCACCTCCGTAAAGGGCAACCTTGGTTCCAACAAAAAAGTGGCTGATGTGCATGATCAGGAACAACAGAAGCAGGGTACCGAACAATCCCATTGAGCGGCTATACCAGGTTGAATTTTTATTTGCCTTTGATACATGGTAGCCCACGGGCCGGGCAACGGCATTCTGGCGCCAAACAATAAGGGCCTGTATCATGTGAAGAAACAGGAACACGAATAAACCGATCTCCATAAAACGAAGTATCCAGTTGTGGCTCATGAAGTGAGCGACCATATTAAATGTTTCACCACCGTCATTCAAAAAAATACAGGCATTAATGCCTGCATGTACTATTAAGAATATGATGAGAAAAAGCCCGGTTAATGCTACCGTAAATTTTTTTCCTATGGACGAAGAGAAAAACTGTTTCCAGTTCATATTGCAATAGTTTGTGGTTTTACGTTCGGCAAAAGTACTTAATTATTGTTAAAATTATTTTTGTTCCTGGTTTATGGTTCGAAGTGCGAACATTTTAGTAAGAAAATTATCGGGCGTGCATTAATTCGAGTTCTGTTCGTGAGACACGAACAGGAAACCGAGTTGACACGAACAGGAAACTGAGTTGACACGAACAGGAAACCGAGTATGTTCGAAAGACACGAACAGGAAACCGGGTTTACAAATTAAATGTTGGCAGAATTTTTTTCGTCGTGTTCGGAATGGTGCAGGAGATTGAGCATAAACTTCATGTTATGGGTTCCTGATTTCTTTGCTATGGCTGTTCGCGAGACACGAACAGGAAACTGAGCTGTTCGTGATACACGAACAGACATTGAGTTTTACAGAATATTATTTTCAAATCCTTATTCCCAAATTCCAAATGCCGATGTTTCGATCGTCAATCGCCCGCCTGAATGACGTAGTCGGGCAGGTACATCGTATATCGTACACCGTAAATCGTAATTCACCCGTTCAGCAATCCTGCATTATTCTGCTCAATTAATTGCCAGATCATTTCGGGTGTAAGCGAGCGCCATTGCGGAAGATCAAACAATGGAAGGTAGCGGTTAAGCCTTGCCCTTACAAAATCGTACTTGCTTTGGTCAGGAAGGTTAAGCATTACCATCCATCCGTGTTCATCTTCCAATTCCTGATACCAATCCTCATAATAGGCGTCATCACTACTGTGAAAATTCAGTACGTTCTCTCCTATCAGTATAAACTTTTTTATTCCTTTTGAAAAAAGCCTGTCGGTTACTTCGCGCCTTAAGGTCATGATGTCGTTTTCAATCGCATCATTCCATTCGCCTATTAATTCAATTATGGCAAACTGTTGCTCATAATCTGCATAAAGAATTTTCAGATATAATGTTCTTGATCCGAATTCATCCCACTGGGGATGTATATAATAATTGTAAATGGTGTGCGAATATTCAAATTCGCTGTATGTGCGGCGAAAGAATGGCGACAAAGGATCTTCATCTGCAATATAGAGATGGCGCCAGTTGTAATATGGTTCTAATTCGTGCAAAGGGATTTATAATTCAAAAGTAAAAATTCAGAATGTTATTTGATAGCTTTTACGCAAAGGCGATACCAAAGGAGTTGTGAGATGTGGATTATGGGTTATGGGTTATGGGTTTTGAGTTATGGGTTGTGAGTTATGGGTTGTGAGTTATGGGTTATGGGTTATGGGTTGTGAGTTGTGAGTTATGGGTTGTGAGTTATGGGTTATGGGTTGTGAGTTATGGGTTATGGGTTATGGTTGTGGGCTGCGGGGAGGCTCAGGTTGCATGGGGCATGCTACAAGTTGCATTGAGCATATTGCTGATTATCCGGCGAGTTCAGTATAGTATCAAAAAAAGAGGCTGCTAAAAAGCAGCCTCCTGACTTATCAACCCAAAATAAAAAAACTACTCAAGCACTATCTTTTCAGTGATAACAATTTGATTTTTATCGTTGATCACTTTTACCATATAAAGGCCTTTTGATGGTCGGCTTTGAATATTCATTTGCGCGGTTTGGCGCCCTTTTGTAACCTGAACAGCTTGCGACTGAAGTGCACGGCCCGTGATGTCAGTGAATACAATATGGTAGCGGCCTTCTTTTTGTCCGTCAAGTGTTACGAAGAAAGTTGATGCACTAACGGGGTTTGGAAACACCTTGGCTTCTGCATTGGTGTAATTCACTTCAGGAAGTGTTCCTGTTTCAAAACGAGTGGCCTGGTCAGCTTCTTTTTGAAGTAAGAAACGGTTATTGGCAAGGTCAGATGCATTGAAACGACGGTCAGATCCTTCAACCATTGTAGCTGAAAGGTCAGCAAGTTTTACTTTGTAATATCCTTCAAAGTAATTAGCGCTAACCACAATCAGGTCTCCATCTTCGGATACTGCCGCACCGTTAGTAGTGTATTGTGCAGGCAAACCGGTAATGGTTCCTTTAAAAGTGGCGATCCGTGTTTCAGGATCTATAACAAATACATTTTTGTTTGCAGAGATCACGTACAGTTTTCCGAAAGCATCGGCAACCATATCTCCGCCCCAACTGGTGCATTTGTTATGGATAGACATTCCTTTATTGTCTTCGGCGTCAACCAGGTTGCCCAGGTCAGTGATTTCAGGAACCTTGCCTGTGGTAAAACGTAGGAAATGGTTACCATCGTTAGAGATCATGTAGCCGGTACCGTTAGGCGCAATAACCATGCGGGTGATATTCTTTGCTTCATCATTCATGTTTCCGAAATTCATCACCGGAGAACGGAGCGTATAGAATTTTGGAGTTTCGTTTTTAATATCAAGATCAAGCCAGCGAAGTTCGCCCATACGCATTGGCGTAAAAAACAATTTATTGCCGCGGGCATCAAGGGCGGCCGCCGCTACAAATGTTGAAGTTGGATAATCTGTGGTTGAAAAAATATTCCCGTTTGCCGTGGCGGTTTGGTTCACCACTTTCTTCGTGTTCACATCAACCAGTTCAAAGTTTGATTTACTCCTTTCAAATAAGGTTTTGGTTACCTGGCCTGTGGTAAGATCAACCTGGCGGATGTTCATCCAGATAAAATCTTTGTTGCCGTCGCCCGTAATGGCATACCCGGTGTTCTTTTGCGCTGTTCCGGCCATAGTGGCTGCAAGAGAAGCGGTAGTGAGTAAAACTTTAAAATTCATGTCAGGTATTTTTAATGGTGAAAGTTAATTTTTAATCAGGAGACTAATTTACAACAAAGCGCTAACAATATTGCATTTTTCCTTCGCCCAGCATTTATTTTTTATGAATGGTATCTAACCAGTCCGTCCATTGGGTTTTTGAGCACGTTGCCCAATTGAAGTTCATAGGAATCACACAGGTCGGCAAGTTTGTCTTTAAAGCCAAAGGCCACGCTGCCTACAAAATGTACGGGGTTCGTCCAGCTTTCCCGGAATTTATATACATGGTTAAAAAAGAAATCATTCAATCCGTCTTCAATAATGTTCTCTATCATAAAGTGGCCGCGATTTTCTGCAAGGAACTCTGTAAACCTTGCCAGGTAACGGTTTGGGAGCGGCTGCCTGTACACTGCATCTAATATTTCAGTGGGTTGTACGGGGAACCTGGCGCGAAACCGGTCCATCAGGTCAGGTTCAAATGTATTATAGAGAAAATACTGAACAACCTTTCTGCCGAGGTAGGCCCCGCTCCCTTCATCGCCTAAAATAAACCCAAGCCCCGGGCTGCTCCTGGCGATCTTCTTCCCATCGTAATAGCAAACACTGGAGCCGGTGCCGAGGATGCACACCATCCCTTTTTCGTGCCCGCAGAGCGCACGGGCCGCGGCGAGTATGTCTGATTCAACCTTAATTCTTGTTTTGGGAAAAGCCGTTTTAAAGGTGGTGGTAAGCATCTTCACATTTGCAGGATTCCCACAACCGGTGCCATAGAAGAAAAGATCATCGGGGTTCGATTTAAGTTTTGGATGAAGTTCCGCCTTCAGAATTTCATTCACCTGCTCGGAGGTAAGGAAATACGGACTGAGCCCCTGCGTAGTGATATTCTTTTTCCTCTTGCCCGGCTCCGTCAGCGTCCACGATGTTTTCGTAGAACCGCTGTCTGCAATTAAGGTTGCTCCCATTATTTATTTTTCATTTAAGGTAATACATTCAAATCATTCATGGCATAAAAATGGATTCCTTGCGGTAAAAAATTAACTTCGCGGCCTAATTCCCGCCCGCCAACCGGCAAAATGTTTGGCTTTGATATGCAGCAAAAGAAATTAAAGATCTGGCTACCGTTCCTGTTCAGCCTGGCTGTTGTGCTGGGCATGTTTTTCGGATTTAAAATGCGCGACGCGCTTCCCGGAAAAACATTCTTTTTTACAGAGAAAAAGAAACCTCTTGATGAGGTGCTTTCCCTCATTAGTGCTAATTATGTAGATAAGGTAGATGTAGCCTCTCTGGCAGACACGGCAATCCAGGCCATGCTTTTTAAACTTGATCCGCATTCCCAATACATTCCCGCGACATTGCTTGAAGAGGCCAATGACGGCATTGCCGGAAATTTTTACGGGATAGGAATTGAGTTCGACATATTTGACGATACGCTTAATGTAATAAATGTGTTGAAAGACGGCCCGGCAGACCGTGCAGGAATTATGATGGGTGACAAATTGCTGAAAGCCGGAGACAGCCTGATGGCAGGCAGGAAGCGCGATGCGCAGGCCATGAGGGAAATATTAAAAGGCAACCGCGGCAGCGTACTTACCCTACGGGTTTTGCGTAAAGGTGATGTGCTTGACCTTCCCGTAACGCGCGATATCGTTTCAGTTTCCAGCATTGATGCCGCTTATGTGATAGCACCCAAAACGGGCTTCATAAGATTAAGCAGGTTCACGCAGCAAACCTATCGCGAATTTATGCTGGCGCTGGACGATCTAAAGAAACAGGGAATTGAAAAATTGATCCTTGACCTCAGGGGCAATGGCGGAGGCGTGCTTGATGAGGCGGTGGAGATTGCGGATGAATTTTTATCAGGCGATAAACTTATCACCTATACTGAGGGACTTCACACCCCGCGAAAAGATTACCGTACCAGGCGTTTGGGCCAGTTTGAAACCGGTGAGCTTATCGTACTTGGCGATGAAGGTTCAGCCTCTGCAAGCGAAATTTTGATGGGTGCTTTGCAGGATTGGGAC
>JAFAGR010000064.1 GCA_023422565.1 Bacteroidota bacterium | reverse complement strand
ACGTATGCGGCTGACCTTGCAGTGGCTATATTTCGTCTCTCTACTTCTAGCGCAGCTCCCGGAATTTATCATTACTGCAATATGGGAGAGATCAGCTGGTTTGATTTTGCAAGTGCAATACAAGATCTGTCAGGTTCTTCATGCAAAGTAAATGCAATTAAAACGACAGATTTTCCCACCCCTGCTAAAAGGCCTGCCTATTCTGCTTTAGACACATCCAAAATACGTAACCAAACAGGATTGGTTATTCCCAATTGGAAAGAGAGTCTTGCTACCTGTATGAAGTTATTATAGCAATAAGTTCCCATTCATTTACCGTCACGATAAATGTCCACGACATTTTTTGGGTCCGGATGAAGTAGGTCAACTAATTGTTGATCGGATAGTAAGCATTTGAAAACACCTTGTGTCGCTGAAATCCCCGATCTTAACTGCGGGGATAGGGGTTAACGTACCCCGGGGAGGAGGATGCAGGTTAATGAACGAGAACATTTTTCTCAACGCGCTTTTGCCACGCATCTTTCACTCTTACCCTTTCTTTTTTATCCTTTCTCTCAATTTTTCATCCGAAGTAATCATTTGAAAACACCTTGTATCGCCGAAATCCGCGATCTTAACTGCGGGGATAGGGGTTAACGTACCCCGGGGAGGAGGATGCAGGTTAATGAACGAGAACATTTTTCTCAACGCGCTATTACCTCGCACCTTTCACTCTTACACTTTCTCTTTTATCCTTCTCTCATTTTTTCATCCGAAGTAATCATTTGAAAACACCTTGTATCGCCAAAATCCCCGATCTTAACTGCGGGGATAGGGCTCACTTTGATTGTACACCTTTTAAGCTTTATTACGAATGTAAACGTGCTTGATGCCACGCTTATCCGTATCGCGCTTATCGATCTCAAATTGCGGAAGGGAGGCGATAAGGGGGGTAAGTTTTTGAAAGCCGTAAAGCCTTGGGTCGAAATCAGGCTGCTTCTTTAATAATAAATTTCCTACATCACCTAAAAATGCCCAGCCCGTTTCATCGGCAAGGTCTTCAATTGTACTGTTAATGAACTTTAATGTTTCCCTGTTTATTTTTTGTACCGTTTCCGCCGGTTTTGTTTTAGGGCTTTTGCTTTTCAGGGGTGCATTCACGGTAGTTTCTTCCTGCTGAACTTCGTCAGGCATCGGAATAATTTCCAGGTAAATAAATTTATCGCATGCCACTCTGAACGGTGCGGGAGTTTTTTTCTGCCCGATTCCAATCACCTTCATACCGGCCTCCCTCAGCCTGGTTGCAAGCCGGGTGAAATCGCTATCGCTTGATACAATGCAGAACCCATCCACTTTTCCGGAATATAAAATATCCATGGCGTCAATGATCAATGCCGAATCGCTGCTGTTCTTTCCTGAGGTATAACTGTATTGCTGAATCGGCGTTAATGCATTTTCCAAAAGAACCTTCTTCCATCCTGCAACTGTGGGCTTCGTCCAGTCGCCATAAATGCGTTTAAATGTCGGCGTGCCATAAATCGCGATCTCTTCCATCACTCCCTTTATATTTTTGTAAGGCACATTGTCGGCATCAATTAAAACAGCAAGCCTTATATCTTTCTTATCATCCATTCTACAATTTAGGTGTTTTAATGAATTGATTGGATAAGCTCATTAAGCACTGATTTTTTACCTTTGGACTTCATGCAGCTATTCTCCCGTAAAAGTAAGATCATAATCACCTGCTCCAACCGCCTTGCACCTTATCTTGAGGCTGAAGTTGTTGAGTTGGGCTTCACTCCCGTAAAAGTGTTCAAGACCGGGGTAGAGTTGAACGGATCTTTGGCCGATTGCATCAAACTCAATCTTCACCTGAGGTGTGCAAGCCAGGTGTTGTATTCACTTAAAACTTTCCGGGCTTTCAATGCATCGGATGTTTATAATGATCTTTCTAAGTTTGCATGGGAAGAGGTAATTCCTGCCGATGGTTATTTCTCCATTACAAGTAACGTAAGCAATGAAACGATCACCAATAACCTGTTTGCCAATGTAAAGGTAAAAGATGCAATTGCAGACAGGTTTCGAAATAAAACCGGTAAGCGCCCTGACTCAGGGCCCGCTCTTAATCGCGTGGTGATCCATTTGTATTGGAAGGATGATCAGGCAGAGCTTTTCCTGGATACCTCCGGCGAAACTCTTTCCAAACATGGTTACCGGAAAATTCCCGGTAAGGCCCCGATGCTCGAGTCGCTGGCTGCAGCAACGGTAATGGCTACACGCTGGGATAAAAAATCTCCTTTCATTAACCCCATGTGCGGATCAGGCACGCTGGCGATAGAAGCGGCATTGATCGCTACCAAACGTAAGCCGGGCTTATATCGTTCTAATTACGCATTCATGCATGTAATAGGTTATGACGTACGCCTTTATGAGCATGAACTTCGGAAGATCGAGCAGGCTGTAACTGAAGTGCCGGGTTTAGTTATCATCGCAACAGATTTAAGCGAAGATGCTGTGCATGTTTCAAAAGTGAATGCCGGCATTGCAGGTGTTGAAGAACTGATACAGTTTGATGTTTGCGATTTTGCAGATACAAGGATTCCCCCGGAAGCCAATGGGGTTGTGTTTTTAAACCCTGAGTACGGCGACAGGCTTGGAGATGAAGTTGAACTAACGGAAACGTATAAACGCATCGGCGACTTCCTTAAACAAAAATGCAAAGGGTACACCGGTTATATATTTACAGGTAACCTTGAGCTTGCAAAAAAGATCGGGCTTAAGCCAAAACGGCGGCTGGAATTCTATACCGGGAAGATCGATTGCAGGCTTTTTGAGTATGAACTCTATGCGGGTTCGCGTGAAAAGAAGAGTTAGAAGGGTTTGTCAGAAATTACCTGTTTTCCTTTCATCTTCATCGTGCCTGTACCCATTGCACCAGACATTTTTCCTTCGAGTTCCATAGAGAAATCCCCTCCTTGAATGTGTCCGTCATTTAGCGCTATCCTGTATTTGGCAGAATGTACGCCTTCTACAGAAACAGGCGCAGGGCCTGGCGCGTTGTCCGCAGAAGCAGCTAGCGTTCCCGATGCTTTTATTTGTGCAACGTCTGCCTCCACTTTTACAAGGGTGTAAGTAGTTATCATGTTCATCTTCATGTTCATCACCGACATCGTCGACTGGCGGCGCCATGAATCGCCTTTCTTAACAGGTTTTCCGGGATAAATAGCAAACATATAACCGAACAAGGAGTTCAGGGCTTCGGGAGTGAACATGATTTTTGGTAAAGTATCATTAACATCATCTCTTACTTCTTCAAATCCGGATACTTGAACTACTCTTGAATCGTCTACGTTGATCACCACAGATTTTCCGATCAACTTTTTATTGTTCACCTTCATCATGCTGTCCGATCTCTTGTCCACACCGGAAACACCAAATTTAAAATCTGTGTTCAGGTCAAGGTAGGTCATCTTCAGCCGTTCCACAGATCCCTCTCCCTCCAGAAATTCAAATTCAGCTCCGGTTGCGGTTTTCATCTCCATTCCCGGAAGTGTTCCCAAATCAACCTTGGTTTCCATTTTTGTGAATTGTTGAAATTTTTCTCCCGGCTTCATTTGCATTCTTATCTCATAAGTTTCGGAGCCGGAGTTGCAAGACGCGATCGGGATACCCAGGATCATTATGGACAGGGCATGAAGTATTCTTGATTTCATAAACAGTTTTTTAAAAATAAAAGCGCCATAAAAATGACGCTTTTAAATCTTTGATATTTTATCAGGCCATTTTCTTTTTCAGGTTCTCATCAATGGCATCGAGAAATTCTTCAGTGTACAGATAATGCTCACCATGTTTAACACTGTTGCCATGAATGCAAACAGCAAGGTCTTTCGTCATCTTACCGCTTTCCACGGTTTCTATACAAACTGATTCCAGCGCGTTGCAGAAGTCGATCAGCGGCTGGTTGCTGTCAAGCTTTCCGCGAAACGCAAGCCCGCGCGTCCACGCAAAAATAGATGCGATCGGGTTAGTTGATGTTGGTTTTCCTTTTTGATGATCGCGATAGTGACGGGTTACGGTGCCATGTGCAGCCTCAGCTTCCATCGTTTTGCCATCAGGTGTTACCAATACTGAAGTCATCAAACCAAGACTGCCAAATCCCTGCGCAACCGTATCGCTTTGTACATCACCATCATAGTTCTTACATGCCCAAACAAAGTTTCCGTTCCATTTCAAAGCGCTGGCTACCATGTCATCGATCAGGCGGTGTTCATACACAATACCTGCTGCCTCAAAATCTTTTTTGAATTCGTTTTGGTAAACTTCTTCAAAAATATCTTTAAAGCGGCCGTCGTATTTTTTAAGAATGGTATTTTTTGTAGAAAGGTAAAGTGGCCATTTTTTGCTCAGGGCCATATTAAAGCAGCTTCGCGCAAAACCGTAAATACTTTCATCGGTATTATACATGGTCATGGCAACGCCGTCACCTTTAAAATTGAATACTTCAAAAGTCTGCGCTTCACCGCCGCCTTCAGGCGTGAAGGTCATAGTAAGTTTTCCTTTTCCTTTAATAACGGTGTCGGTTGCACGATATTGATCGCCAAAAGCGTGACGGCCAACGATGATCGGCGCCGTCCAGTTGGTAACAAGCCGCGGAACATTATTCATTACTATCGGCTCCCGAAACACAGTTCCATCAAGTATGTTACGGATAGTGCCATTAGGGCTTTTCCACATTTGCTTCAGTTTGAATTCTTCTACGCGAGCTTCATCAGGCGTAATGGTAGCGCATTTGATTCCCACGCCACAGGCCTTTATCGCGTTTGCAGCGTCTATGGTTACCTGGTCGTTTGTTTCATCGCGATGTTCCATTCCGAGATCAAAATACTGGATCGGCACTTCGATGTAAGGAAGTATTAGTTTATCTTTTATGAACTTCCAGATGATCCTTGTCATCTCGTCTCCGTCTAATTCCACTACGGGGTTTGCTACTTTAATTTTTGACATATGCTAGTTGTTGATCTAAAAAGTTAGTTGAGAAATTAGTTACAGGCTGGAACTTTGTTTTAATTGAAAATCTGCCGTTACCACGCCCATGTTGTTGATGATCTCCTGGCCGAACTCCGAGGTTTTCAAAAGTGTTGCGCCCTGCATCAGGTTGAAGAAATCTATAGTAACAGTTTTGCGCATGATGGTTGCCTGCAATGCGGTGGTGATCATTTCGGCAGCTTCTTTCCATCCCATATATTCCAGCATCATACAGCCGCTCAGGATGATCGAAGACGGATTCATGCTGTCTGTACCCGCAAACTTCGGCGCCGTGCCGTGCGTAGCTTCAAACACCGCGTACCCTGTTTTGTAATTGATGTTTGCTCCCGGCGCAATGCCTATTCCGCCTACTTCCGCAGCGAGTGCATCGGAAATATAATCGCCATTAAGATTCAGCGTGGCAACCACCGAAAAATCCTTCGGCGCAATCAATATTTGCTGCAAAAAGTTATCGGCAATAATATCCTTTACCAATAATTTTCCCTCACTCAATGCTTTGCGTTGCACTTCATTTGCGTGTGCCTCACCGTCAGTTTTCTTTAACTGGTCCCATTCATCCCATGTAAAGGTTTTGTCGCCAAACTCCTCACGCGCCACTTCATAGCCCCAGTAGCGGAAACCACCCTCGGTGAATTTCATGATGTTGCCCTTGTGAACAAGTGTCACGGAAGGAAGATTATTTTCAAGCGCATATTCTATTGCTGAGCGCACCAGTCTTTTTGTACCGGTTGATGATACGGGCTTTACACCGTAACTGGAATCGCCGGGGAAACGAACATTTTTTACGCCCATTTCTTCCAGCAAAAACTTTTCGAACTTCTGCGCTTCCGGTGAACCTGCCTTCCATTCTATACCGGCATAAATATCTTCGGTGTTTTCGCGGAAGATCACCATGTCAACATGTTCGGGATGAACCACAGGAGAGGGGACGCCTTTAAACCATTTCACAGGGCGAACACAGGCGTAAAGATCAAGGTCCTGCCGCATGGCCACGTTCAATGAACGGATGCCGCCACCGGTTGGCGTGGTTAGCGGACCTTTAATGGATATGATATAATCTTTTGCTGTTTGCAAGGTGTCTGCAGGCAGCCACTCACCCGTACGGTTAAACGCTTTTTCGCCGGCAAGCATTTCCTTCCATTCAATTTTTCGCTTCCCCTCATATGATCTTTCTACCGCGGTATCAAAAACCTTTTGAGCCACTTTCCAGATCTCGGGGCCAATGCCATCGCCTTCAATAAAGGGAACTATCGGGTTGTCGGGCACATTTAGTTTCCCTTCCCTTCCCATTGAAATTTTTTCTGCCATTATATTATTTTTTGGAGCCGGCGGTCAAGCTAAAAATCAGCTTTGCTTGCAGCTTGCCCGCCTCTCGCGGGTCGCACTCTTGTACGGCACTGCTCCCCACGGCTTTTTTTAGTGCGGCAAAAGTACAACTTAGTCGGTAGTCAATGTGCATTAGTCTCTAGTCAGTTTTTTTGAGTTTGGCGGGAAATGGTTGGACGGAATATTGGATTGTTGGGTTAAAGTGAGTGTCAAGGTTCACACCCCATTTGGAAATTTTTGAAATTTTCCCCGGCGTGATTATTTAGCAACTTTCAAATAGAATTTAGAACGCCCGCCGGAAGCGGAAAGTGTAATGCATTGTTCCAAAAGGGGCTCCCTCCGCGGTGAAAAAATCATAGCTGAAATAGCCGCTCATGAATTCTCCGATTGTGCCAAATTCCGTAATAGTTACCGGAGAAGTGTTTCCGGTTGTAGCGTTTGGAGGTATATAGCCGGCATTACTGAACCAGGCATCGTACAGTACATGAGTTGAGCCTACGGCCATGCCTAACCTGTCCATGAATATGTAGCTAGACACGTTGTAGACTGTATCCACATTAAACCCGGTTTCCAGCCGGAGTAGGTTTGCGGTTGGCGGGCCGCTTGCAGTAAAGATTTCGGAAGGGCTGGTTATGGTGTATGTTGTATCTCTAAAGGTCACCTGAACAAACTCCAGGGCGCTGATCCCGCAGGCACGAAGTGCAGGTACCTCATTGTCTCCCGGTGTGATCGTGAAGTGAACGGCATTGCTCTGTTGAAGGTTCATTAAATCTACCGCTAAAATAGTTGCCTGGCCGTTCGAGCCGCAAAGAGGTGTTACAAATGAAAAGGAGGAATTGGAATCGACATCATGGCGATAGTTGTAGCCTCCTACGTTCAGTACCACAAACCCTTGCTGTATCGGTGCAAACCCGCAGTTTTCCACGCTTCCATGTACTTTTGCCACACGCTGACCGGGAAGAACTACATCGCCAAAATTTACCGGGAATGAACCCGTGGCAACATTCTGCGTGAAGCTAACATCGGTGCATTGAATATTTGAATACACTTCAAACACAAGATCAGCATTAGCAGGTATTCCGCCTGAAACATAACCAGACGAATTAGTAAAACCTGTGCCGACGGCCATGGGGTCATCTGTTTTGTAAATTTTTACAAATGCCCCTGATACCGGTGCGCCGGATCCATCTGTTAGCCGCGCCTGAAAATTCACAACCTGCGTGGGTATGTTGAGGTTCCAGAATGAGTAGTGGCTTACTTCACCCGAATAAATGTTACCATTTTTAGTAGCGCGCCCTTCCTCACTCCATAAACCTTTTTCTTCATCAAAATACCACAGTGGAATCATGCTAGGCGCATTTGCCAACATATGCGCGGGCATTGGGAATGTTAGTAAAGACTTTTTCCCGGGTGCTATCTGCAAAAGCTGGCCCCCGGCACCTCTGAGCTCTACAGCAGCCATTCCGTAGGTAATAAGCAATCGAAGTGAACCGGCAGCGTCTATGGCGCGAAGGTCGCCCGGCATAGTACTGAAAATTTCCCGCGAGGAGGGATCGAGCCATCGTGCGAAAACGGACACGGGTCCTGAATAGGCAGCACCTGATTGTGCATCCACTACTCCGTCCGCGGGTAAACTTACGGAGAGCCCGTTCAGATCAGTGGCTGTTCCCCCGGAAGCAGCATCAATATTTCCAACTTCTGTTTTAGGAGATAACCTGATCCGTACAAATGCATCTTTGCCTTCTTCTGCGGTAAAGGTTCTAATTCCGGCAAAATAGCCATAATGCGTAACCTTTATTACGCCGGCGTTCTTCACCACCGGTACATTATTGAAAGAAAAATAACCGAACTCATCAGTGTAAGAAGAATAGCCTCCCATACTTACCTGCGCCCCGGCAACCGCCGCGTTGTTTTCGTCAGTGACAAAGCCCGAAGCCGATGCGACAACGCGGTTTTGAAAATCGGGAACCTCTGTTTGCGGACCGCTAACATCACTCTTTTTACAGGTAAGTAGCAGAATTGAAAATGCGAGGATAAAGAAAGCGTGTAATTTTATTTTCATCTGCCCGGTTTAATTGAAGTAATTAAATATAGCGTTTTATGATGAATTGGTCTTCGGGCCAAATAGAAAAAGCGGCAGGTTTCCCGCCGCTTTTCATTAATGTAATCGATTAAATTCTTAAGCAAAAGTCGATGAATAATTGGATGTTAAAAGCCCCTTTCACCTTTGATCAGTAACGTCGTCTAACCCTGAATTCTCCCGAAACCTGCATATCGGGCTGACCGGGATATGATTCGAAAGTGAGGTTGAAGGTTCCGCTGATGAATTGACCAATTGTGCCGTATTCTGTTATATGAACTTGATTATTAGTTGGGCGAGGAGTTAGTTGAACCATTCCCAAATTATACAGATCCGAGTCTAAAAAACTCCATGCTGTTTGGGAAGAACCTGCTGCAATGGCCTGATCATCCATTCTTAAGATAACCCAATTGCCCGTTGAAGTATTTTCGGCAGAAATCGCTACTTCAGCCCACGCACTTTCTTGAAAGGCAGAATCACCCGGAGCGTTGGAAAAACTGATATTACTTTGATGCACACCGGGAGCGTCTATAGAATAATTAAAAAATTCCACCGTCGAAATCCCGCAAGCCTGAATTTGACCGATTACGTTTGATCCCGGAACGATGGTATGATCGGTAAGTGCAGACTGTTCGTTTGCTGAAGCATCAACTGCAATTAGTGAAGCGTTTTGCCCCGATGAGCACCCCGGAAAATTATAATTGAACGAGCCGTTATTATTCAACGGATACCGGTAATACGTTCCGGAAACACTCATGATAATGTATCCATTGGCTACCGGCTGCATACTGCAATTAACCACGGTACCGCTCACGTTAGCTAAAGCCGTGGCGGCTATACTTATGTTTCCAAGGGAAACATCAATCGCCGAAGCCGGGATATTCTGCGTATATAGCGGAGTGGTGCAATTGTTGCCGGTGTAAATGCGCATCACAAGATCAGTGTTTGCAGGAACGATTCCATTCACGTACCCGGATGCATTTGTAAATCCCTGGGCGCTCGTAAAGGGGCTGGTCAATGTACTCAGGCGAACTTTGGCGTAAGGAACAGGTGCGCCGTTTAAATCTACCACTGTTAAGTTGAGCTCAACAAAGTCGATCGGTACATCGCAGTTCCAAAAAGAAAAATGGCTCACTTCACCTACATACCTATCACCGATTTTAGTAGCGCTTCCTTCTTCTATCCAAAGGCCTTTTTCTTCATCGAAATGCCAGAGTGGAATCGAAGTAGGTGCGGGACCTTGCAGTGTTGATGGTAATGGGAAAGACACTGTTGATTTTTTACCGGGAGCTACCTGCAATGCTTGTCCGGCGCTGCCCGTAAGTTCAACTGCGGCCATACCGTAAGACAAAAGAGTGCGCATTTCTCCCAAGGTATTAAGGGCGCGAAGATCTCCGGGCATTATTTGCGAGAAATCATCAGCCGCAGGGTTCAACCATTTTGCGGAAACCGTTACTGCACCTGTATACGCCGCACCTGCGTTATCCACCACACCGGAGGCAGGAAGTTCAACTTTCAATCCATCTGCTGCAGTGGCACTGCCGCCTGCCGCCGCATCAATTGAGCCGACTACAGTTTTTGGAAGAAGCTTTATTCTCACCATGGCGGGGTTTCCGGCTTCTGCAACGTAGCTACGCATCCCTTTAAAATAACCGCTATGCGTTACCGTTACTAAGGCCGCATTTTTAATAACTTCCACATCGGTGAAAGAAAAGAATCCGTATTGATCTGTTGAAGAGGTGATTGTTCCTACCTTAACAGCCGCGCCTGAAACTGGAAGGTCGTTCTCATCAGTTACAAAGCCAGAAATTGACGAAGTGACGCGGGTTTGCAGATCGGGTAGGTCAGGTTGATAGCCCGGCGAATCATCTTTTTTACAAGAAAAAAATAAGGCGCATGTTAAAAAAATTGCTGCCAGGAAGCGGAAAAGATTAGATCTTGCCATCGGTTATTTATTTGTGAGTAAATAATCGTGGTAAAGAGGTTTTAGAAAGATAAGGAATAAAATGATTGGTACAAATGAAAAAGAGGCAGGTTTCCCCACCGCTTTTTATTTACCAGGTCTAACAAAACAAATTTTACCAGGTTCTTCTTACTCTGAAGCTGCCGTTGACTGTATAGGTTTGGTTAGTCGGCGGCTCGCCGGTAAGTATAAGATTATAGTTGCCGCTGATGAACTCGCCGATATTGCCATACTCGGTGATGTTTACAATATTCGGCGGAGAGATCATGCGTGTAGAATCATTGATGTCTGACGACTGGAAGTAGTAGGCTTCCTGTGCGGTTCCTACACCAATGCCGGTTCTCTCAATGGCAAGTTGTGCCCAGCGGTTTCCGGTTACCTGGAATGCTCCCACCATAAACATATTGTTGGTACCGTTTCCGCTCATATAAAGGCTGTCTCCGGGAGCAGTGAACGTATATGGATTGCCATTAACCGTGTAGGTCATGAATTGTGATGTGGTAACACCGCAGGCTTGGAGGTTGCCAAGTGCATTTGCCCCTGTGGTGAGCGTGTGCGTTACAGGAGTAGATTGCTGGCTGCCCGCAATGTCTTCAGCAATTATGGTAACCGTACTGTTGCCTGCGCAGATCGGGAAGGAAAAGGTGAAAGCTCCTGTATTGTCCACAGGGTAACGGTAAGGGATACCCGAAACATTCATGATCACGTATCCATCGGTTACCGGCTGCATGGCGCAGTTAGTAATCGTGCCGCTAACGGTAGCCATATTCGCCGCGGGAAGTGTGATTGTTCCCAGTGAAATGTTAGTGTTCGATCCCGGGATGGTTTGTGTTATCAATGGTGAACCGCAGTTGTATCCGCTAAAT
The DNA here is from genome assembly GCA_023422565.1 of Bacteroidota bacterium. Classification (GTDB taxonomy): domain Bacteria; phylum Bacteroidota; class Bacteroidia; order Chitinophagales; family Chitinophagaceae; genus Ferruginibacter. The sequence continues at coordinate 1,531 of JAFAGR010000064.1, read as the reverse complement.
ACGGTCATTACAAGATCAGTATTGGCGGGGATAGCGCCATTTACATAACCGGAGGAATCTGTAATTCCGTGTGTCGCTGTAAAGGGACTGTTCACCATGGTGAGTTTTACCACTGCCCAGGGAACGGGATTGCCGTTTGCGTCATGAACGGTCACATTAAACTGTACATAGTTGGCCGGCACATCGCAGTTCCAGAAAGAAAAGTGGCTTACTTCACCCACATATTTATCACCCACTTTTGTGGCGGTGCCTTCTTCTATCCAAAGTCCTTTTTCTTCATCGAAATGCCAGAGTGGAATGCTTGCCGGTGCGGGGCCTTGCAATGTTGAAGGCAATGGAAATGACACTGTAGATTTTTTACCGGGAGCTACCTGCAATGCCTGTCCGCCGCTGCCCGTAAGTTCAACTGCGGCCATGCCATAAGAAAGCAAGGTGCGCATTTCACCAGAGGTATTTAATGCACGGAGGTCACCGGGCATTATTTGGGCAAAATCATCCGCAGCCGGGTTAAGCCATTTTGCGGAAACAGTTACAGGCCCGGTGTAAGCTGCACCTGAAGCGTCCACCACGCCCGAGGCCGGAAGCTCCACTTTTAAACCGTCTGCAGCCGTAGCGCTACCACCTGCTGCGCCGTCAATGGATCCGATAGTAGTTTTAGGAAGCAGTTTTATGCGCACCACGGCAGATTTGCCGGCCTCTGCAATGTAAGTTCGCATGCCTTTGAAATAGCCGCTATGCGTTACCGTTACTACAGCCGCGTTTTTTACTACCTGTACATCTCTGAACGAAAAGAATCCGTACTCATCGGTTGATGAAGTGCTTGACCCAACCTTAACGGTAGCGCCGGATACAGGCAGATTGTTTTCGTCACTTACAAAGCCGGAAACGGAGGATGTCACCCTGCTTTGAAGATCAGGTAGGTTTGGAGTGGGGTTGTTAACATCATCTTTCTTACATGAAAAGATGGTGACCGCGGCAAATAGGATCATCAGCGGCATTAGAAATTTAAAAGAGAGTTGCTTGTGCATAACCGGAATTTTATTGGTATAAGATATTATGTCTAACTAATATACTGCATCCCGGAATTGAAGGTTGGGTAAGCATCGAAATTTTTTATGGTTGAGGATTCCGGGAATGTTGGATATTGGGTGTTGGATGTTGAATCGACGAAATTTCCTCCGGACACCAGTGACCAGGAACTACAAACAACGAACTAACCGTGTTCACCGAGATCCACATGGGAACGGAGAACAACGGAGGGAGATTTTGTCTTGTTGAATTCCTCTTTTTAGCCAAGGTTATATTCGTAAATCGTACATCATAGATCGTACATCGTAAATCGTAATCGAATTCGTCTTTGGCTTCTTTACTTCTTTGCGTGAAATATTTCCCGCTGATTGCCGCGGATTAAATGCACCGCTGAATTGCTCTTGTACATCGTACATCGTACATCGTAAATCGTACATCGTAAATCGTACATCGTAAATCGTTCATTCATCTCACTTCCAAACTCACATACACCCATTCGGAA
>JAFAGR010000040.1 GCA_023422565.1 Bacteroidota bacterium | reverse complement strand
GGATCAGTTCAACGAGATAATGATCCGAATCGAAATGTATGCGATCACCAGCAATTTGAACTCGCTGGTCACCGCATTCGAAAAGGATGGTGAAAACGGTTACAATCAGCGCCTTGCTGTGGTGAAGAAGAACCTCGCGAATATTTATGATGAATACGATTCAAATGTTGACCGCGACCTTTTTCGCGAACTGATGCCGGTTTACCTTTCCCAGCCGGAAAGTTTTGTGGCAAAGGAAGCAGCAGATGCTTTCAGGTTCACCAAAAGTGATTACCAGGAATTTGCATCGAGGATGTACAATGATTCCTATTTCGATGAGCGGCAAAAAGTAGAATCGCTTCTTGAAAAGCCCGCCGCTGAAGTAGTTGAGGAAATAAAAAACAGCTACGCACCGAAATTTTTCAAAGCCGTGCTTACAAACTACCAGGATAATGTACAGCGAAAAATGGCGGATGTGCAGGCCCGCATCAATATGCTTCAACGCGATTACATGAAGGCGCAAATGGAAGTGATGAAAGAAAAAACTTTTTATCCTGATGCGAACCGCACCATGCGCGTTACGTTCGGACAGGTTAAAGGTTACATCCCGCGCGATGGTGCACGTTATGAATTCTCCACTGATCTTGACGGCGTGATGGAAAAATATGTGCCCGGAGATTATGAATTCGATCTTCCCGCAAAGTTGATCGAACTGCACAGCAAAAAGGATTATGGCAGGTACGGAAAGAACGGCCGCATGCCGGTGAACTTCATCGCAACAAATCATACCACCGGCGGTAACAGTGGCAGCCCGGCGCTTGACGCCTACGGAAACCTGATTGGGTTAAATTTCGACCGTGTGTGGGAAGGCACAATGAGCGATATAAATTACGATCCTTCCATCTGCAGAAATATTATGGTTGATATCCGTTATGTATTGTTTATTGTAGACAAATTCGCCGGCGCGAAACACCTGGTTGATGAAATGAATTTGGTATATCCTAAATCAAAAAAGAAATAAGGCTTCAGGCATTTATATGACTGCAGAATCGGTTCAAATAAGAAAGGCTTCTTTATCTGATGTAAGCATTCTCCAAATTCTTGGCATCCTTACATTTCGACAAGCTTTTGATGCATTTAACTCTGCAGACAATATGAGGATGTACATTGAAAAAGCCTTTTCAGATGATCAGATGATAAAAGAGCTCTCTGGTCCGAACAGTGAATTCTACCTTGCCGAATCGGGAGGTGAAGCGATCGGGTATCTGAAAGTGAACTTCGGGAGTGCGCAATCAGAATTACATGATAGCGATGGAATGGAGATTGAACGTATCTATGTGCTTAAACAATTTTATGGAAAGAAGGTAGGCCAGGCACTTTTTGAGAAAGCCGTGGAGCTAGCTTCACAACGTTCCATGAAATATATTTGGCTTGGCGTATGGGAAGAAAACCTGCGCGCGATAAATTTTTACCAAAAGCACGGCTTCAAAAAATTTGGTAAGCATTCCTTTCTACTTGGAACAGACGAACAAACCGACCTTTTGATGAAGCTGTCACTAGAAAAACATACCTGACTTTCAAACTGTTTAATGAGTTATTGTTCCGCCATAAAAACCATGCAACCGGAGGAAAGAAGAAAGTTGCATAAGAATTATCACGATAGTCATTATGGTTTTCCTATTAGTGACGAGGACGAATTGTTTGGGAGATTGATCATGGAGATCAACCAGGCGGGTCTTAGCTGGGAAACAATTTTAAAGAAGGAGGAAGGTTTTCGCAAGGCCTATAAAAACTTCAGTATAAAAAAGGTTGCAGCCTTCACTGAAAAAGACCGCGAAAGGCTAATGGCAGATGCCGGCATCATTCGCAACAGGTTGAAGATCGAGGCCGCGGTAGCCAATGCAAAAACGATAATGGAGTTACGAAAGCAATACGGAAGTTTTGGAAACTGGTTGCAGGCCAATCATCCTAAACCCAAGGAAGATTGGGTGAGGCTTTTTAAAAAAACTTTTCGCTTTACCGGAGGCGAGATAGTGGGTGAATTTCTAATGAGTATCGGCATTCTTCCGGGAGCGCATATGGATGATTGTCCGGTTGCAAAGAAGATTCGTAAATCGAAACCACTATGGTTGAAAGTTAAAACTCAATGATATGGCAAAGGCAGCAAGAAAGTTCTCAAATTCAGACCGTGATTCGCTCATTTCCACATTAAAAGCACGTTTCGAAAAAAATAAGAATCGCCACAAAGGAATTGAATGGGCTGTGGTGGAAAAGCAGTTGGAGAAGGATTCGGAGAAACTTCAGGCATTGGCCGGTATGGAAAGAACCGGTGGAGAGCCTGATGTGGTTTTGGTCGATTAGCGATCGGGCAAGATCGTGTTTATGGATTGCTCGCCGGAATCGCCTTCCGGTAGACGAAGTTTATGTTTTGATAAAGCAGCCCTTGATGCCCGCAAGGAAGCTAAGCCTGTGGGTAGCGCAATGCAAATGGCAAATGAAATGGGGATTGAGATGCTCAGTGAGACAGATTATCGAATGCTTCAAGAACTTGGTGATTTCGATCTGAAAACTTCCAGTTGGGTGCAAACTCCGGTTGATATCAGGAAAGCGGGTGGAGCCTTGTTCTGCGACAAGCGATATGGCCATGTATTTCTCTATCATAACGGCGCACAATCGTATTACGCGGCGCGGGGCTTTAGAGGGAAGATTGAGGTTAGTTTCTAGTTACTAGTTTCTAGTCATTGCTGTCCGGGGAAAGGTTCTTTTTGCAAAAAGAAAAGGGGCTGTAATAGCCCCCTTATGGTTATTTTTAGTTTTACCACAAACGAAAAAAACCATGAGTAAAAGTAGCTTTTTTACCGGACAGCCGATCTTCAATCAGGTTCTTTCTTTTATTTCCCGCGGTGATGTGGCTACCATTGCTCGGTCTTGCAATGCTGATCATTATTGTAAGTCATTTAGAACATACGAGCATCTTGTTACAATGTTGTATGCCACTTTAAACCGTTGCGATTCCTTGCGCGAGGTTACTACGGGCTTATTGGCATGGGATCACAGGATTCATCATTTGGGACTAGACCGACATCCACGACGCAGTACTATTTCAGATGCCAATCAAAGACGTAACGAGGAGGTATTTGAAAAAATATACTTCAAACTCCTAGGTCGTTATCAGCCACTTTTACCGGACAGCCGAAAAAAATCCAAGAAGAATAATGTCTTTATTTTTGATTCCACCAGCATCTCGCTGTTTCAGGAGATTCTACAAGCATCAGGACTTTCATGTGCCGATGGCAAACGCAAAGGAGGAATCAAAGTACACACCCTACTACATAGTGCAACCGATACTGCGGTGATGATCCGGTTTAGTCCGTCGGCACAAAGCGATGTTAGTTTTCTCAAAGAAGTACAATTGGCTAAAGGATCAGTAGTAATTTTTGATAAAGGTTACCTGGATTATCGCACCTATAACCGCTTTACAAACGACAAAGTAACTTTTGTTCTATATAGAGCGATGCGTATATGAAACCGCCAAACAGCGCCCTGTAACCGAGTGCCAACAAAAACAAGGTGTTCAAAGTGACGAAGAGATTATGATGGGATACACTTATAACAAAAAAGCAGTGAAGGTGCCTGCACGCCTGATTTCTTTTACAGATCCTGCCACAGGAAAGCAATTTAAATTTCTGACCAATAACACGAGATTAGCACCAGCTACCGTGGCAAATTATTATAAGCAGCGCTGGCAGATTGAAACATTTTTCAAACGTATAAAACAAAACTACCCGCTCAAGTACTTCCTCGGTGATAATGCAAATGCAATTAAAATACAGATCTGGTGTGCATTAATAGCAGATCTCTTGCTCAAAGTGATAAAACATGGAAATGGTTCGAAACTATCTTTTTCAAACCTGACAGCATTAATACGCCTGCATTTGATGACATATATGGACCTTGCATCATTCCTCAAATCACCGGAAAAATCACTTCTCAAACGAGCGCGCCAAATCAAACAAACCCGTGCCGCTCCACGCCTCTTTGAAACATAGGGGGCTTGGAAGAATAAAAAAGTCATTTTGGGAACGTACAAACCAATAGAATCAACGAGCAATTCAAAAACTCAGATTTTCCCCGGACAGCAATGACTACAAACTACAAACTACGAACTACAAACTACAAACTTCGAACTACGAACTAAAACGCTATCCAGTTCCATCTCACTTTACCATCGCTGTATTCGAGTGCCGGTGCAGGAAATTTGATCACATTGAGCATATCCAACATCATTCGAATTCCCTTTTTTCTGGTCTTGATTTTTGAAAGATCGACATCGGGACCGAGGTACCATTGCCTTACGCGTTTAACCTCTGGCCGGCTGAAGGTTACAGTCCCCTCTTTTTCAGAATAATTTTTCCTCGCGCCAAACACGCCCTCCACGCCGGTTCCTACAGAGACCTGCAGCCATGCCGGGATGTTGCTTTTAGGAAACATGGGTTTAATTCCGGTGCTCAGCCAATAGGTTTGTCCATTATAATCTTTCAGGAATCGTTCAAGAGATGAGGATCCGAACAACTCCTTGCTTCTTGCATTAAGTTCCGGGTCGTCATAACGCTTACGGTTAAACGACCATTTCATTTGTATGCGTTGTTCATCCCATGCCAGTTCCTGCGCCACCAGCATTCCGCTCCCTAAAATATTTGCGCCAAAATCAGCCCAGCTCCATCCCCATTGCGCGCTGAAGCCATCCAATATTTCTATCACGGTCTGATAAGCCGCACCGCTCATTCCTCCCAGCCATATTCGTTTCTTCCTTTCGATACCTGTCCACCGCCACATTTCCATACTGGCCTTGCTTTCTGCATAAGCGCTATAAACGTGACCAAGCTTGTCCATCTGCTTCCATTCCGCCGCATCATTAAAAACATGAAAAGATGATTGCGGATAATTTTTGTACCAGGCGCCGTAAAGAGCCGCCATCGTTCCTCCATAGCCAATAATATTCGCGGCAGCAACCCATTTCACGCGGCTTTTATTATATGGATAGATTCGGGTTGAATCCTTTAAGCCACGGTTTAATGTTGGATGCTCGCCCGCTGCATGCCCTGCGAGACGTGAGTTGGCGGGTTGAATGTTAGATACCTTCGATTCGTCTTCGTCCACCCGGGAAATATTGAATGTGGGTTGTTGAATGTCGGATCCGCTATCAAAGTAGGTAGCGTTTTGAATTTTAAATTGTGAATTTTCACTTGCCTGCGCAGAAGTATTAACGTGGATTATAAAAAAACCGGTAGTGAGTAAAAAAAGTCGGTATGATTTCAGGCAGTTCATTTGGATGAACAAAATTATGCGGATTGCCCCGGAAACGGCTATTTTTGAAGCCCTAAAAACTTTAAATATAAACCATAGCTTATGGACGCGGCTATACTCGAACAAGTGAATCAATGGCTCGATGGATCTTTTGATACAGATACAAAAACCGAGATCAGAAAATTACAAAGTGAGAATCCTGAAATGCTCGCTGATGCATTTTATCAGAACCTGGAGTTTGGAACTGGCGGCCTTCGCGGACTGATGGGCGTGGGTACCAACCGGATGAATAAGTACACCGTGGGCATGGCTACGCAAGGCTATGCAAACTACCTTCTTCAATGTTTCGGAAAAGATTGCAGCGTGGCGATTGCACACGATTGCCGCCATAACAGCCGTGAATTTGCAGAGATAACCGCAAATGTTTTTGCCGCCAATGGTATTAATGTTTATTTATTTGAAGCCCTTCGCCCCACGCCGGAGTTAAGTTTTACGATCAGGAAACTCGGCTGCAAGGGTGGTGTGGTTTGTACGGCCAGCCACAATCCGAAGGAATACAACGGTTACAAGGCTTATTGGGATGATGGCGCGCAACTGGTGCCGCCTCATGATGCAAATGTGATCAGGGAAGTGGAAAAAATAAAAAGTATTGATGAAGTAAAATGGAACGGTGGCGAATCGCGGATAGAGATCATCGGTAAAGCAATGGATGAAGCGTATCTGGATATGGTGAAGGGCTTAAGTATTTATCCGGAGATCTGCGCCGCTCAGCACGATCTGAAAATTGTTTACACGCCGGTGCATGGAACGGGAATAATGCTGGTTCCCGACGCCTTGAAAAAATTCGGGTTTACAAACGTGAATATCGTTAAGGAACAAAGTACGCCCGATGGAAATTTTCCTACAGTGATTTATCCGAACCCTGAAGAAACCGAAACGATGAGCATCGGCCTGCAGAAAGCAAAGGAACTGGATGCGGACATTTTATTGGGAACCGATCCTGATGCAGACCGTGTAGGTATTGGTGTGAAGAACCGCCAGGGCGAATGGGTATTGATGAACGGAAATCAAACCGCCTTGCTTGCATTCAATTATATGATAGAAGCAAGAAAAGCAAAAGGTGTGTCGGAGCCAAACGATATGGTGATAAAAACGATTGTAACCACAGACATGATCGATGAGATCGCCCGCCGTAACAACGTGGCCTGCTATAACGTGCTTACAGGTTTTAAATGGATATCATCACTCATTCGTGAAAAGGAAGCCACTGAGAATTACATCATCGGCGGAGAAGAAAGTTTTGGTTTGATGATTGGTGATAAGATCCGCGACAAAGACGGCGTGAGCGCAGTGGCTATTCTGTGCGAAATGGCCGCATATGAAAAGAACAAGGGCAGAAGCCTTTTTGATAAACTGATCGACCTGTATGTGGAATACGGCTTTTACAAGGAAGGCCTGATCAGCATAACAAAGAAAGGAATGAACGGCGCAAAGGAAATTGCTGCGATGATGGAAGGTTACAGAAAGGATCCGCCAAAAACCATTAATGGGTCTAAGGTTGTTGAACTGCTTGACTATAAAACAGGAGAGGGGCGCAATCTTTCAAACGGTAACCAGTTTAAGTTAACCACGCCATCAAGCAATGTGCTGCAATTCATTCTGGAAGACGGATCGAAAATTTCCGCGAGGCCCAGCGGCACTGAACCGAAAATAAAGTTTTACTTCAGCGTAAATACAAAACTTGAAAACGAAAAAGAATTTGAAAGCACGGAAAAGCTGCTGGATGAAAAGATTGCAGCAATTATCGCAGATATGAAGTTGTAAAACTTTGTTTGCTTATTAACCTATTTTGAAAAGAATCATTTTGATACTTCGTAAATTCTTCACTCCGGTAGTTGTGATGCTTTTACTAACCAGTGCAACCCCGATTAATATATTTCAGGATGACCGTTCCGAAAAGCTGATCGGAACCTGGTTATGGAAAACGATCATCGATGCCGAATCCGGTGAGGATATGGGGATCGAGGTTCTTACAATGGGCCTGACCAGCGAGATAAAAACTGAATTCCGTGGCGATAAAACTTATGTAGAAAGCAAGTTGAAATCAGGCAGCAATAAACATTCAGAAACCACGGGGGAATGGAAAATAGAAATGGACAAACTTAGCCTGAAATCAAACGACAAATGGAGGCCGGCTACAATCATCAAGATGACAAACGATTCTCTGCTGTTGCAAATGAATAAGAATATGCTGTTGTTGATGTTAAAGCAAGAGTAAAGCCCGAAAAGCGGGAATGTTCTCGACTACGAACTAGGAACTACCGACTATTCTGCGCCTCGCAAATTCTTTGTACTTTGCACCTCATACCATGGAACTGCACACGAACGACCGAACTATGCCCGGCAAAACCCGACAGTACGAAGACACTTATCGCCACAAGGGCCTCCGAAAAAAACTTGTTGACCAGGTTAGAGAAAAAGGAATAACTGATGAAAGAGTGCTGGAGGCAATGATGAATGTTCCCCGCCATTATTTTCTTGAAACAGCATTGGATAACATTGCTTACGAAGATCGCGCCTTTCCGATCGCTGAGGGCCAAACGATCTCGCAGCCATACACGGTAGCTTATCAAACTCAATTGTTACAGGTAAAGCCGCTTGAGAAAGTGTTGGAAATTGGAACAGGCAGTATGTACCAGGCCACAATTCTGGCGGAAATGGGTGCTCTCGTTTTTACTATTGAAAGGCACCGAAATCTGTATTTAAAAACGCAGCAGTACGTTTTTAAGAATAAGTATCGCAATCTAAAGTTCTTTTATGGCGATGGGTTCGAAGGCCTTCCCACATACGCACCATTCGATAAAGTGTTGATCACCGCCGCAGCGCCATACATTCCGCCGCGCCTCGTAGATCAGTTGAAAGTTGGAGGCAAAATGGTTCTTCCCTTAAATGAAGGTTCGCATCAGCGCATGCTCCGCCTTACCAAAATGGAAGACGGCTCAATGTCTGAAGAGGCATTCGAAAATTTTTCCTTTGTTCCGATGTTGAAAGGCAAAAACGGGGGCTGATTCAATTTTTGTTGGTTCAATGATTTAATATGTAATGCACGACATTTCGTAAATCGTAATTCGTAAATCGTAATTCCAATTGCGCCTTTTCTCCAAAATAGCTTTCTTCTTTAACCTGGCCTTTTTATTTGCCGTGGGAATGAGATTGGTTGAACGCCGTAACTCAGCATCACCACTGGCCGCCCTGCAGCCGGTAGAAAATACGCTGATCGTAATGGGATATTTGGCCATCCTTATCAACGCTTTATTCCTGATTTCTTTTCTTTTCCTGCGCATGGCCGGCAGGTCTTTAAATGTCGCCCGCTGGTTATGGATATTTAATTCTATCCTCTTAGTTCTGCAGATTTTATATTTTTTCGTTTTACCTTAAAGCCATGGTTTCAGACATTCTGAATAACAGGCCGGCAAAAGTATTCGTTATCTTTTCCGCGTTTTTTGTTGCTAACGCCCTGATCGCCGAATGTATCGGAACGAAAATATTTTCCCTTGAAAGATTGTTTGGTACAGAACCATTTAGTTTCACCTTGCTCGGCGAATCGGGACTCGCTTTCAGTCTTACCTGCGGGGTGCTTTTGTGGCCGCTGGAATTTGTGATGACGGATATCGTAAACGAATATTACGGCCCGAAAGCGGTGAGAAGAATTTCCTTCATCGCCGTTGCGTTCATCTCTTACGCCTTCCTGATGTTTTACCTGGCCATGAGTGTGCCCCCGGCAGATTTTTGGTATGGAACAGGGCAAGGCAAGGGTGTGCCGGACATGTCGCTTGCCTTTAACGCCATTTTCGGCCAGGGCATGTGGATCATCGTCGGGAGCCTTGTTGCTTTTCTTGTCAGCCAAATGGTGGATGTTTTCGTATTTCATAAAATAAAGAAACGTACCGGTGAGAAAAAGGTTTGGCTGCGTGCAACCGGATCAACCTTCATCTCTCAATTGGTAGACAGTTTCATTGTGCTTTACATCGCTTTTCACATTGGTAACGATTGGAGTATCCAGCGCGTCCTGGCCATTGGTATTGTAAATTATGCGTACAAGTTTACTATGGCCATCGTGTTAACTCCACTGGTGTATTTCATTCACAATCGTGTGGATGCATACCTGGGCGAGGAAACGGCAGCAAGAATGAAGAACGCGGCCATGGGCGCGGAATGATTATTAATTAAAATTTGATCTGGTTGCCGATCCCACCTGGATTTGCAACAATCGAAATTCGGACGGAGATTTGCAACAGTCCATTTGTTACCTTGTGTCGTACTAAACAAACATTCATAATTCTTAATTTTTAATTCATCATTGAAGAAGATCCTCCCGGTACTGACCCTGCTTCACCTATGCCTCACCGTTAGCGCCCAGCAACCGGAGCAAGACACCTTTTTTCTCGCTAAAAAGAAAGGATTATTAGGAAGGTTGGGCAGGAGCGTTTCGGTTGACAACCCTCAGGCCGCGCCGGTGAAAACTGTAAATCCGTTCCTTCGCTTCGCAGGTAAAAAGATCAACTCCATTGAAATTGTAAGGATCGATTTCAATCGCAGCCTTCACGATTCAATGGTAAAGAAAACCAACTTTCCTATTCGGGTGGCAAACGCTTTACACCTGAATACTCGCGAAAGGGTGGTGAGGCACAATCTTTTTTTCAGGGAAGGTGACGTGCTCTATCCTTATATGATCTCCGATAATGAACGTTTTTTACGGGAACAGGATTTTATTCAGGATGCGCTGATAGTGGTGCTTCCGGGTTCTGAATCAAACCAGGAGGTGGATGTAGTGGTGTTGGTGCGGGATGTATTCTCGATCGGCGGTAAAATAAACCTGAGCAGCACGGAACGAATGGAGGTTGAATTGCGGGAGGAGAATTTCGCGGGTTCGGGTACAAGGTTTGCCTTGAAAGGTTTGTACGATAAGGAACGCAACCCCACCACGGGTTACGGCGCCGAACTGGTGAGGCGGAACATTCGCGGAAGTTTTGTGAATTGGACGGTAGGCGCACTTAATTTTAAACCGGCCTTTAACAGCGGAAGAAATGAAGAACTGAACCTGTATTCATTCATTGAGCGGCCCATGTTTAGCCGGTACACGGCCTGGACGGGCGCGGTTGAACTCGAACTCAATAATTCTACCAACCGGTACTTAGGCGATTCTCTTTTTAAACAGGACTTCAGGTATCAATATATGCGTTCCGATTTCTGGGCGGGTTACAACATCGGTCACAAAAGGCACCGCCTTACAGATCATACCAACCGCCTCCGGCATTTCGTTTCCGCCCGCCTGATGTATAATCACTTTTATAAAAGGCCGGAAAAGTTCAGCAACGTTTACAATTTTAATTATGCTGATATTAATGGCGGGCTGTTAGGTTATTCCCTTTACAGGCAGAATTTTTACAAAACGAGTTTCATTTATGGCTTCGGCCGGTATGAAGATATTCCGGAAGGTGTTGACCTTTCCGGAACAGGTGGATGGATAAACAAAAGCGGCCAAATGCGCGCTTATTTTGGACTTGGAGCTGAAGCCAGCAAATTCTTCCGGCGCGGAAACTATTATTCGGTGATCTTGCGGGCGGGAACTTTCCGTGACGAGGGCGATTTTGAAGACACCGATGTGTTGCTGGAAGTGAATCATTTCTCAAGGCTCAATACGATCAACTCTCAATGGCGCAACAGGAATTTCTTTAAAGTGAATTTTGCGAAACAATTTTCACCTGAGCTCAATACACCATTGTTCCTCGTGTCCAACTATGGGCTTCCCTATTTTTCGGGGGAGGAGCAGGGCAGTTTCAGGTCTACCGTACGAACCGAGTCTGTTTTTTACAACCTGCGAAAATTTCTTGGCTTTCGTTTCGCGCCCTTTGCCTTTGGCGATCTGGCACTTATTACGCCCCGCGACCACGCGCTTAAGGCTTCACGAGGCTACACAGCTTTTGGCGGCGGGTTTCGTACCCGTAACGAGAACCTGGTTTTTGGCACATTGGAATTTCGCGGCGCATATTATCCGAGAACGGTGCCGGGGATGAAGGCATATGAATTCACATTCTCTTCCAACATCAAGTTTAAATACAACAGCACATTCATCCGCCGGCCAGATTTCATTTTAAATAATTAAGCATGTACACCCAGGCTGAATTATCAAGGATAAGGTCTGATTTCTGGACGCGCTTCGGGCAGTACATGTCTCCCGTGCCGTCTGCAGGTGGCGGTTCCGTAAATTGGGTGAATTATAAAACCGGAATAAAGCACATCCGCTTTACAATGGATTTTACCAAACGAAGCGCGGAAGTATGCGTTGAGATAAGCATAACGGAGACGGATAAACGCAAACTTATCTGGTCCACCTTTTCTTCGCTATGGCAACAATCATTTCCCGAAGCGGAATGGATCCATTATGAAGATACCGTGGTTGACAACAAACTCATGAGTGCGTTAAAAATAACAGCAGACTCTGTAAGTATCTTCCGCCAGGAAACATGGCCCGAAGCGATCTCTTTCCTCAAACAAAGAATGTTGCTCCTCGATGCCTTTTGGGCCGAAAACAAGGAGATGTTTGAAATGATGATTTGATGTTCCTCATTTTGGGCGTTCCCCCGGGTCAGTGGGTCGGGAAACACGAGCCCCCCACGCCGCGGTAGGGCCAACTGCACCGCC
>JAFAGR010000020.1 GCA_023422565.1 Bacteroidota bacterium | reverse complement strand
CATCAAAATAATAAAACGGCCGAAGAATAACCCGGCAAAGCCTTTTACCGCATCACCATGACTTTTCCAGGAGTTAATGAAATCCTCAAATATTTTTTCCAGTTCAAAGGCCTCAGATACGGTAAAGATCCGGTCGGCCTGGTAGATCCATACTTTTGAACTGTCAGAAAAATCTTCAGGCAGATGCGCTGCCATATCAAAGTTGAAAGTTGCGGTGGTGTTTTCGGTGCTCACGTTTGTAAAAAATTAATTTCCTGTGAATGGGTTTGACAATCCCGGGTTTGATTTTTTCAGGTCCATTACCGGCAACAATCCTTCTGAAGGAATGTAAATAATCTGCGGAAGATTGCCTTTATCCGCCAGCTTTTCCAGCGTGCGGATAAAGAGGTATTGATTGTATGTTTCATTCAAAGTTCCGTTTTCAATTTTCATAGCCTCGCTCATGCCCTTTGCCCTTTCGATCTCTGCCTGGGCATTCAATTTTTCGGCCTCAAGTTTGGCCTTTGCTTCTTCAACAAGAATTTTCCTGTTCTGCTCAGCCTTGGCCATTTCCGCCTTTCCGGCCATTTCCTGCTGCCAAACATTATAACGTGGCAGACCGAACATAAGGGCCATCGTAACTACTAAACCCAGTGCGATAACAAAAAATATAAATGCGGGGGATCTCATATTTCAAAGATAAAAAAACCGGGCGATTGGCCCGGCTTTCAAAGTTAAATGTTGTTTTATTCTACGATGAATTTTCCCTGCATCACGCCCCAGTGGCCGGGAAAAGTGCACATGAATGAATAAACTCCTGATTCAGGTGCTTCAAATTCAATGGTGTCTGATTCGCCGCCGCCAAGCATTTTTGTATGCGCAACGATATTCTTTTCTTCAGACTTTGGAATGAAGTCATTGTCTGTAGCCTTAGCCGCAGCTTGAGCGAAGAAAGCAGGATCGATACCGGCTTGTAACAATACGAAGTTGTGGCCCATTGCTTTTTTGTCCATCTTTCCGGTATGGTTAAGGGTTAACTTAACTTTTTGACCGGCCTTCACTTTAAACTCTTTCTTATCGTACTGCATCTGATCGTTGGCGTTCAGTGTCAGTTCCATCACACCATCTACTTCAGTACCGGTAGCCGTTTCTGTTTCAGCGGGCGCCGTTGCTTCGGGAGCAGTGGTTGTCTCATGCTTTTCGTGGGTTTGTTCGGTTTTCGTTTCGCCACCCTGGTTGCAGGCGAACAGCGTTACAGCCGTTAATGCCAGCATTACATTCTTCAAATTCATATTGGTTAAATTTTAGATTTTTTTGATGGCGCAAAGGTACCAAAAAAATCATCCGCTAGAGGCCCGAAAATAATGATTGAAAGCAGGAAGGAAACTGACAAGGAATAGCTTCCGAACGCATAACTGCAAATCGTAAATCGTAAATCGAATAGTTATTGTTTCACAAATTGCACCTCAACCTGAAGTTTGATCTCGTCGCTAACCACCACATTTCCTGCTTCGGTAACCGCGTCCCAACTCAGGCCGAATTCTTTGCGTTTGATCTTTCCCGTTAGTGTGAAGCCCGCCTTTGTTTGTCCGTATGGATCTGTAACAATACCGCCATACTCAACATTCAGTGTTATAGGTTTTGTGGTTTCCCGTATGGTCAGGTCGCCTTCAAGCGTTCCTTCAGATCCGTCGAGGTGTAATTTCTTTCCAACAAACTTCAGCTGCGGATATTTTTCAGCGTTGAAGAAATCGTCAGACTTCAAGTGCGCGTCACGTTGCTCATTTTTTGTATCTATTGAAGCGATGTTTGCGCTGAACTCGATATTGGAAGCACTGTTGAAATCATCCGGGGTAGCTGTTTCAGCCGTGGCTGCAAATTCATTGAACCTGCCCGTAACCGTTGAGATCATCAGGTGCTTGATCTTAAAAACTACTTCGCTGTGTGTGGGGTCTACTGCCCATTTTGTTGTTGCCATATCTATTAATTTTTAGTTTGATAAGGCAAAGGTATATCGATACATCGCGGCAGGAAATGACATGTGACAAGAAAAATATGTGATGTAGATCACAGGGGAGGGGACGGGAAGTTCAATTAGTTCAGGGTTTCTGGTTCCTAACACTTAAAGTTTTTGGATATTGACTAACGTCTAACACCGGGCAGAGGCCATGGAGGGCGTCTGCTACAAATTATTTCATTGATGCTTCGATCAACTCCGCAATGTCTAACACCTGCACCTCGTTTTCCTTCTCGCGGTTTTTTACGCCGTCGGTAAGCATGGTGTTGCAGTATGGGCAAGCCGATGCGATCACACGGGCGCCGGTATCAAGGGCTTCGTCCGCCCGTTCAATATTAATACGCTTATCGCCATTTTCTTCCTCCTTCCACATCTGTGCGCCACCGGCACCGCAGCATAATCCATTGCTTTTGCAACGTTTCATTTCAATCAACTCTGCATCTAACGCTTCCAAAACTTTTCTTGGCGCTTCGTAAATGCCGTTGGCCCGGCCCAAGTAGCAACTGTCGTGGTAAGTTATCTTCTTTCCTTTGAAAGCGCCTCCTTCCGGCACCACGATCTTACCTTCATTAATTAGTTGCTGAAGAAAAACAGCGTGGTGAATCACTTCATAAGTTCCGCCCAGTTCAGGATATTCATTTTTAAAAATGTTGAAGCAATGCGGACATGCGGTAACGATCTTTTTTATGCCATAGCCATTCAGCACCTGTATGTTCTGGTAGGCCATCATCTGGAACATGAATTCATTGCCAGCTCTTCTTGCCGGGTCACCTGTACACATTTCCTCCTTGCCAAGTATAGCATATGAATATCCCACCTTATTTAATATGGAAACAAAGGCACGCGTTATCTTCTGCGCCCGCTGATCAAAGCTGCCCGAGCATCCCACCCAAAAAAGTATATCCGGACTTTGTCCATTCGCAAACATCTCAGCCATGGTGGGAACCTGCATATCTGTTGAAGTTGGTTTGAAAAACAAAGTAAGGGAATGTTAGCGAGAAATCAGAGGTTAGTTGGTAGTTCGTAGTTCGTAGTTGGTAGTTGGTAGTTTGTAGTTTGTAGTTTGTAGTTGGTAGTTTGTAGTTTGTAGTTGGTCTAGATTCGACTTTTGAATTTTGACTTTCTTTCTTAGCAACTTTGCTTTTTTGCTTCTTTGCGTGAAAACAAAAGTGAAAAAATAATCTGCATATTTGCACATCAAATTTTCACTCTTGCTTCTTCGCGTTTTCTTTTGGGGAATGTTGATCAGTTTTCTCGGCACCCTGCCGATGGGAACGCTGAACATCATGGGTATGCAGATAGGTATCCAGGAGAGCGTTCGCCAGGCCCTGTTCTTTGTGGCCGGGGCTCTGTTGGTCGAAATGATCTATGTAAGGATCAGCCTGGTGGCTATAAGTTGGGTGAGAAGGCAACGAAAGTTGATGAAGATCATGGAATGGCTTACGCTGGGTATCGTACTTGCGCTTGCCATAGGCAGCTTTGCCGCCGCGTTGCGGGAAAACCCGGAGGCTAAGAACGCGCTGCTCCATAATGATATGCACCGCTTTTTGTTTGGTATGATGATGTCTGCCATTAACCCGGTGCAAATTCCGTTTTGGTTTGGATGGAGCACGGTGCTTTTTTCAAAAGGTGTTTTAAAACCAAGCAACCGGCTTTATAATATTTATATAGTAGGCATTGGCCTGGGCACCTTGTTAGGCAATTGTATTTTTATTTTCGGCGGAAGATGGCTGGTTTCGGTTATCCATAACAGTGAGATGTACATGAACTGGGTGATCGGCGGAATCTTTACGCTCACCGCCATAATACATCTTATAAAAATGTTGCGGCATAAAGACGCAGTAGAACAGATCGAACAGATAGAGGAGAAGGACATTCCGCCTCCGCCGGAAGATTAATTGCAGACGCAATGCAATGCGTCTGTACGGGTTGGTAGTTGGTAGTGCCGACGCTTCGGTCGGCATCGTGACCGGCTTTGCTGCGTCCCTATCATCACCAGGTTTTCACATTCTCAATGTAGTCGAGATTCCCGCGTTAGGGATTGGCAGGCCTACCGCGTAGGCCCGAAAGCCCGACCCCCGACGTTTCGGTCGGGGGAAACGCCAGAATTATTTTGTATTTGGTAATACAGACCACAGGGCGGTTAAAAGCCGAAAAGCATTGCGTTACTACGAGTCGTAGTCGTTAGGGGGAGGTTGAAATTAAGTTGGATTAACTCCTATCAGCACCCCGATAGCCATCGGGGCAAATTCGCACATCATCAAATTACCAAATTACCAAATCACCCCTGCGTCCATTCATCCCGCTGATCAGGACTGAACTTCCATGGTGCGAAATTGTTTTCAATGTTGGAGAACATTACGTTCCATTCCTGCGGGGCATTGCTTTCTTCCATCACCAGGCTTCGGCGAAGTTCGAGAATGATGTCCAGCGGATTAATGCTAACCGGGCATTCCTGCACGCAGGCATTACAGGTTGTACAAGCGCGGAGTTCTTCCACTTTTATATAATCGTGAAGCAATGATTTGCCATCGTCTTCAAAAGCGCCGTTCTTTTTAATGTTGCGGCCAACTTCTTCAAGGCGGTCGCGCGTGTCCATCATAATTTTCCGGGGACTTAAAAGTTTGCCCGTAATATTCGCCGGGCATGCAGCAGAACATCTTCCGCATTCCGTACAACTGTAAGCATCGAGCAAATTTTTCCAGCTCAGGTCCTGCACATCCTTTGCGCCAAATTTTACAGGCGCTGCTTCACCGGTTGGCGCAGTTTCAGGCTCCATTGCATATTTCACCTCGTTTTGTACGGCGATCATGTTATCCATTTTTCCCTTGGGTTCAAGCCGCGCATAATATGCATTCGGGAAAGCAAGAATGATATGAAGGTGCTTGCTGTACGGCAGGTAATTGGCAAAAGCGAAAATTCCGATGATGTGCAGCCACCAGGCTGTTCGCTCTATAGTATGCAATGTGCCCCGATCCATACCTTCAAAAATCGGTGCGATCAATCCCGAAACGGCAAAGCGTTCGTTGGTTGCAAGGCTTGGGTCGGTTGCATTCATTAATAAGAACAGGCTCATTAATACGATCTCCGCGATCAAAATATAATTTGCATCGCTGCGTGGCCATCCATCGAGGTCGCGTGAAATGAAACGGCGAAGTTTTATAATGTTTCTACGTATTAAAAAGATCAGGCAAACCGCAATTACACTTAGTGCCAGCACTTCAAAAAAATTGATCACGAAAGTGTAAAAGCCGCCGAGGCTTTCTTTGAATAAACGATGGGTGCCTAACAGTCCATCGAGTACAATTTCCAGCACCTCTATATTTATGATGATGAAGCCCGCATAAATAACAAAGTGCAGTACGGCAACAAGCGGGTTGCGAAACATTTTTTTCTGCCCGAATGCGAGCAGCAGCAGGTTCTTCCATCGAAGGCTTTTGTTGTCCGACAGGTCTTCATCCAAACCAAGTAAAATATTCTTCCTGATCTGCAACATGTTTGTGGTGAAAAGCCAGATCGCAAAGCCCGCGATGAGTACAAACAGAATTTGTGGGATATATTCCATGGGTGAAAATATGAGCTAAGATAAGTTCATTTAATAATTCTCTATGTGCAAATGTGCTGATTTGCAGATGTGAACTCATTTATGTTACAATTATTCCCGCAACTGCCACCGGGAGCTTATGAATAGTAACGGTGGAATCAAGGTAAATGCATCGGATGTATTAATTTGCACATTTTCTTATCTGCACACTGCACACGCTTAAAACGATTGTATGAAGCAATTTAAATTGATCCTTGCGCTTTTATTAGTACTGAACTTTTCTCCCGCCCGCGCCGATGAGGGCATGTGGCTTCCTCAACTGCTCGCAAAACTTAACGAAAGCAGGATGAAAAGCCTGGGCATGAAAATTAGCGCGGCTGATATTTATAATGTGAACAAGGGAAGCTTGAAAGACGCGATAGTGAGCTTCGGCGGATTTTGCACTGGCGAAGTGATCTCTACAAAAGGGCTTGTGCTTACCAATCATCATTGTGGTTTCGATGCCATTCAAAACCATTCAACGCTCGAGAATAATTATATCCGCGATGGATTTTGGGCGCAGAACAACGCAAAGGAGATTCCGAACGCGGGATTATTCGTAACCTTCATTGTTCGCATTGACGATGTTACAAATGCCGTATTGAAAGGGGTTACCAGCAGCATGACTGAAGCCGAGCGCCAAAGCATGATCGATAAAAACATCGCGCAGGTTCGTAAAGATGCCACGCGGGAAAGCACGCAGGAAAATATGATCCGCGGATTTTTTGAAGGTAACCAGTATTACATGTTCACTACGGAAACGTATCGCGATGTGAGGCTGGTAGGAGCGCCGCCATCATCAATAGGAAATTTTGGAAAGGATACTGACAACTGGAGCTGGCCAAGGCATACAGGAGATTTTGCCATGTTCCGCATTTATGCGTCGAAAGACAATAAGCCCGCTGAATACTCTGCCGATAATGTTCCTTTCCGCCCAAAGCGTGCCCTGAATATTTCAATGGACGGTATTGCGGAAGGCGATTTCACCATGGTGTTCGGATTTCCGGGTGCCACTAACCAGTATTTGCACAGTGCTGCCGTTGCGCAGATTGTAGATGTGCTTGATCCCGCGAAAATTGATATCCGCGAAAAAGCGATGGGCGTGATCGATGGATATATGCGCCGCGATGAGCAGGTGAAAATCAAGTACGCCGCGAAGTATGCATCACTCAGCAACTATTGGAAAAAGTGGAGTGGGGAAGTACTTGGGCTTAAACGCACCAATGGCGTGGCAAAAAAGCAGGCTTATGAGAGAACCTTTCAGGAACGCGTAGACGCAAATCCCGTTTGGAAGAGTATGTATGGCAATCTTCTGAACAACCTTGCCGCAACTTATAAG
>JAFAGR010000072.1 GCA_023422565.1 Bacteroidota bacterium | reverse complement strand
GTAGATCAACAGTCCGAGCCCCATCCAGATGAAAAACCAGAGCCAGCTAATGGAAGGGATCTCGATCATCAGGTAGGCGCAGGTTAAAACCCCCATCACCGGAATAACCGAGTAACTCCTCAAAAATGAAAGTACTGACATTATGATGGTGAGCAATATGAAAGCAAGAAATAAAACCTCCTGGTAACTTTCATCACCAATATTCAAAACAGCGAGTTTTATCCTTTCCCGCACAAGAAAAATGAACAGGATGCCAATCACAGGAATGATGAATTTACCGTTGATATAGGGCAACCGGAACTTTCCTTCCTCTTTTGGTATACGTGGAAGTAGTAATACTCCGCCTGACACAAGAACGAATGCAAACAGGGTTCCAATACTGGTGAGATCAGTTACAAGCCCGCCTTCGATAAACAGTGCTCCAACAGCTACAATAATCCCCGCCACAATGGTTGCAAAAGAAGGCGTTTTATATTTTGGATGGATCTTTTGAAATTTCTTTGGCAGTAACCCGTCTCTGCTCATACTCATCCAGATGCGCGGCTGGCCGATCTGGAAAACAAGAAGCACCGAAGTGGTGGCTACAACAGCGCTGATGGAAATGATCTTCTCGATCCATGGAGCGCGGTTTTCAAACACAAAGGCCAGCGGATCCGTCACGCCCTTAAAGTTGGAATAATTTTCAATTCCCGTAAGCACAAAAGCAATAAGAATATAGAGGCCGGTGCAAATAAGAAGAGAATAGATCATTCCTCTCGGCATGTCCCGCTGCGGATTCTTACATTCCTCGGCTGTGGTTGAAATAGCATCAAAACCAATGTAGGCATAGAATACGGCAGATACGCCTTTAAGCACTCCCTCAAATCCATTGGGCATAAATGGCGTCCAGTTATTGGTGTCAACAAAAAAAGCGCCCGCCACGATCACAAAAATTATCACAGCAACTTTAAAGATGACCATAAAGTTTGCCGACTGCTTACTTTCCTTCATTCCGATGTAGGCAAGCCAGGTGATAAGAGCAACAATGATGAACGCGGGCAGATTAAAGAATAAAGGTGTGTCTCCGATACGTGGAGCATTGTTGTACGCCTCGATAGCAAATGAATAATTCTTCAGTGCTTCCGGAGTCAACGCTTCACCTGATGCCATAGCCTGGGTAGCTTCAGTAAAGGCCCTGCTCGCCGTTTGCGGATCAACCAGCATCCAGCTTGGCAGATGAATATCGAAAATGTGAACAAGAAGATTGTTGAAATATCCACTCCAGGAAATGGCCACTACAATATTTCCAATAGCATATTCCAATATAAGCGCCCAGCCAATGATCCAGGCTATCAATTCACCAAAGGTTACGTATGAATAAGTGTAAGCACTACCGGCCACGGGTACACGACTGGCAAACTCTGCATAGCATAAGGCAGAAAATCCGCAGGTGATTGCAGTGATGATGAAAAGAACAGAAATACCGGGCCCGCCATTGTATGCTGCGCCACCGATTGTAGAAAATATGCCGGCTCCAACAACTGCTGCAATACCTAAAAAGGTAAGGTCTCTTACTCCAAGAACTTTATTTAAGTGATGATTCGGATTAAGGTCTTTTAACTCATTATCTCGCGTAATATCGGCAATGCTCTTGCGCCTGAACAAAGAATTGGCCATGCAGGTTTTGGTTTATGGCGTAAGATATATTTTTTTTCTTTTCTGCATCAATCCATCGCACACCATTGTTGCCCTTAAAATATTTGCATACCTCATGGCGGGCCGCCGGGATCTATGTTTCACAAAACCCTTATTCCGTTTCTCTAGTAGGCCGAAATAGTTTGATGGTAAATAATTTCCCCGTTAACCAGGGTGATTCTATAGATTCCCTTATTCAGCGAACCGGCACGAATCAGCACAGTTTCTTGAGCATTTACCTTTACGCCCTTTATAAGTTGCAAGATCTTGCCCGAAAGATCAGTGAGAACAATTGAATATTTGCCCTTTATCTCATTATCGAGCTTCACATTAAAAGCGGAGGAGAATGGGTTTGGGTATACCAACCAGTTTTCCGCCTGAGCGTTCAGCTCAACAGGCTTTCGGGATATAAGCAAGGACTCTGTAATAGAAAATCCCGCAATATAGTTATATGTTCCGGTGAACGAAACCATAACAATTATTCTACCGGCATTATCAGCCAAAACACCATTTAACTTCGCATAGTCGTTCACGTTATTATCCGTATTAATTGTGTCCGCGAGACTACCCACCCTGAATATTGACCGGCTGTTGGACGCAAATGCCCGGCTTCCATAAAACTCAAGATCGTATGTATTGCCTGCTGTAAGTCCGCTTAAAGTTAATGTGCGGTTGATGGTGTGAATGGAATTCATTCGTAAAACCTCTGGCGGACAGCCGGCTGCACCGGCTCCATAGCCAACCCCATTATCTGAAAATCTTGCATGAGATGAAAGCACACTGCTTACCGTGCTTTGAGAACCATCACTATACTTAAAAGCGGCGCTGCTTACGTTTGTTGATGGTTGCCAATTATTCCACGAAGCATTATTGTAAATAATTCCTGCCTCATAAAGATTGACATTGATTCTTTTGCCACCCGCAGCGGGAGCCATAAACTGGACAGTTACATCATCCGTAGAAGTTAATCCGCCATTATCCGTAACCGTTAGTCTTAAAACATAGGTTCCTGCAGAATTAATGACAAAGGTGGTGGTATCATTTAGCGGGTTGAACAAATTGCTTCCGCCCGGTCCGCTGATCAGCGTCCATGAATATGATGTAATATTACCATCACCATCTGTTGACTGTCTTCCATCCAACAAGGTATTGTTTGCCGGCAACTGGATCAGTCTATCGGCACCCGCGCGGGCAATTGGAGCCACATTCGCCGCATTAACGGTTACAACAATTGAATCGAATGCCGTAGCACCGGAATTATCGGTAACTCCCAATCGGAATCCATAAACGCCCGCATTGCTGAACGTAATTACGGTTTGAACTGAATTGGGTTGCGCAATTGAAAAACCTGCCGTGGGGCCGGAATACCTCGTCCAGGAATATACGGTAATCGTCCCTCCATCCGGATCATATGAACTTGCCCCGGAAACGGTTACCGAATTGTCTGGCAAGGTGATGGCCCGATCCGCTCCCGCAGCAGCAACCGGAGGCAGTGAAGCCGTTCCCCTTCGGAGGCAGATTGTATCCCAGATCCTTTCTTCCACAGCGCGCGAAAAGATTATGTGATGGCCATAATTATTCAGATGAATTCCATCGCCCGCATCAAAGGTTGCGTTGATCGTTCCATTTGAATTTGCAATGGTCGTCCAAAAATCAATTGCCTTGTTGCCAAAGCGTAGAATCACCCAATCTTTTAATTGGATGAGTGAATTAGTTTGGGCTGCGGACAAACTATTGCGAGGCTGCGAAGTGGTGACCCAGATCGGCACGCCGGCAGCATCTGCTGTTCCCGCAATTAGGTTAAAGTTATTCTGCGTTTCAGAAAGCGAGTATGCCGATGCCGCATCATTAGTAGGAAGATTAATGATTATCGCATCAGGATTTAGGGATAGGGCCGCGCTAATGTTTCTGTTCACGTCTGGCTGTGGCTTACCTGCTGGCGGAATGGTACCTGTAGGACAAACGTGGTAACTGGTCAGACCCCCCAGTGCGAGATTATGGATCGTAACCTCGGCATTATTTCGCTGTGCGAATGCGGTGAACTTTCTTACCCATGAACTGTCTGCAGGCGAGGCCCCCGTTCCTGCTGATGTAGATGAACCCAGTACAACAATTTTATAAGCATCGTTACAGATCGGAGCCGGAATAACAGGCCATGACAATGATACAGGAGTGTTTACTGTTACGGCAACAGTATCTTTGTCATTCAATCCGCCCGTATCCGTTACCGTTAGTTCGAATTGGTAACTGCCTTGAGTTAAATTGGCCAAAGTGGCATCACAAGCCGTTATATTCTGAACTTGAACAGATGTATTTCCAGAAATTCTTCGCCATGAGTATTGTAGCGCTGCATTTTCAGGATCTGATGAACTGCAACCATTTAAGGTGGCATTACTTTGCGGTAGAATAATTGTCATGTCGCTTCCCGCATTTGCCAATGGCGCTTGATTCCCGGGCACACTTCCTTCAGTATAAGTAATATCGATCACATTGATGTAGCCGAAAATGCTCGGTGATTTAGCGCGTATGTCGAAGTCGGCCTGGCTAACACCTGTTATTGTGAACACCGCCGCATTATTAAAATTAGTGTTACCAGCAGCGCTATAACTTTTCCAGGTTGCATCGGCGGCCAGCTTTATTTCAATGTCCCGGTCCCGGGTTTCGTACGATTTGGTTCCCCAAAACTTAATATTGTAAACTACTCCGGGTTGCAAACCGGTGATCTTCCACCGCCCGTTCGTTGCACTGTTGTGTGCAAATGCATAATCATTCGTAGCGGTGGAAGGATAGATACCAACAGCTCCAACATTGTTTACATTATTCATCCCATTCCCACCGGTATTGTAAGTGCCATCTATCCTGTTAACTACTTCCAAACCAATAGTGGTAGATTGATTGGTAATGGTTCTGGCATTACTAACGCGAACGCCTGCACGCGCATCGGTCATATTATTCCAGTGGTTGCCGTTGTTGTCGGGAGTACCGGAGAGAGCTCCCCCATTTGCCGGCGGCGGACCGGCGTCTATCAGAATACGACGTTCGGTTCCTCCCGCCCCGCCCTGGATCACAGAGATCTGAATCTGGTCTGTTGCGGATGCATTTCGATTATCCCAAACCGTTAGTTGAAAGATGTAATTTCCCGGTGAGAGATTACTAACCGTTGTGTTCGCCGCAGTCGAATCGGAAAACTGGTGGTTCGGCGGACCGGTGATCTTGGCCCATTTATAAGCAGTAATGGTTCCGTCGGCATCAGAGGATGCACTTCCGTTTAATAACAAAGTTGACGGCAGGGCAATAACCTCGTCTGGGCCCGCATTGGCGAATGGAGGAATATTTGCAGGAACGCTGTTTCTCTTGTAATTGAGCAACCATTGATAAATATTAATCCCCTCCGGCTTGTAACCGGCCGTTGTAGCAAGGCTCCAGCATTCATGGGCAGTTACAGGATCAGAACTTTGAACCGGAAACTCGGTAAGCTTTGCCGGCGGAACCGGTGAAGGATTATAACCATTGATGTAATTTTTCCAGTTCCGGGAATACGCAACGGGCACTGTGCCATCGTAGGTGTTGTGAAAGAACCAAAGTGGAAGATTGGTTGATGCGATCCTGTTCGCAAGTGTTTGAGTGGGAGAATAGGTTCCGCAAAATGGGATCATTGCCGCGATCTTATTGCTATTTGCGGTACTAATACTCGCATAATCCATTATCGCTCCGCCACCGGCGCTTATCCCCATCAAATAAATTCGTTGTGCATTTATTCTATAATTACTTTCAATATACGCGAGCATGCCTGCTACGTTCGATCCCGTAGGCCATGCCTGGAATTGTGGAGAAATTATTACGAAGGAAAAGGTGCTATCTCCGGATACAAAGGAAGAGGGAAATACGCCATCATTGATCAGTTTTGGAACGCCATACTGCAACACTCTTGGAAGCTGGGTTGAGTTACCCGACCCTACCTGCCCTGCTCCATGGATCCATAGGATAAGCGGATAGGTTTTGTTCGAAGAGTTATAATCTGCCGGAAGGTACCTGTAAAAGCCGCGGACATTGGCGTTTGTAATTGTCTGCGATAAGTAAACCGGAGACTGGGTTTGCGTATTGCCGGTGAAAAAAGAAAACAAACAACCAATGGCAACTGGTAGTATTCTCTTCATGGGGGAAATAATTATGAAATGTATCAAACACCACCAGACTCCGATGCATGAGAAGGAGAGCCGTTCAACATCAGGCACAATAATTCAAAATTGATACCAAAAGAAAAGGAAGAGTTGAGTGAGGTGCTACCTGCGTGGAGCTAGTTCTGCCTTTGCATAAGATATGAAGCAAGCTCCTGCAGCTTCGATTTCCTGCTGCTTAATACAGCTACCGCCTCGAGGTGATCTATGGCTTGGGAATAATATTTTTCTTTTAATGAGCTTGCCCATTCCTCCATTCCGCAGTCATTATATATTTTTAAGACCTTCTCAACCTTGTCAGGAGAATTTTCGGTAAGAAGTTGATTAAGCAGTGCTTTGTTTTTTTCGGTAGAAGCTTCGTATGCGTGGATCCAAAGAAAGGTTTTCTTATTTGAAAGAATATCTCCCCCTACCTGCTTTCCAAATTTCTTCGGATCACCATAAGCATCTAAATAGTCATCCTGAACCTGGAAGGCGATGCCCAGATTCTTTCCGAATTCGTAAAGGTGCTCCTGGTTTCCGACGCCTGCGCCGCCAATAATGGCGCCCATTTGAAGGCTGCATGCAAGAAGAACCGACGTTTTGCCGGTGATCATTTCCAGGTAGGTTTCCATGTTCACGTCAGTATATTCCTCAAAATCCATATCCATCTGCTGTCCTTCACATACCTGCCTGCTGGTGGTGTTGAAGAGTTGTAATAAACCGGGAAGAAACTCCGCCCCTGCCTTACTAAGTTGCTGGTAAGCGGCAACAAGCATTACATCACCTGCAAGAAGAGCTGCACTTTTGCCGTACTTCACATGAACTGTTTCCACTCCGCGCCTCAAAGGCGCATTGTCTAAAATATCATCATGAATCAGGCTGAAATTATGGAAGAGTTCAACAGCCGATGCAGCATGAAAAGAATCCTCATGTAAATCGCCGAACAGCTCGTTAGCAAGTAAAACGCATACAGGGCGAATGCGTTTACCCCCTATCGTTAGTATGTGGCGCGCAGCATCGTAAAGGTTGCGCGGCCTTGCCGGAAAATGATCGTTTGAAAACTTTTGCTCAAACAGCTGAGCCAGTTCTGAAAAAGTATGCATAAGAAACTGCAGCAGTTATTTGGATTTTTTCCTGGTATTCTTCTTAGCAGTTTTCCCGCCCTTCGTTTCAGGCGCTCCATGCACCCACTCGTAGTCAAGTTGCCTCCTGCTCAAATTAGCCGACATCACGCGGATTCGTACCTTATCGCCCATTCTGAAAGCCCTTTTACTTCGCAACCCTATCAAGGCATAATTTTCGGCATCGTGACGGAAGTCATCAAACTCAGAGAGTGAGGTTAAGCTCACAAGCCCCTCACATTTATGCTCTATCGTTTCAACCCAAAAACCAAAGTTGGAAACACCGCTGATCACGCCCTCAAATTCATCGCCGATAAAATCTTTCATGTACTCTACCTGCTTGTATTTATTTCCAGCCCGCTCTGCTTCCATTGCTGCCCGCTCGCGTTCACTGCAATGTTTGCACTTCTCCTCCATCTTCTTATCGGGCCTAACATTCTTGTCAAGACATTCCTGGATGATCCTGTGTGCGAGAATATCGGGGTAACGACGTATCGGCGAGGTGAAATGACAATAATTTTCAAACCCTAAACCATAGTGGCCGATGTTCTCGGAAGTGTAAACCGCTTTCGCCATGGTTCGGATACCAATCTGCTCCAGCACATGCTGCTCGGGCTTCCCCTGCACATCCTTCAACAACTTGTTGAATGAGTTGGCAACAGCCATTTCATCATGCGTATTAAAAGTATATCCGAATTTTTTGGCAAAGGCCACAAACATCTGAAGTTTCTCATCATCAGGCGTATCATGTATCCTGTACGGAAACGGCACCGGTTCTTTGTTGATCTTTATCTTGGAAACGTATTCTGCTACCGTTCGGTTTGCCAGCAACATAAACTCTTCAATCAATTTGTGCGCATCCTTGCTCTCTTTAATTTCAATGCCGATCGGCTTCCCATTATCATCAAGTTTAAATTTCACTTCCTGCGATGAAAAATTTATTGCACCTTTTTTAAATCTTTCTTCGCGGAATTGTTTCGCAAGGCTATCAAGAAGGAGGATAGGCTTATGATGAAGACCATCACCTGTTTCGATAGTTTGTTGCACTTCCTCGTAGGTAAAACGATGATTACTGTGAATGATAGTTCTTCCTATCCATTTATGTTTTATCTCCGCGCGGTTAGTGATCTGGAAGATGGCCGAAAAAGTGTACTTGTCTTCATTCGGGCGAAGCGAGCATAATTCATTCGAGATCTTTTCGGGCAGCATGGGGTTCACGCGATCGGGCAGGTAAACACTTGTTGCCCTTTCGTAGGCAGCTTCGTCTAATATACTTCCCGGAGTAACAAAATGGCTGACATCGGCAATATGCACGCCTATTTCGTAATAACCATTGTCCAGGTTTCTAATTGAAATGGCATCATCAAAATCCTTTGCGTCCACAGGGTCAATAGTAAAAGTGAGAATATCCCTGCAATCCTTCCTCTTGCGCACCTCTTCCCGGGTGATCTTATCTTCAAGCTTATTGGCTTCTTTTAAAACTACCTCATCAAATTTCAGCGGAAAGCCGGCTTCAACAAGTATTTCCTTCATCGCCAGGTCGCCCTCACTCTTCGCGTCAAGCACCGATATCACTTCACCCTCCGGCTTCCTGTCTGCCTTATCCCATCTTGAAAAGCGAACAACAACCTTGTCTCCGTGTTTTGCACTATTGATCTTATCCTGAGGAATATAGAAATCCGGGATTTTTTCATTTCCCGATACAAAAAAAGCAACTTTGTTATTGATCTCCATTGTTCCCAAAAACTCAGTTTTCCTTCTTTGCACTACATCAACCACCTTGCCCTGGTCTCGCCCGCCCTGGTGAAGCGGAACTTCAACCCTCACAAGGTCGCCGTTGAATGCCAGGCCAAAATCGTTAGGTTTCACCATTATATCCTGCTCCACGCCCTCAACTTTCACGAAGCCCATTCCGCTTCTGCTGATCTCTAACTCACCTTTTAAAATTTTTGTTTTGGAAGATTTCGAGGCGGCTTTCTTTTGCTTTGCCATATTAAACAGTACAGTTTAAAAATTTTCTTATTATCCGGTACGGACAGATTTTTATAGCTGCAATGTACGGAATTTGGGTCATGGGTTATGAGTTATGGGTTATGAGTTATGGGTTGTGAGTAATGAGTTTTGAGCTTGGGGATATCCACCTTCAGCCGACTACAGACCATCAACTATTAACTACCAACTATCAACTTTTTGCATCGCTAATATAGCGCCCTTACTCTAATCGTATCCTTCACTTCCCTCAATAAAGATTCGGCGCGTTTACTTAAACCTTTATCGATATCCAAAACCACATAGCCAATCCGGTCATTTGTTTTCAAATACTGGCCCAAAATGTTGATCTTGTTATTACTTAATAAAGTATTCACCCTGCTCAACACACCCGGAACATTTCGGTGAATATGCAGAATACGGTGGGTATTCTCCTGCGGAGGTAAAGAAAGCGAGGGTACGGTGTAAGAACCTATGCTTATACCTTTTTCCAGGTAATTAAAAAGCTTAGCGCCCACATCTTCTCCTATATTGTTTTGCGCTTCCTGCGTGCTTCCTCCAATATGTGGTGTAAGTAATACGTTTGAGAGCCCGCGAAGTGGCGTATCAAATGCATCTCCATTACTTTCAGGCTCTGCAGGAAACACGTCAACCGCGGCACCGGCAAGCTTACCGGCCTGCAGGGCTTTTTTTAATGCCGTCAGGTCAACAACTTCCCCGCGTGCATAATTGATAAGCACGGCCGACTTTTTGAACCAGGGCAAATTCTTTGAGTTGATCAGGTTACGCGTAGCCGTTAGTTGGGGCACGTGAAGGGTTACCACATCGCTTTGTTCAATAAGGTCTTTTAATGTTCTGCTGTCTGTAGCATTGCCAAGGGGAAGTTTGGTTTCTATATCGTAAAACACAACCTTCATTCCGAGAGATTCGGCCAGTACACTCACCTGGCTTCCTATGTTGCCATAACCAATGATGCCCATTGTTTTTCCTCTCAATTCAAAAGAGCCGCCGGCATCTTTCATCCATCTTCCTTCATGTGCAGCTTTGTTCTTATCTATAATTCTTCTAACCAACATGATCGATGCACCGATAACTAATTCTGCCACACTCCTCGTATTGCTGTAGGGCGCATTAAACACTGCTATCCCTGCTTCTGTAGCCGCATTAAGATCAACCTGGTTCACACCGATGCAAAAACAACCTATAACCTGCAACTTCGCAGCCGCGTCCAATACTTTTTTTGTCACATGTGTTTTGCTCCGGATCCCCAGTATATGAACCTGCTTAATTTCCTTTATCAGTTCCTCCTCGCTCAAGGCATGAGGCAGCACTTTGATGTTAACGTACCCTGCTTTTGTAAAATGCTGAAGTGCAGACTGGCTGATGTTTTCAAGAAAAAGAATTTTGATCCGCTCTTTCGGATAACTGGTAACATTTTTGTCTGCCATTGGTTAAGGGTGTATTTTGTACAAATATATCTTAAGCGTGTTTAATATTTTATGAAGCCAACCTACCGAAGAAACAGTTCTATGCTCTTTATTTTCAACCCGTTCCGCATTCTTTCACTGGCAGCCTTGCTTCTTTTTGGATGCCATTCTGTTGATAAGGATGATGCCGTTCCTATGGTTGAACCTTACCGGATCGACCTCCCGGCCGGACATTTATCGGAAGCGGAAAAAAATTCTTTAGCCGCAAAATGTGGCGAATGGTTTGATTCCGTACTCGCCCCTTCCAACTTTAATGGTGGTATTCTGGTGGCCAAGAACGGGGTGCCGGTTTTCGAGCGGTATGTAGGAAATATTATCCCAAAAAACGATGTTCCATTTAATGCGGAAACTCCCGTGCACATCGCCTCCGTAAGCAAAACGTTTACGGCCATGGCGGTACTAAAACTCATGGAGCAGGGAAAACTTAGCATTGAAGATTCCGTTTCAAAATACTTACCCGGTTTTAATTACCCGGGCGTTACTATCAAAACACTTCTCAATCACCGTAGCGGAATACCGAACTACGCTTATTTTATGGAAGACCTCGGCTGGGATAAATCTGAATTCATTTCAAACCATAATATTCTTCAGGCGCTCATTACGCAAAAAGATAAAATTAAGAATATCGGAAGGCCCGATGCAGGTTTCAGCTATTGCAACACTAATTATGCATTGCTCGCCCTGGTAATTGAAAATGCATCCGGAATGCGTTATGAAGATTACCTGAAGAAAGAGTTCTTCGATCCGCTGAATATGCAGCATACTTTTGTGTTCTCGTTGAATGATACTGCAATGGCCACCCATTCTTACGACTGGCGCGGAGATCTTATCAAACTTGATTTTCTTGACCAGGTGTACGGCGATAAGAACATTTACAGTACGGTGCGCGACCTGCTTACCTGGGACAGGGCGCTGGCAAGCGGAAAACTTTTTAAAAGTGAAACCCTGAAATTAGCGTTTACGCCTTACAGTAATGAACGCCCCGGAATTAAGAATTATGGCCTGGGCTGGAGAATGAATGTGTACCCGACAGGTAAAAAGATGATCTTTCATAACGGCTGGTGGCACGGTAACAATGCGGCCTTCGTAAGGCTTCCCGAGCAAGACGCCACGATAATTGTTTTGGGGAACCGGTTCACAAGGCAGATCTATAAAGCACATCATCTTGCCGACATTTTTGACAGCTATAATTCAGAACCGGAGGAATCTGACAGTTCGAACCCTGCTGAAAACAGCGAATCGCAACTGGGCTCAAAATGATCAGGCGAAGAAAAGATAACTAAGCAGAATTGCGCTTATAATGCCTACCAGGTCTGCGAGCAACATCGCCCCCACAGTATAACGGGTGTTTTTTACCGATACGGCGCCAAAATAAACCGCTATCACATAAAAAGTAGTGTCGGAAGACCCCTGCAGCACACAAGACAAACGTCCTGCAAATGAATCTGCTCCGTAGGTATTCATGGTGTCTACCATCATTCCTCGCGCACCGCCCCCGCTGAACGGTTTTATAAGTGCAGTAGGAATGCCATCAACCCATCGTGTATCCGATCCCGTTAGTATCACCAGGTTTTTAATACCGTTTATGAGCACATCAAAGGCGCCGCTTGTACGCAGAAGGCTTATCGCCACGAGCATCCCTACGAGATACGGGATTATTTTCACCGCTGTTTCAAATCCGCCCTTTGCTCCGTCGATAAAGGAGGAGAATACATCTATCTTTTTGTAAAGGGCTGCAAGGATGATGAGCAGGAAAATAAGCAGGATCAGTCCGCTGCTTAACGAACCTGAAAAAACCTGTACGGCTTCGGTTTCAAGCGATTTGATGTACACTACCAGTGCTGCGATAAGGGCTGAAATTCCGAGCACCCAGGCCATTATCACCGGCTGAAAGATTTTGATCTGCTGTTTAAATGCAACGATCATCATCGCAGCTATCGTGGCCATGAAAGTGGCGATCATGCAGGGAATAAAAATATCCATCGGGTTTTCCGCCCCGGCCGCAGACCTTAATGCTATTATGCTTACCGGTATTAAAGTGAGTCCGGAGGCATGGAGGCACAAAAACATGATCTGTGGATTGGAAGCCCGTTCTTTATTTGGATTGATCTCCTGCAGGCTTTCCATCGCTTTAAGTCCGAAGGGCGTGGCTGCATTGTCCAGCCCCAGCATGTTCGCCGAAAAATTCATCATCATGTGGCCCATCGATGGATGGTTCTTCGGTATGTCAGGAAATATCCTTGAAAAGAATGGCCCGATAATTCGCGACAGAAATCTGACTCCTCCTGCCTTCTCTGCAATACTCATAAAGCCCATGAACAAGGCCATGAATCCTATCAGCCTCAGGCAAAGCGTTACCGCCGTCTGGCAGGTCTCGATCAATCCATCTGCCTTTTGAATCCTGTAATTCAGGTAGCGACCGTCAGCAAGCCTGGTTGTATTATATTTTTCTCCCTTATAAGATCCCTCACGGCCTACAGTAGCCGCAACTTCAGTAGATATAAAAGAGGAGTCTACCCTGTTTACGCGGACAGTATCACCGGCCTTGCCCGTTACCATCGCGGCAAATAAATTAGAATGATTATTTGTAAAAACAACCTGCGAGGCCGCCAAAAGAATGGCTATGATGAAAAACGCAGACCAGATGCGACTTAGGGCCATTTAATATAATTGGTTAGTAAGCAGTTCAGTATTCTTCTCCGCGTTCGGATTAGTTGCGTTGAAATTAATGTAATAAAACGAAAAATGCATAACCGTACAAATCTTACCTTTGCGCCCTGAAAAAATAAGTATATCATGGCTTTACAGGCAGGGATCGTTGGATTACCAAATGTGGGAAAATCGACATTATTTAATGCAGTCAGCAACAGTGCAAAGGCGCAGGCGAGCAATTACAGATTTTGCACCATCGAACCAAATGTGGGATTGGTGAATGTACCCGATCCGCGTTTAAACAAACTGGAGGAACTTGTAAAACCGAACAGAACGGTGCCCACGCAAATTGAGATCGTAGATATTGCCGGGCTGGTTCGCGGCGCGAGCAAGGGCGAAGGGTTGGGAAATAAATTTTTAGCCAACATACGTGAAGTGGATGCGATCATTCAGGTGATCCGTTGTTTTGAAGATGAAAATATTTTACGTGAAGAAGGCCCGATCAACCCGGTTGGCGATAAAGAGATCATTGAAACCGAATTGCAATTGAAAGATCTGGAAAGTGTTGATAAGAAACTTCAGCGCATGGAGAAGCTCGTAAAGAACGGCGACAGCAAAATGAAATCCGAATACGCCGTGCTTCAGCAATGCAAAGAGCATCTTGAAAAAGGTAAGAACATTCTTTCTCTTGGTTTATCGAAAGAAGATAAAACTGCAATTGCCGATATCTTTTTACTCACCGATAAGCCGGTTCTTTATGTAGCGAATGTAGATGAAGCCAGCATGCATACCGGCAACAAATATTCGGAAGCATTAAAGGAGGCTGTAAAAAATGATAAGGCCGAGGTGATCGTAATGACAAATGCCATTGAAGCCCAAATTGCCGAGTTTGAAAATCCGGAAGACAAACAAATGTTCATGGATGAATATAACATGAAAGAACCCGCGCTGGACAGGCTTATCCATTCTACTTATAAGTTATTGAACCTCTCCACTTACTTTACGGCCGGTGTACAGGAGGTTCGCGCATGGACCATTGGCCAGGGATGGAAGGCCCCGCAGGCGGCCAGCGTTATTCACACCGATTTTGAAAAAGGATTTATTAAAGCTGAGGTTATTTCTTATGATGACTTCATAAAGTATGGCTCAGAATCGGCGGCAAGAGATAATGGTAGACTCAGAATTGAGGGCAAAGAATATATAGTGCAGGATGGAGACATCATGCATTTCCGATTCAACGTATAAAGCCAGATTACCAGATCCTGTATTCCCGTTGTGAAGCCTGAGCTCTGTGTATTTCCCGGGTTTCTTTCAACTCTGTTCTTAGGGGTTGATTTCCTGATAACTTTCCCTGCTCATCAAGACGGCTGTGATGTGTAGGATACCTTTCTTCGCTTTTTACAGGCTGCTCTGCTTTTGTATTGGCCTCACCAGGCCTGCTGTTATATGGTTTGAGATCGTCTTGTGCCATCGTTGTCGTTTTTAGGGGTTATGTGTAGGAAGAAAAACTACCGCACAAAACATGCCGCAGCGATGGTTTTTAATTATCCTTTAACTGTAATATTTTTTTTGAAGTAACGGGAAGAAATTAAAACCTCAGTATCTCATTGCATTACCTTTATAAAAATCAATTTTGTATGCCACAGGTTAACCCATACCTTACTTTTAAAGGTAATTGCGAAGAAGCTTTTAATTTTTACAAGTCTGTATTTGGGGGAGAATTTCCCTATATCGGGCGATTTAAAGACATGCCTTCCGATAAACCTCTGCCCGCCGGAACCGGTGATCTGATAATGCATGTCTCCCTTCCGATAAGTAAGGAGACCACACTGATGGGATCAGACTCCTCTGAGGCCTTCGGCCAGGTAACGAACGTCGGCAACAACATCTCCATTTCTATAAATACAGAGAGTGAGGAAGAAGCCACAAAACTCTTCAACGGTTTGAGCGAAGGCGGAAAAGTGACCATGCCCCTGAGCAAAACATTTTGGGGAGCGTTTTTCGGCATGTTCACAGATAAGTTTGGAATAAACTGGATGGTGAACTACGATTATAACAAGTAGGACCGGGTTTCTTAAAAAAATTAAAAGAGGATCGTGATGATCCTCTTTTTTTATTTCGAAAGAAATTAAAACTTATTGCGGACGAAGTACCTGATCGATCTTGTGCAGCACCCCGTTCAAATAATTCTGGTCGCTGGATCCGAACGGATCAGGCAACATAGGCACCGCATTCATCTGCACGTTAGCAGCTGTTGCATTGCCCAGGCCTTTTACCGTTGCCGCCGTTGGAAACGGCGCTCCCATAGTTACCTTGAGTTCTACTCCGGGATGGGCCGCAGGAAGGCTGCCGTTCAAAAGCGTTTTAAAATACCCGGGAGTGGTCGGAAAGTTATTGGTAAATGCCCTGCTGTCTAAAACATGGTAAGCTACAATGGCTGCTACCGTTTGAGAAGTAAGAACACTGAATAAGGCCGGGTTTTGGAATACGGCTGGAGTGCTTGCCAAGGCTGCTGCCTGTGCGGCTGCCGTAGCGGGGTCAACTCCCATACCGATCAAACCCTGTGTGATCGCTCCTGTGAGTAGGGCCTGGAAGGCCGCATCGGTCGGGGCAAATACTGTAAAGTTGGCGCCAATGTTCATCAAATAACCCTGCAAAGTTCCGGGCGTTGTAGCAGTAACAGTGGCACTGTCTGCGCGAAGAACTGCTGCTTTCAGGTAGGTCAGTTGAGGGTCTGTATCAATCCGGTCCCAAAGGAATCTGCCACTCGGGCTTAAGAGCACCGCGCTATGGTGAATGATACCGTTCGAGGCTGCCTGGTCAACGGCTACCAGGGGAACATTGTTCACCCAATTGCCATTTCGAGCAGATGGATAAAGATCAAGCCGTACAAATTCACTTAAAGTTGGCGCAGGGTTCAGCATCGTGGGATAAGAGTAATTGGGAAAGGCAGTACCGAAGGTGGCTGTTGTTGCGGCCTGCGGTAATATGTTATAAGCCACCACCATTGCTGCACTGTCTTGCGATACTCTCGTAGTGATAAAGTCTGAAAACACGGCATCCGGCGCGTTGATAGGAATAAGTCCGCCGGAAAGCGCATTGATGGACACTTTCATCGCGTTATTGTCCACCGCAAAAAGCGTATAGGAATTATTGTTTCCTCCGCTGAGTAAGGGCATCAGGCCTGAATGTATCACCAGCCTTCTGTAGAGGCTATCATTCGGGTTGTCGGCAAGTTGCTGCGCGATGGTAGTGCCTGTGGGCGGTACAGGATCCGGTTCTATGAACAGCTCGGGATCTTTATTGCATGAAACCAGAATTGCAGCTGATGAAAGCAGTGCGAACAGGCCTGGTTTTAATTTATTTAGAAATGTCATATTCAAATAGTTTAATGGTGTTTTAATTAATACAGGTTGTATCCGAAGCTCGCATAATACAAACCTCCAATCTGGGAGTTACCAATTGCGTTATAGTAGTACTGATTCAGCAAATTATTAGCCCCGATTTTAAACATTGACTTTGTTTTTGGAAGCTTAACACTCACCTGCGCATCAAGCACATGGAAGGCGGGCACGGTTCCTGATGCAAAATCACCCTGGTAAAAATAACTGTCCTGCCACCTGTATGTAATGTTGAATCCAAAACGTTTGCCACCTCCAAATCCGGTATTGGAAAAAGATCCGTTGAAACGATATTTCGGCGAATTAAAGAAAGAAACAAATCCTTCAGGCACATCCTGCAGTTCGTCTGATGAAGCATTTATTGAAATTCCAAAATTGTGTGGCAAGCGATAATCCAGGCTGATACCATAGCCAAAGGTTTTTACCTTATCTGCAATGTTTACCGGAACTGAGAAAATGTTTCCTTCAGAAGTGTCTGCCTGAGAAATAGGGTCTCCTACCTTGTTCTGCACCAATAGTGTCCGGGTAAGAAAATCTTTGTATTGTCCGTAATAACCATACACATCGATCAATAATTTGTCGTTCAACTGCAGCCCTTTAAAACCGATCTCGAAAGTGGATACCGATTCCGGCTTATAGTCTACATTATCATACGGGATAACAGCAGAGTCGGTTCTTAACGGATCCAGGTAATAAACAGGGTTTACATCCCAGCCATAAAATTTCCGGAAAGATGGGTCACCGCCCAACAGGCGCGTATTTCCTCCCACATTCAAGTTGATCCATTGCTGTTGGGTGGAAGGGAAGCGATAAGCGGTTTGGAATGACAGGCGAATGTTGTTGTTCTCTTTCACTTTGAATAAGGCAGTAGCGCGGGGCGTGAACTTGCCTTCGAAGCTTGTATTTTTATCATACCTACCGGCAAGGGTTAAACGCAGTTTATCGTTCAAAAAGTTTCTTCCCGCCTGAACAAAGGCGCCAATCTCATCAATGTCGATAGTTCCTGCCGAATCCGCAAACAATGTTCCTTCCGAATTAAGAACGTACCGTTTAAAATTTGCACCAACCAAAATGTCGGCAAAACTTTTTGTGAATTCCGACAGGTTATATTGGCCTTCTACCTGGTACAGATCCGTTTTGTCAACAAACAATCCGCCCTGTGGGATGGGCCTTTTCCTCACCTGGTCAAACAAGGTCTTGAACTCTGCACTTCCTGCTTCCGGACGGCCCACATCTGCAACACTTCTTGCATTGTTATGCGCATCGTATTCCGTTTGCCCGGCAAGTTTGTTGGCCAGGTAAGCCTGGGTATATTGTACATACCAATCGGTTAGTTGAGGATTGGGTGTTACACCATCAGGACCATATGTAATCGATTTTTTCCAGGCTTCGTTAGTTAATCGGGTGGTAATAGTGGAGTTGAAGGACTGGCCCGCATTTTCCTGGGTAG
Source organism: Bacteroidota bacterium (assembly GCA_023422565.1). Classification (GTDB taxonomy): domain Bacteria; phylum Bacteroidota; class Bacteroidia; order Chitinophagales; family Chitinophagaceae; genus Ferruginibacter. Next base: position 10,090 of record JAFAGR010000072.1, on the reverse strand, counting down.
TATAGGCGCGGAGCAGCCAGTTTTTATTCAACAATTCCAGTTTGTATTGACCGATCTTGATATCGCGCAAAGAGTACCGGTCGCTGCCCGTATAAACAGTATTTCCGGTTCCCCAATGGCCCGCAAGAATAAGTTCGGTATTGCTGCTCAATTTATAATTCAGCGAACCGCCCAATTTAAAATTGATGGTTGTCGGGTCGATAATATCTTTTTCATTGTAACCCGTGCGGGAAACATTGATCGGGTTAGCAGTTAAAGAATCGATGAACTGGCCCAGGAAAGGTGCCTGCTCAGCGATACCCTGTAAAATTGCGCCAATGTCCGCCGTGGTTTCATCTCCATAAGTGTTGATACCATCGTAGTTCGGATCTGTAAGCCTGTTGCCCCCCTTCACGAAACCAAGCGTACCGATGCGCTGGTAATTCCTGTAATCCTGCGCGATCCAGTCTTTCGCCTGCACAAGTTCTGAGGTTATTTTGAAGGCGAATTTGTCAGAAACCTTTTTCGCCCAACGCAAACTCCAGTTATGATATGGTGAAGTTTCACGCTGCTTTTCATCGGTATGCATGATACCGGTTTTAATCTCGAAAGATAAACCCTGGTATTTAAACGGATTCTTACTGTTGATGAGCAAGGTTCCGTTCATACCACCGGGGCCATACAATGCTGAAGATGCTCCCGGAAGAAGTTCCATATTATCTACATCCAGTTGGCTAAGGCCTATAACGCTACCTACGGAGAAGTTCAAGCCCGGCGCCTGGTTATCCATTCCATCTACTATCTGGTTGAAACGCGTGTTACCGCTTCCCGAAAACCCGCGCGTGCTTGGCGTTTTAAAAGTCAGGGATGAGGTTACCACGTCCACTCCCTTCATGTTGCTCACTACATCATAATATGAAGCTGCGGGCGCCATGCGAATTGTGGCGGCACTCACCCTCTCAATTGACACAGGAGATTCAAGTATCCGCTCCGCAACACGTGAGGCCGAAACCACCACTTCCTGCCCAAGTACATTACCCGGATTAAGCGAAACGAAAACCGCATCCTCCGGCGATTTTACTTCCACTTCCTGGGTTTCAAAACCGACCGAAGAAAATATGAGCGTGATAGGAAACGACTTAACATTCAAACGGAAATTACCCTTATCGTCAGTGAAAGTTCCTTCCGAACTTCCTTTAACGGTAACCGAAACAGCCGAAGCATTTTCGAGGGTGTTGGCGTTCTTCACATTTCCGCTGATCGTAGTATTCTGTGCTTCTGCATCGGTTACGTTAAACAAAAGCGCTATGAACACCACCAAAAAACTTCTTAGTTTTTTCATAATGGTTGTTTTGGTTTAGGTTAATATAAGCAATGTAAGAATTGTTAGATTTCAATTGAAATTTTTTTTACCCAAATGTGGAGAAGATTGGTGCTATGGGTCATGGGTTGTGGGTTATGGGTGGTGAGTTATGGGTGGTGAGTTTTGGGTTGTGAGTTTTGGGTTTGGGTTGGCCGCTTTATCATTAAGTTTTGCCGGTATTTTCATTAAATCTATAATCTATGATTTATAATTCCCGGAACTTCGCGCCATGGAAAAACTAACTCTTCCTCATCAAACCAATTTTTATCGCGGCAAGGTGCGTGATGTTTATACGATCGATGACAAATGGATCATTCTTTATGCGTCTGATCGCATTTCTGCATTCGATGTTATCCTTCCTGAAACTATCCCTTTTAAAGGACAGGTGCTGAACCAAATTGCTGCATATATGCTTCGGGCCTGTGCAGATATATGCCCGAACTGGCTGCTCGATGTGCCGGCCCCGCAAATAAGCGCGGGATTAAAATGCAAGCCCTTTAAAATCGAAATGGTGGTTCGCGGCAACCTTACCGGCCACGCATGGAGAACTTATTCTTCGGGCAAAAGAACTTTGTGTGGCGTGCAATTGCCGGAAGGAATGAAAGAAAATGATTTATTTCCAAACCCGATTCTCACGCCTTCTACAAAGGCCGAGGAAGGCCATGATGAAGATATTTCACGGGATGAGATCATAGCTCAAGGCCTTGCTACGAAAGAAGAGTATGAAACGATAGAAAGATATGCGCTTGCTCTGTTTGAACGCGGGAGAGAAATGGCAAAGCAGAAAGGGCTGATTCTCGTGGATACAAAATATGAATTTGGAAAGATTGGTGACGTGATCTATTTGATGGATGAAATTCATACACCCGATTCATCACGATATTTTTATGCCGACGTCTTTGAAGAAAGGCAAATGCGGGGCGAAAAGCAAAAGCAGTTGAGTAAGGAATTTGTTCGTGAGTGGCTGATCAAAAATAATTTCATGGGCAAGCCCGGACAAACCGTTCCTGCCATGAGCAAGGATTGGGTTGAAGAGATAAGTAAAAAATACATTGAGCTGTATGAGTCCGTTACCGGGGAAAAATTTGTTCCTGTTCCTGCCAACGAAGCGGAATTGAAAAAAATTCTAAATCTCACTGCAGAGGATCTCCACAACCGCGCTTAAATTTTTATCCTATTTCAGTTCGTGTTAAGGGCTTTATTACCTGAATTTTATAGTTGGCATTTTTCAGGCAGATCACCATTTTGAAAATATCCCTGAGCCAACTGGCATGTTGTTTGAATCTTTAACCGCACAAGAAATTTTTTAAAACAAATTGTTCAACCTTAAAATAACTTGATATGGAGAACGGTAAAAATTTATTAGGCGGAGTGCTCGCCGGCGCTGTAGCAGGTTATCTTGCCGGTGTATTGCTTGCTCCCGATAAAGGATCTGTTACACGCGGTAACCTTTCCCGCAAGGGAAGAGACTCGGTAAGCGGACTCAGGCAGAAGATGACAGGCGTAATGGATAAAGTAGCAGACAGATTTGCTGCAACTGAAGGGCGAAACTCATCATCCGAAGGACCTTCACGTAAGGCGACCGCGGAAAGGAGCAGGCCCGCAAACTCCGGGTACGAATCACCCGAAGCATTATAGCCACATTTTCTTACAGCCTGTAAAAAAGATGCGTTGATATTTTTCAACGCATTTTTTTGTGGGTATGAATGATTATGTGGCAGGGGGATTACTGAATTGGTTCTTACAAATTTTAGGGGTTAGGTTGTATATGAAACCTTCGATTCTTTTATCATACGGTCCACCCTTCTTAACCCATTACTACATAGTTTATTAGGCCCTGCAGTTTTCTTTTCGAAAAAAAACCGGATGATAGAGCTTTAAGGCGATTCATTTTTTCCGGAGAATAGCGAATTAATCTTTTTCAAGCCGCTATTTGAGTTGAAAAATCGCATTTACGTTTCCCCGCTTCATTGTGCCGTGCAGGAAAAAACTTATCAAATGCACTGTTTACCGGTCAATGGACTTAGGTGGGAGGATCGTACCTTCCTTTTGGGCTTTTTTTCTGAATACGGAGAACCTTCTTTTAATGACCTCCTTTCTAACTACTTCCGCCTTTTAATCCCAGCATCCTCTGTCGGGATTTATTAAATACCATCCGTCCCTTGTCCAACCCTTTTCTTAACTGCTCCTGAACCTCTTCCGGCAGAGAAAGTACTTCCTTGCACGCTTCGGAACATGTGGCATTGAATTTCTCCCTGCATTCCTCACACTGGATAAAAAGGAGGTGACAGGCCTCATTAGCGCAATTGATATGTGTATCTGCAGGCTTTCCGCATTGATGGCAGCTGGCGATTATATCGTCTGATATCCTCTCTCCCAGCCTTTCGTCAAACACGAAGTTCTTCCCGACAAATTTATTCTCAAGCCCCTGCTGCTTCACCTGGTTCGCATAATTTATAATGCCGCCTTCCAAATGAAATACATTCTTAAAACCACGGTGAAGCATATACGCACTCGCCTTCTCGCAACGGATTCCACCGGTGCAATACATGATTATATTGCGGTCTGCATCATCCTTCATCATCTCCGCCGCCATGGGAAGCTGTTCACGAAAAGTATCGCTGGGCACTTCTATCGCGTTCTGAAAATGGCCCACTTCATACTCGTAATGATTCCGCATGTCGATCACAACTGTATCGGGATCTGCGGTAAGCCGGTTAAACTCCTCTGCATTCACATACTTGCCGAGCTTCTCCATGCTGAAATTGGGGTCATCAATTCCATCGGCCACAATTCTTTCCCGCACCTTCACCTTCAAAACCCAAAATGATTTACCGTCGCTAACGGCAACGTTTAAACGAAGACCGCGGAAATGATCCGTGCTATCCATATAGGCTTTTAATTCTTCAAACCTGTTTGACGGAACACTCACCTGTGCATTAACTCCTTCCGCCGCCACATACACCCGCCCGAAAACATCAAGTGAGTGAAAGGCTTTGTAAAGCTCATCTCTGAAAGCTTTCGGATCGGCGATCGGAAAATATTTGTAAAAGGAAATGGTGGTACGGGGCTGTTCCTCTGCGTACAATTTCTGCTTGAGTTCCTTTTGGGAAACCCGGTTGTGTAAGATTGCCATAATATTAATTTGTTCCGTTCTTTTACGGGACCCGGTTCTCACGGGTTGGATGCTTGCAGGCAAACCAAATTTTGGCAAAGATAATTAAAATGCAGCGCTTAATGTGCTGGTCCTGGTTCTTCCTGATGTTTGGCTGCGTACGCGGTCTCCAAAAATACCACCGCCGCCGAATTTAATACCGGTCAGCGTTCCGCGTCCGTTTTCATAAGCCGCAATAAAATCTATACGCAACACCTTGAATATGTTTTCCAGGCCCACAAACAGTTCCACATAGTTACTTTTCTCATTCACGTAGAAAGCATTGCCGCCGCCCACCAGGTGCCACTTTAGCCTGTTAAACAGAGGAATTTTATTTGTGATCAATCCATTGAAATGATGTTCCAGATGCGACCGGATAAAAAACGATGCTGTATTTGAATTCGCATAGTAGGATGCAAGCTGAAAACTCTCCACATACTTGTGCAACAAAGAAGTTAGATTACCGCTGAAGTGAATATAATCCTGAATGGGAACCGTTTTATCGTTTAAAAATCCTCCCACGCCAATACGGTAAACCATTGTGCCCAACAGCTTCAGGTTGCGCGTATCGTGAACCTCAAAATTCCATTTATCAAAATCCACATCGCTTCCGAGCAAGCCGTTTATGCCTTTCGAATATTTTAAAGTGAACGTGGGATATTTCGAACCAATCGGCCTCTTTGATTTTGGAAACTGAACATATCGCTGCCCGGGCTGAAAACTAACTTCGCCTTCAAACACCGTAGCCTGGTGCCTCAGGAAATTTGAAACTAACTTTTCAAACGGATAGTTTGGTGTGAGATGCTGAGTGTCTTTTTTATTTACGGTGTAAAAGGTATTATTTTCCAGAGGCAGACGGTCCTCATAAACCCCTCCAACTTTAAATTCAACGCCTGATTCGAATTTCTTTCGGAAGAAAAGCGAACCAAAATAATTCTCATAGATCTTCATATAATTCTGGCCATAAAATAAAGTGCTGACGGTATTCACCAAAGGCGAGATAGGGTTATCGCGATTAAACTGGCTAACCCTTTTACCGCCCGAGATCAACCAACTCCTGTCTTGATAGGGTTCATCAATGCCTCGTTGCTTCCTGTTAAGCTCAATGTTTAACGATGGGTTGAGATGGTCATTATAAAAACCATAGCGCACCACAGGCTCAATCAGCAATTCATTACGCTTATAGTTTTTAATGTAATAAGGGATCAATGAAATCGCAAGGCCTTCTACCGTATTGTATTCGCTGTTGAGCAGCAATGGCTCAAGCCCCCAGCGGAAGTCTCCCGACTTGTCCTTTCCATAATGGTTGCGATGAATGCCGGGTGGAAGTATAGCCCTTAAAGGACGAATATTTCCATGCCACTTTCTTAGCGAGTCGCGATTTTCACGATGCTTCGCCGAATCGTTATATACATCAAAGAGGCTGTCTTTAAATTTATAATCAAGTAACTCGTCGGCCTGCAAGGGTACAGGGCGGGCGGTGTCCCACCAATTCCTGCTTTTATCCGACACCGTCGTATCATACTTTAATATCACATTGCCAAAAGTCTTTTTGTCAAACTGAGGAGCAATGTTATAAGAGGAGAAGACATTTACAAAACTGCCGTGAAACTTGAAACCTAAAAAGGTAACGGCAAAACCCGCTACCTGGCTTTTTGGCTGCCAAACTTCATCACTAACGGGAACGTGTAGCTGCGAAATGCTCAGTGTGTCAAGCAATTCCAACTGGGCTGATTTCGTTACAAATAGATCGAAGCTGTGTATCCGCCAATCGTCGTCTGAAATGTTAATAGTGCCCGTAAACAAAGGCTCATACGATCTTCTCGGCGTTACACGGATACTGTTGATCGCTTTGCCGTTTTCATAGAAGGTGCCGAGATATTTGAATTTATAAAAGCCAATGGCTCCATCGGCGATCGGAGAAATGAATCCACGCGGATTAAACCTTTCTGAAAAAACCTTTACGTTGTTTGTGTAAAGAGAGATCACAGTCGGAAAACCTACGCCAAACCGGTTGCTGCCGCTCACCCGGCTTGATTGTACTTCCACTTTTACTTTATTCGGCGGGTCGCGAAATACTTTAGACATGGTTTCAGACAGGTATATAATTCCCTTGCCCGTTGAATCTATCCCACTTCTTTTCAATTCTTCAGGGTCAAGCGAGTTGCCCAGGATCTTTTTAGGTGTTTTCCTGGTTCGTATCACATCCTTGCTGTAACAATCCATTGAAAAGGCATCAACCTGCGTATTGTAAAAGTTCCGTTTCTTAATGGCCTGGCGGATGATCTCGTATGCGGGGTCTTCACCGTTCTTAATCACCACTTCCTCCATGGAAAGTTCCACCGGCTGCAGTACAAAATCAACGCTTATATTTTCGGTAACGGAAATAGATTTCTCCACTGCGGCGTAGCCGATGTATTGGCAAACGAGCGTGTAGTTCCCTCCTCTTACATTTAAGATAAACTCGCCATTATTATTGGCACTCGCACCGGCAGTGGTCCCTTTAATTAACACTGAGGCATTTGGCAAACGCTCTCCCTTGTTGTTGTACACCACGCCCGTTATCCTTTGTGCAGAAATGTTTCCTGAAATTAACAGGATCAGGATCGAAAATATTAATCTCATATCAGGAATTTGTTCGCAGAAAAAGTCTGCGTAAATAGGCACCGGAAAGCCCGGCGAAAGAGGCTACAATTCCACCGATAAATGCGGTGAGCAAGATCAGCAGAAAAGTGCCGGATTGATTAATTATTAGCATTGACACTTTCCCTGCCAACAGGTTGCCGTTATTGGCGCTTATTATAAAAGCGAGGACACCCCACAACAGGAAAACGCCCGTGAAGGCAGCGAGAAAGGAACTGAACGGAGCCTGCCCGATAAACAAGGCTACGATAAAGGAAGTGATTGCAATGCTCCACCATGGAAGAAAAAGGCAGGCCGCATAAGCAAGGGCAGCGGTTAATATAACGGCAAGAACGAAACGCATATTTACAAATGTTGAATGTTGGGTGTTAGGTTTTGAATTTTGAAAGTTAAATGATCAGGCGGGAGTCAGGGTTATTTTCCCAATGATGTTTTTCGCGCCGGATTCTGTTTTTTTCATCATCCATAGCGGGTAGTACTTTCCTTCCGCCCATTGGTCGATAAAGTTATCGTAGAACCGGCTGCCGGGGTTTCCGCTTTGTCCGCCGGGATACACGCCCCATGCCTCGGTTTCAGCGGTTAGGTTTACGATCATTCTCCAACTCGGGCCATTGTCTTTCTTGGTAGCGTTTATCATAAATCTCCCGCCGCCATTTAAAATATGCATCCTTGAAAAAGGTTCAAGCTTTGTGAGATGCATGATCTTCGTGTCTTTATATTTCCCCCATTCGAGGTTTCCGGAATTCTCTGCCGCGCGAATTCGAACAAAGGAAGAATCCATTGCACGATCGATGATCTGGGGAAGTTGTTCAATCCCGGGAGTACTTATATCATCTATAAAAACATAAGACGAATCTTTCAACAAAAATTCAAGTAAGATGGTTTGATAAGGCATCGCAGAAATTTTTGGCGCATCGCGATAATCATCATCATAAACGGCCCTGTAAAGTTCTTCCCAAAGAATTTCAAAAACAGTCGCGCCCTTCTCTCCTGCATCATTTCTTTTGTTCCAGTTTCTCAACATCTCCAGGTATGCATCCATCTCCGGGCCCGGCTTTTGTGAAATGTTACGAAATATAACCGGCAATGCCATCTCGGCAAATACATTATAATTATTTGTTTGAAGCGCCATCATTTCCTCTACGGTAATGGAAGAATCGGAGGCCAGCAACCTGTTAATTATAAAGCCGCGGGGCGATGGATAATCTGTTCCAAGATAATATGGATAGGATGAATCTGCAGGATGTTGGTTGGCACTGCTAACGAATCCACGCACGGGGTTGAATTGCGAGGGCGTTTCCTCATCCGGAATAAATCCCTGCCATAAATAGGTGCTGTCTGAACCGGGCATTAAAAAATCCCCCTGCCCTTTCCATTTCGCCGGCCATTTTCCCTGCGTGCGCATGGCGATATCGCCCGACTTGGTGGCCAATACAAAATTTTGACCCGGCGTGTTCATTTCCTTTACAGCATGCCGATAATCGTTGTAGTTGGCTGCTTTGTTCAGTTGATTAAAAGCCAGCAGTTCATTACTCGCATCGTGTGCCGTCCACCTTACCGCATAAGCACGGTCTTTCATACCACGGCCGCCGAACCGGTCGTCATACATCACCGGGCCATGCACCGTATAAGCAACCGTATCCAACACATCGCCGCCTTCCTTTATCTTAAATTTTTCTATTCTGAATTCCGTTGGCAGCCATTCATTGTTGAATAAATATTCCTTGCGGCTTTCATCTTTAAAAGTGATCTCGTAATAATCCCTGACATCCCTTCCTCCATTGGTCACGCCCCAGGCGAGGCTGTCGTTAAAACCGATTGGTACGGAAGGCGCACCGGGAAAAGTAACGCCGTAAACGTTCAGTCCAGGGGCATTTAAATGCATTTCAAACCAAAGTGATGGAAGGTTCAAACCAAGATGAGGATCGTTCGCCAGCATCGGTGCGCCTGATGCAGAGCGGCTTCCGGAGATCGCCCAGTTGTTGCTGCCCTTATCACGGTCAGGCTTATCCGAAGAATCAACAACCATCCTTTCAAATGTGATGGTATCGTAGTTCACCCGCTGAATTAACTTGATCCGCGGCGTGTCCACAATTTTTCCGGGAATAATTGGGTCCAGCGAATCCTGCTTCTCCGGGAACAATAGCCTGAATTTTTCAGCGCCGAAAAAACTTCGGGTATTTGTCAGTTCAAAATCCTGCTCGCGTGCGGCAAGGTCGTACGACATATATTTTAAAAAGAGCGCCGTTTTCAGGTTGGTCCATTTTTCGGGATAATACCCGATCAGTTTATACTCTATTGGCAGTTCACTTTCCGTGAGTGAAGAAATATAAGCGTTCACTCCGGCCGTGTAAGCATCACATTCTGATTTAGTGGTTTCATTTCCCTCAATTTCCGCAAGCGCCTTTTCGGCCGCGTACACCATTCCCAGGCGGCGGAACTCACGGTCATGGTTAAGTGCTACTTCTCCAACCACTTCGGTGGCACGTCCTGCAGCAGCAAGTGCCTGCAGTTCCATCTGCCAAAGGCGGAATTTCGCATGAAGATATCCCTGCGCGAAATACGCATCGTTTTCATGCTCGGCAAATACATGCGGAACGAGGCGGTCGTCCAGGTAAATTTCCACTTTACCCTGTAAGCCTGCCGCTGAAATATTTGCGGAAAAATTCTCCGAACTTGATTCGGCATTCTGCCAAATGCCGTGTTGGGGCGAAAGCAATTTACCTAATGGTGCCGGCAGTAAGAGCTTTGAATTGAGAATAACGCAAAGCGCAATGGTAAGTGCAGTGTATAAAATAAAAAGGAATACTCGCATAGTAGTTTTGGAAGGTTCTAAATTAGGGAATAGAAACGACATGGCGGCAGGGTTCAGGGAGCAAGGTTCAGGGCAATTACGAATTAAAAATTCCGAATTAGGAATGTCGCTGATAGAATCGTAAGAAAACACCCCA
>JAFAGR010000057.1 GCA_023422565.1 Bacteroidota bacterium | reverse complement strand
TAAGTGATCGGAGCTACCGCTGTGTTCACACAAATAGTCTGCGCATTTGTTCCGGCACCTGAGCTGAGGGCAATGCTCGCGGCCGGGTCAACCTGTATACTACCCGAGATCGTGGCCGGGTTGCATGCGCCTGATGTAGTTACTGTATAATTATAAGTACCGGCAACGGTTGGTGTTCCGCTTATGATAAAAATTCCACCACTGTAATTTCCGCTAACCCCTGCAGGCAGGCCTGAAACCGTTGCCCCGGTTGCTGTTCCACCGGTAGTGTACACAATGTTTGAAATGGCGTTATTCACACACCTCACTTGGGCAGTATTGCCGGAGAACAAGGCGATCGTTTGTCCCTGCACATTTATTGAACCTGTTGTTGATGCAGGCTGGCAAGTGCCGGTGGTGGTTATGGTATAGATAAAGCTTCCTGTTACTGTAGGCGTGCCGCTAATGGTAACAATTCCTGCGCTTACCGAACTGGTTACGCCAGCAGGAAGCCCGCTCACAGTGGCACCGGTTGCCGTTCCGCCAATTGTAAACTGCACGGGAGCAATTGGTGAGCCTGCACATGCATTTTGTGCTCCGCTGCCTGACGACAGGGATACCGACTGGCTTTGAACAGTTAGTGTACCCGTTACCGTTACAGGGTTACATGTGCCGGTTGTGGTGAGCGAATAACCAAAGGTGCCTGCCACTGTAGGAGTTCCCGAAATGGTAACAGTAGTGCCGTTATAAGTAGACGTAACACCTGCCGGCAAACCGGTAACCACCGGACCGGACGATCCACCCGCAACAGAATAGATAACGTTTGATATCGGTGTGTTCACACATAAGGTTTGTGCATCCGTGCCCGGAGCTGAAATTAAGTTTATAAATGGACGAAGTGTACCGAATGAAATATCATCAAGACCAAAGTCATTTCCTCCGGGGTCAGTATTCAGATTTATTATTCTGATAACGGCGGTTGTGCTCACACCCGAATTCCAAGTCGGGTTGCTGTAAAACCTTACCCAGTTATTTATATTAACCTGCGCCTGGCTGGTTGGTTTCGGTGCCGAGTTAAGATCAGCGATCGTACCCACAGGCACACCGTTCACTTCAAACTGCAGGCGTGCAGGTGAGCCCGGGTTTAAGTTCATCGCCCATGCACTGAAATAATAATCGGTGTTTGGTAAAACGTTTACCGTTTGTTGCCAGATGGTACGCAATCTTCCCGGGGATCCGATGAGCGTAGAGCTACCGTTTATCATCATGAAGTTGCCGGTTTGCGCAGCAGTAGTGTGATCCTTTCCATAGAAATTATCATGGTACAAATGCGCATCAGTGCCTACCGCATATTCACCTTCAGGGTACAAATTGAAACCTGTAGCAAGGGTGTATTCAGTGAAGAATCCTGTATTACCGGCTTCAAAATCGCCGTTTACTACAAGTTCCTGTGCAATAAAGGTAATGGCTCTTCCAGGGCAGCCGAGAGCTGTAGTAACCGTTACATCATAAGTTCCCGCCTCATCCACGGCAATGGTCTGCGTGGTGGCTCCGGTATTCCACAGGTAACCGGTTGCGGCGGGATTTGAATTAGCAGTGAGTTGAATTTTTCCCGGAACCGCGCAATAATCGGCATCAATGGTTACGGTCGGCGCCGGATTCACATTAATTGTTGAAGTTGCAGTACGTTCACATCCCTGCGCATTTGCATAAGTTGCGGTGTAAACATGTGTGCCCGCTGTCGGGCTTGCATAAACCGTAGTAAGAGACTGTCCTGTATAAGCCACAGTAGCACCCGGGTCTGTAAATAACCCCGCCATTGGCGACCAGGTCGAAGGCAGATTTGAAGGAACCGTATAGGTAATCGTTATGTTCCATGAACTTAAGCTTCCGGTGTTGGTGTTTAAGAAACCACTGAATAGTACGTTATCTTCAATTGCAATCGTCCATGTACCATTCGGTACACTCATCAGTCCGTTAAAAGAGCCCACGTTTGAAACATATCCTGTTGGTCCGGTATTATTAATCGCATCTGCAGAATAAGTATTGGTGAAAGGTGCAGAAGCCCCGCTTATTGGCAGAACGCCCGCACTGCTGATAATTGTGTTGGTAAAGTTATTACCGGAGCCTCCTCTCCTTCCTACAAGGTTCAGCACATTGCCGTTTGGCGCCCGAAGGTTAATGTCCAATTCGCCCGTAGCCGTGTGTGGAATATTGAAATTCACAGAGATCCCGGTAATCACGGCTCCTGCCGGTATTCCGCTTATTGTCAGACCATGAGTTCTCATTCCAGAACCGAAAAGGCCGGCATCGGGGATAGAGAGGTTAACAGTGCCCGAATTCGCTGATGCGCTGCCGTTAGTTGGTGTTGAACCGGTTGCAGTGAGCGCCGTTACCGTTCCCGCACACATGGTAGCAGTGGCGGGTGTTACGGTGAATACGGCCGGCAAAGGCAATACCGTTACAGTTGCGGTTCCGCTAAGGTTAGCCGGAAGCGCTGCGCAATTTTCATCATTCAAACTTGCAATGGTATATGCAGTAGTTCCGCCGGGGTTTACTGTTACGTTTATCACAGGAGCGGTTCCGCTGAACGGAATGCCACCGGAAAGCGTACCGGAAATAGTGCCACTACCCGTTACCGTTAGTGTGAGCGTGCGGCCTGCACCCAGGCACATATTGCCCGTGCCACTCAACACTGCAGTAGGCCTTGCATTCACTGATATCGTGGCAGCGGTTGAAGCTTGTTGCGAACAGGGGCCATTTGCTACGATCGCACGATACAAAGTAGTTTGAGAAAGATTGGAATAGTTCTGAATAGTTGTTGCATTCGAGATCGGGCTCCAGGTGCTGCCGCCATTTACTGAGGACTCCCAGCGGATAACAGTGCCTGTATGGCCGGACAAATTAAGGCTGCCGGCGTTTGCGCCCGCACACACTGTTGTACTTCCTGCTACGCTTCCTCCGCTGCTCAACTGAAACACCGTGATAGTGGCTACTGAAGAAACTGTGCCTGCACACGAACCACTTCCCACTAAAACGCGATATGAGGTAGTTTGCGTAAGTCCGGTTGCAGTATAAGTTGACGAGGTATTCGCAACAGGTATCCATGTGGAACCTCCGTCTACCGAATACTCCCATCCGGTAATGGCTCCCATATATCCGCTCAAAGTGAGAAGGGTGGAATTAGACGATGTACAAACACTTGTACTTCCATTTAATGTTCCACCTAAAGATGCAGGGGAAACATTAATTGTTACCGTACCACCCTGCAACTGGCTGCAGGTGGTGGAGGAAGCATCGGTAACTGACTGTAACGTATAAACGAAGTTGCCGGCCGTATTGGTGGGAACGGAAACAGAAGCCGAATTGCCTGCAGAAACAACAGACTGAGTGGCACCGCCGTTCACGCTATAATAAAAAGTATATGGTGCGATACCATTCGCACCCGTGAAAGTAACCAATGGAGACGCCGCATTGATACATACGCTGGCATCGCCGGAAATAGTAGCTGAAGGAAGATCGTTAACCGTAATTGTTACAGAACCGGAAACTACCTCCCCGCACGAGTTTGCATCACTCACCTGGATTAGCTGGTAGGTAAATACTCCAGCAACTGAAGTTGATGCATCAATTGCTACGCTGTTTCCCGAAACAGTGGAAACAGATTGAGCCGGGCCGCCATTTATTGAATAAGTGAAAGTATAAGGCGACGCTCCGTTAGAACCTGTAAACGTTATGGCCGACGACCCTCCGCGGCAAACTGAATTGGTGCCTGAAATTGTGGCTGCCGGCAAAGGGTTTACTATTATTGTAGCCGAACCCGATTGCGTTTGTGCGCAACCGTTAGCTCCGGTAACATTCACCAGCGAATATTCAAATGAACCTACAGCAGTTGTGGGCACCGATACTGTTGCTGAATTTCCGGAAATTGTTGTTACAGATTGAATTGCGCCGCCGTTAATCTGGTAGTTAAAAGTATACGGTGCAACCCCGGCCGCCCCGGTAAAAGTGATAACAGGCGATGCGGCATTGTGGCAAACCTGCGTTGAACCGGACACAGTTGCTGTAGGAAGGGCACGAACCAACACGTTGCGAACGCTAGGTGCTGCAGCGGTACAGCCAAACATGTTTGAGAAATTCACCGATACGGTGCCGGTTCCGGCTACGTTCCAGTCAACCACTACAAAATTATCGGTTAAACCGCCTCCGGATGTTATGGTTCCGCCGGTAACATTCCATTCGTAATCAGCATAACCTGATTGCGTGGTGTACATCACTCCGCTTGTATTATTGCAAACCTGGTTAGCCCCGCTGATAATTGGAATGATACCGGTGCTTCCTGTTACAGTTGTACTTGTGGCACCTGCACAACCGTTTGCGTTGGTATAGTTCACAAAGATCGACTTCACGCCCGGAAGGTTCCAGTCAATCATAATTGAATTGTCAGTTGATGTACCACCGCTTAATATGGTTCCACCGGTAACCGTCCATACGTAATTGGACTGGCCCGCTTCAGTGGTGTATTGAGAAATTGTTTCCGGGCAGAAAGGATTAGGACCTGTAAGAGTTGGCACCGGAAGTTCAAATACTTCCACCGGCGCGGTAACCGAGGCAGAACATCCGCTTCCGTTCACAACCGTGTAAGAAATATCAGTGAAGCCAGCCGCCACTCCCGTAACTACGCCGGTTGAAGAATGTACAGTAGCTACCGAAGTATTACTGCTTGCCCAGGTACCGCCTGGAGTTGCGTTGGAAAGCGCAAGCGTGCTTCCTTTACATACACCTGCCACACCACTTATAGGTGCAACTACAGGATAATCGAAGACATTGATCGTTATACCTGTGTATACCAGTGAGCAGCCGTTGGAGTGATAAACTTCAACTGAAACCACATCCCCATCTAACAAGGTATTAGTGCTAAACAGGTTTGCGGCACCACTTTGCGCAACGGATCCGTTCACCATAAATTGGTAAGAAGAATATCCCGGTGTTGCGGTAAACAAAACCGTACCGCCCGTACAAATAGAATTATCGTTCGCAGCGCTGCCGGAATTCTCAGTAGCCGCAAGCACTCCTGAAGGAAGCGCACTAACGGTTATGGTTACACTATTTAAAAGATTCACACATCCATTCGAATTTGTAACCTCTACTTCAATTGAAGAAGTAAGGTTTATTGATGATGTGGAAAAAGTAGATGAAGAAGAAGATTGAGCAGAAACCCCGTTTACTTTGAAATTATAGTTTGAGAAACCGGATGTAGCAGTGAAAGTTACTGTTGATCCGGGACATATAGTTCCATCGTTTGCAGACCCTGAATTTTCGGTAAAAGTCAATGTTCCTGCAGGAAGCGGATTAACTGTAACCACAATGCTGTTAAACACTTGTGAGCATCCGGCAGCATTGATAGCTTCTGATACAACAGAAGCACCGTCGGCCAGGGATGAGGTTACATAAATGTTTGACGCACCGGATTGCATCACCACTCCGTTCACATAAAAGTTGTAAGAGCTATATCCTGCAGAAGCGGTAAATGTTACTGTTGCTCCTGTGCAAATTACTCCATCATTTGGCGAAGTGCCGGAATTCTCTGAAACAGAAAGCGATCCCGAAGGAAGATCTACAACCGTTACCATAATTTCTGAGGAAGTGGCCACGCAACCGCTTGCCGCAGTTACGGAAACCGAAACCTCATCGCCATTATTTAAAGAAGTACTCGAATATATATTCAAGCCCCCGTTTTGCACAACAGTTCCATTCACCATGAACTGGTAATTTAAATATCCTGCGGCGGCCGCAAAAGCGATATTGTCTCCTGCACAAATTGTATTGTTGTTCGGAACCCCGGAATTTTCTGTTGCCGTAAGGATTGCAGAAGGAAGGCCGTTAACTATAACCGAAACTGTATTAAAAATTGCAGAGCATCCGCCATCACTTGTCACTTCAACTGTTATTGCATCTCCGTTAACCAAGGATGTGGAGTTGTAAATGTTATTGACACCCGATTGAACCGTTGTTCCATTAACCTTAAATGTATAATTATTATAACCCGCCGTCGCGGTAAAGGTTACGTTCTCACCCTCGCAAATTTCCATGTCATCTGCTACACCGGAATTTTCTGTGCCGGTCAATACACCTGCAGGAAGATCATTCACACTAATGATAACCGGGCCGAGCGCCGCCCCGCAACCGCCCGCATTCGTAACTTCAACAGTTACTATAGATGGATTAGTAAGGCTTGTTGAAATAAATGTATTAGATGCTCCACTTTGAACAGAACTACCATTAACAATAAAATTGTAGTTAGAAAAACCGGATGTGGCAACAAAGGTCACCGCATCGCCGAAACAAATTTCGTTATTGTTTGGCGTGCTTCCGGAATTTTCGGTTACCGTTATTGAGCCTCCGGGCAGCCCGTTAACAGTTATCGTTTGCGGACCCCAAACCGTTTTACAATTGTTGCTGTTGGTCACTTCAACCGTTACAGAAGATACTCCACTTAAAGTGGTTGTTGTAAAAACATTCGACGATCCGCTCTGAACTCCTGCTCCATTCACTTTAAAAACATAATTGGTGTAGCCTGGAGTTGCATTGAAAGTAACAAGCTCACCCGCGCAAATCTGATTATCATTAACCGTTCCGGAATTTTCACTTGCAGTCAAGGTTCCGGCAGGAATAGCGTTTACAGTAACTGTAATCGCGTTGAAAGTTACTGTGCAAGCGGTGCTGTTTGTTACATCAACCGTAACCACATCGCCGTTTACAAGAGAAGTTGAATTAAATACATTCGCAATTCCGTTTTGAACCGTGGAACCATTCACTTTAAAATGATACACCACGTATCCGGATGTTGCGGTGAAAGTTACGTTAGCGCCTGCGCAAATGATATTATCATTCGGAGAAATCCCTGAGTTTTCAACTGCAGAAAGGGCGCCCGTGGCAATAGCCTTTACGGTTATAACAAAGGCAGCTGATGTTTGCGTACATCCGTTTCCGTTAGTAACGGTGTAGGCGATGTTTGAAGTTCCGGCCGTGAGTCCTGTCACCACTCCTGAATTGCTTACCGTTGCCACGGCAGGAGATGAACTTGACCATGTATAGCTTAGCGGTGCTGTGCCGGAAGCATTAGGTGTTAAGGTTATAGATTCACCGACGCATAAATTGTTTACTCCGGTGATAGCATTGGCCACTGGCCGCGCATTCACAGTGATCGTGCCGCTTAAAGCAGGCTTCACACATGGCCCCGTAGTGGTAACGGTGTAAGAAAAAGTTCCGCTGGCAGTTGGTGTGCCGCTGATGGTAAATATTTTTGTACCCGCATTGTAGCTGCCTGTTACGCCTGCCGGCAAGCCTGAAACGGTTGCACCCGTTCCGCCGCCTCCAATCAGATAGGTGATGGGCGTGATCGCCTGCTGGCTTACGCATACTGTTTGAATATTAGAACCTGCAGCAGAAGTGAGCGCGATCGTAGCGTCCTGGTTAACCGTTATAGTTCCCGTTCCCGTTGTATTCACACAAGGTCCGGTTGTGGTAACTGTGTATGGAAATGAGCCGTTTACCGTGGGCGAACCGCTGATGGTAAGTTGTTTTAGGGAAGAATTATAAGTTGCTGATACTCCAGCGGGCAAGCCTGTAACCGTGGCGCCTGTTGCACCGCCGCCAACTGTCCAAACAATAGAAGGCATCGCTGTGTTAATGCACACCGTTCTGTTATTGGTACCGGCTCCTGATGACAGATTGATAGTGGAATTCGCATCAACCACAAGTACACCGGAAAGGGTGGGCTGAATGCAAGGGCCATTTGCACGTACTGTATAATTAAAAGTACCTGACGCCGTAGGCGTTCCGCTGATCGTAAACACTCCGCTGCTGAATGTACCGGTAACGCCCGCCGGCAATGATCCCGCTACAATTGATGCGCCTGTTGCTCCACCTCCTATCGAATAAGTAACCGGTGTTATTGCATTGCTGATACAAACTGTTTGGTTGTCTGCACCGGGCGAGGTAAGCGATATAGTACCATTCGCATTTACCAAAATACTTCCCGACGCAGAGGTGTTCACACATGGGCCGGTTGTGGTAACGGTAAATGCAAAAGATCCGGATTCAGTCGGAGTGCCGCTTATCGTAAACACACCCGCGTTAAATACCCCGCTTATTCCCGCAGGAAGCGGTCCGCTCAGCGTGGCGCCGGTAGCGCTTCCTCCAATCGAGTAAGTTATTGAAGGCATTACGGCGTTGATGCACACTATACGGTTGTTTGAACCCAAACCCGATGTTAAATTGATCGAGGAATTTGCTCTCACCAATAAAGTTCCTGTAAGTATTGGCTGAACACATGGCCCATTCGCGCGCACGGTATAATTAAATGTACCGGCTACGGTGGGCGTTCCGCTGATCGTAAACACTCCGCTGCTGAAAGATCCTGTTACTCCCGCGGGAAGTGAGCCTGCGGTGATCGAAGCGCCTGTTGCTCCTCCGCCTACAGCGAATGTAACCGGCGCGATGGCCGTATTGATGCAAAGCGTCTGGTCATCTGCTCCCGGTGAAGTAAGAATAATTGTTCCGTCTGCATTGATGGTTATTGTACCGGAGGCCGATGCATTCGCGCAAGGTCCGGTGGTGGTAACCGTATAAGGGAAAACTCCGGATTCGGTTGCAGTTCCGCTTATCGTAAATACACCTCCGCTGAAAGATCCGGTAAGCCCTGCAGGAAGAACACCCGAAGTTATGACAGCACCGGTTGCAGAACCGCTTACGGAATAGGTTATCGTGGTAAGAGTTGTATTTATGCAATTCACCGGTGAGGCGGTTGATGAAGAAAGAGAAATGAAAGCATCATCCTGCACAGTGATCGTTGCGCTCAGCGATTCGTTAGTGCAACCACCTGTTGTGGAAACCGTGAATGAAAATGTTCCGGAAATTATGGGAGTTCCTGATACCGCGAACACGCCCGCACTGAATGATCCCGTTACGCCGGCAGGTAATGAACCTGCTGTGATAGCCGCACCTGTTGCGCCGCCGCCAATTGCGTATTCAACATTTGCTATTGCGGTGTTTACACAAACTACCTGGCTTTCGGTACCGGCCGCAGAAGTTTGCATTAGTGTTCCCGGATTATTTACAGAGATCGTTCCTGATAAAGTTGGATTGATGCAGGTTGACCCCGTGGTTGCTACTGTGTAATTATAAACCCCGCCTGCAGTTGGCGTTCCGCTTATCGTGAATACGCCGGCGGAGAAAACTCCAGAGACTCCGGGAGGCAAAGAACCGGCAGATATCTCAGCACCGGTTGCGGTGCCGCCTATGTTGTAAACGATATCTGCAATTGCCGAGCCTTCACACACTAATTGGTTCGTGGTAGCCGGCGCACTGCCGAGTGAGATCGAGCCGTCGCCTGAAACGTTTAGTGTACCCGTTAGCGTTATGTTCGCACATGCGGGGCCGTTAGTAACCACTTCAAAACTAAAAGTCCCTGTTACGGTCGGCGATCCGCTTATGGTAAGCAATCCGGCAGAAAAGTTAGCAGTTACTCCTGCCGGCAATCCGTTAGTGCTTACTCCCGTTGCTCCGCCTCCTGCAAGGTAGGTTATAGCGGCAATCGGCGTGTTGATACATACGCTTTGCGCATCAGTTCCGGCTGCAGAGCTTAAAGAAAGCGTAGGTTGATCCTGAACCAATATGTTGAAACTTATTACGGGGTTATTACATAATGAACCGGTAGTTTGAACCGAGAATGAATAATTTCCGGGAAACGAAGGTGTTCCGCTAATTGTGTAAACACCGGAAGAAAATGTTCCGGATACACCGGCCGGCAAAGCCCCTGCGCTTATTGTAATGCCTGTAGCGGCGCCGCCGGTTGTAAGAACGATATCTTCAATCGGGCTGCTAATGCAAAGCGATTGATTTTGAGAGGAGGGTGCAGAAGTTAGAGTTAATGTTGCATTGTCGTTAACCGTGTAAGAACCCGATACATTGCTGGTTACTGCAGGGCTGCAACCGCTTACTTCTACATAATAATATTGTATTCCCGGAGTTGCTGAAGAGGGTAAGTATGAGTTTGATGTAGCACCCGGTATTGGTGTACCTCCAACATTAGATGCCACAGTATTGCTATACCATTGATAAGACAGATTACTTCCTGTAGCCCCCACCGTTAGCAGATGAGTAGCAGCTCCGATGCAATAAACGCGATTCGTCGCAGCAGGCTGAGTAGTGATCGAAGGCGCCGTGCCGATATTGATCAGCGGAGAAGTAAACACCGTGTTTCCCGGACCACATGTACCGCCATTGTTACCAAACCAGCAAACTCCCTCATACACCACATCAAAAGTGAGATTATTGGTAGACGGAGCTGCAGGAGCAGTAACCGTTAAAGAATATGTTCTTGTTTCACCCGGCGCAAGGTCATCTGCGTTTGTGCGTACCAGGTAGTCCGGATCGCCATTCCATTTCACACCGATATTAACATCCGGAGATGAATTTGTCCATGTAGCCTGTCCCGCATTTCTCACCGTTACTGTAACAGTGCGTGTCTCGCCCGGACACCAGGTTGACGAACCGGTATTCATAGAAATGAACTCTGAGGCGTATGCAGGAACCCACGATACCACAACCTGGCCGTTTGCGCCATTTCCGCCTGCGGAAGACCCGAAAGAAGTACGATATGCACCACCACCGCCGCCGCCGGGCACACTGCCCGAAAGGCCTGCTCCGGTTGAAGATGCCCTTCCGTTTCCGCCGTTTCCGCCTCCGGCCGGAGCCGTTGCTCCATTTTGGTTTGTTGCCGGATTTCCGTTTGCCGCATTGCCTGCAGATGATCCGCCTCCACCGCCGTAGCTGCCGCCAACACCTGTTCGGCCCGATCCTCCTGAAAATCGAACATCACCAATCCCCAAAACTCCGCCGGCCGCGCCGGTAGTTGTATTGTTTGCCACACTGCTTCCCCCAATGGCCCTTACCGTTCCGGTTGTGCTGAACCAGGAATCTCCTCCTGCAGCAGTGGTTGTTGAGCCCGCGCCTACATTCACCGTATGGTTTGAACCGGGAGTAACCGCGATCACGCTTCGCGAATATCCACCACCGCCTCCGCCGCCACAGGTTCCTGACGAAGAAGAGCGTGCACCACCCTTTCCTCCGCCTCCCCAGCATTCAACCGTTATGGATGTAACGCCGGTTGGAACCGTAAAGGTTCCGTTTGCATTGAAAGTTTGTGATACCTGGCTGAAAAGCGATTGATTCCAAAGTAATGCAATCAACATCACGGCAACAAATCGCACACTTTTGCTAAAAGTGGTGAATACAGATAAAGGGTAATTCTTCAAAAGGGGTAGCAATGTTTTCATAATCTAACAGTTAATAGTTCACAGGCCTGTGTATACACGCAGATGATCCATGCCATGTAAATGGTTTACAGGAATCAGAATTTTAAAACTGTTACAACAATGTTAGGGGTTGCCAGAACAGCGTACGGAGATGGACTTTAACTGGATGGTTAATTCTACGGATAAGGGAAACGCCGAGGGGCTTTTGCTTTTTCTTGTGGCTTTCTGTAAGATTATTGGAGACAAGTTGGGCGGGAATTTGCCCATTTGAAATACAAAGATAACAGATGAGTTGAAAAATCCTAATTTTCAGGCAATGATTTTTTAGCCCGTAACACTAACCGGGCGCGGATTGGAGCTAATAAATTTGAACCCGTTTGGTCTCAACGGTTTATGATCACAGACAACCTGTGCACCTTTCCATTTTCTTCGCGGCAGATCAGCCAATATTGCCCGTTTGCGACAAAAGACGGAAGATCAATTTGCACTACGCTGCCAAAAGTATTTCGTCTGATTACCGCCACCATCTTTCCCTCCGTTGTTGAAAGCATGATCTCATACCGTTTGTCTTTTTCAGGCAGGGCAAGGTTAATTCGTCCCGTGGTGGGGTTTGGAAAAACACGGAGATTCATTCGATCTGTTCCTTCCTTCCGTACATACTCGCGGCTCCTGTTCACAAAAACCAGCCTGAACCTGTTTGGCGCGTAGGAAGACGGAGTATTTTCAACTTCAAACGTTACCCTGAACGGTGAATTCAGCGGAACCAGGGTTGAAGTACCGAGATGTGCATCTTCAAGGAAGGCCTGCAACTGGGGATTGCGAAATGCATTCGGCAAAAATTCAAATTGATATTGGCGGATCCTTAATCCACTTATGTTGAAGAAAATAGTATCGCCTTCTTTTACCGGAGTGCGTTTCTCCACTGAAAGTAGTTTTGAAGAAGAAAAGATCGCGAGCCCCTCACCTATGTTGCCCGCCTTAGGTGCATCATGCAGATCGATCGCGTTGCTCCACCGGTTATTAAAACGATTCAACACTCCATCTATTAATACAGGCGTATCATTGAAATTTACATACAGGTTAGTTCTGAGCTGCATATCCTGAACAAGAGGCGTCCTTGATACCAGGTTACTTCCGGATACTTTGCAGGCTTCGGAAAAAGAAATGCTACCGTTAGTTGCTCCGGCGGCTACGAGAAATGCCTGACCGCTCTCAATGAAGTTGTGGATGGAACCACCGGGACCATAGCTGCCACCACCGGGAGTCACCTCATAATTTCCTCCAATACCTGCGGTAAAGGTTTGAAAGCCGCCCAGGCCGTAAGCCGAGTTGGGGCCGATAGTGGTTAACTGCGGATCCCAAACATAAAATACGTCTGCAAGATTTGCTTTACTTATTCCTCCGCTTCTGAAATCTATTGCAGATGCATACGGGTTGCTTACTGATTCAAAAAGATTGGCTGATACCGGCACGGAAGGTGGAGCATCCGTTCCCGGCGTGTACAGCCTGCCGTTAGTTCTGAGTATTGTGGGAACTGCAGGCTGGTTATGCGCGATGACACTTCTGTCACCTCTTACCAAAATCATGAAACCATTTGCGCTTGTTATCGGGTATGAGGTTGTGTTCGGAATATTATCCCAGGTTGATGCTGCTGAATTGAAAGTTTTCATAGTTGCGCCCACCGGTGTATAAACATCAAAGCCCACCGCCGGAGTAGTGGCATTCGGCGCGTTACCGGTTATCTGCGTACCATATCCCGGTACAGGATTCGCGTTGGGAAGTACCGAACCCTCCTGCCAGGCATCCTTTACAGTTTGTGATCCTTTTACCGGCACAGCGAGCAATTGCCATGCTTTGGAATGCTGCCCGGGTGCAGTACCTGTGTGAATGTATCTTTCCACAATAAATTTTCCTGAAGCATAAGTGATGGCATTGTTTGTAAAGATCTTATCAACCTCCGCAGTTTCAACAGGAGTGGAACGCAGGGTTACGTTTCCCACACCAAGGTGCATACGGGCACCGTTGGAGAGTGATAATTTTTTGGAAACAGAAATATTCATGTCAACCGCCAGCGGACCGCCTGATGTATTCGCGTTCGTAAGATTATAAAACGGTGTGATAGCAGATGTTCCCGAAATCACAGAATTCGCGCTTCCATTGAAAGTTACCGTGGCCGTTCCCGGAAGAAAGACGCCGTTATTAACCCAGTTGCCGGCGAGGAACACATCACGGTTATGGGTAGACGCATCTAATGTGCCGCCTATCGAAATGTTATTGCTGCCGGGTATGTCACTGATCAACTGCGCGGTTGGTGAATTGGTATTATCTACCGTGAAATTATAAATACCCACCTGTGTGTTTACTTTATAAAGTTGAGCAGCCGGAGATAGTGCGGTTCCGGTTTGAATTAGTCCGCCGGTGAAAAATTTATTTCCGGGGTTGTTCAATATGTTTATGTCACCGCCGGTCCCTGCATTTGCGCGTCGGAATGTTATTGTTCCCCCGGAAACATTTATCCTGGTAGCGGCTGTCATATCAAGCGAGGCTGTGCTGCTGCTGTTGCCCACCGTTACTAGGTTTATAAGCCCGCCCGATATACTGGAAACCGCCGAAGCTCCTGTGCTGAATGTAAGCCGGCCAGCCACATTCAGCGTTCCTCCCTGCATATCAAAAACACCACCGCTGTTATTATTAACCGAATTGCCCGAAACCGAGCCTGCATTCATATTACCGGAAGTTATCCGCAGTAAGCCCTGGTTTGATAAGGTGGCATCGGTAATAGAAAAAATGCCTCCATTCACATGCAAACCTGACGGAGCTGTTATGGTAGGACCGCTGCCGTTATGAGTGAATGTTCCTGTTGGATCGATCTTCAGCAAACCGTTGGTGAATGTAAGACTGGAAACGTTTGCAGTGGTTACCGGCGAAAGCACTGTCAGGGATGTATTAATATTGGTGCCTTTGTTTATAGTAACCGAATAAAAGGGTGTGGCTGATGCACCGGAAATTGTTGTGTTCGCTGAGCCGGTAAAATTAAACACGTTGGTTGTTCCACCCACGTAGGTGAAAATTCCGTTGTTTAAAAAATTCCCGTGCAGGGTATGCGTCCAACCAGTAAGCCCGTTCGCAGCAAAAGTAGCTGTGGGGTTAATGGTAAGGTTCCCCATGATGGTGAGCGGTGCGCCTGCGCGTTTCACCGAATTGTTGGTGACCACTAAATTCCCGTAAACCGGTGTTCCGTAAATGGTTTGATTTGTCGTTCCATTGTATTCCACTGTAGACGTTGGAGAAAGATTTATACCGGCAAAGTCAAATGGAAAATTACTGCCAGCAGGGCCACCGGTGTTTCTTCCAAGAATTAATGTAGATCCTGCACCCACGGTGAAAGTACCTCCTGCCGCGGAGCGATTCAACACCTGCGTGTTTCCAAGATTGAGCGTACTGGAATTGGCGATTTCCAGGTTTCCAATTGTGCGAAAGCCGGTGCCTGCACCGTTAAACAAAACATTTGGCGAATTACTATCGCCGATTTTTGTGAGTGCACCGCCAAGATAAATTAATGTGGCTCCGTTGTTATTCGTGATCGTTTGCGCAGCGCTGCCATCAAATATCAAAGCCGCGGGCTTTGTGGTGTTGTCCACACCAATTCCGGATAGCGTGGCGTTTCCGTTGAGATAAATTGTTCCCTGGTTATTTACATTGGCGTTGAACGGATAGTTGGTGCATCCATTGCTGGCAGTGGTGGTGAGGTTGCCTCCATAGGTCAACACGCCATTATTGCTAACTGACAAATAGGTTCTGGCAGGAACCGCAAACACTGCCTGCGCATTTGAGTTGATTGAGGTTGCATTTAAAATCGTTAACGAACGGCTGTTTACATCCAGCCTGAAAATTGCACCAAGGCTTAAACCTGAGATGCCGCCAACTGTAAGGTTTAAAGATTTAATAGTTGCATTTGCCGTAAGCGGCACGGTAACGGTGGTGCCCAATGAGAAAATACTTACGATGCTGATGTTCATGTTTACATCATTACATGGCCCTGGCGCTCCCGGTGGATTCCAGTTAGCCGGATTATTAAAATCATTATCCGGCCCGCCCCCGTTAGTTCCCGTACCTATCCATGTTTTTGCACTGCTTCCGCTGGTTAATGTTATCGACGAGGGCAAAGATTGGCAGCTGAAATTATCGGTTACAACAAGATCATAAGTTTGTGGAAAGGACACCGGTGTAGCCACAGGGTTCGCTACATTGGTTGCGTTGAGTCCTGAAGCCGGCGTCCAGGCATAATTGTAAGGAGACGTTCCCCCTGATGCAGAAGGGCTACCTCCTATTACCGCACCGGATGCAATACAAATGGTTTGATCAGGCCCGGCATCCGCAATCGGCGCCGGCCTCACATTCACCATTACATTTACAAAAGAACTGCAGCCCGCGGCCTGTGCATATACGGCAAAGGTGGTAGTTTGCAAAGAACCGGTGGCATTCGTAAGTGAACCGTTCACAAAAGATCCCGTTCCATTACCGGGCATCCCTGTAAGATTGACGGTATTGTCTCTGCTCCAGCCCAGCGTGGTGCCCGGTACACCATTAGGGTTTGAAATAAGAATAGAAGTAATTGGCACTCCCGAACATAATGTTTGCGATGAAGGCGCAGAGGCTACAGTGGGCAATGGCAACACGTTTACATTAAGAGTTCGCGATGCACTTGTGCCGCATGAATTTCCTGCCGTTACCGAGATCAAACCATTTTGCCCGAACGAGCCTGTAGTTACCGTTATAGCATTTGTTCCGGCACCTGAGGTTACTGTCCAACCGAAGGGAACTGTCCATGTATAACTTACACCCGCCACATTCGTTACCGAATAACTTATCCCGGTTGTGCCGGGGCACACTGATGCGTTACCTGTGATCACGGAAGGAACTGCCGGCGTTCCGGGAAGCGTTGAATAGGTTACCGTAGTTGAGTTTCCGCTGCTTCCGCAGGCGTTGCTTGACCTTACGCGATAATAATATGTAGTACCCGGGAGCAGGCCGCTCACAATAAAGTTGGTTACGTTTCCTACATTGAGATTATTGTATCCCGCTACGAAGGAAGCAAATGTATTCACTGTAGATACATCAAGAAAGTACGCAACGTTTCCTGCAACTGGGTTCCAGCGCGCCGTGATCTGGTTACATCCCGCAGCGCTTCCCGGCAGTGTTGTCGGAGCAGGTAAGGTGGATGAAGTAAGTACTGCTGAAGTGGCTGAGTTGCCACTTGTGCCGCAGGCGTTATTTGCTCTCACCCTATAATAATAAACAGTGGTTGGTGTAAGTCCTGTTACAGGGTAAGTAAGTACGTTACCCACCGGCAGATTATTATAACCGGGAACAAAGGATAAAAATGAAGGCACGGTGGAAACATCAAGAAAGTAACCTGAAGCAGAAGCCGCTGCCTGCCAGTTTGCATTGAACTGGTTACAGCCCTGCAGGCTTCCCGGCAGAGACACCGGTGCAGAAGGAATGCCTATAACGGTTACGGCTACACTAACCGGCGCTGAAGAACTGCAACCGTTATCAGCAACTACTTCAACATTTCCGTCATTACCTGCAGAGCCTGTGGTTACCAAAATGCTGTTGGTACCGGCACCCGAAGTGATCGCCCATCCTGCGGGAACAGACCATGTATAATTGGTAGCCTCAGCAACAGGCAAAATACTAAATGGAGTATTTGGAGTAGCTGCACAATGTAGCAGGTTTCCCGTTATGCTGCCTGGGGAACCTACGGGGATGCAGGGCGTATAGGTCATAGATATATTATCTACCGCTGCAGGAGATGTGCCGGTTGAATTACCGTTGTTTTGCCAGGTGAATATTAACCTTACCGTGGTACCGCCAAGCGCATCAGGGAGGGCCACAACCTCTTGCGTGTATGCGTTCACGTTAGCAGACTGCTGATAGACGAGGTTTGCACCTGCAGGAAGAATGCCTCCTGCAGGAACAATTGCAGTACCCGCGGTGTATACGAGGAGCGCATCTCCGCCGGGTTCAAAATCACCCATTAAATAAAAGCTTAGAGTTATTGCCGTGGCTCCGGGCGGCACCGCCACATCGCGATAAAAATGCGAAACGCGGGGTGTGGTGTTATCGAAACTATTGCTAAGGCCATTATCCGTGGAAACATATGCGCCTTCAAGGCCTGAAAAAACAGCGGCCGCACCCGTTGCCCAGTTGTTGCCCCCATCCGTTGCCGTTAGCCAGTTGTTTGCCGCCAGGCCGGAACCCGATTCCATACCGCCATCGCCCGACGGGTCAATTAACACCTGCGCATTTATGAAAAAGGAAAACAGGCAAAGCGCATTCACCATCATAAACCTTCTTGCGGCTATACCAAAACGTTTATGAACTGCAAGCTGGGGCGGATTGTAATACTTCGTGATCATACAAAAGATTTTGTTACGATTACGCAGTGAGCCGGTGCAAGGTTTGATCACGGAAGATGGACGGAGGAAAGCGGAGGCAGATCAATAAGGAGTATTACGGATTTGGAGTATTTAAATCTAACAAAATGGTATGGCATCTCATAACAATCCGCAGTATTTTTTATTTCACACTCAAGCATAAAAAATCCCGCTTTAATAATAAAGCGGGACCATTAGTTATTCGTTACAGGAATTTACTGCGCGCCAATTCCACCCTGGCTTTGCGATGCCCTTTTCGTTTCTTCCTCAACTGCATTTTTGCGCTGACGCATGGCCTTCACATTGGTGTTGCCAAATCGATAAGTAAAGTTCGCTTTGAACTGCTGCGATTCCCAATTGCCATTTCCCCTGAATGCCTGCCCGGAAAATTCACTTTCACCACCCCATTGCATAGTATGAAGTATATCGCTGAATGATAATTTCAGGCTTCCCTTATTCTTAAAGATGGTTTTCTGAATTCCAAAATCAATTCCTCCCATTGCATCGCTTTTGAAGGTGCCCTGCCAAATTGAAGGCGCCGTGTACCATCCGCTGAGCTCGGCAGTAAAGGTTTTTGCAAATTTCAGAGATTGCTGTGCATACACGTTAAAAGAGAACACATCAAGATCCACCTTTCTTCCTTCACCAAAATTGGCCTTGAACTTTGAATAGTATGAATTGACATTTACGAATGCACTGTATTTTTTGTAAGAGAATGGATAGCTCACATTCAGGCTTACAATATCCTGCGTGGCCAGATTTCTTTTTGAGATAAACGATTTTGATAACTCCGCCGTATCTACAAGCTGGGCAAAGATGTCTTTCACATGGCTGTAATTAAGCGATGTGTTCAGCTTGTATTTATAGGTATGCGTGAAGCCAAAACTATTTGTGTATTGCGGGCGAAGTTGAGTATTACCTTTTTGAAAAGTATATTCATCTATCTTGAACTCAAAAGGATTAAGATCCTGGTAGGCCGGGCGGTCAATTCTCCTGCTGTAAGTGAAACTGAACTGGCTCATCGGGTTCTTGTTGAAAGTGATGGCCATGCTTGGGAACAGGTCGGTATATGGTCTCTTAAAAGATGAATCGTACGAAATATAGTTTTGCCCAACTTGCCTGAATCCTTCCGAAGCGCCTTCCGAAACCGTATTTTCAAGCCTTAACCCAACCTGCACTGCAAAGCCTTTAAAAGGCCGGTTGTAATTGGCATATAATGCATTGATGTTTTCTTTATACTTGAAGCGGTTACTTCGCAGCGTGTCAAGCTCCTTATTTGAAGTATAGACATTGTAACGTTGAAAATCATTATCCGTTTCTACATACGCGACCTTTGCACCGAAGCCCAGCTTTCCTTTTTTAAAATCTTGTTCATAATCTGCCTTTATTGAATAAAGGTTGATATCGGTTGGCGCTACCATGTTATACACCAGGCTGTTCATAAACGCTCCGGAGGGATCAATATAATAATTTGGCTGCCACTGGTCACTATTCACGCGATAAGCTCCATAATCAAGATCAATGTTCAGTTCATGGCCGCTTGTATCGGCAAAACGGTAATTGACGTTTGCATTGGTATTGTTCCGGCCGCCCTCATTTGTATTTTCTGCGCGGAGATATTTAACCAGGGATGAGCCGGGCTTGTAAAAAATTGAAGTAAGGCTGTTGCTGTGGCTTTCACTCTCATTATTAGAACCGTGAAGCATTATCCCCAAAGTGTTGAACTTATTTAGAAAAAAATCCACACCTGTTTTATAATTTATGTTCCGGTTGCGACTGATCATCGTTGTTTTCTGATCAAAAATTGAATCGCCCAAGGTGCGGTAAAAGAACATTTCGGCGAGCGACTTGTTGCTGTTTGCATTGAATGTTCCATACACATTTGAAATCGCGTTCCTGTTGTTAAGCGTGAAACCGCCGTTGAATTTGGGGAAGGTTCCAATACCGTATCCCGCGTTGAATGTACCGTTAGTGCCGAATGATTTGTTCTTCTTCATCCGGATATTAATAATGCCCGCATTGCCTGCAGCCTCATATTTTGCGGAAGGATTGGTGATTATTTCAAAGGATTCAATTTGCGCTGATTGAACGGTTTTCAGGTATTCACTAAGCTCCTTCCCAGCCAGTGGAGAAGGCTTTCCGTCGATATATACCTGCACGCCGCTTTTCCCGCTCAGGCTAAGGTTATCATCTTTATCAACCAAAACGCCGGGCGCCTTACGCAATAGCTCAAGTGCGTCTGAACCGGTTGCATTAATGGTTCCCTCCACATTTAAGATCGTTTTATCTGCACGTACCTGGATGAGCGGCCGGGTGGCAGTTACCTGAACGCCCTGAAGCGATGTTGCTTTTTTATTAAGAGAGAGTAAGGGCGCAGTTACTGAATCTGAAAGAAGTGAAAAAACCTCAGTTGTCGCATTGTCTAAGCCTACAGCAGTAGCCGATATCTTATACTCGCCGAAAGAAATATCAGCAAAAGAATATGAGCCCTTATCATCGGTTGTGGCAAGTTTTACTACCGCAGAGTCAGCTGAACTGATCAGGGAAACTGTAGCCCAGGGAACAGGTTGCTTATTTTCATTAAGGATAACACCGTTAATTTTTTGAGCGGAGGCGGCTGCGGAGGTAAAAAGGAAGAGAAATACCAGTAAACTTTTCATAAGCCAAATTAGTGGCGCAATTTACTGTACGGAAGGCAATCATACATTAAAATAAAGTAGGGAATTCCTGAAAAAACTTGACGAGTGGTAAAATGAAAGCGGCAAATTAGGAAATTTCAATATATGCCGTTTGAGTATTCCGGTGTATTGGGGGCACCGGCCGGCTCACGGCAACTAAAAAATTTACGGGCTACTTTAGGGTTGATCAATTTTTCCGATATCGGGCATATCACATCAAGCCAAACACGTTTGAATTTCCGCTGAAATTGTGGACCTAACTGACGATAAAAAAAGTAAACGACCGCCGAGAAACCTACGGCAATACCGGTGGTGAGTTTTTTCATTTAAAAGCGAGGACATTTCTTTTGCAAAAAACCTCATCTCCATTAATACAAATTCTACACCGTTTGTTCAATTGTGGCATTTATGAGCCGGTCTGTAATGGCATCCCGCTGAGGTTTGAGCTGGCTTAGGCTTCCGTTTTTCACCGCATATTTGCCCCGGGTATGAATGATCAACGCACATTGTTCTGCCTGGCTGGCTGAATGGCCGCAAATTTCTACGAGGGTTTCTATCACCCAATCAAAAGTATTTACCTCATCATTCCAAACCACAAGGCTGTAGTGATTAGTCTCACATTCATCCATCACTTCTGTAAGTGAAACGTTTTCCTGCGTTGAGTAGGGAGCTTTCATGGTTATAAAAATAAACTTTTCCCGTCTTTTTACCATTCAAACACTGAGGTTAATTTTCTCAGTTGCGCTTACATTTGAATCTCAGCCTCAAATGGTTCATCAATATCTTTCATACCTTGCCTTATCAGGCAGAAGATTTGCATCAAAAGTGCGGCAGTAAAAAACGATTGTTCAGATAAAAAGCATCGCATGGCAAAAGAAATTGTGATTATCGGCGGCGGATTTGCAGGAATCAATCTCGCACGGAGTTTTTCAACAAAGGATGGATTTCATATCACACTGGTTGACAGAAATAATTATAACTTCTTCCCGCCCCTCCTCTACCAGGTAGCCACAGGCTTTATTGAAGTTTCCAACATTAGTTATCCCTACAGGAAACTTCTGCATAATAAAAAACACATGAGCTTCCGCATGGGAGAATTGCTGGCCGTGGATGCTGAACGGAAGACCGTTAGGCTGAGCACGGGGGAGATCTCTTATGACTATCTCGTAATTGCCACCGGTACAGAAAGTAATTTCTTCGGCATGCAAAATATTAAAGAGCGCGCCATTCCGATGAAAACTGTGGATGATGCTATCGAAATGCGCAATTTCCTTCTTCAAAAATCAGAAGAAGCCACACTTACGAAAGATGCGGACGAGTTAAGAAAGCTGACCACAATTGTAGTCGCGGGCGGTGGACCAACAGGAGTGGAAGTTGCCGGGATGCTTGCCGAAATGCGGGACAATATTTTACGCAAAGATTATCCCGAACTTGGCGAGAAAAAGTTCAGGATAGTGCTTGTTGACGGCGCACCTGTGTTACTAACGCCGATGAGTAAACGCTCCCAAGACTATACGCTTGATACACTTTTAAAAATGGGTGTAGAAGTGAAACTCAACAAACAGGTAAAAGATTATGCAAACGATAAGGTGATCTTCGCCGACGGAGAAAGTATTGAAACGAAACTTTTGTTTTGGACGGCCGGAGTTACATCCTCGGTATTCCCCGGTATCCCGGAAAGTTCATTTGGAAGAGGAAGAAGGATAATTGTTGACGAGTTTAACGCCGTGGCGGGGTTGAAAGATGTATACGCTATCGGCGATACCTGCTTCCAGGTGAGTGACCCCGCCTTTCCTGAAGGGCATCCCCAACTTGCGCAGGTTGCCATACAACAGGGAAAGAACCTCGCAAAAAATTTTAAGGCCATGCAGGAGGCAAAAGTGTTAAAACCATTTCGATACCACGATCGCGGATCAATGGCCATCATCGGCCGAAGCAAGGCCACGGCAGATCTTCCAAAACCAAAAATGAATTTTACCGGATGGTTTGCCTGGGTGATGTGGTTATTCGTTCACCTCTTCTCATTGATCAATTACCGCAACCGCATTAAGACAATGTATAATTGGACGGTGTCTTACTTCACGCGTGACCAAAGCCTTCGCATGATCATCAGGCCTTCTGAAAAAACCGTGAAGTAAATTTTTGAAAATATGCACTGGGTTACTTTTTTCTTCCGAAGATCTTGCGGAACAAGCCACCTGTTACCTGCACACTTTCGTTAATCGTATCGGCGAGCGAACTATCGGAAGTTTGTATCGCCTCCATGTTCAGGCCGTATTCCAACTGGCGCGGGTAAATTACCAGAATACTATGACCACTGAAATAATTGGCGAGGTAGTACGGTAATTTTTCCTGACCGGCGTGATATGAGATGTGGCCTTTTCGTGAACTCACTATGGCAAACAGATCGTTTTGCTTTACTACTCCCGTAAAAACCAGGAAATCGTCCCAATTTGAAAAATGCTTGTAAGATATTTCCGGCTGCTCTTTCAAAAAGCTCTGCAAATGTTTTAATTCAGCTGTGGTTGCGGCATTGGCGTACATCACCATAGATAGCCCGCCTTCCCTGGCCAGGTTAACCACCTTCTTAAACCAATGGCTGAAACCTGGCTCCAGTTCAGCTTTGGGAGTTACTGCAAGCACCATCTGCTTTAAGGTGTTCAATGGCTGCACATGCCGGTACACATAAACTGTTTCATAATTCCGCCTTAGAACGTTCGCGATCGTATTGCCCAGGATCGTTTTATCAGAAGCATGCTGATGCATTCCGAATACGAGGTCTGTAATTCCCTGCTCACGGGTAGAATAAATTATTCCATTGCTCACGTTGGCATCATGGCGAAGAAGCGGGATCAATGTATTCTCTGTTGCAGATGCGCGTTTAACGGAATTGTCTAACATCCGCCTTGCACCCGACCGCGCGCCGTTTTCAGAATCTTCATCACTCACCACATGGAGTGTGTACACCGGTGTTGCGCTTTTCTTCGGTTTTAGCAAAAGGCCAAAGTCAACTAATTCTCCCATGTTTTCCGGAGAGGACAAACAGATCAAAATTTTCTGTTCAGGATCAGGCAGATCAGTATCCTTTTCCTCCTCCTGCATCAATTTTCTCGAAGCCTTTTCAACAATAAAAGAACTAATGGAGCTACTGATGAGAATGAGCAGCATCGTTCCATTAAGTACATCTTCATTTAATAAACGGATCGGTTTGCCATCGATCGTTTCACCGGTGATAATATTGTAACCCACTAAAACTATTGCCAGTGTTGCAGCGGCGCGGGAGGTGCTCAGTCCGAAGATCATATCTCCTTCCGTAGAAGTTAGTTTGAATACTTTCCTGGTTAAAACCGCTGCGAGATATTTAGTGATTATAGCTACTGCCACAATTACACCGGCAACCTTTAAAGGCCCCCATCCCTGGAATAAAACTTTCACATCTACTAACATTCCCACGCCGATAAGAAAGAATGGAATGAACAAAGCATTCCCTACGAAATCGATCCTGTTCATCAGGGGCGATGAATGCGGAATAAAACTGTTAAGAACCAGCCCTGCGAAGAATGCTCCGATAACGGCCTCCATACCCGCTGCTTCAGCAAGAAAGGAAGAAAGAAAAATGATGGCGAGAACAAATATGTATTGTGATACGCTATCGTCAAATTTTTTAAAGAACCATCGTATGATAAAAGGAAGAACAAAAAATACAGTTGCCACAAAAAGCAGGGTTGAAATACCAAGCTGGATCCAGAAACTGCTGTCCACTTTCCCCTGGGCCATACCGGCCGCACCGGCCAGAATGAAAAGTGCAATTACATCTGTTATCATCGTTCCTCCGATGGTAAGCGTTACTGCACGGTTTCGCGCAACGCCAAAGCGGCTTGCTATCGGATAGGCTATAAGCGTATGAGTTGACAGCATCGCGCCTACAAGCACGGAAGATATCCATGAATACCCGAGTAAATAATATCCTGCAAGAGTGCCGGCGCCGAAAGGAAGAATAAAAGTTATTAGGCCGAAAACCAGGATCCTGGCTTTGTTCTTTTTAAACTCGGTGATATCCATTTCCAGGCCTGCAAGAAACATGATGTAGAGCAGGCCCACCGTTCCAAACAACACAATGCTGCTGTCGCGGTTCAACAGGTTAAATCCATACGGACCAATGATCACGCCTGCCAGAATCAGGCCCACGATGTGCGGTACCTTGATCTTGTTAAAGATGATCGGCGCAAACAGTATGATGAACAACACCAGTGAAAAGATGATCACGGGGTTGGTAAGAGGAAGTTCAAAATTTAAACCGCTTAATAATGTCATGAGGCCGGCGGGTTTAGGAAGTTTGTTTATCAAATTTCAGATCATAAAGAATCCTGCACACGTTGTCGCGAATTATTTCGCGCGTTCCCTGCAAAGACCTTGGGCCTGCCGCACTGATGCGCACATTTATAAACGTCCCTTGCGGATGTGCCGAACTTCCCGTCGCTTCCGTTAACTGGATAATTCCGTTATCTGCAGCCTTTCCTGAATATACACGAACTAACTTATCGCCCTCCATTACGCGCGCGATAACATTTGCGGTGTCTCCTTCAATTTTCCAGGTCTCCGTTTTCGTATCTCCCACTGCTGATCCCGGGCAGGAAGTTTCTTTACATAACATTCTCACCTGCCATGTACCGGCGATAGGCAACTGCACCGAGGGAGTTTCTGAAATGGTGGTGTCGATGATTTTAGTTGCCGTGTCAGCCGCTATTCTTGCAAGAGAATCGTTAACAACGGCCTGCTCCCTGATAATTAATTCCTGTTCTTTCTGAGCAAGAGCTGCTTCCCTTTTTTCAAGTGCAGCTTCGCGCTCCCGAATTCCACAGGAGGAAAAAAACAAAAGGGAAAGAAGAAGGATTTTGTACATAATCATTCTTTTTTTAGATGAAAAAACCGGACGGTTAGCTCATCCGGTATTCACAAATATAGTTCCTAGATTTTTGTCGGCTGTTTTAGCCCGCGTTTGGTGCAATGAGGGTTATATTCTATTGCGCATACATGTTATATTTTTTTACCCAACCTACCCTTTCTAAATTCTGCAAAGAAAAAGATTACCGGTCCACAAAATTTTACAATCAGAAACCAGGAACTACAAACCAGGAACCAGGAACTGGAAATCACTTTTTCACAAACTCCACTCTCCTGTTTCTCGCTTTGTTCTCTGCGCTGCTGTTATCGTTAACCGGTTTGGAAGCACCAAATCCCTTTACCGTAAGGCGGCTTTCATCAATTCCCAATTCCACCAATGCTGCTTTCACAGATTTCGCCCTGTCTTCCGATAACTTGATATTAGCTTCTGCAGATCCATCGCTGTCCGTATGTCCGCCGATCTCAAATTTCAATCCTGCATTTTCGTTAAGCATTTTGTACACCTCATTTATTGTTCCCATTGATTCCGGTTTCAACGTGGCCTTGTTCACATCAAACTGAATTCCGTAAGACACAAATTTTCCTTCGGTCATCACCTTATTGTATGCATCCGATCCACCTTTTGCAATGCGGATATTCTTGATCATGATCGGCGTATATTCATTGGAGAACTCAAATGTTACCATGCCCGCTCCCGGCTGCAACTGGTTCATTATGCCCACACGATATTGATCAACATAAACCTTTCCGATGTTTTTATTTACATATATCGCCACCTTTCTCCAGGTGTCCGGCGTATTTATGTTGGCTTCATCTACAAAATAGCGATGGCCGCCGATGATGCCCCCATCCTCTTTATGCGAAGTGAAATCGATTCCTCCCCTCCCGTTGGAAAGCCCTGACAGATCAACTTTATAAACACATGTGCCCGACCATTTATAATTGCTGTGTTCAGGTTTTCGGAAATAAAGCCTCACGGCACCATTCTGATAACTTTCTCCATTGGTCATCACATCAAACTCAAGGGTGAATTGCTCCGGCAGGTAATTATTGCTGTTAATTGCAGGCACCATGCTCAATTCTGCTTTCGCGGGAATGAGCAATACTTTTTCGCCTTTATAAGTTTGCACTTCCACATTTCCGTCATTCACCAGCATACGCCCGGGAATTTCCGCGTCGCGTTCACCGGCCATATCGTAATAATAGATCAATTTATCGCCGGGCACGAAATCGTAATTTGCAAATGATTTGAGAGAACTTGTTTTTGGCGCAGATTTAGACGGGGCCGGGGCTTTTGCAGTTTCCACTTCACCGCTTTCTTCCGACGGGGCATCCGGAGAGTCCGCCTTTTTCTTTGTATCCTTTTTTACTTCGGCCTCCGCTTTGTCAATTGATTTGTCTGTGGCAGTAGAAGTTTTATTCAGAATTTTATTTTCTGCAGTCTGCGCAGCGCGCTCCTTCATCTTCTTTAATAATTGTGCATTGCTGTAAGGGAGGCCTGCAAAAGTGGCGATGATAAGAAGGGTAAAAAGTTTCATTTCCGTAGTTTTATTAGGTCAAATATAACCAAGTTTCTAATTGTAGTTGGATGAGTTACATTGTGTCTGTTCAATACTCTCAATATTTATGAGCGCCGCACTTCAAATCAGGAAAGCTTCAGTAAATGATCTTACGGAGATCGCTTCCATTTATGGATTTGCAGTAACTAACAGGCAAACCGCACATACTCATCCGCCACCGTTTGAATATTGGAACGCATGGTTGAAAAACCATACTGGATTATTTCCGGCATTCGTACTTATAAATGAGCAGGAAGTTACCGGCTTTGCTTCGATTAGCCCTTACCGTGAGGGCAGGCAGGCGCTGGAAAAAGTGGCGGAGATAAGTTACTACCTTCATCCTTCAAGCCACGGAAAAGGAGCAGGGACTTTTTTCGTTCAAAAAATTATTGAACAGGCTCAATCCTTAGGCTTTAATTATTTGCTGGCAATACTTCTGGCTTCTAACACTGCAAGCATTGCATTGCTTAACAAACTTGGATTTGAAAAATGGGGCGAACTCCCGGGGGTGGCAGAGTTTGCCGATGATACAGTGAGTCATTTATACTATGGAATCCGGTTGCGATCAGGGAAGTGACAATTGAGATCTGAGAATGGAGATATGGGATCATTTAAATTTTAAAACTTATGGTAAAGGTTTTTTTAAGTGTATTTTTCATTTCAATTTGCTTTAATTCAGAAGCACAGGTAAGCGGAGTGATCCTGGATCATTCTACGGAAGCGCCGATCCCATTCGTGAATATCTGGGTGTCAGGAAAAATGAATGGCACCACCTCAGACAAATCAGGCGCTTTCTCCCTCCCCTCTTTATCTCCGTCAGACACCATAGTATTTAGCTCTGCGGGTTATATGTCAAAAAGAGTCGCCGCAAATGAGGATATAGCTAAAGTTCTGTTGGAAAAAAATGTAATTGCGCTGCGGCCGATCAGGTTGCGGGATAAGAATGTAAAACGCAAGGAAATTGAAATCGGGAAATTCAAAACCGCCGATGTGAGTCATTACAGGGGAACCTCTAACCGACCCTTCCAGATTGGCCGGTTCTTTCCATATCATGATTCGCTTAAAAATGTTCCCCTCCTGAAAAGTGTGAAAGTTTTTATGTCCAGTTTCCAGGCCGGGGCAATAGCAAATGTCCGGTTATATGAAGCCGGAGAAGATGGACTTCCCGCAAATGAGATATATACCGGGCCGATTTTGATCCGCGCAAGAAAAGGATTGAAAATGGCAAGGCTGGAAATAATAGATCTTGGTATAGAGTTTCCCAACTCGGGTTTGATAGTGGCAGTAGAGTCTATGATAATCCCCGAAAATCGTTACGAGCTGAAGATCGCAGGCAGTAAGGACCGCCACGTTAGTTATTCTCCTGCAGTAGGGCTCCTCCCTGTCAACGAACCACATTTTATTGTTGAGTATATGCAGGGGAAATGGAGCAGCCCGAAATATCGTCCGTTTAAGAAAACCGTAATAGCTGACAAAACAAGCCGCGACCGGGATGAGAGCAGGTTTATCGTTCCGGCGATCACGATCACGCTTTCAAATTAGATCTGCCAAACGAAAAAAGACACCGGAAAGGTGTCTTTTCTTTGTGGGAGCACACGGGCTCGAACCGCGGCCCCTCTGCTTGTAAGGCAGATGCTCTAAACCAACTGAGCTATGCTCCCTTGTTTTTGGGAGGGCAAAGATAAGGGGAAAAATATTTCACCAACAAATTCAATTGAAAAATTTTCTTTTAACTCGGGAAATTGCTTTGAACTCCGGTAAACGAAATCAACCTTCCCGCACTTACATTATTCTTTCCAATCTCGAACCATGCCGGGGTTTCTCTCCGCAAAACTGAAAATGCTGTTGCGGATAAAATCGTTATCAGGAAATGGATCGAGTTTTTCTTTCAATTCGCTCACAGACCCCGGCTCACCGTTTAAATATCCCATGCCGTAAAACCCGCCTCGTTCTATAAGCAGGCAAAGTTGCCTGCCGTCCGGTGCGGGGCTTACAACCGAAAATGTCCGGAGTTTTGCATCCAGCGCTTCAATCGCTTTCCTTACTTTTTCATTATGGTAACGGTGATCTGTACACGAAACCGTTTCCGTGAGCGGGTCAAGAAAACACATTGCAGGGTCGATCTCAAATTCCGAAGCGATCTTCCTGAGCATGGCTTTCCCCTCCTGTAACAAATTAAAACGATATAATGCTTCGAGATGTTTTCGGCGGCGGTCAATTACCAGCCGCAAAAAACCGCGGCTGTCTTCATAGGAATAAAGTCCGAATGCCGGGGCTGCTTTCTTTTGGCTGTAGTTATAAGCCGGCCACAAACGCCTTATTTCAGTGCTTTCCAGCACAAGCGCGTGAAGTTCGTCTACGCATTCCCGGTAGGTGATGTCATGTATCTTCCGTAGAAATTGCTGGCGCCGGTTTCCTCCGTCAGTTCCTGTAAAATGGCTGGTAACTCTTTTTTTCAGGTTCACCGCTTTTCCTACGTATATGACCTTTTTCTTTTGATCGTGGAAATAATATACACCGGGTTTGCCCGGAAGCCTGGTTATAATCTTACGGTCTAAATGAGTCGGCAACCACTGCTCTCCCGAATTGCGCTTCAACATTTCATTTACATGAAGGCGCCCTCCACTGGAAAGAATAAGGTGGAGCAATCGAGCCGTTGCACGCGCATCACCTCCTGCCCTGTGGCGATGAGTTACATTAATATTCAGTTCCCTGCATATATTTCCAAGGCTGTAAGAAGGCAGGCCTGGAAATGTTTTTCGCGCAAGCCTCACGGTACATAACTTCTTACCGTTAAGTGAATAGCCGCATTCGCCAAGTTTTACCTTCAAAAAGGAATGGTCGAAATTTACATTGTGTGCAACGAAAATATTTCCTTCCAAGATTTCACTGATCTCATGAGCCACTTCATCAAACCGGGGCGCCGAAGCCACCATGGCATTGCTGATGCCTGTTAGCGATGAAATGAACTTTGGAATGGGCTGCAAGGGATTAATGAGAGTTTCATACTCGCGTATAATTTTCTCACCATCATAAACAATTATGGCGATTTCCGTAATACCATGCGCAGACGCGTGGCCACCGGTGGTTTCTATATCAACAATTGCGTACAAAAAGATCCGTGCTTGAAAGGGAATGCAAAATACTAATTTTTTTAGGCATGTAAACAGGCTTTTGGCCAATAGTTTCCGGTATTAGTCTAATCTCTTCATTGTGCATTCGCGGGATTTCGACTTTTTACTGTTTCCTTTTCAATTAGTAATAAATTTGCCGCTGTGTAAAAAAATGAAGAAAGGAGTAATATGGAATTGAGTAAGAATTTTGAACCCGCATCTGTAGAATCGCGCTGGTATAGCCACTGGATGGCAAAAAAGTATTTCAACAGTACGCCTGATGAGCGCCCACCGTTTACTGTGGTAATTCCACCGCCAAACGTAACGGGCGTTTTGCACATGGGCCATACCTTAAATGAAACGGTGCAGGACATTTTGGTTCGGAAGGCAAGGATGTCTGGTTTCAATGCGTGCTGGGTGCCCGGCAGCGACCACGCAAGTATCGCTACGGAAGCGAAGGTGGTGGCGATGCTGAAGGAAAGAGGCATTGAAAAGAATTCGCTTAGCAGGGAGGAGTTTTTAAAGTATGCATTTGAGTGGAAGGAAAAGTATGGTAATATAATATATAACCAGATCGAAAGGCTTGGCTGCAGTGTGGATTGGAACCGTACCACATTCACCATGGATCCGCACTATTATTCGGCGGTTTTAAAGGTGTTTGTAGATCTATACAACAAAGGGTTGATCTATCGAGGTGCGAGGATGATCAACTGGGATGTGGCGGCGAAAACTGCTCTTAGCGATGAAGAAGTGGAATACAGGGATGTTCAGGGAACGCTGTATTATATTAATTATAAGATAGAAGGAGACGGTGATAATTCATTGCCTCAACACATTACTATTGCCACCCAGCGACCGGAAACGATCATGGGCGATACGGCAATTTGTGTGAATCCTAACGATGAGCGGTATACGAAGTTGAAAGGAAGGTTTGCATTCGTTCCTTTGATCAACCGACGTATCCCTATCATATTTGATGATTACGTGGATGCTTCTTTCGGAACAGGTGCGCTGAAAGTGACACCAGCCCATGACATCAACGATTACAATCTCGGACTAAAACATAATGTGGAGGTAATAGATACCTTGAATGAGGATGGTACTATGAGCGCGGCGGCACAGATCTATGTAGGCGAAGAACGTTTTGCCGCCAGAAAGAAGATCATTTCCGAATTGAGAGAGAAAGGCTTCATTGAAAAAGAAGAAGTTTATTCCACCCGCCTCGGATACAGCCAGCGCACCGGTGTAATTGTGGAACCGCGGATCAGTACACAATGGTTCGTAAAAATGGCCGGACTTGCAAAACCAGCGCTGGATGCGGTGGTGAACGGCGATATCAAAATTCATCCCGGAGATAAATTTCTGGCCACATATAAATACTGGCTTGAAAACGTAAAGGATTGGTGCATCAGCCGCCAACTGTGGTGGGGGCAACAAATTCCGGCATGGTATGATGCAGACGGCAAAATGGTTGTGGCGGAAACGGAACAGGAAGCCTATGAGAAATACGCCGAACTAACGGGAACGCCTGTGCGCAGTACGGGATTGAAACAGGATGAAGACGTGCTGGATACCTGGTTTTCTTCCTGGCTTTGGCCAATGGAGGTTTTTAAAGGGATCACCGAACCAAACAATAAGGAAGTAGAATATTACTACCCGGGTTCTGTATTGGTTACCGGCCAGGATATCATTTTCTTCTGGGTTGCCCGAATGGTGATGGCCGGAATGGAATACAAAAAGGAAAAGCCTTTCAACGATGTGTACTTTACCGGAATGGTGAGGGATAAACAGGGCAGAAAGATGAGCAAGAGCCTCGGCAACAGTCCTGACCTTTTGCAGTTGATTGATAAATATGGAGCTGATGCAGTTCGATTCGGAATAATGATCTCTTCCCCCGCAGGTAATGACCTTTTGTTTGATGAAGCCTCGCTTGAACAGGGGCGTAACTTCAATAACAAGATGTGGAATGCGCTAAAACTGGTGCAGATGTGGAAGGACCGCGTGGAGAAAAATAATGATCCGCTTGAAGATGAGTCAATCAACTGGCTTGCCGAAAAGATCACGCACCGCTCGGCCTATACCGAGGATGATTTTGCTGTAACCTGGTTTCGCAACCGCCTTAATGAAGCCCGCGAAGAGATCGACTCATTGATGAAACAATTCAGGCTGAGTGAGGCGCTGAAAACATTGTACTCGCTCATTTGGGATGATTTCTGCAGCTGGTATCTGGAATGGGTGAAGCCGCCCTTCGAAGGAACCATCAATGCTAACGTGTATGCACAAACGAAGTTGTTCTTCGGTGAACTTTTGCAGATGCTGCATCCCTTCATGCCCTTTGTTACCGAAGAGATCTATCATTTAATAGAGGAAAGAAACGATGACCTGTGTGTTAAACAATTTTCCGATCCGGAAACCGCCGACCGCCGTGCCATTGACCAGGGGAGACTGCTCCAGGACCTGATCAGCGGTATCCGCGACCTAAGGAACCGCAATCAGCTCAAACAAAAAGAAAGCATTATCATACATTTGGATTCGCCGGATGCAGAACTGATGAAGCCAATAACGGGCATCCTTAAACGCCAGGTAAATGGTACAGCCATCAA
Organism: Bacteroidota bacterium; assembly: GCA_023422565.1. Taxonomy (GTDB): domain Bacteria; phylum Bacteroidota; class Bacteroidia; order Chitinophagales; family Chitinophagaceae; genus Ferruginibacter. The sequence goes on along the minus strand of JAFAGR010000057.1, from coordinate 7,922 downwards.
TTTTGTACAGGAAAGCGTACCGGGCACCATTCAGTCAGTTATTGGTAAAACCCGTGTATATCTCGAAACAGAACATCCCTTAGACAACAGCAAGCAAAAACAGGAAATGTTAAAGGAGCTTGAACACCTCAAAGGGTTTCTTTCCTCGGTGGAGAAAAAACTTGGCAATGAAAAGTTCCTTCAAAATGCCAGGCCTGAAGTACTTGCATTGGAACAGAAGAAAAAGTCTGATGCCGAAACCAAGATCAGGGCAATCGAGGAAAGTTTGGCCGTTCTTTAAAACTGGTATGGTTTTTAACATCAGTAATGAAGAAAACAATGTAGATTAGGGAAAGAAAATGAATTTATGAAAGCATTCAGGATCATATTTGCTGTATTACTTCTGGCCACTTTCGGTAACGGTTATGCGCAAACCAAAAAAACGCCGCGGCCTGTATTAACCACGTTAATCGGTCAATACAAAGATTCCGTTCAATTAAGTGCTGAAGAAACGGAGAAGGTGATAGTAATGCCTTTAAGAATCGTTGACGATAAAAAAGTGGTTTATACTATTGCAAGCTACCAGTTTCTTTACCGAAGAAATGTGGTTACCGAAGATGAGCAGACCGGAAAGATCACGCCCACAACAAGTATTGCTTCCCAACGATTTACTTCAACTCCGCTTCCTGATTACTGGATAAAACCTATTATGGGCCAGTTGAAAGCCGGCGAAGTTCTTTGGTTTTTCGACATTATTGTTAAAGACCCTAATGGCAAGGTGTCATTTGCTCCCGACGTGAAGATCAAAGTGATCTGATGGAAATAATCACGGCGGAAGAGTTTCATATCCCCAACATTCAAACGCTAGCCCATCAAACCTGGCCTGCCGCTTATGGAAATATCCTTAAGGCGGAGCAGATCGAATACATGCTAAGACTTTTTTACAGTGAGGCTGCTTTGCAGGGTCAGATGAAAGATGGACAAGTTTTCTTTCTCGCGAGAGAGGGGAACCGTTACATTGGTTTTGCCTCAATGCAAATGAAAGATGAAGAACTGGCGAGGTTGCAAAAGCTTTATGTGCTTCCGGATCTGCAAAAACAATCCACAGGAAAAAAGTTATTGCTTCATGTGATAGAGTCCGCACGGGAAAAAGGCGCAAAAAAAATAGAACTAAACGTCAACCGGTTTAACCCCGCGATTACTTTCTACGAAAAATACGGCTTCAGTATTTTACGAACTGAGGACATTGATATAGGAAGCGGGTTTTTTATGAACGATTATATAATGAGCCGAGCTATTTGATCAATCAACCGCGAAATCAACCTTCATGGTTATTGTTGCGGTTTTAATTTTACTCGTAGTATTAAAAGCGCCGCCGTAACTGTAATCTTCATTGCTGTTCTGCCCAACGATCTGGAAAACGCCCATTGTGCCTTTTCGGATCTTGCCCAGGTTTCCGCCGGCATTTTTGGCGATCGTTTCTGCCCGTAAACGTGCATCGGCACTGGCTTTTGCGAGGAGGTCAATTTTAAGTTCTGATAATTTGCTGTAATAATAAGAAGGAGACGAAGAGTTAAACTCAATTCCGCTTTCAATCAATTCGGTCACTTCCCTGGATATTTTTTCTACCTGTTCTATATTCCTTGAATCAACCGTAACATTTTGCCTCAGATTATATCCGGTGAATTCCGAACCTATATGGCGCCCATTTTCATCGTAACGGTTGTTGAACTCCTTGTCAATACTTATAGCCGAAAAAACCATTTCTTTTTCAGCGACGCCTTTTGAGGAGAGGTAACGCCGAATGTTAGCCTCATCATCTTTCAGCAACGCATATGCGCTTTTAAGGTCCATAGTTTTCCGGTTGTAAAAACCGCTCCACACGATTTGGTCGCTCACAAAATCTTTTTCAGCCGAGCCCGTCACCGAAATGTTTTCTATCGATCTGAACTTGTACTTATAGGCACTGCCAATAACAAAGAGGGCGATCACAAGCCCTAGTGCGGCAACCGCAACAGCTGCAATGGTTCTCATAAAAAGAATGTTTGATTGAAATTATCTATTAAAATGGTAATGAAAAATTAAATGTTACCAGATCAGTTTGTGAGTATCCTTGATCACTCCCATCACAAATACACTTTGCATATTGCCCACATTGTCTGTAAGCCCAAGTTTGTTCACGTGAAAATCGTAGTAGGCATTCATGTCTTTACAAACCACCTTCAGCATAAAGTCAAACTCCCCGGAAATATTGTAACACGCGATCACCTCATTCATCGCATTAATCGCATTAATGAATTTTGCACCTGCTCCACGGTTATGCTCCTTCAGTGATACATAACAGATCACCATCAAACCTTTATTCACCTTGCCTGCGTCCAGCAAGGTTGCATAACTCCTGATTACTCCCGAAGCTTCCATTCGCTTGATTCTTTCATGAACCGGAGTAGCGCTAAGCATAACCTTGTCGCCGATCTCTTTTACCGTCATTCTCGCATTCTCCTGAAGAAGCCGGAGAATGGCAAGATCTTTTTGATCGAGTTGAATATTATCAACAGATGATTCCACTTTTGAAGCTGTTTTTGCCATCCGATTTTAGTATTTTACGCCAACAAGTTACTGTTTTGTGAGATAATTCCCCAAATATTATATAAACTATAGTATTTTCCGCTAAAGAGTATTAGATTTGCGTCACAAAAATATTTACAATGTCAACACTTGCAAACACACAAATTGACTTCAACCTGAAGTACAAGGTGAAAGATATGAGCCTCGCAGAATGGGGCCGTAAGGAAATAATGCTTGCCGAAGCCGAAATGCCGGGGCTGATGAGCCTGCGCGCAGAATATGGCAAGAGCCAGCCACTAAAGGGGGCCCGCATTGCCGGTTGCCTTCACATGACCATTCAAACTGCTGTACTTATTGAAACACTTGTTGCTTTGGGTGCAGAGGTAAAGTGGAGTTCATGTAATATTTTCTCCACGCAAGACCAGGCTGCTGCTGCAATCGCGGCTGCAGGTATCGGCGTTTATGCATGGAAAGGACAAACTCAGGAAGAAGCGGATTGGTGCATCGAACAAACATTGTTCTTCGGAAGCGCTGATAAACCTTTGAACATGATCCTTGATGATGGCGGAGATCTTACCAACATCGTTTTTGATAAATATCCTGAGTTGATAAAAAACATTAAAGGCCTGAGCGAAGAAACTACAACTGGTGTTCACCGTTTGTATGAGCGTATGGCGAAAGGAACCTTGCCTATCCCTGCAATTAATGTGAACGATTCGGTTACCAAATCAAAATTCGATAACAAATACGGTTGTAAAGAATCTTTGGTTGACAGCATCCGTCGCGCTACTGACGTGATGATGGCAGGAAAAGTTGCAGTAGTTGGCGGTTATGGTGATGTGGGTAAGGGATCTGCAGAAAGTCTTCGCGGAGCCGGCGCTCGTGTTATTGTAACAGAGATCGATCCTATCTGTGCTTTGCAAGCCGCGATGGATGGGTTTGAAGTGAAGAAAATGATCGACGCCGTTAAAGAAGCTGACATTGTCGTTACCGCTTCAGGTTGCCGTGACCTTATTACCGGTGAGCACTTTAAATTGATGAAGGATAAAACCATCGTATGCAACATCGGGCACTTCGACATTGAAATTGACATGGCATGGTTGAACAAAAATTACGGTTCAACAAAAAATACCATCAAGCCGCAGGTTGATCTTTACACCATTGATGGCAAAGATGTGATCGTATTGGCTGAAGGAAGGCTTGTGAACCTGGGTTGCGCAACCGGCCACCCGAGCTTTGTGATGAGTAACTCGTTCACTAACCAAACACTTGCCCAAATTGAGCTGTGGACCAATTCTTCAAAATATGAGAATAAGGTTTATGTTCTTCCAAAACACCTTGATGAAAAAGTTGCACGCCTGCATTTGAAGAAAATTGGTGTTGAGCTTGACGTATTAACTTCGGCACAATCGGAATACCTTGGTATTTCGGCTGAAGGTCCGTATAAGGCTGATATGTACAGGTATTAATAGAATTGACTTATCAATCCCGGCCCGCGAGAAATTGCGGGCCTTTTTTATTTAATTTTCTGCTAGAAGATAAAATAAACCTTGGAATTATCAGCCCAGCCACGCGAAACCCAATTTCCATTCTGGTTGCCAGCGATTCCACTATCAGGCCGCGTTGCCGCTTAAATAGTGGGGCTTTGAAAGCATCATCTGATTGATCAGCACATGCCAAATTCTTTCCTGCCTGTGGCGGTTGTTATAGCGGAACAGAAATTCATTGAGGTATTTCTGCAGATTTTTTTCCGAGCAATGATGGTGAGTGCCGGTCAGCCAGCACTTCAAGTTCCATACAAGGATGCTCTTCCTTTCATCAACATACCGGCCCGCCACTAAATGACACTGATCCACTGAGTTATTAAAAGGAACCAAACCTATTAACTTGATCACTTTCAATTTTGATTTTCCACGGGTATACTCCTCCATCATCAGATTAAGCCTCTGCAGGCCGTTCAATTTCTCTCCCCTGTTCATTAGAAGAACGCTGTCCAGCCTTGTTACATTAACATTTTTCTTTTCGCGGCATTCCTTTGAAATCCACGACTCCATTGCGTTGTGAACCCGCTCACGAAATCGGAAAGCGGTTTTTTCATCTATGCCGAAAACCTTTGAAAGCTCCAGCGATGATATTCCTTTCTTTAAAATTGAAATCTGAAAAACCATCCTAAAAGCTTTGAGTATCGGTATTTGCATCTTGTAAAAAACGGTGTGAGATGTAATTGATTCATCATAACCGCAATCGGCACATCTCGCATGAAAAAGGGTTCTTCCCTTCCAAAAACGGGTGCAGCCGCATCTCCTGCACGTATATCGGTTCTTCCATTTTATATCAAACAGATACTGTTTGCAAACTTCTTCTGTTTGAAAAGTTTGATTGAATTCTTCAAGTTGCATCCCTTTAAACATTGTAATGAAATTTAGAAAACTAAATTCTAAAACAATAGCTGTACTGTCAATTCCCCTACTGGGTGCTAAACGGGGTAAGATGCCGGGATCGCACGTGTAATTTGCAAAATGGTAAAAAGGTCATGCTCAACCATAAATCCCCCCCCCATTTGCATTTATCATATTAACTTTTATCTTTATACTCTCCTCCTGTTTTACAGGCTCCTTCATCACATTAAAATACATTTAAATGAAAAAGATCATTTGCCTCGCCCTCTTGCTAAACCTGGGCTTTATCGCCCTGGCGCAGAAAGAAGATCAGTACAAGTACAACCCGCAAATAAAAATCGGTAAAACCGAACTCGCCCAAAAAGTACTGGATCTCTGGAAAGACTGGGATGAAAACATGCTAAACCGCCACGCAGACCATTTTTCTGACTCCATCAAAGCTTTCTTTGCAAACGGAGGAATGGTTAAAGGAAAAACAGAATTCCTGAAATCAGGAACTGAGTACCGAAGTAAATTTACAGACGTAAAATCTACCATCTTTGCGGTAACGCCTCTGAGAAGAGACGACATGAAGGAAGATGTTGTAGCCATTTGGGGAATGGACGAAAGCAAAACCGCAGACGGCAAAACTGAGACCACCCATATCCACGAAATCTGGTGGTTCAATAAAGATGGTAAGGTGATAGAAATGCGGCAATGGGAAGCCAAGCCTACCGAAATGAAGTAGTTCTTTCACAATGATCTTCGCAACACCCGGTTCACATCGGGTGTTGTTATTTTACCCAGTACCTTTATAGTTTCAAATTGAGAATGACAAAACTTTCGGTAAACATAAACAAGATAGCCACACTGCGAAATTCCCGGGGCCATAACAATCCCAACCTGCTCCAGGTTGCACGTGATGTTGAACGTTTCGGTGCCGATGGAATCACCGTACACCCCCGGCCCGATGAAAGGCATATACGATATGATGATGTATTCGAACTGAAAAAACTGGTGCGCACGGAATTTAATATTGAAGGAAACCCGCGGGAAGACAAATTTGTTAAACTTGTTCTTGCCAACCGTCCCGATCAGGTTACACTAGTGCCGGATTCAGAAGGACAGTTAACAAGCAATCACGGATGGAATACTACCGAACATGTAAACTACCTGAAAGAGACTGTAGCAGTTTTCAAAAAGGAAGGCATTCGCGTGTCAATTTTTGTGGACCCTGATGAGGCAATGGTTGAAGGTGCCAAAGCGACGGGAACAGACCGGATCGAACTCTACACAGAGAGTTATGCATCGGGATTTGCAAAGGGCACAAAAGAAAATTCTCTAGCACCTTTTATCCGGGCCGCTCAAAAAGCAAGTGAATTAAATATTGGCATCAATGCAGGCCATGATCTCGATCTTAACAACCTCTCATACTTCGCGAAAAATATTCCCGGGCTTCTGGAAGTATCGATCGGCCACGCGCTTATATGTGATGCCCTTTACTTCGGATTGGAGAATACCGTGCAACTCTACAAAAGGCAATTGATTTAGCCTGCTACTTTATCAAACTGGCAAGCTTCGCTTCCAGAGCGGGACCACGAAGATTCTTGGCTACTATCTTCCCTTCCGGATCGATAAGAAAATTCTGAGGAATGCTGTAGATCTGGTACTGCTTTGCCACCTCATTGCCCCAACCCTTAAGGTCGCTAACATGCGGCCACGTAAGTTTATCTTTATAAATAGCAGCCATCCACGGGTCGCGCGATTTATCAAGCGAAACGCCCAATACCGTGAAATTCTTATGCTTGAATTTATGGTAGGCATTCACCACATTGGGATTTTCCTGGCGGCACGGCCCGCACCAACTTGCCCAAAAATCTACCAAAACATATTTACCCAAAAAATGTGAAAGCTTCACTTCTTTTCCCGAAGTGTCTTCCTGCGAAAAATCAGGTAGCACTGCACCGATCGGATTACGATTAGCTTCTTCTATTTGGTTAGCGAGATAGTTGCCCACGGGTGTTTCTTTCACTTCCTTTTTTAGTCCGTTGTACAATTCCTCCATCAGCTTTGCGTCACCCGTAAGTTGAAAATTACGGTAGATGGCCATCGGTGCGATATAAGATTGAAGGTTCTTTCTTGCAAAGCTTTCTGTAACCATAGCCGCACCTTTCATCTCTTCCTCACTTCCTCCACCTTCCTGCATAAACAAATGCTGATAGGGCTTAGTAACCGCCGTAAACGCTTTGAAGTCCTCGTGGGAAGGAGATCCGGTAACTTCAGCCGCATCCAGGGCGTTGTGCTTCGCGACTACAGTAACATTACTGTTGTCTAAAAAAATCGGAATGAATTGCTGTTGTTGTTTATTAAAAGACACCAGTTTAAAATCAGGAAATTCAACTTTACCGGTTATGGTAAACTTGCCGTCTTTTACAGAAGCAGTGGCCTCAGGCGCGCCGTTATTGCCATTTAAAAGATCTACAACTGTTCCGTCAGGAAAACCGGTTACTGTTCCATTAATGGTAAACTTGTTCAATTGTTGCGTTGCAACATTCTTATCATTGCCCTTTCCTTTCTTCTGCGCAATAACAACAGAAGGCAAAACGAGCAAAAGAAACAGCCATTTTTTCATAAAGTATCTTTCTAAGTTGATGCAATTTAATTCATTTTGCGCGGGCGGGAAGCGCATATAACCCGTAAGATCAATTTTAATAAAGCTTTAATGTTTGCCGGGTGCCGCTTTCAGGCTTTGCAGTATACGAAGCAATAAAGCCATATTCTTTGAGCCGTCGTGTTGTTCAAGTTCGTTCTTCAAATTGATTCCGAAAAAATCGGGATGCCTGAAGTTTTTAAGCTCCGCAGTGTCGGCAGGTATGAAGGCGCCGGAAAGCAGAAAAGGCTTTTCAATTCTCGCCTGCAGCAATTTGTTCCATATTTCATTTCCCGAAGCAAACTGCTGGGCCGGTTCAAATAAATAGTAGTCGCACACTTCATCGT
>JAFAGR010000002.1 GCA_023422565.1 Bacteroidota bacterium | reverse complement strand
ATATCGCTGATCACACTTTCGGAGCGTGGCGTTTTTGTTCAGCATAAGGATGACAGCATAATGATTCCAACTCATGTCAGGAATATTTCGGATGTAAGTGGCGCCGGAGATACGGTTATCGCTGTGGCAGCACTTGTATATGCCGCGACAGATAATGTACGGCTTATGGCAGAGGTGGCAAATATTGCAGGCGGTTTGGTTTGCGAGGAAGTGGGAACGGTTGCCATCGATGCAAACAAGTTGATGGTGGAATGCGAATTGTTGTTATCATGATTATATAATACAGAGTACAGAATACAGTTAACCTTAGAACATGCAGAAATTTTCAATGGTAATTCACGGCGGAGCCGGAACAATATTAAAGGAAGACATGACTCCTGAACTGGAGCTCGCTTACCAGGAAGGGCTGGAAGAGGCGCTGGCTGCGGGATACAGCGTACTGGAAAATGGGGGAGATGCAATGGAGGCAGTTAAAGCGTCAATCGTGTTGCTTGAAGATAATCTTCTTTTCAATGCAGGACGAGGTTCCGTTTTTACAAAAAAAGGTGTTCAGGAAATGGATGCGGCTGTAATGAATGGAGAAGATCTTAAGGCCGGCGCAATCTGTGGAGTGCGCAATGTAAGAAATCCCATAGAGCTTGCGCTTGCCGTAATGGAACACAGCAACCATGTTTTTCTAAGCGGGAAAGGAGCAAATGATTTTGCAATTAAACAAGGAATAAAGCTCGAGCCTGATGATTATTTCTTTTCGCAATTCCGCTACGATCAGTGGAAGGAGATCAGGGACAGTGATACGTATTCGCTGGACCATACGCATCAGGGCATCCAGGAATTAATGAAAGATAAAAAATTTGGCACCGTGGGCGCAGTGGCTTGTGATATGCGTGGCAACATCGCCGCGGGTACAAGCACCGGCGGTATGACCAATAAGAAATTTGGAAGAATAGGAGATAGTCCCATCATTGGCGCCGGAACTTATGCAAATAATAGAACCTGCGCGATTAGCTGCACCGGGCATGGTGAGCCATTCATTCGTGCTGTGGCGGCTTATGATGTAAGTGCGCATATGGAGTACCGTGAGTTAACTTTGCAGCAAGCGATGGAAGAAGTGGTATTGAAGAAGCTTGTAGATATGGAGGGTGAGGGTGGAATGATCGGGGTGGATGCGAAAGGTAATGTAGCGATGGTGTTTAACAGTGCAGGCATGTATCGGGCAATGAGAAGCAGTACAGGTGAAAAAGTGATCGGGATATACCGGAGTTAAGATGTGCAGATGTGAAGATGTGCAGAGGTAAAGATTTGCAGATGTGAAAATTTGTAGATGTGAAGAGTGAAATGGTCACCGCATTTGATAATTCATAAAGTTAAATGAAGAAGTACGCGATAATAGTGGCGGGAGGAGAAGGTAAGAGGATGAATCATCCCGTGCCTAAGCAATTTCATTTATTAGCCGGCAAACCGGTACTTTTTTATTCTGTTGATGCTTTTTTGAGATCTTATCCGCACATGCAGGTGATACTGGTTTTGCCAGAGAGTAAAATATCTGCAGGCCAGGAGATAATTGATGCATATTTCAATTATGATCGTGTACGCATTACCGTTGGTGGCCGAACGAGGTTTCATTCTGTGCAAAACGGATTAAAATTAGTTGAAGGAGACGCCGTGGTGATGGTGCACGATGCAGTCCGTTGCCTTGTTACCACTGCTTTAATTGAGCGATGCTACGAAGCTGTTCTCCAGTTCGGCTCGGCCATACCGGTGGTAGATTGCCGTGACAGTTTGCGTGTAGTGAACGAAGATGGCAATACCGCGCTGGACAGAGATTCGGTAAAGCTGGTGCAGACTCCGCAAGCCTTTTACAGCAAGATCATTCTGCCCGCATTTGAAATTGATTATAAAGAAAGATTCACTGATGAAGCCTCCGTTGCGGAAGGCTTCGGTATTAAGGTACATCTCATTCCCGGCGAAGAGGAGAATATTAAACTGACGCGCCCTGCCGATCTTACTTATGCCGAAATGCTCCTGGCGTCGAGGACTGTAAACCCATAGAATCATTTTGAAAAAGATCCTGACCAGTATTTTGAAGCGAGCAGGAATTTATCATCCGCTGCAAAGCGCTTACCGGCAGACTTTACGAGATGTTCAGCTGAGAATAAGCAGACGCAGCTATGCGCGTTACAAGGGTTCAGGATTTCAGTGCAATGTATGCGCGCATTCTTACACCAAGTTTATCGACGATCTTCCCTCACGCGAAAACAAGGCGGCAATAGAACTAAGCCACGTTGTTGCGGGTTATGGAAAGAACATCATTTGTCCGAATTGTTTCAGCACCGCAAGAGAACGCCTGGTTTTGCTAATGCTTGGTGAGCATTTTGATTTGGAGGGAAAAAAGGTGCTTCATCTTTCACCCGAAAAGCACGTTTATAATTATTTGAAACGTGTGGCCGATGTAACTACGGCAGACCTTCATCCCGGTTTTTACAAACATATCGATTCGAAAGCGCGGGAAGCTGATTTGATGGAGCTTCCGTATGCTGATACTTCATTCGATTTGGTGGTAGGTAATCATATCCTTGAGCATATTCCCGATGACGCGAAAGCAATGCGTGAAATTTATCGTGTAGTTAAAAACGGCGGCAGGGCAATTCTGCAGGTTCCTTATTCTGAGCAAATTCCTTATACACTGGAGGATCCTGGTATCCGAAATGAAAAGGAACAATCAAGGCGGTTTGGGCAAAAAGATCATGTACGCATTTACGCCTTTAATGATTATGTAGAACGGTTGCGAAAAGCAGGATTCATCGTGAACATATTGCGGAGCAGTGAGCTAGAATTGTACGCCGGCCACGCGATACAGGAGGGGGAGCATTTTTTGATGATATACAAGGGGTGAAGGGTGCAGGGTGGTTTGGGTTATGGTTATGGGTTTTGAGTTCGAGACGCGCGAAGCGGTCTCGATGCCGACCGAAGCGTCGGCATGTGAGTTTTGAGTTGTGAGTAGATCGAGCTATGAGATTTTTAAAGTCCCTTTGGCTCTTATGCATTCTTTTGCTGCTTTGCCTGAAACGATTTGAATAGATAAAATCCGGTCAAAGTGAAGGCAGACTTTGTTTATTTGTTTGATTCTACTTTTTAAATAACCTGACCATTTTGGGCAGATGGTTGTACGAGATAAACGTGTACGCCTGATTTTCATCCGCCATCTTTTCATAAAAGAATTTAATTCCCGGTTTGTCCGATCCTTCTAGGTCGAGGATTTCATCTCTTCCTGAAAGTTCTTCCAACAACTTACCGTACAGGAAGTAGTTTGCCAGTAGTTTCTTTCCATTTTCGGTGATGCAGGAGATCATATTGTACCACCGGTCTTTGAAATGAAGGAGCAGAACAAGCGCCACGATTTCTTTTTCGTAATGAACTTTTCTAACCAAAAGATTGTTATCTGACAAAAAAACTTTGCAGATCTTTTCAAAATTTTGATAGTCCTGCGCCTTAAATGAAGGCAAACGTGAGCCGTACAATTTTTGGTAAAATTTTATCGCAGTCTTAAAATCTTCATCGGCAGAATATGCCAGCGGATTTTTCGAGGCGCGGCGGAACCTTTTCGGAAAATAGTCTCCTTTATGTGAAAATGCCGGTTGCGCATTTTTAAGATGGATGATAAAATTATTTCTCAATGACGCTTTCGCTGCATAGGCTTCGGGGAAGTTATTTTCAAAGTTCAGCGTGATAGCAGCATAGCGGTAATGTTCCGCGGCAACATCAATAAAAGACTGAACAAGGTTGTTGTCTGGCGAATCGAGTGAAATCACACCTCCCTGTTGAAAAAAAGCAGGTTGATACAAATAAGGGATGTTCCACTTTTTTCTCCACGGAAGCGCCATCACTGCTTCGTAATCGTTCAGCACAACTCCATTCCAGCCGGGACACATTGCATCAAGGTAAGCAGAGGTTGAATAAACCAGGCCGTTAGCACAGGAGAGTATACAATCATCCCACTTTCTTTTATCTATTTCTTGATATGGAATTAGTCGCAGGTTCAAAATGGGATTTGAGGAAAGTATTTTCGTAAAGAAACATTCTGAAGGTCTATGCTGAAAGATATCCGGCTTGTAAACTTATTTTCTGTGATCACGCTTTTGTAATAGTCTTCGTACACTTTACTGTACAAGATCGGGTAATAGAAGTTAAGTACGTTAAAGATGGACAGCTGTACGCCTGCATCGTAAAGGAATTTTCCGGAAGTATTCTCCTTGCTCCATGCTTCGGCATGGGTTCCGATATCCGCGAAAAGCTTAATTGGTAGTGAAAAAGGCAGAACTGATAATGGATTTATTTCTTTGGGAATTGTGCTCGAGAAATTAAGTGCTGCCAGCCAGTCATCCGATCTTCCTACTTTGCTGCTGAGCAGATCGGTTCTAACTTTAAAGGCGCCATCGCGATTCGTGATCTGCTGTGAAGCAAAGCCTTCAAATTCATTTCTCCCAACAAAATAGTTTGAATAGGTGTAATCTTCATAACCATTAGAGCCCGTCATGTTGAAATGGTACCTGTCCAACGCAAAACGGTTGGTGATGGTGTTATCTCCCGTATAAAAGAATTTACCGGCAAATGCACGGACCTGCATTCCCCCTCCACCGGCATAATTATAAAAGTAGTTTGCCGTGGCACTTGCTTTTAAAAATCCTTTTCCCTGTTCCGCCAGTAAAGCAACTGAATAAGGATAGAGGGTTCTGTTATTCTCTATGCCAATATGAAGTTGGTTGATGTAACGGTTTTGTTCAGGATAGAAGGGTGTGAAAGTGTTTGTGACGGTATCCCGCTCAAACCTCAGAAGGGTTTCCTTAATGTTGAAATGTTTGAATCGAACATACCTGCGGGTCGTTGATAAGGGTGATGATCGAGGAAGTTCGTATTCAACACCCGGAACAAGTTTTAAGAATGAAAGATAACCGGTCTCGCCCTTTGCATCTGTAAAGGCATTCATGTTGAATTTTGATGCGGTGGCAAACAGTTTTAGGTGCCCGTGATTGTGGGAGTAGAAGTTGTATTCCATGCGCCCTATGCCGTTGAAGGATTTGGAACCGGTGGCATACAGCGGCGCAGCTACAAAACGGAAGTTTGACAGTGGAAGATTGTAGTTATGAATTACAGCACCAACCTGAATTTTATCGTACATATTATACCCGATCGCCGGTGCGATCGCAATTGCAAAGTTGTTGTCGGCCGGATCAACGCTTAGAAGCGGCTTTAGCGCGATTTTTTTTTTCACCGGTGCTTTAAGCATTCCTTTCGTTTTTAAAAGATCAAATACCTGATCCAGGGAATCGCCATGAACAGATTCTGCGAGAGCCTTAAAATCTTCCGGATAAGGGTGTTTGAATTTCCATTCAGAATAATAACGCCTCATCAGCAGGTCGAATTTTTCCCTTCCCATGGTTTTCTCCAGCAACTGCATCCATTGTGATGCTTTATTATAGGCTATCAAGCCATAGTTCAATGACGTGAATTGACCGGAGTGCGTTTCAATGGGTTGGTCGATTTTCATCTTGTAGAGGGTGGACAGCATTGCGTTTTCTGCATATTTGTCAGAGAACTGCCGGGCGAATTTTTTTTGTTTACCTGTAGTCTGCTCCATCAATACCGAATCTGTGCGGAGATCGTAAAAGGTATTCATACCCTCATCCATCCAGGGATGCAGTCTTTCATTGGTGGCTATTACGCCGTAAAACCAATTATGCCCGATTTCATGATGAATGATCTGATCTCTGATGAATGTGTTTCCGAGATCTGAAACCACGGTTATTGTCGGATACTCCATCCCGCCTTTTGCATCGCGCGATTCTACCACCGTCACCACATCGTAAGGATATGGTCCTATCCATTCGGTCCTGAGTTCAACGGCTTGTTTCATAGCATTCAGGCTGTTCTGCCACACTGTTTCCTTTCCTTTTTTGTAATAAACCGAAAGCGTTACGGGTTTTCCGCCAATCGTGGTGGTCATGCTTTCCTTCTCCAAATCTTTACCGGCAAACCAGGCAAAATCATGGATGTTCTCCTGCCGGTAAGTGTATACTTTGAAGGTATCTGATGCCTGCTCACGGAGAAGGTTACCCGAAGCAGCAACTAAATATTTTTCTGGAACGGTTATTTCCACATTGAATGTTCCGAATTCGCTATAAAATTCGCCTTGGTCGAGGTAAGGCATCGGGTGCCATCCTTTGCGGTCATACACTGCCGGTTTGGGATACCATTGCGTAATTTGGTAGAACTGTCCTGCATGCCCGCTTCGTGAAAAGATGGCGGGCAGTTTTACGTGAAAGGGAGTTTTGATATTCGCAGATTGCCCGGGAAGGAGAGGCGAGGGAAGGAGTAACTGAATTATATCCTGATGTTGCGGATGATCGACGGTTTGAGCAATTTGATCATTTACTGTGAATGAGAGCTGATTGATATAGCCCTTGTCACTTTCCCTGCTGTAATAAAAGTCTCTACGGCGATGTTGGAATTGTTGGTCACTAAAAGCAGTACGGTCGTTTTTATAAGCATTTGGCCAGAGGTGAATCCAGATAAATGCAAGTGTATCAGGCGAATTGTTTTGATACAGCATGCTTACATCGCCGCTGAGTGAATGCTTCTTTTCATCCAAAGAAACCCGAAGATCCATATCAACCTGCTGTTGCCAGTAGGATTGGGCAGATGAGGTAAAACCGATCGAAAGAAAAAAGATTATCAGAAAAATCTTCAAAGCAGACTAGTTTTTTCGAAAATAGTGAAGAAATGAGAAATGCGGTTAATTTTCGCGTCTCCCTGCCCTTGCAGATGTTAACGAGGCATGCGCTTTACTACGGCCCTTGCAGGTGATAACACCTGCATCGGCAGGCGGATCGGAATAACACCCTCGGCACTTGGCCGATGATTCACTTCCCCTTCCCCGCAAGAATTATTCTAAGTGTGTGCAACATGATCTTAAAGTCCAGCGCGAGAGTTACATTCTCTACATACAAAAGATCGTAAGGCATGCGGTCTATCATTTCTTCAATGGAGGAAGCATAGCCGTATTTTACCATGCCCCAGCTTGTGAGCCCCGGCTTTACTTTAAACAGATATTTGTATTCCGGGTGCAGGGCTACTATTTGATCGATGTAGAACTTTCTTTCTGGGCGTGGGCCCACCAGGCTCATTTCTCCTTTTAGTATATTCCAGAATTGCGGTAGTTCGTCTATGCGCCACTTTCGCATGAACTTTCCGAATTTAGTTATGCGGGTATCATGATCGCTGCTAAGTTGCGGGCCATTACTCTCGGCGTTTTCATACATTGATCGAAACTTGTACATAGTGAAAGGACGGCCCTTGTAACCGATCCTCTCCTGGCTGAAGATCGCTTTCCCGGGTGATGACAACTTTACGCGGATCCATACAAAAACTAAAAAGGGGAACAATAGGATCATTGAAAAAACGGATACTGATACATCTATGAATCGTTTTAAATTCTGCTGCCAGTTGGGCAGCAAACCTGAATGAAGATCGATCAGGGGAACGCCCATAACATTACTCGTGTGAAGTGCGCCGCTTAAAATATCAAGCATGTCTGGAGTGATCTTAATGTTCACCTCGCGATTGCTAAGTTGCTGAAGCACCGAGGTAATCAGCGCACGTTTGTTTTTGTCAACTGTAATTATTACTTCTTCAGCATTTAATTGATTAATTACATCTGGCAGGGAAGTGGTTTTATCAAATTCAGGGATGTTGTTTGTAGCAGATATTTTTTCTTCTGAAAGATTGTAAAAGCCTGCAAGCCTGTATCCGCCCTGGTCAACCGTGTTGGAGAAACTGGTAGCGAAATCGCGCGCTTCATTTGGTGTGCCTACAATTAAAGCATTAAAGTAGACTGACTTTTCCCGTAACTGTTTTTTTGCAATGCCCAGCAAGATCATTCTTGCCGCTGAAGTGGCGATCAACATCGGGAAAAGCAAGCTGTAGAACTCTAAATAGTAATTGTAATTATCATACTGCGGATTTTTCAAAACAAAAAAGAAAAGAAGGAACAAACATCCGATAAGGCTTATGATAAAAGTTCTTGCCAACTCGGCAACCCGTGATTTTTGGTATACGGAAGTATAAGTTCCGGACAGGAAGTTTAAGGTGAGCCAACCCGCGGCATATAAAAGCAGGCCAAGATAGAATCCCGGCGGGATGCTGAAGGTATAATCGTAGATGACGGTTCGGAGATAATAAAAAGAAAGCCATGTGAGTATGGCAATTGCAAGGTCGGTAATTACATACCAGCTAATATGTATCCTTGGTTGTTTCAAAGGGCATACTGTTACTACGGTTGTTTCTGGCCGATCTTGCCGAGAATTTTATGCGCCACTTCCATTGCGCTGAATCCGTCGAATATGGTTACGGCGGTCTCTTTATTTTCAAGGATCGACTGCGTAAAAGATTCGAGTTCCATCTTTATGGCGTTTCCGTCGCTAACCGCAGGGTTTGCAATGGCGATGGTTTTCTTCCCGTGGTTAGTTTCTATATCAAAAGTGAAAACGTTTTTATCACCCGGAGCATTCAGTTTAATGATCTCGGCTTTTTTATCGAGGAAGTCGATGCCGATGTAGGCGTCTTTTTGGAACACCCGCATCTTTCTCATTTTCTTCAGTGAGATGCGGCTTGATGTGAGGTTAGCCACACAGCCATTATCAAATTCAATTCGAACGTTGGCGATATCAGGCGTATCACTCATCACGGCAACTCCATTGGCGGAGATATAATTCACGTTACTCTTCACAAGTTTTAGAATGATATCAATATCGTGGATCATGAGATCAAGGATCACGCTCACATCTGTGCCGCGTGGATTGAACTGAGCGAGGCGATGCACTTCAATAAACATGGGTTGAAGTTCCATTTCGCTGAGTGCAAGAAAAGCGGGGTTGAATCTTTCTACATGGCCCACCTGGAATTTTACATTTGATTCCTGTGCAAGTTTTACCAAAAGCCTGGCCTCCTCCATGGTATTAGCCAGCGGCTTTTCAACAAATACATGTTTGCCCTTACGCATGGCCATTTCGCACAATGTAAAATGATGAATCGTAGGGGCGATGATATCAACCGCGTCCACCGAATCCATCAGCGCCTCAGCATCCGTGAATCGGGTGATCTGGTATTTCTCAGCAACCAGTTGCGCATGGTGATCGTCAGGATCGAAAAATCCCGTGATCTGTGTACCGGGAATTTCCAGCCAGTTGTTCAGGTGAAACTTTCCCAGGTGTCCGACACCAAAAACGCCGATCTTTAGCATAGTGAAGTTGAGTGAAGATAGTGGAGTTTATACAGCAGATGATTCATTGAATTCCTCCCAGAAGCCCATTTTTTCAAACTTTTCTATCCTGTCGCGCACGCGGGTATCGGGGTCGATAGTTTGTAACTGTTTGATGGTGGGAACCAGGTAATTTTTCAACAATGCCGCCGCTTCATCATAATCCCAATGGGCGCCGCCAAGTGGTTCAGGTATTACATCGTCAACCAAACCGAAGCCCAGCATATCTTTACCCGTAAGCCGAAGTTGCTCTGCTGCCACTTCCTTCTTATCCCAGCTGCGCCACAAAATGGAACTGCAACTTTCGGGAGATATCACCGTGTACCAGGTATTTTCCATCATCGCAACCTTATCGCCCACACCGATTCCTAAAGCTCCACCGCTTGCACCTTCACCAATGATCACACATATAACGGGAACGCGTAAACGAATCATCTCATAAATATTCCTGGCGATGGCTTCGCCTTGTCCCCGCTCTTCTGCTTCCAGCCCCGGGTAAGCACCGGGTGTGTCTATTAAGGTAATGACAGGCTTATTAAACTTCTCGGAAAGCTTCATTAATCGCAGCGCCTTGCGGTAACCCTCGGGATTTGCCATTCCGAAATTTCGCAGTTGCCGTGTTTTGGTATTGTTTCCTTTTTGCTGGCCGATGATCATCACCGTTTGATCATCAAGTTTTGCAAACCCGCCAACCATGGCCTTATCATCCCGCACATTTCTGTCGCCATGCAACTCAATAAAGTCGGTTGTCATCTTTTCGATATACTTTAAAGTATAAGGTCGGTCAGGATGGCGGCTCAATTGAACCCGGTGCCAGGGCGTAAGGTTCTCAGTGAGATTCTTCTTGGTTTCGATGATCTTTTGCTCGAGAGAAAAGATCGCAGAACTCATGTCGGTTTTTGACTTTTCCTGGGTATGCCTGAGTTGTTCTACTTGGTCGTACAGATCCTTGATAGGTTTCTCAAAATCAAGGAATTGACGGTTCTTGAGCTGTGGCATGCAAGCGGCTTTTTGGTTAATTAGCGGCTGTAAAAGTAGGGAATAATGGGGTAAATAGGAGAGAGCCGACCTGCTGGTGTAAGCGAATTAAAAATAATCGGGCTTCTAGAAAAATAATTCAGACTCCACCATTGTGGAGCTTTGATTTTCCATTGCAGAGCGGGTGGCCGTTACACGAAAGACCTACGTAGACAATTGATTAAGTATATTTTTCAGAAAGAATAAACATTACAACCTGATGGCTTCGTAAACCGGTTCCATTTTTTCTTTGTATTCTTCACGGCGGCGTTGCACTTCGTTTATAAAATCCTGCATCGTATTTTTCAGCAATGGCAACTGTTCCTCGCTGATGTTCTCGATGGGAGATATCTTATTTACATCTGTTAGGTAATAGGCATAGTAGGCAGTGCCATCAGTATTTATCAACCAGCCCAGCCTTTTGTTTTCAGAATAAGGCACGGTGAAGAAAACTTCACCTCTGCCGTAATATCGTACATCGCCGATCGCCGTATTATTAACGTCATAGATCTTTTCAATTTTAAACCCTGATTTAAAAGCCTTCATTTGATAATAGGTCGGATTTTCATCACTACCCGTATAATATCCGTAGGTGGTGTCACCATTACTATATGCCTTCATTCCCATTACAAACGAAGGTGTTTTATTGAATTCGCCGAGTAATTCCACGCCGTCTACCTTCATAAGTCCACGGTAATAGGTTCCATTAATAAAAGTTCCCTGAAAGGTTAAGCCACTTTGGGTAAAAATCCCTTTTGTGATTTCTCCGTTCCACACATATCCGGTAAAACTATTACCACTGTTCCATTTAACGGTAACCTGGCCATTTGGTTCCCCCGCCAGAAAGTCCCCTGTATAAGTTGCTTTTGCCCCGATCATCTTTCCTTTGCCGTGTGGCTTACCATATTTTGCATTGCCGGTATAGGTGAATCCGTATGGTGAAGTCAGGTTTTCCACGCAGTCGCCCTGGCAGTCACCTTTTATGCCGCCGCTCCAGCTATAATCTGCCGCATTCTTGCTGGCAAGCATATTCCTGTATTCTTCAGGTGAATTTCCGAAAAAGCGCGAAGCTTCATAAGGTGTTAGTCCTCCATCGAGGGCTGCCTGTACCAGTCGGGACTGAAACTCCGGTTTTCTTTGCAGCCCGCGACTTCTGATAAGTTCATCTACCTGTTTCATTTTTACATCAAATGCAGCCAGCCGGGCTGCCTGTCGTGCACCGGCCTCTGCCTGTTTTTCCAGGCGGCGCTGGTTTACGTTAATGGCGGGATAGGCGCTGTAGTCGCCACTTACGGAACCGGTATTGGAAGAGGAGGAAGAATTGCCGGATGCAGTTGAATTATCCGTTCCTGGTTTGAACTCGATCTTATAAGTGTATTGCCGCTCAGCCACGCTAAATGCATTTTTTGTAGCTGCAGAAAGCCGGTTGTAATCGGCGGATTGGGTTTGGGCAATTGCAGTTATTGCGCTGAATGAACAGAAAGTAAACAAGAGTGTTTTCATAATATTGCTACATTTTTTTATAGGTCTGGTCCATGAGCCCACACGGTGTGCTTGGGAGGCACAATTATATAAACTGATAACAATTTGTCCTATACCGTGAACAGGGTATACAGGACAAACCCCTTTGAGGATTTTTAGTGAGACAAGTTCTAACGCTGCTTTGCGGGTTCCTCCTGGATCAGGCATTTTAAAAACCAGGGAGGGCATGGGGAAGTAAATTTTTCCGAACCTCTGTTGTGACGAAGAAGTCGATTAGCAAAATCCGACGTTTATCCTATATAATAAATGTCGTACGCCTCACTATATATTACGTAAACACTGAATTGCAGAAAACAAAAATCCCGAATTTCTTCGGGACTTTGCGGACCGGACGGGACTCGAACCCGCGACCTCTGCCGTGACAGGGCAGCATTCTAACCAACTGAACTACCGATCCAAAAAAATTAAGCAGGTAGTTTTGTTTTGGGAGGGCAAATATAGTGCATATACATTCTCAGGCAAAAAAAATTAGAATTTGAGAATTTGCAGCATTTTTCCTTGGCCTTTAATTTGATTCGGACTAGCTACCAATTATTCGATGCCCGAAGGTCCGTCCATATATATAACTAAACAAGCCATTCGCCCCTTTCTAAAAGGTCAGGTGATCAGTGCTGCGCGCGGTAATGCAAAGATTCCGATGAAAGATTTGGCAGGCAAAAAAATAACCGATGTTAAATCATGGGGGAAGCACCTCCTGATATGTTTGCCGAAATTAACCGTGCGAATTCACTTTTTGATGTGGGGTTCTTACAGCATGGATGAACAGACAAGACCTGATCGCAGCCAACGTCTTCAATTAACGGCAGGAGGAAAAAACGTTTTCTTTTACACCTGCTCAGTGAAATTATTGGAAGGAAGGTTAGATGACCTGTACGACTGGGAAACAGACCTCTTAAATAAAAAGTGGAACGGGGCCAAGGCAAGAAAGAAATTAAAACTTCTTCCGGATACTATGGTTTGTGATGCAATACTTGATCAGAACATTTTCGCCGGAGCAGGAAACATTTTTAAAAACGAGGTGCTATATCGCGTTAAACTGCACCCGGAAAATAAAGTAAAAGATGTCCCTCCAAGAAAATTAACCGAACTGGTGAATGAGGTTCATAACTACAGTTATGATTTTTTAAAATGGAAGAAGAAGTTTGTGCTGAAAAAACACTGGCTTGCTCATACCAAGCGAACCTGCAAGCGATGCGAAATTCCTCTCACTAAAAAACATTTGGGAAAAACAAATCGCCGCACGTTCTTCTGTGAACAGTGCCAGATCAGGTATTGATAAGAATGATAATTGAAGCCTGCACACGTGGGATTGATTTGAAGCAGGCTCATCATTAATTAAAGGAAATTAATTTTTCACTTAAAAAGATCAAAATGAATTCCGTCATACTTGAAGGTACAAAGGCCCTGCATGGTGAGATGAAAGAGTGGATGGCGCACCTACATCAGAACCCTGAACTCGCCATGGAGGAAACGAAAACATCGAAGTTCATCGCGGAGAAAGTAAGATCTTTTGGATATGATGTGGCGGAAGAAATAGGTAAAACCGGTATTGTAGCTTCAATGACGAACGGCGACAGCAAGCGTTCGATAGGACTTCGTGCAGATTTCGATGCCTTGCCAATACAGGAACTGAATGATCTTGCTTACAAAAGTAAGTTTGATGGAAAGGCACATCTGTGCGGGCACGATGGCCACACGACTATGCTTTTAGGTGCAGCAAAATATTTGTCTCAATCAAAACGCTTTAACGGAACAGTTCGCCTGATCTTTCAACCGGCCGAAGAAACCATGGAAGGTGGTCCCGCCATGATCAAAGACGGGCTGTTTGAAAAATTTCCGGTAGATGCCGTTTATGGGATGCACAATATGCCCGGGCTGGAAAAAGGAAAACTGTATTTCCGAAAGGGCGAAACGATGGCCGCGGTTGATAACTGGGAGATAGAGATCACCGGTAAAGGCAGTCATGGTTCAATGCCAGAACTTGGGATCGACCCAATCGTGTGTGCGTCATCGTTAGTAATGGCTTTGCAAACTATCGTTTCAAGAAACGTATCTCCATGGCAGAACTCCGTGGTGTCTGTTGGTGCATTTCTTTCAGGAAACGCAGGTAATGTTGTTCCGCAAAATGCATTGTTGCGATTAAGTATCAGGAATATGGATGGAGGCTTGCGTGAAATGGTGTTGAATAAAATTCGCTCCATCACAAAGGCGCAGGCGGAATCGTTTGGATGCACTTTTGAGATACGAGAAGGAATTCCCGGAGCAGTTTTGGTGAATACTTCCGCAAATACCGAATGGGCAGCGGATGTGGCGCGAAGTGTTATCGGAGACGAAAATGTTGATGATACACTTCATCCTTTTATGGGAAGCGAAGATTTTGCTTTTATGCTTCGGGAAAAGAAAGGAACTTATTGTATGCTTGGCAATGGAGAAGGTTACATGGTGCATCATCCCCAATATGTTTTTAACCAGGAAATTTTACCTGTCGGGGCCGCATATTGGGTCGGCTTAACCGAATCTTTTTTACAGTAAGTTAATGAAAGGTGGAAGTAAAAATAATTGGCAGCCTTATTGAGCTATTTTATGCAACTGGATTATAACCGTAAAATATTATCAAATGAAAAAATATAAAATTGGAGTTTTGGTCGGAAGCCTTCGCAAAGAGTCTTTTAACCTGAAAACTGCAAAGGCTTTGATGGAAATGGCACCAGAGAATTTTGGGTGCGAACTTGTACAAATAGGGGAGCTTGCGATGTATAACCAGGATTCAGACGAGTCGCCCACTCAGCAATACAAAGATTTTCGGGCTTTGATAAAAAGTTTTGATGCCTTTCTTTTTGTAACGCCGGAATACAATCGATCAATGCCCGCTGTGTTGAAAAATGCATTGGATATCGCTTCGAGGCCATACGGGCAAAGCGCATGGGATGGGAAACCCGCCGGAATATTAAGCGTTTCAATAAGTGCCCTTGGTGCCTTCGGTGCCAATCATCATCTCAGGCAATCGCTTGTATTTTTGAATATGCCGGCAATGGCGCAACCGGAAGCTTATATCGGTAATGCGCAAAATTTGTTTGATGACAGCGGAAAACTTACCAATGATTCCACGCGCGATTTTTTGAAAAACTTTATGCAGGCTTTTGAAAAATGGGTAAACGCCCATAGTTCATAAATATTAAAGAATTTCTTTGGGCTTTTCCTCCTCACCGGGTGTATAGTGTTCGCGAACCTGAACAGGATCAGTGTCCTTTTTATTTACTTTCATTTGGATGATATCAACCAACAGTGCGAATGCCATAGAGAAATAGATATAGCCTTTCGGAATGTGGAAGTCAAGGCCTTCGCCAATCAATGAAACGCCGATCAATAAAAGGAAGCTTAGTGCAAGCATTTTAAATGCCGGATGTTTATTTACGAACCTGCTGATGGGTTCCGCCGCAATCAGCATTACCGCAACACTCACCACTACGGCCACATACATTATCCAAAGTTCTTTCACCATACCAACAGCTGTGATGATGCTGTCGATAGAAAATACAAGATCGAGAATAAGAATTTGAATGAGCGCGCTTTTAAAAGTAGTGACTTTAATGGCTTTAGATTTGTCGCCGGCCTCACCTTCCATTTTATGGTAAATTTCTGAAGCGCTTTTGTATATCAGGAATAATCCGCCAACAAGTAATATCAGGTCCTTACCTGAAATGTCTATAGACATTATTGTAAATAACGTTCCCTCTAATTTTAATATGTAGGAAATAACCGTCAGCAGTAGCAAGCGCATAACCATTGCGAGTAAAAGTCCAATCTGCCTGGCTTTCTTCTGCATTTGCTGTGGAAGCCTTGAAGTAACAATTGAAATGAAAACTATATTATCTATACCCAAAACAACTTCGAGCAATATCAAGGTAAGTAAGGCAATTATCTGTTCCATCAGTGCTTTTTAACTTTTTTGGTAAGAGCGAAAATAGTTAAACTGTATTCCCCTTGCGCAATTGGGCACAAAAAAAAGGAACCGGTCTATTTGCCGGCTCCTTAACATCAGTTTTTTTTCGCTTAGAGGTGCGCAGGCGTAAACCCGTCCTCACTTAATGCCCTGTGCTCGTAATCCGCCACCATTAAATCGTCTACCGATTCCTTTTTCTTGTTCCTGTTGAATTTGGCAATCAGTTTATCGAAAATGGCATACATCACCGGAACCACAATCAGGGTAAGGAAAAGTGAACTCAAAAGTCCGCCGATGATCACCCAGGCCAAGCCGTTTTTCCATTCGGCGCCGGCGCCGCTTGCCAGCGCGATTGGCAACATGCCGATCACCATGGCGATCGTTGTCATCAAAATCGGACGAAGCCTTGCGTGGTTGGCCTGGATCAATGCATTGAAGGTGCTTTCACCTTCCGCTTTTCTTTGGTTGGTAAAATCAACAAGTATAATTGCGTTCTTCGCCACCAAGCCAATGAGCATGATCAATCCCAGAATTGTAAAAATGTTCAGAGAATTGTTGGTGAGCGCGAGCGCAAGTAAGGCTCCAATGATAGACAATGGAATAGAGAACAATACCACGAAGGGATAGACGAAGCTATCGTACAAGGCCACCATGATCAGGTATACCAACACGATGGCAATAAGCAAGGCAACACCAAGCGTTCCGAAGCCTTCGCTTTGATTTTCCATATCACCGCCCCACAGGTAATTTACGCCAGCTGGTTTTTCTATGTTTGAAATTGCAGTTTCCCATTCTGCAGCAATTGTACCGGTGGGCCGGCCTACTGATTGCGCCTGAACGGTAACGGATGTACTTTTGTCGCGCCTTTCAAGCATGCTTGGCCCGGAGCTTTCTTTAACGGTGGCAAATTGCGACAAACGAATCTGCTCACCTTTGTCATTTACAAATAAAAGATTGTTTACATCAGTTGCATTCTGCCTGTTGAATGCGCCGTATCGCATGTTGATGTCGTATTCATATTCACCGGCCCTGAACTTGCCATCGGTATTTCCGCTGAAGGCGGTTTGCATGGTTGCGCCCACTGTTTGAAGATTCAAACCTAAGGCCGACATTTTATCCCGGTCTACAGTCACACTGAGTTCAGGATTACCGGTTTCAACAGACAATTTTATTTCGGTTGCGCCCTTTATTTTTGAAAGCTCGTTCTTTGCCTGATTCGCGAAAACCATTGCACTGTCCAGGCTTGGGCCCGTTACCACAAGTGCAAGCGGTGCATTTTCCGCCATTCCTAAAATACTCACGGGAACTGTTTTTATTTTCGCGCCGACGAGAATTTTTTCAAGCTCACGTTTTGTTTTCGCGGCGTAGACATTTGCGTCATCAGCCCGGTCTTTCTTCTCCACTAATCGTACACTAATCTCTGCCTTGTATGCGGTAGACAGTGAAGCGCCCATGCCCTCGCTGGATTGACCAACCATCGTGATAAGATTAGTTACCTCTGCTTTGTTCTTCAAATATTCTTCAGCCTTCAATACAACCTGGTTGGTTTGTTCAATGGAAACATCCTTTGGCATTTCTATTTGAACCAGAAATTCGCCGCGATCACTTTTAGGAAAGAAATCTGTTCCTACGAAGCCCGCGCCGATCATGCTGAAGGAAGCTATAAGGAGCACAAATACGGCAGCAAGCGTTGTCTTCTTATATTTTAAACTCCATTTTAAAATTCCTGTTACAGTGTCGGTAAACTTATTCAATCCTCTTTCAAATGCAAGAATGATCTTTCCGAAAAGCCCTTTACCGGTGATTTTTTCCAACTTGCCAAATCTTGAACTCAGCAAGGGAACAATGGTGAAGGAAGAAAGAAGCGAGAAGCCGGTAGCCATTGCCACCGTTATGGAAAACTCTCTTAAAATATTTGAAACAAGGCCTGTGCTCAGGGCGATGGGAATGAACACAACCATGATCACGAGGGTGATTGCTGTTACTGTAAATCCGATCTCCTTTGTACCGTCAAAAGCAGCACGCACTTTGTTCTTCCCCATCTCCATATGACGATAAATATTTTCAAGAACAACGATAGCATCATCCACCAATATTCCCACTACCAGAGATAAGCCGAGAAGCGACATCAGATTAAGTGAATAGCCAAGCAGGCTCATGCCAATGAAGGTGGCAATAAGCGATGCGGGTATGGCGATCATCACTATCAAGGCATTCCTTATGCTGTGCAGGAAGAACAACATCACGATCGCTACGAGCAATATTGCAAGAAACAGATCGAAGATCACCGCGTTGGCCGACTGCAAGGTGTAAACCGATGCATCATTCGCAACTGCCAACTGCAAGCCTGAAGAAGCATAATCATTCTGCAATTTCTCAATCGTATTCCGCACGCCCTCGCTTACACTCACCCCATTTGCATCCGATTGTTTTAACACCTGCAGCGCGATGGCGGATTGTTGATTCACTCTTGCGATCTTCTCCACGTCTTTCTGAGTATCCTGTACATCAGCCACATCCGCGAGGCGAACCTGTCCGCCGGCTGCTGTATTGCTGATCACAAGGTTTCGCAATTCTTCAACTGATCTGAACTTTCCTGAAAGGCGTATCAATACATCCTGGTTTCGGGTTTGAACACTTCCTGTAGGAAAGTCGAGGTTTGAAGCGAGGATGGTTTGCTGTACCTGCAGGAGAGATAAGCCGTTCGCCTGCAATCTGTCGGCGTCAAAACTTATCTGTATCTCCCTTTCTTGTCCGCCGATAAGATTAACCTGTGCAACACCAGGCACGCGTGACACTACGGGACCAACCCTTTTGTCCATCAGGTCAAAAAAACTTGCTTCATCCAGTTTGGATGTAGCGGATATGGTGATCACGGGCAGGTCATCCAAAGAAAATTTGTTCAGCGATGGAGGATCAACATCATCGGGAAGATCCTTCAATATGGCGTTCACCTTCCTTTGTGCGTCGTTCAGCGCATAGTCTACATCGGTTCCGCTGTTAAGCGTTATAATAACCGTGGAAAGGCTTTCATAAGATTTTACATCTATCTTCTTGATGTTTTCCATAGAAGAAACGGCATCTTCTATTTCTCTTGATACCGTATTTTCCACCTCAGCCGGCGAAGCACCGGGATATACCGTGGTGATGGAAACCACCGAGGGGCTGAACTTTGGCAGTAGTTCGTAGTTAAGACTCATGTAACTGAGAATACCGCCAAGCGTAAGTATGGTGAACAGTACGATCACCAGTGAAGGCCTCTTTATGGATAATTCTGCAATTTTCATTCTGGTTCTTTTTAATTCACTTTTAATTCGGTTAGGCGTAACCGTTACTTGATAATATTTACCGGGCTACCGTTTACAAGGTTTATTTGTCCTGAAATGATCACTTCTTCCCCGGCGCTTAGTCCATTCACCACTTCAACCTGCTCACCAATGATCCGTCCTGAAGTAACCGGGCGTAACTCAGCCTTGCCATTATTCACAACAAATACCTGGTTGCTCGCAACACTTCCCACAAAGGCACTGCGCGGAATGAGAATAGCGGGCGCAGTCTGCGGAAAATCAAAGCGTGCAGAGCCATACATGCCGGCCTTTAATGATGCATCTTTATTATTTGCCACTTCTATTTTCACGGGAAAATTCAGGCTCTCATCGGCTTTTGGCGCGATGAAACTTATTCTTCCATTGAATTTTCTATCGGGCATTACACTTGCCGAAATAGTAACGGTGTCGCCGGTTTTTAGATTCGCCACCTGCGACTCGGTAACCGCAATATCCAGAGTTAGCTTAGAAACATCAACGATCTCAAAAAGTTTGGTGCCGGCTGCAAGAACGGATCCGGGCTCTATCAAACGTTTATTGATGATGCCATTGATGGAAGCACGAAGGTTGGCATCAGATACCTTGATGTTCGCCTGCTGCACGCGCGCCGCAGCATTTTTTAAATTGAGTGCCGCCTGGTCTACCTGCTGTTGCGTAACGCCGCCGGTTTTGTAAGCGTTCTCAAAACGTTCTTTATCACGGAGCGCGGTAGCATAGGCTTCGCGTGCGGTTTGCGCTTCAACGGAAAGGTTATCGGTTTTTACCACGGCAAGCGTTTGTCCCTTTCTCACCTTATCGCCTTCATCAACCAAAACGCGTATCACGCGACCGGGCATTTCCGCAGCGAATTGAATTTCCTGGCCGGGAGCAAACTTTCCGTTAGCAGTGAAGTTCGTTTCAAGCGGTTGGAGATTTACCGTTGCTGTTTTTACAGAAACACCGGTGTTGCTTTGCGCCACAACCGCGGTTTTAGCTTCGTTTTTCTTTTTGTTTTTTGTTAGCACCATTCCTATCAGGGCAATGATTCCGGCTGTGATTAAAACTCCTATGATAATTTTTGATAACTTTTTCATCTTTTGATTTTTGATATTAACCCTTCGGGCAGTTTTGTTTTAGTTGAGTAATGATCTTAATTGTCCTTTTGCTTTTGTAAGTTTCACTTCGGCAAGACGGTAATCGAGCAAACTTGAATTATAAGCGTTCCTTGCTTCGAACAAGGCATTCTGCGCGTCCAGCAAATCGGTTAATGTGGCAAGGCCTTGTTTGTAATTATTGCTCGTATTGTCCATCACTTTTTCCGCGAGTTCGGTATTCTTTTCCTGTGTGTTCAACACTATAATGGAATTGCTTATCTGTTTTTTTGCATTTTCAAAATCGAGGTTGATGCTTTGTTTGGTTTGAGAAATATCTTCCTGAAGTTTTTTGATGTCCACTTCGGCCTGGTTTACCCTTGCACGGGTGGCGTTTCCGTTGAATAAAGGAATTCTTAAGTTAAGCCCAACGGTGGCCACATCAAACCAGTTTGCACCTTTGTCTATTCCTTTGAATATCGGAAAGGTGTTCCCAAGCCCCTGGTAGCTGTAGCTGCCCGACAACGCGAGAGTAGGATAGTACTCAGCTTTTACAGATTGCTTTTTCAATTGCAGCAGTTGTTGTTGCTTTTCCAAAACCAGAAGTTCAGACCGGGTAATGCTGTCGGCATTCTCTTCAATAAGGGCTTCTGAAAAATTCAAGTTGGAATGGTCTTCGGGCACAATGGTGATCTGCTGCTCCACGGGCATGCCGATGAAGAACTTCAGTTGATTCTCAAATTGCGAGACTGCATTCATTAGTTGTCTACGCTGGCTTTGAAGATTAAGCAGTTTCACTTCAAGCCTGTCAACATCTATCTTTTTTCCGAGACCGCTTTCATACAGGCCCTGGATGATCTTCTGTGTCTTTTCAGTTGTGCTGATGTTGCTGTCTATATTCACTATATGTTGTTGCTGGATGAGCACCTGGTAGTATGTGGTGGCCACGGTCTCCAATACTTTTTCTTCCGTGAGCTGTGCGTTGAGCTGATAGAATTCCCGCGTGCTTTTAGCTGCTTTCAATCCGGTGAATACAGACATATCGAAAATATTCTGCGATACATTCACGCCGATATTGGCGTTCCACTTTTGGCCGAAGGCAACGAGTAAGGTCTTTCCCGGATCAGCCGCGTTCAGTTCTCCCGGCAATGCGCTCATTTGTAGAAGGGGATTGTAATTCAACCCTCCATTGCCATTAACCTGCGGCAGGGCCCTTGAGCGAACCTCCTGAATCTGGTATCCGGCGTTTTCAATATCCAGTTTTGCCTTGCGCGCTTCAGAATAATTTTCCAATGCATAGTTAAGCGCCTCTTTTAAAGAAAGGGGCGTTGTGGCCTGTGCTAAAACCCCGCTGAAGGGAATGAAGGCAAGGGTGAGTAACAGGGCCGCTGATCTGATCTTTCTGGTGAACATTTGTTTTGTCTGTTTGTTGTTGATATTTCGTTTTGTTTGTATATACATTTTAGTTTAACAAAAATGTCAATTCATATGTAAAAAAAATTAGCGGAATAATGCCGCCATTATGGCCTCTTTTCTTTCCGCCATCGCGTGGTTATAGGCCTTTTTGCCGGGCAGAACTGCTACTTCCAATAGGGGGCGCATGATCACGGGATAGTTCACCAGTGAGATGAGATTTAGTATGAACTGATGCGGTTCCATTTTTACGAGATGGCCGGCTTTCATTTCTTCAGCTACTTCCTGGAAGAATTCTTCAAGTCTTTTCGAGGTTGCTTTATCCATTTTCTTCATGCTTTCCCAGAAACCTTCGTTGTGTGTTTGCGAAACAAGGTAGGCGTCCAGGTATGGATATTCGTTTACATGATCAAGCCATATATCTATTAATTGCGACATGCGGTTGCGGAATGAAAGTTTCGGGTCAAGTTGTTCAGACATTTTCTGCCTGAAAGCCGCCTGGCCTTCCAGCAATACTTTTTCTAAAAGTATATCGCGCGACCTGAAATAATAATGCAGCAATGTTCTGTTCACACCTGCTGCATCCGCAATATCCTGCGTGGTGGCGGTGAACCTGCCTTCTTTAAAAAAGATCCGCATCGCGGTCTCCTTAATCAGGTTTTCAGTGCTCCCGGTATCCTTTGCTGCCATAGTTTGTGATTTGACAATTTTGTTAAACAAAGGTAGAATGATTTTATTTATCACCAAAATAATTTTGACAATTTTGTCAAAAGATGAATTTTGTCGCGGTTTATAATTACAAACCGTTTACCGTTAATCAATGATCACCAATATTTTAGCCTGTACCCTTCAGCCTACGGCTTTTACCCTCCTATTTTACCTGCTAAAATGCTAAAAAGTTTAGTATTTTGCCCTTTGAATCACCAATTGAAATGGCCGCCACGAAAGCAGATATCATTGCACAGTTGCAAAGAGACATACTTCCATTGCAGGGTATAAGGGTAGCTTCTAAAAACCCGCAGCTGGATGCCATGCTCGGGCAGATGAGGAATGCTTTTCCCGGCGCTTCTTTTCCTCTCGGCGCGGTTCATGAATTTATTTCAAACACGCCTGAAGACAGCGCGGCCACATCAGGTTTTATCGCAGGCATACTTTCTTCGGTTATGCGTAACCGTGGGGCGCTGATATGGATAAGTACTTCACGCACCATTTTTCCTCCGGCATTGCAATCATTTGGTATTTCGCCAGACCGGATAATTTTCATTCATCTCCACCGTGAGAAGGAAGTGTTGTGGACGATGGAAGAAGCCTTGAAATGCAAAGGTCTTTCGGCTGTAGTAGGGGAGATGCAGGAATTGAATTTTATCGCTTCACGGCGTTTGCAACTGGCTGTTGAGAATAGCAGGGTTACGGGTTTTATTCTTCGTCGAAATCCACGAACGGTGAACCCTACGGCCTGCCTTACGCGCTGGCAGGTAAGCGCGCTTCAAAGCGAAACTGGGGATGATATGCCGGGCATTGGTTTCCCAAGATGGAATGTGGAATTATTAAAAGTGAGAAACGGAACCCCGGGAAAATGGGAGATCGAATTTGCCGAAGGCCGTTTCAGGCATATATCGAAAGTGGCATCAATGCCATTTGTTCAGAAAAAGAAAGTGGGATGATATGCAGAAGCGCTTTGTATCGATATGGTTTCGCCACCTCCGCACAGATTGGTTTATGCGCCGTGACGCTGCATTAAAGAACCTTCCCTTTGTATTGTCTGCTGCTGTTCGTGGAAAAAAGATCGTTTCGGCGGTCAGCCACCTTGCAGAGATGCAGGGCATCTATACAGGCATGGCGGTAGCGGATGCAAGGGCAATTATTCCGGGCTTGCAGGTGATGGATGATATACCCGGGCTCTCCACCAAATTATTGACCGCCATGGCGGAATGGTGTATTCGTTTTACACCCGCCGCGGCCATTGATGAGCCTGACGGGCTATTGCTGGACGTTACCGGGTGCGCGCACCTGTGGGGTGGCGAGAAGCCTTACCTAACGGATATCTATAAACGCTTTAAAGGTTTTGGTTATGATGTGCGTATAGCCGTTGCCGATACCATCGGTACGGCATGGGCGGTGGCCAGGTATGGGCGCGGATCTGTAGTAATAAAAAGCGGTGAACAAATGAATGCGCTGCTTCCCTTACCCGGTGCGGCCCTTCGCATTGAACCCTTTACCGCCGAGAGGTTGAATAAACTGGGCCTCCATACCATCCGTAGTTTTATTCATATGCCAAGGCCCTCATTGCGCAGACGATTTGGCCTGCAAATTCTGCAACGGATAAGCCAGGCCCTCGGCGACGAAGAAGAGTGGATCACTCCCGTTCACCCCGCTGAACCTTTTCACGAAAGGCTCCCCTGTATGGACCCGATACTTACTGCAAAAGGAATTGAAATTGCATTGCAACGATTGCTCGATGCTTTGTGTGTACGGTTGAAACAGGAAGAGAAAGGTATTCGCGCCGCGGTGATGAAATGTTACAGGGTTGACGGAAAGATCGAAAAAATTGAGATCGGTACCAACAGGCCTTCTTCAAACCCTTCACATCTTTTCAGGCTCTTTGAAAATAAAACAGGAAATATTGAACCGGGATTAGGCATTGAACTCTTCACGCTGGATGCTCCGCGGGTGGAAGAACTCCCGGTTGCACAGGAAAAGTTATGGGAAACAACGGATCCTTTAAACGACAGTGAACTTGCCGAACTTCTTGACCGCATCGAAGGAAAGGTGGGTGCTGACCATATTCACCGTTACCTGCCTGCCGAACATTACTGGCCCGAGCGGTCGTTTAAACTTTCCTCATCGCTCACTGAGAAAACAGAAACCCAATGGATGGGAAAACAAAGGCCCCTGCGGATGCTGGCCAGGCCTGAGCCGATCACCGTTACCGCGCCAATACCTGATTATCCGCCTATGCTATTCCGTTATAAAGGAAGGCTGCATAAGATTGTAAAAGCTGATGGCCCGGAGAGAATTGAGCAGGAATGGTGGTTGCAGGACGGGCTGCACCGCGACTATTATTCGGTGGAAGATGAGGAAGGAAAAAGATACTGGCTTTTTCGTTTAGGGCATTATGATGCAGCCCGGCAATACCAATGGTTCATTCATGGCTTTTTTGCATAAAGAGATCAGATGCGATATACAGAACTACAGGTCACTTCAAATTTTACTTTTCTCCGGGGAGCATCACACCCGGAAGAATTAGTGCAACAGGCTGTGGAACTCGGGTACAAAGAGATCGCCATTACAGACCGTAATACCCTGGCGGGGATAGTGCGCGCGCATGCCGCGGCCAAAGGCACAGGCCTGAGGCTTATTACAGGCTGCCGGCTTGACCTTATGGATGGATTGAACCTTCTTGCATATCCAACTAACGTTTACGGATATTCGAATCTTTCTAACCTGCTTACTCTTGGCAACCGCCGTGCAGAGAAGGGTGAATGTCATTTATATAAGGCTGACGTGTACGCCTATGCGAAAGGATTAAAGTTTGTCGCACTTCCTTCTGAAGAACTGAATGCCGCTTTCCAATTTGATGAAACATTATCAAATGCACTGAAAGAATACCGGGAGGTATTTTTTAAAGAAGATCTTTACGTAGCTGCAACACGCCGTTACTGCGGTGATGACAACAAATATTTATACCGGCTCAATCAATTGTGTAAACAGTTGCATATATCGATGGTGGCCACTAATGATGTGCATTATCATGAAGCGGAGAGAAGGCAGTTGCAGGACGTGCTCACCTGCATCCGTGAAAAGCGAACCATATACAATGCAGGTTATTTGCTGCACTCCAATGCCGAGAGATACCTGAAGCCACAGGCTGAAATGCTTCGCCTCTTCAGGCAATACCCGGAAGCCATTGAGCACACCCACTACATTGCAGATGCGTGTACTTTTTCACTTGATGAATTGAAGTATGAATACCCGGAAGAAATAACCAGCGGGGGCCGGACGCCGCAGGAAGAACTTGCATGGCTTTCATGGCGTGGCGCTGAAGAACGTTACGGGAAGAATGTTCCTGCTAAAACGGTTGAAGCGATCAATTACGAATTGAAACTGATCGGTGAAATGAATTATGCGGCTTATTTTCTTACCGTATATGATATTGTAAAGTTTGCCCGGTCAAGAAACATTCTTTGCCAGGGAAGGGGCTCGGCGGCCAATTCAACAGTTTGTTATTGCCTTGGTATCACCTCGGTTGATCCTGCAAAATTTGACCTGTTGTTCGAACGTTTTATTTCCACCGCGCGTAATGAACCTCCTGATATTGATGTGGATTTCGAGCATGAACGCCGGGAGGAAGTGATGCAGTACATCTTTAATAAGTATGGTCGCGAAAGAGCCGCTATCGTGGCCACGGTAACACAGATGCATCAGAAGGGCGCGATACGTGATGTGGGCAAGGCAATGGGATTATCGGTTGATACGATAAATGGATTATCGGGTTCGGTATGGCAATACACCGATGAATGGTTTGAAGGGAAGCGAATTAAAGAACAGGGGCTCAATCCCGGCGATGCGCATCTCAAAAAAGTTTTGCAACTCACCCGGCAATACATGGGCTTTCCGAGGCAGTTAGGTCAACATACAGGAGGCTTTGTGATTACAAGAGAAAAGCTCAGCGATTTGGTTCCTATTCTCAACGCACGTATGGAGAACCGCACCTGCATTGAATGGAATAAGGATGATATAGATGCGCTGGGCTTTATGAAGATTGATGTACTTGCTTTGGGAATGCTTACCTGCATCCGTAAAGCTTTTGATGTGGCTAAAGAAAGTTATGGTCTTGATTTAACGCTTGCCAATATTCCGCAAGACGATCCTGTTGTATATGATATGATCTGTCATGCCGATACCATCGGCGTTTTTCAAATTGAAAGCCGTGCACAGCAATCCATGTTGCCTCGTTTAAGGCCCCGCGTGTTTTATGACCTGGTGATAGAAGTGGCCTTGGTTCGTCCCGGTCCGATACAAGGCGACATGGTGCATCCTTATCTCCGCCGCCGTAATAAAGAAGAACCTGTTGAGTATCCTTCCAAAGAGCTTGAAGAGATTTTAGGGAGAACACTTGGCGTGCCCTTATTCCAGGAGCAGGCCATGAAGATCGCTATTGTGGCTGCAGGTTTTACGCCCGCTGAAGC
Source organism: Bacteroidota bacterium (assembly GCA_023422565.1). GTDB lineage: Bacteria > Bacteroidota > Bacteroidia > Chitinophagales > Chitinophagaceae > Ferruginibacter. The sequence goes on along the minus strand of JAFAGR010000002.1, from coordinate 15,980 downwards.
GGATGGCTTGCGGCGTGCTATGGCAACTTTCAAAGCAAAAGGCCTGGTAACACAGTACCGGGAGAAACTTACAAAGGGCATGATCGAAAAAGGTTATTCGATTGAATATGCACAACGTGTATTTAAACAGCTGGAGGGCTTTGGAAGCTATGGTTTCCCTGAAAGCCATGCGGTAAGTTTTGCATTGCTTGTATATGTTTCTTCATGGTTGAAATGCTATTATCCTGATGTGTTTTGTTGCGCGATCTTAAATAGTCTGCCGATGGGTTTTTATCAACCTGCGCAATTAATTATTGACGCAAGGAAGCATGGTGTGGAGGTAAGGCCGGTTGATGTAAATTCCTCTCAATGGGATAATATATTGGAAGAGAGGTCAGGGAAGTTCTGTGCGGTCCGGCTCGGGTTCAGGCAGGTAAAGGGTTTGCGGGAGAACGATATGGAGGAATTGATCGAAAACCGTAAAGAAGGATATGCCGGTATAAATGATCTTCGCGATGCAGGCATTACAGAGGCGGTACTGCAGAAACTTGCTGATGCCGATGCTTTCAGGTCAATAGGGCTCAACCGCCGTGAAGCCATGTGGGAAGTTTCCACGAAAGACAAGCCGGTAGCCATGTTTAAAGGAAGCACACCTGCTGATGCGGTCAATGAGAATATTTCCCTGCCGCAAATGACACCATCGCAGCATGTGGTGGAAGATTATGCCGCCACTTCTTTTTCATTGAAGGCACATCCTGTTAGTTTCATTCGCGAACAGCTTGAGCAATTGTATATTTTACCGGCGAATAAATTAGGCACGCTTAAAGATGGCATGAATGTAAAAGTTGCGGGGCTTGTATTGGTTCGCCAGCGTCCGGGAACTGCAGCAGGAATTTGTTTCATGACCATTGAAGATGAAACGGGTTTTGCAAACCTGGTAATTTTTGAAAAGTTGTTTGAACAATACAGGAAGGAAATTTTACAGTCGAAGTTGATCATGGTAGAGGGCAGGGTGCAGATCGAAGGGGAAGTGATCCATGTGATCGTTAAGCGTTGTCACAATTTTTCAAGAATGTTGCGAAAGCTCACGGTTAATAAAGATGAAGATCCTAATATATTAACACTTTCCCCGGCGGATGAAAAATCACTTCCCGCACATTTGCAAAAGCGGCGGCCTCCCGTAAATCAGCCTGCACCCGACAGCATTTTTCATGGCGGAAGAAATTTTAAATAATAGAGAGGGGCCTTGCTTCAGGCAAACCACATCTTCAAAACATCCCTGCTTAAAATATTTTTAGTATATTGAATACAACAGGATACAGAGTTTAAAAAATTCGAATGGTTTTTCCTTGTTTTTTAATTTATGTACTTCAAATATTTGTCATGACACGCTATACCACACTTTCACAAAAAATGAACGAGCTCCGCGAAGAAGGCTACACCGAAGATTTCAACCTTCAACAAAATTGCATTGAATGCCGGAACGGTCAGTTTAAAGTGTTTACCGATGAGTTTAAAGTGGACAAATATTTCAGGTTCGAAGGCGAGAGTAATCCGTCTGACAACGCAATACTTTATGCCATTTCATCCGACGAACACAACCTGAAAGGGGTATTGGTAAATGGTTACGGTATTTACAGCGAACCTGTAACTGATGATTTACTAAGAAAATTACAGATCCGCTAAGCAGGAACATCTTCTCAAACACATCCGTTGTACGTAATGCCGGTCAGTAAATATTGACTGAAGGCTTCATATTTCCAACAATTTGTTTTCGCCAACTCCGATTTTAGGAAATAGTTCATTGATCTGGATCAATGCTATTTATTATCATAGAACATTGATGAGGAAATATTGCGGGCGTAGCTTTGCCTTATCAAATACGGATGATGCCGGTTTTACTTAACCATCTTGCACATCCAACAATACAAGCAGAAGATCTGCATTCAATGTTAACGCATATTCGTTAACGTCAGCACACTTAAAAACATACATTATGATTTTAATCACCGGCGCAACAGGTCAGTTGGGAAATGCCACGATAAACTTTTTGTTGAGCAAAGTTCCTGAAAAGGAAATAGCAGCATTGGTCAGAGATGAGAAAAAGGCCGCCTCTTTAAAGAGCAGAGGTGTTGAAATAAGAATTGGCGACTACGATAATTATGATTCGCTGTTAAAAGCTTTTGCCGGAGTTGACAAACTTTTCTTCGTATCCGGGAATGATGTTCCCAATCGTTTAAAACAACACCGAAACGTGGTTGATGCTGCTAAGCAGGCAGGTGTTGGTCACATTTTCTACACCAGCTTTACAAGAAAGAATGAAAGCGCAACCAATCCATTAGGCGTTCTTGCAAGTTCGCACATCGAAACTGAAAGGTTGATCAAGGAAAGCGGTCTAGATTATACGATCATGCTCAACGGTCTTTATGCAGATGCCCTGCCCATGTTCTTTGGTGAAAAGGTTTTAGAAACGGGTATTGTATTTCCGGCAGGAGATGGGAAGGCGGCTTTTACTTCACGGTTAGACATTGCTGAGGCCGCTGCTAATTTGCTCACTACAGAAGGACATCAAAATAAAATTTATGAAATTTCCAACACTGAAAATTACTCTTTTGCAGATGCTGCAAGTATTCTTTCCGAATTATCCGGGAAAGCCATCAGCTATTCCAGTCCCGCTCCCGAAGCATACGCCGGTACGCTTTCAGGGGCCGGGGTTCCTGTAGAATTCATACAGATGTTTACAGCATTTGCCGAAGCAATTAAACAAGGAGAGTTTTTCTCATCAACATCTGACCTGCAGAAAATTCTGGGCAGGCAGCCAGTTGATCTGAAAGGCTACCTGAAAACGATCTTTCTTAATTGATCGTTCGAACCAATTTTAATAACCATTTAAACTTTACAAGATGAAAAGATTAGATAAGAAAGTGGCCATAATTACCGGCGGCGCCGGTAGCATTGGAAAAACAACAGCCAAATTATTTCTCGACCATGGTGCCAAAGTGCTTTTGGTTGATATGAAGGAAGATGAACTTCAAAAAGCTGTGGACGAATTGGGTAGTAAGGATGTAAAGTATTCCGTAGCAGATGTTACCAAAAGTGCAGACGTTCAAAATTATGTAAGTGATGCTGTAAAAGCATTTGGTAAGATCGATATATTCTTCAACAATGCCGGTATTGAAGGGGTTGTGCACCCCACGGTTGATTATCCTGAAGATATGTTTGACAAGGTGATGGCTGTAAACGTTAAAGGAGTGTTCCTGGGAAATAAGTATGTGTTACCTCAGATGAATGATGGTGGCAGCATTATTCTCACTTCATCAGTTGCAGGAATTGCAGGTAGCCCTAACGTTTCCGCGTACATTGCCAGTAAGCACGCGGTGGTTGGTATGATGAGGAACCTCGCCATGGAAGTGGCGCCGAGAAAGATCCGCGTGAATACCATTAATCCTTCGCCGGTAGATAACAGAATGATGCGTTCGCTGGAAGCAGGTTACGCTCCGGGTGATGCAGAAAATGCAAAGAAGAGTTTTGAACACGCTATACCGCTTGGCCGTTATGCTGAACCTATTGAGATCGCCCAACTTGTACTGTTTATGGCAGGTGATGAGAGTAAATTCATCACCGGTACCACCCAGGTAATTGATGGCGGTATGAATGCTTAAACATTTTGGTTGCGCACCTGTTGCGCAACCTTTTTTATTTAACCGTAGCTGAAACATTGGCGTTCTCTGGTCCTTCAAACAATCCAACGAATCTGGCAGAGAAATGTAAATTTGCATGTTCGATGTTCACGATGAACATTCAGTAATATTCAATTAAATCCTGATAAAATGGACAGAAAAGAATCCAAACTAACCCGGCAAACCGGCGCCCCGGTTCCCGATAATCAGAATGTACAAACTGCAGGCCCGCGCGGCCCATTATTAATGCAGGATTTCTGGTTCCTTGAAAAGATGGCAAACTTCGACCGTGAAGTTATTCCTGAAAGAAGAATGCATGCAAAAGGTTCGGGAGCTTTCGGAACTTTCACCGTTACGCACGACATCACCAAATATTCGAAGGCTAATATTTTCAGCAAGGTGGGCAAGAAGACGGAAATGTTCGCGCGTTTTTCTACCGTTGCCGGTGAAAGAGGTGCAGCAGATGCTGAAAGGGATATACGCGGTTTCGCATTAAAGTTTTACACTGAAGAAGGGATCTGGGACCTTGTTGGAAACAACACCCCTGTGTTTTTCTTTCGCGACCCGATGAAATTCCCGGACCTTAATCACGCCGTGAAGCGCGACCCAAAAACCAACCTCCGCGATGCAAACAACAACTGGGATTTCTGGACCCTGCTTCCTGAGGCACTTCACCAGATCACTATTGTTATGAGTGACCGCGGTATTCCGAGAGGCTACAGGCACATGCACGGTTTTGGAAGCCATACCTATAGTTTTATAAACAAACAAAATGTAAGGCATTGGGTAAAATTCCATTTCGTAACGCAGCAGGGCATAGAGAATTTAACTGATGAAGAAGCTGCGGCAGTGGTGGGTAGGGACCGGGAATCTTCTCAGCGCGACCTGTTTGAAGCGATCGAGAAAAAGGATTTTCCAAAGTGGAAAATGTTTGTTCAGATAATGACTGAGGAAGAAGCAAAAACATATCGTTTCCACCCCTTCGATCTTACCAAAGTCTGGAGCAAGAAAGACTTCCCGCTTATTCCTGTCGGTGAATTTGAATTGAACAGAAATCCGGAGAATTATTTCCAGGATGTGGAGCAAGCTGCATTCAACCCGACCAACATCGTTCCGGGAATCGGTTTTTCTCCTGATAAGATGTTGCAGGGTCGTTTGTTCTCGTATGGTGACGCTCAGCGCTACCGTTTAGGCGTGAATCATTTTCAGATTCCGGTGAATAAGCCAACATGTCCATATCATGCATTCCATCGCGATGGTGCGATGCGTGTTGATGGTAACTACGGTGCAACGAAGCATTACAATCCGAACAGCTACGGCGAATGGCAGGAGCAGCCGGATGCAAAGGAACCACCACTTGAACTGGAGGGCACGGCTTACGCACACAATTTCCGCGATGATGATGATGATTATTTCACACAGCCCGGAGATCTGTTCCGTATCATTAAAGAACGCGGAAAAGCTGACCTGTTATTCAAAAATACAGCGGCGCAGGTTGGTGGCGCGGAAAAATTCATCCAGATCCGCCACATTAGGAACTGTTATAAGGCTGATCCAGAATATGGTCAGGGTGTGGCCATCGCTCTTGGCTTAACGATGGATGAAGTGAATAAGTTTGATATGAAGCCTTATGATAAATGGGCGCCAAGGCCTACTAACGGATAAGGATACACGAGAATATTGAATAAAAGCCTCTCTTTATGGGAGGCTTTTTTAGTTTATAGTTAGAAGTTGATAGTTTGTAGTTAGAACTGAGTAGAATCTATTTTGGTGGATGAAGAACCTGTGTGATTTTGGGCCATGATTTACTCTATTTGTGGGAATCTGCGCATCGAACTATTGGTACGAAGAACTTTGGTTTGGAAAATCCCCGCTGATCAGCGGGAACCTCTGCATCGAGCAACATCAGTGATGCGGCGATCGATTTCCGTAACCTCCCAAAATCTATAATCTAAAATTCAAAATCTATAATTTCCTCTCTTACGCTCCGAGCGAAAAATTAAACGCGATCCGTGATCCGTCGGGGGCGATACCAAGAATTTGAATGATCGAATTTTGCGCGTTCATCAACGCCTCATCAATATCGCGCTGATCATTTATTGCTACGCCGTTAATGAATGCGATGATTGTTCCGGGCGGAATCCCCAGCTGGTCGAAAAACCCACCGCTTTTTACTTCAGAAACAATCACACCTCCATAGAGGCTGTAGCGGTCCTTCATTTCGTCAGAGATGTTTTCAAATTGCGCCCCAAGCTTTTCACGGATCGCCTCAATGGAAGCTTTATCGAAGTTTTGCGAATCCTCTTCTTTCTTTAACCTCGCAACGGTATTGTTTAATTTCCCATCGCGAAGAAATTCTAGTTTTATCTCATCGCCGGGCCTTCTCCTTGCGATCCTTTCAGAAAACTCTGCGGAGGAATATAGTTTTATGTCATCGATCTTTTGAATGATGTCGCCTTCCTTTAATCCCGCCGCCTCGGCTGCACTACCGGGCTGAATGCCTGTGATGAAAACTCCCTGAACCGCGCCGGGGTCAATGTCCTGCTGTTTTAAAATATGTTCTTCATCAGATGGTGCAGGATAAGAAACACCCAGCAGTCCCCGCTGCACGCTACCGAATTGTTTAAGATCATCCAGAATTTTTCTTGCCAGGTTGGCAGGCACAGCAAAAGCATAACCCGTATAACTTCCGGTTATGGAAGCGATTGCTGTATTTATGCCAATGAGTTCTCCTTTCATGTTTACCAATGCACCGCCGCTGTTGCCGGGATTAATTGCCGCATCTGTTTGAATAAAAGATTCGATCGCGGCACTCAATTGGCTGCCATCTGTATTGTATGGTGAGGGCTGATTGATAATGCCAAGACTTCTCCCTTTTGCACTAATTATTCCCGCAGTAACTGTTGTATTAAGCGAATACGGGTAGCCGATCGCAAGCACCCATTCGCCTACCTGCGCCTCATCAGAATTTCCAAGGCTCACATACGGAACATCCTGCGTATCCACTTTTAAAAGCGCAAGGTCTGTATTGGGATCGCGCCCAATCACTTTTGCGCGAAAAGAACGGCGGTTAGGGAACACAACTTCAACTACATCCGCGCGGGCAATTACATGATAGTTGGTGGCAATGTATCCATCTGAACTGATCACCACCCCCGAGCCGGAACCAATTGTGCGCATCCGCATTCCATCGGGGTCGTCAAAAAAGCGCCTTGCACTCTGCCTGTTCTCAAAGAGTGTTTTAATGTGTACCACTGCCGGTGTAACTGCCTTCGCCGCTTCTACAAAGTTTTCACCACTTCCCGGATGGCTTTTGATTTGAATCTCTTCTGAAGGAACGGCTTTGGTATCCTGTTTTGTTCTGCAGGATGTAAGATGCAAACCTGCGCAAAGAGAAAGAGTTAACGAAAAAAGTAATTTGAACTGGCTTTTCATGTTTTTGGTTTTCATCTCTGCATCTTGAATAATTATGCCAAACTCATCGGAAGTACCTCATCAGGAAACCTGCCTTCGTGCCCATACGAGAAGCCTGAACTTCACATTGTCGTAAAACAGGCCTATCCACAATAAGACCGCAGGGATCAACAGTACATAAAGTTCAAGTGAATTATAAAAAACGCCGCCGATTATTCCACCTAAGAAAAAGTAGGCGATAATTCTCAAGCGAAGTTTGATGGTAGAAATAAGTTTTACTTTTTGTTCCGGTTTTTTATAAAAGAAGAGTTGCGAGATCTCTATACCCAGATCTGTAAACAAGCCGGTAAGATGTGTAGTTCTTACAATTGCATTGGATATTCGGGTTACGAGCGAATTTTGTAGGCCCATCGCAAACAACAAAGTGCAGGCGATGACATTTGGATGGGTATCAACCAAACGGAAGCCAAATAAAGCCACCGCCAGTAATATCAAACTTTCCGCAAAAGCGGGTATAAAATAAATGTATTGTTCATTCTTCCTTGTAAAAATTTCAACAAACAGGCTTGAAACAAATGAACCGAGAAAAAAGAACAGTATGTACAGGAAGAAAACAAGGCTTGCCGTAAACTGCATTTTGAAAACCTCATCAACAAAATAGGCGAAGTGGCCGGTAACGTTGGTGGTTAAACGCTCAACCGAAATGAAGCCGGCAACATTCACCACTCCGGCTACAAAGGAAAGGAGGGAGGCGATCTTTTTATTATGACTTAATGTTCTTGTTTTACCCTGGTGTCTGAACAAGGAATTATAAATTTAGTGTGATTGGTTTCGGTTGTATGATATGAGATATGGGATATAAGTTTGGGTTTTTAATTTTTATAGGCAATTTACGATTTTCGATGCACGATCCAATTTTCAGCTTTTTACTCCTTTTTGCTGTCTGACCTTGAGCGTTTCTCACACGGCCGCAATTGCGGGATGGGGTCAGGCAGTTGAAATTTTTTTACAGAACCTTTTTCCGGAGATGAGGCACCGGGCGGAAGGCACGAAAAAAAAACAGGGATGCGAACCACATCCCTGTTTAAAAATCACAACTAACGGTTAGGTATATACGCACAATACGCGCAAATACTTATTTGTCCTTTTTCTCTTTCAACAATTCACCGTCTGCCGAGTACATTACTTTCTTATCCGGACTGCCGTCAAGTTCAACTTTGTAAAGAGTCTTTCCTTCTTTTTCAATTTTGTACGCATCGTCTATCTTGCTGCCGGGATGGTTTTTAGCGATTGCTTCTGAAACTGCGGCCGGAAGATCGGCGATCTTAATTTCCATGCCGTGGGAAACGCGCATTCCCGCATTATCGAACCCAACCATATGCTTGACTCCTCCCTGGCGAAACTCAACCTTATATTTTCCGTCCCACATTTCCCAATCGGCTCCCGCAGCTTCGGGAAACTCTTTTTGAAATGCAGCCTGCACTGCGGTAGGAACATCAGCTGTTTTAATTTCCTGTTTCTTCTGCGCCTGTAATGCTGCGGCAAAGCATATTGCCAGGCTAAGTGTGATTAATTTTTTCATTGTAAAAGTTTTTCTCCCATAAACACAAATTTTAAGCCACACGGAAATTGCGGAAAGGGCGGAGGCAGGTTACAAGGGATAGGGAACCAGGCATTAGTATAAGGCACAGGGCACAGAGTACTGACTAACGACTAAAGACCAAAGACTGCCGACTAAGAACTGAGCCCACCTTGGTAAGAAATTTGCATTAAAAAATCATTCCTCACTCTTTAAATCCCTACCGGTTATGGCAATTGTAAAAGTATTAGAAGTAATCGCTTCTTCCGATATCAGCTTCGACGATGCAATAAAGAATTGTATAGATGAGGTCGGCAAAACAATTAAGAATATCGACTCAGTTTATGTGAAAGATTTTAAAGTGCATGTGAAAGACGGTAAGGCGGCGTCTTACGGCCTTATCTGCAAGGTTTCATTCAGGGTTGAGCATTAAGATCGCCTGCCTTAAACTCGCGGATCTTTTTCCAGTTTCCTACGATCCACACAATATCGTCCCATTCAAACTTCGTGGTTGATTCAGGGTTAAGAATTCTTCTTTTGCCGCGTTGTATTCCTACAATAAGTCCGCTGGTCTGCTCGCGAATTCCGGAGGAACGGATCGTATGCCCTTTCAGGAGTGTGTGTTCATCCACCACAATTTTTTGAAGAGCTATGTCATCTACGCGCAGGTTAGACACGTTAGGTTCTTCCATGGAGTTAAATACCGGGATGAAGGTTTGCAGTTGTTCATCCGTTGCAAGAATCCCGACCTTATCATAAGGCAGGATAGTTTCATTTCTGCCCGGTGCGGGAATTAATTTATCCCCACGCTGAATGTACACTACATTTATACCGTAGGTTTCTCTCCATTGTAGTTCATAAAGCGTTTTGCCGGAGAAAGACGGGTTGGAAGAAACTTTCATGTCAACCAGGTGCGCATCCCATGGTGAGAGGTCGGCGTAAATACCTTCCATACTGATCAGGTTCGCTGCCATCGAGCTTTCATTTGCCTTGGTGTCGCGGGCGTTAAAGTTGGTCATGAACCTCCCTTCCAGCCTTCGGTAAAACTTTTGTATCCGTTTTGAAAATAAGAACATCACCAGCATGCACGCGGGCACTGCAACGAATATTGCTGTTTTGGTTGTAAAGAACTGATCCACCCAAAAACCTATAACCGCCATGCCTAACAAAACCCTCGCAACTTCAATGGAAAGGAGCGGGCCGTGGTTATAATCCCGGTTAAGCCAAAGCTCCCTGAAAGCGCTGTTATCAGGTTTTTTGGTCATGAAAGCCCATAAAAACGGAGCGGCGAACAGGAAAGAAATGAGCAAGCCAACTATACCACGCCATGTAGGGTCTTCAATGTTCTTATCCAGCATCGGCCGAAGTACCTGCAATGAGGCCAGAAGAAGTCCGATTATAATGGTGCCTGTTGAAATAAATATCCGCGCATACGATTTTATCACCACCTTCCAGTTGCTCTCAGCCTGTATGTTTTGAGATCCTGTTGAATATGTGTTCAATCGTGACACCCACTTATCCGGAAGTGCGGAAACAAGTTTCTTATAGAAAGGATCGGAATATTTGATCAGGTAAGGCGTGGTAAAGGTGGTTATGGCAGACGCTCCCACAGCAACCGGGAAAAGGAATTCAGAGATCACCCCAAGGGAAAGCCCCAAACTTGCCACGATAAATGCAAACTCACCGATCTGCGCCATACTCATACCCACTTGAACCGATTGTTTTAGCGGCTGACCCGAAATAAGTGCGCCAACAGTGGTGCTGAAAAGTTTTCCGAACAATGTAAGTAAAGTAACCACAAGCACCGGCCATCTGTATTCGTAAATAGCCGCCGGGTCAATCATCATGCCTACGGAAATAAAGAAGACCGCACCGAAAAGATCTTTTACGGGTTTAATTACGTGTTCCACCTTTTCAGCCGAAGTGGTTTCTGCAATGATGGAGCCCATAATGAAGGCGCCAAGCTCTGCTGAAAACCCAACCTGCGTGGCCAATACCACCATGCCCAAACAAAGCCCTATGGATAAAATCAAAAGGGTTTCTTCATCCAGCAACTTCTTCACTCTCTTCAAAAACGTAGGCAGAAGGAAAATTCCCGCTATGAACCACAAGCCTAAGAAAATTCCGAGTTTAAAAATGGTGTATAAAATCTCCGTGCCTTCAAACTGTTTGGTAACCGCGATCGTGGAAAGCAAAACCATCAGCAAGATCACCACAATATCTTCGACCACGAGTACGCCGAACACGATTCGTGCAAATTGTTTTGTTTTAACGCCCAATTCATCAAATGCCCGTAAAATAATGGTGGTGGAAGAGCTTGCCAGCATACCGCCGAGGAAGAGACTGTCCATAGTCGTCCACCCCATGGCCCGCCCCGCGAGGAAACCCGCTATGGTAATAAATACAATTTCAAAAAGTGCCGTGATGGAAGCGGAGCCTCCTACGCGCATAAGCTTTTTAAAACTGAACTCGAGGCCGAGGCTGAAGAGGAGGAAAATCACCCCGATCTCAGCCAGGGTTTCTACGTTGTCGTGATCGGTAACTGTGGCCAGCCACGGAAAATGAGGGCCCACCAAAAACCCGGCAATAATATAACCCAGTACCAGCGGCTGCTTGATCTTGCGGAACAGAAGTGTGGTAATCGCCCCTGCAATCAGAATCAGCGCCAGATCTTCAATCAATTTCGGGAGGTGAACCATATTTATACAATCTGTTCAAAAATACTGAAAATGAGGAATGTTATGTTTTGAATGTCAGCTTGTGATTATAAACCGCCGCGAAAGATGTAGGGGCTTTGGGCGTTCCCCCGACGCACGCGGTCGCGTGGTCGGGGTCGGGCTGTCTGCAGTACACGGTACTGCTGCCCATCCCTAACGCGAATTATTTCGGTTATTAATTAGCTTGTTCAATAAATCTTAGTTGCGAATTTTAAATGTTCATTGCAAAAAAAAAGCCCGGTAATTAATACCAGGCTTCGGGATGTTTATGAATTGTCCGACTTATTTTTTCAATAGCTTCCTGCTGTCTATTACTTTTCCGTTTACTACTGTATGAAGAATATAAACTCCGGTGTTAAGTTTCGAAAGTTGATCGATCGTTATAGCATTGTTTCCTTTTTCAACCTCAAAGCTTTTCTTGCCGGAAATTGTTCCGTTTAAGGCAACAATTCGTACTTCAGCTCTACCGGCGGCCTCTGTATTGAAGTTAATGGTAACGTTCTCTGTGAACGGGTTAGGGTAGGTGGTAACCGTTACGCCTTCTTCAGCAAATTTTACTTTTCTTACTTCGCTGTAATGTGCACGGCCGTCTACATCCACCTGCTTCAACCTGTAGTATGCAACGGTTTGGCCTTTTAATTCATTTGAATTGTCTTTGAAAGCGTAGTTGGTTGAATAAGCGTCTTTAATTCCGTCAAGTACATAACCTACAGTGCTGAATGAGGATTGATCAAAACTTCTTTCCACTTCAAAATGATCGTGGTTGATCTCAATTTCCGTAGCCCAATTTAGTACCGCAGTCCTGTTCACTGCATTAGCATTAAAGAAACTGTACTTTACCGGAAGAATTGAATAGGTAGCGGCGATGGGTTTAAAATACACGCTGTTAAAACGGTTGCCCGCAGCACTTCCGTTTCCGCCCAGTGGGTCTGCATAAGCGCCGGTAACGAGTTTGAATTTTTTAGTGTTGGTAAAGTTAAAGGCAATCGCAACATCTAAAGAAGATGTATCGATATCGGTGCGGTTAACAATCGGCCCCATGCTGCGTGTGATAAGTCCTGCAGTAGTAGCAACTGGAGCAATGTTCAGGAGGGAATTGATAATACCGGGAACGGTAAAATTGGTAGCATCTCCTGTACCGATGAATTCTCTCATACGTACATTGTCGCCGTCTACATCAACAGCCGAAAGTACGAATTGAGGAATGGTGTAATCGTCGCCGTTTGTCTTATGAAACCTGATCTCCCACTCAATATAAGAGGTGGTTCCTTTTGTGGTCGGTCCGCCCACAACCGGCTGCCATGCGTCAGAATAACCCGTGCTGGTTTCGTCAATATTAACCAGGGTAGCGCCGTTTTCAAGTTTTTTTACTTTTACGATAGCATTTACCGTGGTTCCGTTTGGCGCGGTGTACACGTTGCTGAATTTGTATTCAGCACCTTCCCTTCCTGCAGTTCCGTTAACAAGTACCGGATTGCGGAATTTTAAGCCTGGGGCTGTTTGGGCATTTGAAGTGAAAACTGTGAGAGACAAGGAAAGCGCGATAAAGTACCTTCCTACGAGAGTAGAAATTTTGTTCATTTTCTTGTGATTAAGGTTTAAATAAAACCGGTTCTTTTCGGTAAGCGGCGAAAAAAGCCGGGTGGTTTTTCATTTAACCCTGGATTCACTTTGAACTGCGTGTCGCTGAGGTAAGCAGGTCGATCAGCAATTCTTCGACAAACATAGCGTACATTTTCGTAGTATGCAATACCGTAAAAATACCATCCCTTGCGTAGTTTTTCAATATTTAAAGATGAGGCGCATTTTATATATTTATTTCAACGCATCATAGTTAAATGTTTAGATGAATCTGACGAAACATGCCAAAAAATTTCGAAAAGATTTATTTTGGTAGGTTTTCTGCTCAATTTCGTGTAATGAAGCGGTTGAAAATTTGCGTTTTGAAAAATGTCAAATTTGTTGATATTCTGCTGATATACAACAGTATACATATCGTGCGAGGTTATACTCGCGGGACTGATTTTATGTAGTATCTATACTACAGATTGTAGAACCTGGTTAAAACGGTGGGGTGAGGAAAAGGCCGTTGTGGGCTGAAATGGGATTTATACGGATGGGTTATTTTTTTGAATAGATAAAGAATATTGCCGGCTAAATAAACCCTGCCGGAGATCCCATTCGAATCCGACTCCTTGCCCCGTAACCAATAAATAATAGCGGTTTCCCTCATAAAATGACCATTTTAAGAGGTTGAAATTGGCGGTTAACATTGTACGCGCCTACCTATTGTGGGTGAAATAAGGAAGAATCCAGGCTCCACTTTTTGTCAACTGACGAAGGCGGAAGTTATTTTGATGTACAAACTGGGCATATTTAAAGCCTGCTCCTTTACATAATAAATCCAGAATGTCAATATAAATACAGGAACGGGGCGAGAAGCCGGATTCGGGAGCCTGTTTTTGGCATTGCCGTGGGGTAGAATCCTTTTCAAATTTCTATTCATCCATCCAACTAATCAACCACCAAACCACCCAACCACCCAACCACCAAACCATCACCTATGGCATCAGATCGGCCACCAACCCGTAATGATCACTCCCGGTCGTGAGTAATCGCTTCGTTTGAACCGGCTTTAACCTCTTGTCTGAGAAAATATAATCGATCCGAAGAGTGGGGGATATCCTCCTGAACGTTCGCCCAATTCCCCAGCCGGCTTCCAGCCAGGCATCGTGCATTTTGCCTCGTATTTTATGGTAAGCAAAACCGGAAGGCACATCGTTGAGGTCTCCGGTAAAAATTACAGCCCTCTGTGAACCATCGATCAATGCGTTTATCATTCTGACCTGCTCCTCCCGTTCGCCGTATGCGTACCGCAATTTTTTCAGCATCGTACGGCTTCCTTTGAGCGCTTCCGGACGGGCTCTTTTCAGGTTTGAAAAAATGGCATATTCATCCCGCTTAAAATTAAGGCTCTGCAAGCGTGAAGTGATGAAATCAATTGTATCCTTCCCTTTAATAATGCCCGTTTTCACCAGGCTTCCCCGAAACGGCCCGGGAAAGTCAACTGCCATACTATCGGTAATGGGTAAACGACTAATCACAACGGTGCCGCTCACAAAAAAACCTTCATCGAAATCAATTGAAAAAAAATGATGAGGATAACCCATCGTTCGTTTAATACTATCCAGGAAGTTGTAATGGCCATCAGGAACTACCGAAGTAAGAAATTCCTGCAGGCAAATTACATCCGCATCCGCTGCCCTGATCGCGTCAAGTATCTCAAGATTTTTAACGATAGCCGTTTGCGTGTCTTTGGCCATTACATTCATTAAGCCTACATTCCATGTGAGCACCCGCAGGGCGCCCGGGGCTTTCGCCGATTGAAAAGTTTTTGCAGGCTGGAAAGCGAAGATCTTTACAAGCGCGGGGATGCACGCAAGAAGCCCTGCAAAAGACAGGAGCGCAATTTTTCTTCTGATAATGAGCCAAAAGAACACTACCAACAGGTTGGCAGCAGCGATCACAGGAAATACCAATCCGGTGAAACTGATGTACCAAAACCGCGCGGGGTTTAACAGGTACGAATAGCCGCTGATCAATAGAAATATCACCCCGGCTACGTTTATCCAAACCAATACACTAATAATAAATGAAGTGGATATACGTTTCATATCAACTATTGCCGCTTTAATATTTAGTGCGTAAATATAGAACTTGGAAGCCGTCCGGGCTTTCACTCTAAAAAATATTGAATGCAAGGTGTATTATGATTATTTTTATTGCCACAAGCCAAAACAAGCTCTCATGGAATGGATCAGGATTTTAAAATGCCCTGTGACGGGGCAGGACCTGAGGATGATGTTGCCCGACGAAATAAACGAGGTTAACCGTAAAATAAATAATCACCAGGTTTGGCAGGTTGATGGAAAGCCAATGCAGGAGACTATCACGGAAGCTCTTGTGAATACAGACGGATCTTACCTTTTCCCAATTGTAAAAGGAGTGATCCTGCTGCTTACCGATCTTGCCCTGGTAGATTCGAAAGATAAAATACTTGGTGATTCACTTAGTGATGATAAAAAACTGGTGAAGAACTTCTATGACGACCGTGGCTGGCATACCACCGCCAAGGGAGATTATGAAGATGCCGATATCTTCGAAGACCTGCGTCCATTTGCCCAGGAGTATATAAAGAAGTGCCATGACCGCGTCAGCCGTTTTTTAAACCCTTCAGGCAAATACATGATGGATGCGGCCTCAGGTGCTCTACAATATGAAGATTATTTACAGTACTCGAAGAATTACAATTATAGAATTTGTGTTGACCTTTCCTTCCAGGGCCTAAGTGAATGTAAAAGAAAGCTGGGTGATAAAGCCATCTGTTTGCTTTGCGATATGACGAGGCTCCCGGTGAAAGACAATATGATCGACGGATTCATTTCACTCAATACTATCTATCACATTCCGAAAGACGAACAGGTGAAGGCCATTACGGAATTAAACCGCGTGATGATGCCGGGGGGAAAAGGCGTGGTGGTGTACGATTGGTACAAACATTCTCCATGGATGAACATCTCTTTGTTGCCTTTCAGAGGAGTTGAGTATGTT
>JAFAGR010000001.1 GCA_023422565.1 Bacteroidota bacterium | reverse complement strand
TTCGATACCAGGCCCCGCTCGCTGGATTTTCAATACATTAATTATGCTTACGAAATCGATATTAAGCGTTTTATAGAGAAGGAAGATTTTGAAATCTTTCTTGATATAGGTGCATGCCTTGGAGAATATTGTATTTGGCTCGGAAAAAAAGGAAAGAAGTGTATTGCCTTTGAACCGGTTTCTGCCAGTTATGAAATGATCAGGAAAAATATTGCGCTGAATGGAGTTGAGCAAAATGTAAAAGCATATAATTACGGATTAGGGAAAGCACACTCAACGGAATACTTCGAACTGGATGAAACCAATCCGGGTTCAAACAGGAGAGTGGATGCAGCTTCTTCGAAAACTGAAAAGATAGAGATCAACGCGCTGGATGATAAGATCTCAGAGTTGGGCTTACGTCCTGATCAAAAAATTCTTATCAAGATAGATATTGAGGGTATGGAACTGGACATGCTTCGCGGCGCGAGTAACTTTTTGAAAACATTTCCTCATCTTGTAATGATCATTGAAGAAAAGTTCAGTGGCGAAAGCAATATCCGCAAAGGCCTGAGCGAGATCGCCGATTTCGACTATGGTAAGATCGATGAGTATAATATTTATGCGAGAAAGAAGTGAGAGGAAGAGTCAGGTTACATGGTTCAAGGTGCAGGGAGGAAAGCGCTGGTTAGTAATTTTTAACTTTTGACTTTTGACTTTTGAATTTTGCCATCAAATTCACCACCATCCATGATGTAGTAATTGCCAGGAAGGGTTCAACGGGAAAAGTATAGCGCTGCAACGAGAACATCATCGTATGTAACCCGGTTATCACTATAAAGGGAAACACCAATACAAACACACCACCGCGTTTTCGGTTCATCCACCAGCCTGCCAGGCCAAGCACGATCAGAAAAAGATTAGAAAGCGTAATTAATATTCTCGAAGCTGTTCCTCTTGTGCCTTCTGCCGAAGAAGGTACGCCCCACATCTCCCAAAGATTGTTAGCTTTTTGCTTTGCAAATTGCCCCGGGTTCTCTTTTGCATGATCAAAGTATGCGGCAACAGCCTGTTTTTCGGTTTGAATTTCCGGGTGCTTATCAATATACTCCCAATCAATATCACTTCCCGAAGCGGTAATCGCGTACATGATGTTCACGCGGCCGTGGCCGGAGATCGCAAACTCTCCCGTTTCCTGCTTACACCAAAACCCTACAAGAAGAAGCGGTATAATAACGGCAAGGGCTAAACGAAAATTAAAACGCCTGTATTTTATCAACTCATAAATGATGATAAGTAGTGCGATAAAAAGCATCTCTGTTCTAATAAAGGTTGCCATCGCAAAACATACTCCGGAAGAAATAAAGTTTTTTCTCAGGTAGAGCATGTAAGCAAGTGCAAGGAAAAAAGTTACCGCCACCTCCGAGGTCAGCCACCTCACCAGGTTTATTTGTGTAGGAAGAAGGGCCAGCAAAGTCACCGCGAACAGGGCAACCCAACTATTGCGGAAAAGAATTTCACAAATACGAAAAACAAAATACAAGGTGGCAACGGCCATCAACACATTCACCCAAAGCATCCAGTTCGGCGTAAAAGGGCCGGGCAACCAGTCGGTAATGGCAATCAACAGCGGATAGCCGTTTGGAAAATAATTGATATAATCTCCCTGTAAAATGGCTTCCGCCTGCTTGAAGTAATCCGCCGAATCCCTATGCATGCTCGGCAAGGAGGTGAAGAAGGAAATGTAAATTCTGGCCACAGCGGCGATGGCCAATATCAGGAACAGCCAAAGACCATTTCTTCCATTTTCGGAAACATCGTCTGACTTATGAACCTCATAAACACTCATCAGGAAAAAAGTTGTTTTGGCTGATGCAAAATAAGGATCATTTTCCTACCTCGTCAATTTCCTTATGATAACGGTGTTCAGTAGCCACGGAAAATTGATTTGCCTTTTTTGCCTTAAATAATGAACGCACCTGCAGCATTATAAATTTCGGAATGTACTTCAATGCACGGTACAATTCAGGGGGCGCATTCATTCTTCGCAAGGCAAGGAAGAAACCGGAGATAAAGATCATTACAGCAGCAATCCAGTATAAACTCAACAACGGGTTAGCGAAGAGGTTCAATATTATTAATATTCCGGTAAGAATTACGAGTATGAATAAAGGCGGGCGGAAGAGGATGAACCCGAAGAGAAACCGGTTCAGGCTGAGTTTAAGTAATCCCTGGCCCATGAGCTTTAAAGAAAACGGGAAGAACCGGAACCAGGTGTTGTTCCACCGGGCCCTTTGTTTCACCAATTGGTCGGCATGCGCGGTCTTCTCATCAAACACGATCGCCTTTTCTTCAAAAGCGATTCTATATCCCGATGAGAGGATCGCATACTGCAATACCTTGTCGAAGCCGGCTCCTGAGGTATTTGAATTGCCGAGGCATTTTTTATAAAGCCTCGTGGTAAAAGCCATTCCCGAACCGGAAAGCATGGAGGAAGAGCCTATCGCGAAGAGGATCTTACGGTCGTAAAACAAATAGTACAGTTCGTTGATCGCATCAAGGCAGGCGAGGGGAGTGTTGTGATTTTTCGCGGTGCGCACACCCTGCACTGCTTCATAGCCTTTGCTAAACCAAGGGTCGATTGCTTTTAAAAAACCGGGTTCAAGTAAATTGTCGCTATCGATAATCACCAGTCTGTTATGATCACGTTTAAAATTTTCAATCGCATAGAAGTGCGATTTTACCTGGTTGGTAAGCGCCGGTTGAGGATGAAGTATTACAACGCGGCCCGAAGAATCATGATATTCGTACGGCGGACAATTATCTGCCACCACATAGATCATGAAATTCGGATGGTCGGTCTTAAGTAATGAACCGATCACATTATCCAGATTACCGGTATGCATATACGCGGTTACAATAAATGCGTAATCTCCCGGTTCAGCATCTGGTATGAGTTTCTTTTTCTTCGGAATTAATTCGTAAACGATGTAACTGATAACAGGGAATAGCAACACTATCGCGATCACCACTTGTACGGCGAGCCAGATGTTATATAATAATTCAGCGTTCAATGAAATTTATAAGATAATGTACATGTAATAAATCTCCGAAATTATTTCACACACAAAGGAAATCCAAAAGATTGCCAAGACGCAGTTTAAAGTATAGCTATTTGCCCCTTCTGCCTTTCTTTGCGTATTCGCGTGAAAATTTTCAATTCTTAACTCTTAATTTTTAATTCTTAATTCGGTAGTTGAACAACCTCTTCATAAAGCTTTCGCGTTTTCTCCGCCGTTTGCTGCCAGCTAAATCGTTTTGCATTTTGAAATCCTCTTTCTACACATCTCGTAAAAATATCCGGTTTGGAAATGTTTTCAAGCGAAGCCGCGATCTGCGATGGATCCAACGGGTCAACTAACAGAGCTGCGTCTCCCGCAATTTCAGGAAGACAGGATGAGTCAGAGGTGATCACCGGCGTGCCGCAGGACATTGATTCTATCACCGGCAGCCCAAAACCTTCATTCAGGGAGGGATAGAGGAAAACCGTTGCCTGGTTATACAAAAGCGGTAGTTCATCCGCCCTTACATAACCTGGTAAAGTTAGGTGAGGCAATAGTTTTTCTAAGCCATGCTTTTTACAAGTAGAGTGCACAACCTCCGGCGCACAACCTGCAACCACAAGTTTCATGGGTGAAACCGCACGCTCACGGTAAAGGTTATACGCTTTTAAAACGGTAACCGTATTCTTTCTTGGAGCTGTATTTCCGAAATGCAAAATGTAATTTTCCGGTAAATCATACTTCTGCCTGAATTCTGAAAAGCGCTCATCCTTTTCGAGTTTCTTAAAAACAGGAGAAACACCATTATGTATGACCCTGATCCTCTCAGGATCGATCTTTAGTTTTTCTGAAATTATTTTTTTAGAGTATTCCGAAACAGTAACTATAACCTTCGCTTTCCGTGCAACCCTCGGAACGATCAGCCTTCGGTACAAGTTTCCGAACACCTGGTAAGCAGAGGCGTTCAATTCTAACGAATCCATAAAGATCAGGTCATGTATGGTAATGATCAGGTCACCTTTAAAATTGAGCGGTGCTGTGTTGGCCGTACAGTGCAGTAAATCTATATCTGCCCCACGTACTTCTTTTGGCAGAAGGAATTGTTCCCACACCGGATAAAATTTGGGAGTTAGAACATTTACCTTAAAATTGTCTGAAGACGTGAGGCAGCGGTCTTCGTCATCCGCAACAAAAATTTCGTAGCTGTTCCTTTTATCGGCTTTTTGCAGTTCCCGCAAGGTTTCAAGCGCCACTACTTCCATCCCGTGTTTCTTTGAGCGAAATAGCCTTTGTGCCTCGATGCCGATCTTTGCCATGCTTTTGTTTAACGCAAAACTAAACGGGTGAGTATTTATTGTGTGAGAAATTCCAAAAAACGCCGCGCATAAATGCATTCAGTAAACGGAACTGGCCTTTCAGCAGGTAACCGGCCACGTTTTTAGGAATGGTTGCCAGGGCAAAATAAGTATAAAATGCAAGGCGTTCCGGCAATGGTTTATTTCTGCGCATAAACAGGATCCGGTTTCGAGTAAGGTAATAAGTTTTCAGCGTGCTGTTTTTACCTACGCTCATGGACTCCTTGTGATATATCAATGCTTTTGCCTGGTAATAAATCTTATATCCTGCAGCGAGAATGCGTTCACTCCAATCCCATTCCTCATAATATAAAAAGAATTTTTCGGGAAACATACCCACTTCTTCGGCAACGCTTCTCTTTACCAACATCGCGCAGCCATGGGCGCCGTTCGTGTAGCCGCTAACGTTATACTGGCCCTTATCTTCTTCGCCGTACCCGATGCTGTGCGTTTGACCGGATACCGCTTTCATTTTTGTAAAGCCGGCGTACTGAATTACGTCAGGCTTTGAGAAGAACCTGATCTTTGGGCAGGTTACAGCGATAGAAGGGTCATTTAAAAAAGGTTCGAGGAGATCTTCCAGCAAGTGGGGGGTTACCTCCGTATCATTGTTCACGATAAAAAAGTAATCCCCCTTTGCTTGCCTCATGCCCCAATTGTTGCCTGCGGCAAAACCGAGGTTGGTACTACTGAGTAATACCTTTGTGTTCGGAAGGTTTAACGATTGGATTTTGTCAGCAGGACTTTTATCCGAGTTCATGTCACAAACAAGGATCTCGTAATTTTTATAGGTTAAAGCGCGGGTACTTTTTAAAAATTCGCAGGTTACGGATTCCTGGTTGTAATTCAGGGTTATAATCGAAATCATCGGCATGCCTTCCTTCATGTCAACAAAGATCGGGCATGGAGTTAAACATTGGTTTTTTGCAGCAATACCGAGGGCGTTTTAAGCATGATCTTAAAATCTCCCTTAAGCGAACGGTTACGCGCATACGATATGTCAAGCGAAATTCTTTCTTCACTGCTCATTTCTTCGCGGCCTCTTTTTGAAATCTGCCAAAGCCCTGTTATACCGGCCGGGGCCATAAAGCGTTCCGCCCATTCATTGGTGGTAAGGGAATTCGCTTCATATAGGGGGAGCGGCCGGTTTCCAACGATGCTCATATCTCCTTTTAGTACATTAAACAACTGCGGGAGTTCATCGAGGCTGGAGTTGCGCAAAAACTTTCCTATACGGGTGATGCGCGGATCATCCTTTATTTTGAAGAAGGAGGGGCCGTTTCCTCCGGCATATTGATTTCGTTCTGCCAATTGAGCGAGTTTTTTATCGGCATCCACAACCATGGTGCGGAATTTATAAAAATCAAATACTTTATAACCCTTGCCGGCCCTTTTTGATTTATAGATGATCGGTCCTTTCGATTCCAGTTTTACCAGCAAGCCAACTAAAATGAGAATCGGCAGGCAAATAATGATTGCCGCGAGGGAAAGGATTATATCTACGCTTCTTTTAATGAAACAAAATCGGCATGAAGAGTTCAAAAGCGGCCTTTTAGTTACGAGGCCATTACTTTCACCTTTTTGGGCAACTTTCTTTAAAAATCTTCCTTTTTCCGGAAGTGAAGTAAAGTGAGAGCCCAGATTCACCACATCGTCTGCCAGGCGCGATTCGAAAACACGTTTCGCGGCATCTGCATCCAGGAAGCAGTTGCAATATACCAGCGGAATGAAAACCTCCAGTTCATTGCGCAGCCAGGTTCTGAACTTTTCAAGCTCAATTTCCTCCAGCGGAAGCGCAACTACTATCATTTCAGGAAATTGGTTAAGAATTTCCATTTTCTTAAGTAAAACACGCGCCTCATTGAAGGAGGAAGTGTAATAAGATTCGCTGTAATAGGTGTGGTAAGGCTCGTCGCTCTTGTTACTATCTTCTATAAACAGAAGGGCTGGGGGCGAGTCCTGCGAGGGTGGGGCTTCCGAAGAAACCTGTTCAAGTAAATCGGTAAGCATTTTTTTTGACCTTGGTTTTGAGGTGTATGATCAGGTAACACCGTCGGCTAACCCGGCGGCTTAGAAAATGTTCAGGTTAAAAACCGTTTTCCTTTTACGCTGCGGGCCTTCGCCTTTGGCATAAATGAGGTCTTTAACTTTGCTTGACAGGAATACCGGATCAAATGGTTTGGTCAGAAACAGGGATGCACCCAGTTTTACCGTTCTATTTTTCAGTGAAGGATCGTCGGAATTTGAAATTACTACAGTGGGTATTTTTCCCAAAACAGAACTTGAGTTGATGTGCTTCAACAGTTCAAGATTATCAGAATCCTGGTCAATATCAAGAATGATCAGGTCTTTTTTCTCATTTCCATAAAGGCATTCTGCAGCGTCAACCGGATTTTCTACATTGGTGACAGCATAACCCTTACCAAGTACTGAGGTGATCACATAGCTCAGCGCGTTACAATTCTCTACGGTTAGTATATTTTTTTTCATCTGTTGTCTGCTTAAAATTTCATAAGGCTTGATCAACACAAAAGTGTTGCCACAGGTAATCCACGGAATTAGAAATTCGGCTATTCGTAGCGATAACTACAACAGATATTAGAAGGAATTTTAGAGGCTTTCTGGAGGATATTACTTACAAGAATTTGTAAATACTTGCTTCTGAGGATAGACTTGAGCGTAAAACTAATCAAAAAATTTAATATCCAAAATATTGTTCAACTTTTTTTTAAATTTTTCCTGTGGAATGGGAATGTCGCGCGGCCTTATCCCAGATCACAGTCTGGCTTTTGGTCAAAAATCTTTTCAACCCGAGAAACATTGCCGCATTCATGAACGAAAAATAATACGGCACGTAAAACGCTTTTATCTTCCTGTTCATACGTGCGAAACCCCATCCCATGGCGGCCGCAAGGTAAAAAAGGATCTGTGCGCCAAGCGTGACCCAATAAAATAGGCCTGCATTCCTATAAACAAGAACAATGTTTAATATAAGAATCAGGGGTAACAGTGGCGGACAAACGATCCAGCGTAATACCCGGTGCGAAATATATTGGAAGGAAAGTTTTCCGTACTTAAAAACATTCAACAGGGGTAGCAGCATCAATACAGATTGTATTCCTCCGGCGCTGATCCTGATTTTGCGTTTTTGTTCTTCCCGCATATTCATTGAAGGGGCTTCCAGCGCATAAGCGCGGGGCTCATACAATACGCGGTAACCCTGCATGCATATTCGCATCGAAATGATAAAATCATCAAGCAGTACATTTTTTTCTACAGGTTGATAAAGCTCAGCGCGCACGGCAAATAACTCGCCCGCAGCGCCAACTACCGAATAGAATTTGGAATCGAGCTTTTTTAAGGCAGATTCATACTTCCAATAAATTCCTTCGCCCGCACCAGCCGCTTCACCGGATACCATTATCTTTTTTTCTCCCGCAACGGCGCCGGTTTTGGGGTCAGCAAAGTGCTTTACCAATTCCCGGATGCACTCCTTATTTAAAAAAGTATTGGCATCACAAAAAATCACTATCGGCGACGTTATCACTTCCATCGCCCGGTTAATAGCTGCAGTTTTCCCGGCGCGGCCATTTCGGTGAAGAAGATTGATTTGCGGATACTTTTTTATGATCTCCATCGTGCCATCCGTCGACCCGTCCGTTATAAATACCAGGTTCAGTTTATGTGCAGGATAGTCGATAGCAAACGTATTGCGGATCTTTTCTTCCACAATTTCTTCCTCATTATATAATGCAGTAACGAGGGTTACTTCAGGTTCATAAGCATCAGCCCCTTTATGTTTTTTACGGTAGGGGATAGCTTTATTCAGCAGCCATAATAAAATTCCATATCCTATATAACTATAGAATACTATGGCAATACATATCCAGAAAATAATCTCAGTAAGGCTCACAAACGGTTACGTTTCTGTTTTTTCGGCGCGCGCAAAATACGCGGATAAAAATAAAACGTGTTTCATAAAAAATTATTTGCCAAAACTTTTGGAAAAGCAAAACATTTATATATTTTCGCACATGAAGTAGAATTACTCTGCTTCATCTACCTCAATTCCTATCTGAAGACACAGTCCATTTCTCCTTTCAGCGTTACTGATTTATTCTAATATCCCAGGCAACACCACAAGAGAAAAGTTTCCATTCCTCCTTGAACTTACCTTAAACTATTTAAACTAATTAGGATGAAAACGCTATTTACGCTTGCCATCATTACTTGTTTCTCTCTTTTTCTGAACACCACAAATGCACAAACTTATCAGTACGGGATGAACCCGGCCGATCCGGATGTTGTATTCAATTCCTCTAACCAGCCCGCTTTACCGGCATGGAACAATTACGGTATTGTGAAGTGGGGCCATACCAACCGTCTCGGCTGGGGGCCTTATGCAAAGGGCTACCGCAGCTATCTCTACCAGGGAATGGCCTTCAGGGTGAAATTTCCCAAAACCTATCAGCATGGTGTGGCTGACGGAAAAAAATATCCGATGCTGATCTTCTTCCACGGAAGGGGCGAGGCCGGAAATGTGTATGATAACGAATACCAGTTGTTGCACGGTGGCGAATTGCATGCAAACAAAGTGAACGACGGTACTTTCGATGGCTTCCTGTTCTACGCACAGAGCACCACGGGAAACTCGCAGGATTATTTCCCGCGAATTTCTGCTTTGATAGACAGTATGGTGAATAGCGTTAAGGTGGATATAGACCGCGTAATGGTTTCGGGACTTTCTTCAGGCGGACAAGCCACATGGGATTTTTTGATGACCTCTGCCTACGCAAGAAAGATCGCTACGGCAATGCCCTTGTGCGCGGCGTCTACCAATTACCCAAATTACATGAACACATATATTACCATTCCATTGTGGACGAGTAATGGTGGGCAGGATGCCGCTCCGGCTCCCTTCACCGTTACTTATGTAATAAATGAGTTCAGGGCAAGGGGTGGTTTGATCAGGCAGAGTTATTATCCGGAACTGGGTCATGGTATCTGGAACCGCTTTTGGAGCGAGCCGGATTACTTTCCGTACCTGAGCCAGCACCATAAAGCTAACCCACTGGTTTATTTCCAGAGAAATGAATTTTGTCCGAACGACCCCGTGAGTGCAAGGCTGGCCCTGCAGGCCGGTTTCAATGCCTACCAGTGGGAAAAAGATGGTAATGTGATCTCAGGCGCTACTTCAAATGAATATATCGCCACCTCATATGGTACATACCGTGCAAGATTCAGAAGAGTGGCAGGTGGTGAATGGTCGACCTGGTCGCCCACACCCGTTGTGGTTGGTGCAAAACCGGCGACAGTCTCTCCGCCGATTCAGGTAAACGGATTGTTTAGCCATGTGGTTCCTGCACCTGACGGTTCCACCACAGTTCCTTTAATGGTTCCTGATAACTTCAGTTCATACGAATGGAGAAGAGTGAGCGATAATGCGGTGGTAAGTACTTCAAGCACTTATGTGGCACCTGTTGGATCTTATAAAGTGATGGTGACGGAGGAATTTGGTTGCAGCAGCAGCTTCTCTGTTCCTTTTGAAGTGGTAAATGCAAATGGTACCAACCTTCCGGATAAAGTGAGCAACCTTTCAGCCTCTGCATCAAGCAGCAGCGCTATTCAGCTCGACTGGAATGATAATCCCAACCCGATCAATAACGAAACGGCTTTTGAAATATACAGGAGTGAAACTTCGGGTAGCGGTTACCGTTATGTAGGCAAAGTTGGCGCGAATGTGCTTACTTACCTTGACGAAAACCTTCCTTCCAACAAAAGATTTTATTACATAGTTAGGGCGATCAACGCCACGGGTGCTTCACCGCTAAGCAGCGAGGTTACCACAGTAACCCAGGCTGACGTTACACCGCCTACAGCGCCTTCCTTCCTGCGTGTACTTTCCACTACAGGGTCAACCGTGAAAATTGCGTGGGATCCATCTACAGATGATGTGGGAGTGGCAAAATATGATGTGTATGTTAACGGTGTGAAATCTTACGTTACCACGAACAATGAAGGGTTTACCGTGAGCAACCTGAATTACCAGGAAACATATTCTTTCTTTGTGAAAGCACGCGACCTTAGCGATAACGTGTCCCCGGCAAGCAACCAGGTGAATGCAACCGTGGCACTCAGCGGCCTAAGCTATAAATATTATGAAGGCAACTGGAATTCACTTCCTGATTTCAACACACTTACACCGATTGCCACCGGCACGGTGCCTAATGTAACTATATCTCCCCGTTTAAGAAATGACCAGTTCGGATTTTTATGGGAAGGTTATATTAAAGTGCCGCAAACGGCAACTTATGTATTTGAAACCAATTCAGATGATGGAAGCAAGCTTTACATCGGCGCTTACAGCCATACGGCAACTCCGGTGGTAAACAATGATGGCCTTCATGGAAGCCAGTACCGCAGCGGCACAATCACGCTTACCGCAGGTATTCATCCTATTGCGGTCACCTTCTTTGAGCAGGGTGGTGGCGAATCAATGAATATCTTCTGGAGAAGTTCAACCGTGCCGGGAATGACAAGCAGAACGCAGATCCCGAACAGCGCATTCACAGAAGATGTTTCGATTCCGCTGAGTGCATATCCTAATGCGCCTTCCAATTTGAATGCAACCTCTGCTTCTTATAACAGGATCAATCTTTCCTGGACAGATAACAGCAACAACGAAACAGGATTTGAAGTTGTGCGCAGCGTAAATGAGTTCGGCCCATTCTTGCCGATAGGTTTGGCCGGTGCAAACGCAACCACTTTTGCAGATACAATTGATATCGATCCTTCTACAACTTACTGGTATAAAGTGAGAAGTGTGAACAATACCGGAGGTTCCGTACAGGATGGCCATAAAGACAGCAGGTGGAGAATGAATAACAGCGGTGTAGACGCTTCCGGTGCTGCAAGAACGCTGACTCTTTCCAATGCAAGCTATGTTACTGACCGTAAGGAAGGCTCTCATGCAATTTCCTTCAATGGTTCAAACGGCTACGCAGATATGTCATTCAGCAATAACGGTAACTTCCCGGGTAATGCATACCGGTCAAGAACAGTTGCCGCATGGATCAAGCCTAATTCGGGCACAATTACTTCTGCAAATAAGGTCTTTATTGATCTTGGAGGTTCAGACCACGGTATGGCAATGCGCTTTAACAACGGTTCCCTTCAGGCTGCAGTATGCCGCAGCAGCAGCGAACAAATCGCTACTGTCAGCAGCGTAACTTCAAATGCAAGCTGGTTATCCGGCCAGTGGAACCACGTTGCAGCTGTATACAATGGTTCAACACTAAAAATATTTATCAACGGTGTGGAGCGTGCTTCCACCAACCTTAATAATACCGGCACCGGTGTTGGTACATCTGCAGGTATCTCACGCTTAGGTGCAAGCAACGGCAGCCATGCATTCCGCACGGCAACAAGCAGCAACAACTATGGTGGTTTAATGGATGATGTGGTGATACTTCCCGGCGCACTCACTGCGGCAAGCATAGTGAAGCTGATGAACGATACCTACGTTACCGCAGCTACTTCGGCATTGCCACCGGCTCCTGCAGCACCTTCTGCACTTGCCGCCAACGCAGTTTCCACTAATCAGATCAACCTGAGCTGGAATGACAATTCAAACAATGAGACCAATTTTGAATTGTTCCGCTCGGTAGGAAACACTAACAGTTACCGTTTGCTGGCCACCCTGCCTGCCGGTACAACTTCTTACCAGGATCTGAATCTTTTTGCAAACACTACTTATTATTATCAGGTAAGGTCAACAGGAACCGGCGGTAATTCCGCTTATTCGGCAACCGCTTCTGCGGAAACCGGCAATACGGTTCCTGAGATCGTTCAGGTTTCAAATTTTGCAATGCGCCATTCTTCATCACGCACAGTGAACTTCACTGCTACTGATGTTGACGGAGAAGCGTTGACCATGACCATTCAAAACATGCCTGCCTTCGGAACATTCACTCCGGGCAATGGCACTGCATCGCTAGTATTGAATCCATCTGCAGGGCAGACAGGAAACTATACCGTCACCGTTCGCGCAACAGATGGTAATTCAGGCCAGGCAAGCACCACGTTCACTATTACTGTGAACAGCAACTATGTTCCTGTAATTTCTGCAGTGAATAACACTTCGGTAAATGAAGGTGCTACTCAGAATATGAACTTGACTGCAACTGACCAGGATGGAAATGGTTCATTGGTTTGGTCTGTAGTTTCTGCAACACCATGGGCACAGTTCACCGGTACAACTAACGGCGTGGGCACATTAAGCCTTACTCCGGGTTATGCCAATGCGGGTGTTCACGCTGTTACGGCTCGCGTAGTTGATGGTGCCGGTGGCGAGGCGGAAGTAACGTTTAACGTAACGGTAAATAATGTGGAGCCTTCTACGGAAGCCGTTTACATGAGCATGCGCTACAACGGTCCGAATGCTCCCGCTCCATGGAATAATATTAATGGAGTTAACACCAACAACCTGCTGAACAGCAACGGGCAGGCTACTTCAATCGGCCTTCAGTTTGTTGGAACCGCGTGGAACGCAGGTGAGGCAGGTGCCGTAACCGGAAACAACTCAGGAATCTATCCTGATGCAGTGATCCGCGATTACTTCTGGTTTGGCATTTTCGGTGCGCCTGAAACTGTGCCGGTTAATATTACCGGATTGGATCCTGCAGGTTCATACAACATTACCCTGTTTGCAAGCAGCAGTTGGGCAGCTTACGCAAATAACGGTACTACCGTTTACACATTAAATGGAGTTTCTAAATCAATAAATGTTCAGGCAAATACTACCGAAACAGTAACCTTCAGCAACATCACGCCAAATGGTGCAGGCGTAATTTCCTTCACCATGAGCAAGGCCGCAGGTACTCCTTATGGCGTACTTACTTCAATTATACTTCAGAAGCCTTTCATGGATGCAACTACTCCAATGTTGCCGGGCATCATTGCCGCCACAGCGCTTACAGAGGGTGGAATCAGGGTTAACTGGAAAGATATCGCTTATAACGAAGAGCGCTATCTCGTACATCGTGCCACAAACCCTGCCGGTCCGTTTACGGTGATCAACCCGGGTGCAAGTAATGCAAACGACAGCGCCTATGTTGATCTTAATACAGCCAGCGGTGTTACTTACTATTATAAGCTTGAAGCAGTAAACGCAAACGGAAGCTCGGGACTAACCGCTGCCGTGAGCGCTACGGCTAACAACCGTGCTCCTCAACTTGCTGAAATCGGTAACGTGGTGCTGAACGGTGGAGCGGGTTCTTCAATTACGGTATCTCCAACAGATGATCCGTCTAATACACTAACCACTACGGTAACTGGTCTCCCAACCTTTGCTACGTATCAAAACAACGGTAACGGCCAGGGAAGTATCATCCTCAATCCCACACTTGATGATGTGGGTGAATACAGGAACATTACGGTAACCGTAACGGATAATCTCGGAGCAAGCGTCACCAGAACCTTCAATGTTCGCGTGATCAATCCAGCATTGCGTACGGTTTACGTAAACTTTGGTTCGCCGGGTACAACTCCTGCTGCTGAGCCATGGAATAACTTCCTGAGCTTCCCGTATGCTAACTTCCCATTGTCTAATTTGAAAGACGATGCAAATGTTACCACCACATTTGGTGTTCGTTTGCTGGCGCAATGGAATGGTACGTTTGAATATGGTATGATCACCGGAGGCGACAAAGGCATCTTCCCTGATGCAGTTATTTCCGGAAGCTTATTCTCTTCAGGCAACACCAGCCGTGTAGTGCAGGTTGAAGGACTTAACCCGGGCAGAAAATATAATATCGCCGTATTCAGCAGCCATAATGCGGGTACAAACTCTGACCTAACCATCACCAGCGGAGCCCAATCGGTAACGTTGGATGGTACATACAACAGTAATAAATCGGCTCAGCTTAACGGACTTGTTCCAAACGGATCAGGTGTAATCCAGATCACGTTAAGCAAACCGTCGGCTACCAATTACATCAACCTGAATGCGATGGTGATCGAAGAGTACACCGGTACGCCAATGATCAATCCTTACTACCTGTTCGCTGAATCTGACCTGGTTACAAACCGCGTGAAGCTTAAGTGGGCAGACAGGAGCAACAATGAAACCGGCTTCCAGGTTTATCGCTCTACATCACCAACAACCGGTTACTCACTGGTTACCACAACTGCAGCCAATGTAACATCGTACAACGACAACGGTGTTTCACCAAACATCCGTTACTTCTATAAAGTACGTGCGGTGAATGGCGGCGGACAAAGCAGTTTCAGTAATGTGGCCACGCAAATTCTTGCACCTCGCATCGTGTTTGTAAACTTCAATGCGAATGCGGCAGGCAATGGTCCTACGCCATGGAACAATACCAACGGGCCTTCAGTGGAAGGTGCAACTTTCAGCGATCTTAAAGATCAAACGAATGCAAACAGCGGTATCGAACTGGTGATCACCAAAGAATTCAATGGTCCGGGCTTTGCCGGAGTAACCGGCGCGGGAATTTTCCCAAGCGCTGTTATGGAGAGCAACTACTGGACGGATGCAGGCCAGCTTTCACAGGTGAAATTCTCTAACCTGAACATCACCAAAAAGTACAGGATCGGTGTATTCGGCAGTGCGATCTTCCAGGGTTATTCAATTGCACGCTACACATGTAACGGCAAACAGGTTTACCTGAACAGCCTTTACAATAATTCTAAAGTGGTGTACCTTGAAAATCTGCAGCCTAATGATGACGGCGAACTGGTGATTGATGTGAATACACAGGCGGGCTCACCTTACAGCTTTACCGGAGCATGGACGATCGAGTCGTTCGACGATAACAGCGATTACACTCCTGTAATGGGCCGTGGCGATGCAAACGATTATGTGGATATAGTGCCGGCAGCTCCAAAACCAGTTGAGAAAACCTTAGCTGTGGAAGAATCTGTAGGCGATGTAAAAGTTTATCCAAATCCGTTTACGCGCTCAATTCAGGTTGAATGGAACGACATTAAAGCTTCTCAGGTATCTGTACTGCTGTACGATATGAGTGGAAGAATGGTGTTTAAGGGCAACAAAACAAATACCGTTGCCGGTAAAAACCTCATCACGGTTAATGTTGACGGAAACCTTACTCCAGGCACATACGTGCTTAATATATTAGCCGATGGAAAACTAGAACGTTCAGTGAAACTGGTTAAAGTAAAATAACCTTTCATTTGGAAAGAATAAAAAATCTGGTATCAATTGATGCCAGATTTTTTTTTAATTTACACTGCTGCTTATCTCAATAACCGACTGCTATGGACATAATGTATTTTTTAAAGGTGCTCTACCGGAAGAAGTGGATCATACTTTCACTTAGTTTTCTGGCTGTAGTTGCTGCTTTTGTCTTTCTCGTAAATAAAAAACCCCTTTACGTATCTGTTGCACAATATTCAACCGGCTTTACTTCTGAAAAAGTAAAACTTGTTGACGGAAGCACGGCTATTGATCTGTATACGGTTGATGTGAAGTTTGATAATGTTATCGAAACCATCAAATCGCCTCAGGTGGTAAACCGCGTAGGATATTCTCTTCTGTTGCACGATCTCTCTGATCCCTCAAACGCGTACACCAAACTCTCAGCAAAAGAAAAGGAAACGCCTGTGTACCGCGAAATGAATGTGGATACAGCCAGGAAGATCTTGCTTGAAAAGTTGACGACGCACACTTTGTTGCATTCCAACAAAAAGAATGAATCTTTACTTATTGAATACCTGAAGCTCTATGGCTACGGATATGAGGAAATGCTCTATTACCTGAGTGTTTCGCGTGTGGCCCGTACAGACTATCTAAATATTATTTATAGCTCCGTAAATCCTGATCTTTCTTCCCGTGTAGTAAACTCGATCGGGCAGGAGTTTCTGAATTACTACCGCAACCTGAATTCTCAGCGCACTGATGAAAATGCGCAGACCATTAAAAGTATGGTGGCCACGCAACAGGCAACTGTTGACAGCCTTAGCCAGATCTTACTCAGCGAAAAAGTAAGCCAGGGAACGATTGATCCGGTTAGCCGTACCACCAGTGCAATGGAAACCGTAACCGAAATTGAAAGCAGGCTTGCGGAAGAAAAAGGAAAGTACAATACTCACCTTAACAGGCTTTCTTATTTGCGTGCGCAGTTAAATGCGCTCAATTCTTCTTCAGGCAGCACTGCGGGTAATAATGATGAAGTGATCCGGCTTACAAATCGCCGCAACGATCTCGTTGCAGAGTTGAGCAGAAAGGGAGGGAACGATCCAGCTTTAGAAAGACAGATCGATGACCTGAGAGCCCAGATAATTCAGAAATCAGGTGCGGGAACAAGCAGGTCTAAATCGCGTGAAAAGATCGACCAGCTCACCAGGGAGATCAATGAAGAAGAAGCTTTGCTTAATGCCTCACGGAGTACCATAGACGATTATAATGCGCGCATCACCCGTTATATGGGCATGACGAATGTTAACCCCGGAAGCGGCGTGAAGATGGATGTGATCCGCGCGAAGCTTGAAATGGAAAATGAACAGCTCAAAACCATTCGCGAAAAATACTCGCAGGCAGAAGGTTTGTTGAGAGACGATCCCACCTCAAATTTTATTCAAACCCGCATGGGTATTCCGCCAAATCAACCGGAATCAAAGAACACGCTGATGAAGATGCTGCTTTCCGGCATGTCGGTTTTTCTGCTGACTTCACTCATCTTTATTTTCTTAGAGATCTTTGATACTGCAGCAAAAACCCCATCAATCTTTTACAGGCAAACCAAATTGCGCAGCGCTAATATTCTGAATCGCATTAATCTTCATAAGCGTTCAGCAGTTGACGTTATGCTGGAAGAACACAGCGGCCGCAGGTACGTTGCCACTAATTATTTTAAGAACAGTATCAGGAAGCTTCGCTATGAATTGTTGAACAGCGGGAAAAGTACTTTTCTTATAAGCAGTACAAAACGAAGCGCAGGAAAAACTACGATTGTGGAGGCGCTTGCAGCGAGCCTGCTTTTAAGCCATAAAAAGGTGCTGATAATAGACCTTAATTTTCTGAATAACTCCCTAACGCGAAAATTTAATGCGGATGTTTTCATCCAGGATGTAGCGGGCAAGGTGAATTACTCAATTCCATTCTCCCAGCAGAAGGTTGCGGGCAGCACCCGCTACGAGGGGCTTGATATAATAGGCTGCCACGAAGGAAATACAACGCCAAGCGAGGTGTTGTTTGACCTGAATATGACTGACTTCCTCATTGCTTTGAAAGAAGAGTATGATTTTATTTTAATGGAAGGCGGTGCTTTGAATCTTTATGCCGACAGTAAGGAATTGATGGATTATGCCGAAGGAGTGTTCCTTGTTTTCTCTGCAGACACCGGCACTACACAGTCCGATGCAGAATCACTGAAATTCATCCAGGAGAAGAAAGATAAATTTCAGGGCGTAATTCTCAACAAGGTGCTCATGGAAAATGTAAACTCCTGATGACAACAGGATCGGTGAAACCCTCAAGGCAAACATGGATCGACTATGCCCGCGGGATCGCCATTATACTTGTTTTGTACCGTCACGTTTTTGAAGGTATCAAAAATTCCGGCTTGCCCGTTGCAAGCTATGCAGCCCTTGAGCATGCAAATATTTTATTTTTCAGTTTCCGGATGCCGCTGTTCTTCATCGTGTCGGGAATTTTCGTTGCCGGAAGCCTTTTCAAACGCGGATTGGGAAAGTTCGTTGAAACAAAAGCGAGAACCATATTGTATCCCTATTTTCTTTGGGGGATAATTCAGATAACATTGCAGATTATTATGAGTAACTGGGTGAACAGCCAGCGCACTCCGGCTGATTACCTGCTGCTCTTCTACCTTCCCCGCGGCCTCGAACAGTTCTGGTACCTCTATGCCTTATTCAATGTTTCCGTTATATATGCGCTTTCCATTTCCGTTCTGAAGTTGAATGCTTGGCAGAATGTGGGCATCGGCCTGCTGCTTTTCTCTGTGTCATCTTACATAGGGCGCGAGGCGATCAACATTGGTTTTGTGTATGATATAATGCATTATTATCTATTCTATGCAATAGGAGACCTGTGTTCACGTTTTATCAGGGATAAGAAAAATATCGGCACCCTGCAGTCGTGGAAAGTTGCGGCATTGATGCTGATTCCGTTCGCGGCCACACAATGGTATTTTTTGCAGAGGAACCTGTTGCATCCAACGGGGCATTACGATTATGTTGAGAACTTTGAACCTTACCTGTTCATTTTGATCGCGCTTACAGGCTGCGCTTTTGTGATCAGCATTTCGTTTAATCTTCAACGTTGGAATAGAATGCGGTGGTTGCATATTCTCGGAAGACATTCCTTGTACATTTATGTGGCACACGTTATTTCACTTGCTGCAACAAGAATATTCATGGTAAAAGTGCTTGGTATTACGCATGTGCCTTCTTTGTTGATAGGTGGAATTGTAATGGGTTTGTTGCTGCCCGTGCTGATGTACAAATTAGCAGAGAGACTGAACATGCGATGGTTGTTCACTTTGGAAAAGAAAGATAAAATTGATGCAGCGCTGCCGGCAACGGCGCAATAAATTTGATATTTTTACGAAAGATGAAAATAAGGAATCCCAAAAGCAGGTTTGATATAAGAGTGAAAAGTTCTGATAAGGTGCTTGACGTAGGTGGAGGCCATAATCCGCACCCGCGCGCGAATGTGGTGGTAGATAAATTCACCGATACAAATTTTCACCGCAGCGGCGATATCAAAGTATTGAAGAAACAA
Source organism: Bacteroidota bacterium (assembly GCA_023422565.1). Classification (GTDB taxonomy): domain Bacteria; phylum Bacteroidota; class Bacteroidia; order Chitinophagales; family Chitinophagaceae; genus Ferruginibacter. Next base: position 34,754 of record JAFAGR010000001.1, on the reverse strand, counting down.
AAGTTTATTGCGGCAGACGGGGAGAACCTTCCGTTTGCCGATAAGGAATTTGATTACGTGATCTGCTGCCACGTGCTTGAACATGTGGAAGACCCCAAAAAGTTTCTTTCCGAATTGTTCAGGGTGGGCAAGCGCGGTTATTTGGAAACGCCCTCTCTCCTTGGCGAGAACCTTTTTGCACGCCAATCGCATAAATGGATATTACACGAACATAAAGACGTGTTGTATTTAGTGGATAAAGAAAAGTTGGGATTCATTTATGGCTACGATATGGGCGAACTGATCCAGGATTACCTTCCCAAGCATAGCATCGGCTTTAAGATCACCGAGCGCACGCATCCGAATGCATTTTCAATTCGAATAGAGTGGGAAAATGATTTTGATTATGTGGTGGAACCGCAGGATCCCGAAATAAGAAAATATTTCACTGAAAAATGGAAGGAAGAATGGGGCGATGAATTTTTTCCACCGCGCTCCATGGGCGCCGAACTTTCCGCCGCCGCAGGGGCTTTCATCGATATTCTAAAAAGTGTCTTCAAATCAAAAGTGCTTAAAAAGCCATCCTGAGCGCCATGGCAGCACCCGTAAAATACCAGGGCTGGATCGTTTCAGGGTTTTTCAATGGATTACAGAAATTATCTGTACCGGTTTTTGGCATTGTAACCACAATGATCCTTGCCAAGGAAGCGCTCACCAAAACCGAAATGGGAGTTTGGGCCCTTTTTCTTGTGATCACCTCCTTCATTGAACTTATAAGGCAGGCGCTGGTGAAGACTTCTCTTATTAAGTTCATCAACCACAGTCCCGAGCATGACCACCGTTTTGTATTGTCAGCCGCATTCTTCCTCAATATTATTATCACTCTTTTACTTGTAGTAATACTTGTTTTTTTCGCACCTCAGTTTGCATTGTGGCTGAAAGCCCCGGAGCTTGAGGAAATGCTTTACATTTTTTCGATCGGTATACTTGTACTGATTCCTTTTTCTCATTTTGAATGGATCATGTACAGCAAATCGAACTTCAAAGGTTTGTTCGCCACTTACTTTTACCGGCAGGCCATTACGCTTGCCCTGATGGTCTTCTTTGTGGTCGCTTTTAAAAAGGTTTCCCTTAATGCCCTCGTGATATTTTATTGCATTGGTATTTTGCTTGGAGCGGCTATCGGTTACCGTTATGTTCGCCATCATCTTACGCATACTTTTGTTTTAAAGAAGGAGTGGTTCTCTAAACTCTGGCACTTTGGGAAATACGTTTTTGGTTCGGGCGTAAGTACACTGGTATTTGCAAACGCAGGGCAGATGATGTTGTCGCCGATTCTGGGAAGCACCGCCTTTACTGCCTCGCAGAGCATTGCAGCGCGTGTGATCAATTTGTCTGACATGCCCAGCCAGGTGGTGAGCGATATACTGTTTCCAAAAAGTGCCAACCGTGAAAACGCGGCAAATAAAGACCTGATAAGATATTATTATGAAAAGTCGGTCGGGGCTACACTGTGCTTCTGCATTCCGATGGTGCTGTTCATACTTCTCTTTCCAAAATTCATCATACTCTTTCTTGCAGATGCACAGTATCTGGATGCTATCCCTTACCTGCGCATCATCGCTTTCACCGCGATCTTTCTCGCATATCTAAAACAGTGGGGCGTGATCATTGATTCCAGCGGAAGGCCGCATGTGAATTTTCTCCTTATCACCTTTATTGCATTGGTGAATGTGGTATTGACCTATTTTTTCATTAAGGGGATGGGATTTTTAGGAGCAGCCTATGCACTGCTTGTTTCACATATTATAGCATTCATCATTACCCAGTGGTTGCTTAATAAGTATTACGGAATAAGGTTTATGCAATGTTTCAAATATGCCTTTGCATTTTACCCGGAATTGTCAAAGATGTTTTTTCAAAAGTTTAAATGATGCAGGATCCGCTGATAAAGAATAAGGATATTATTATGCTCGGCATTCAGCCGTGGGACCTTGATATTGGCCATAATTTCAAAAACATGGCAAAGGTTATCGCCCGCCATAACAGGGTGTTGTATGTGAATCGCCCGCTTGACCGGATAACGCAATGGAAGGCCCCGAAAGATAAGAAGACGATCAACCGCCTAAAAAGTATAAAGAAAGGTGAGAATGTATTGGATGAAGTGGAGAAAGATCTTTTCGTTTTTAATCCGCAAACAAAGTTAGAGTCGATCAACTGGCTTCCTCACGGAAAGGTGTATACGCTTTTGAATAAGCAGAACAACAGGCGCCTCGCACACCAGATACAGAAGGCCTCTGACCAACTCCGCTTTAAAGATCCCGTTCTTTTTATCGATAACGATTTTTACAATGGCCTTTACCTGCAGGATTACTTAAACGTAGAGTATACAATGTATTACCTGCGTGATTATTTGCTGGCGCAGCCTTACTTTAACCGGCATGGAAAGTTCTCAGAGCCGGAACTGATCAGCAAGGTTGATCTTGTGGTAACCAATTCGCTTTATTTAACAAAGTATGCCGCTCAGTACAATTCGAAAAGTTATTATACAGGCCAGGGAACAGGTGACGAATTTTTTGTAAACCCGCCCGCCGTTTTTCCTTCTGATATAAGCCGCATTAAAAAACCCGTTATCGGTTATTGCGGATTCCTGACCGAGATGAGGCTTGATATTAAGCTTTTGGAAAAGATCGCTGCGCACAGTGCAGACTGGAACCTGGTACTCATTGGTCCTGAAGATGAAGCATTTAAAAACTCAGCCCTGCACCAGATGCCTAATGTTCATTTCCTCGGCAACAAACCGGAGAAGGAATTGCCTTCATACGTTCATTATTTTGATGTATGTTTAAATCCGCAGTTGGTGAACCAGCTAACGGTTGGTAACTATCCGCGAAAGGTGGATGAATACCTGGCCACAGGAAAGCCGGTTGTAGCCACACGCACTGAAACCATGGAGGCTTTTGCTGATTGCACTTACCTGTGCGATTCGCACGATGATTACATCCGCTTTATTTCGCGGGTACTGCAAGAAGGAGATGATCCGGTAGCGAGGGAGAAAAGGATAGCGGTCGCAAGATCTCATACATGGGAAAATTCAGTGGCATTAATGTATGAAGCAATGCATCAATTTAAACCCCGATAATTTTTCACATGAGCATGATGCCTGATAGCAATGAGGAAACCACTACCGATAGGTTGATAGAGACTGTGGCGCTTTTATTCGTGACCGTGGTGATGGTTTTTCTTTTTGTAAAAATAGTTTTTCTCTGATGCCATTAAAGGAGGGAAATATGATGACGCCCGTGAATTCCTGGTTGCAACAGGAGTTCTTCCGAAGGAAACTCGTTTCTCCTTTCGGCATCATATTGCTTGCTCTTGTTTCCCTGGCTTCTGCCTTCCTGGTTGCTGAAGATCTTTTTCTTGTGCCGCTGGTTGCGTCGGGATTGATCATCGGGATCATTACGGTTTATATCTGCCTGTTCAAGCCATATTACGGGCTCTATGTGATCAGCGTTTTTTCAATTTTTGTTTTTTATCCCAACCATCTCATAGGTCGCGATGTGCTGCCTTTGAGTCCGGTATTAGAGATACTTATTCTGTTCGTGTTCCTCGGTTCTTACCTGAACAGAACCGGAGTGCCCGGAACCTCCAGGGTGCTGATCAAAACGCTAATCAGCATCGCGATTATCACCAATACTGCAAGCGTGTTGATTCAGGCCTTCAATCCCAACGTAAAAGGGCTGGAAGTGTGGATGCCAACTATCCGGCGGTGGTTGGTGTACATCATGGTGTATGTGATGGCGTACCGGTTAATTGATACGATGCAGAAGTTTCGCTTCTTTGCAAAGTTTTGGATCATCGCGGCTTTTGTAGTAGCGCTTTATGGATGCTACCAGCAATGGTTTGGCTACCTGCCAATGGAGATGAATTATATCATGAGTGTGCCCGGCAGTTATGAATTGCTTTTCCAGGGCGGGCAATTAAGGAAATTTTCTTTCCTGTCAGACGTAGTTTCCTTTGGCGTGCTGGCCGGCTCCATGGCCACCTTCACATTGGTTATTGCTATTTATCAAAAGAACCGGAACAGGATGGCGCTGATGATTTTCATGGCCCTGATCATGCTTCTGGGGATGGCGTATTCAGGAACAAGAACCACCACCATCATTCTCCCGGCCGGCATAATGTTGTATGGCTTTCTCACCATTAAAAGCAAAACCACGGTCATCACACTTTTTTGCATGACGATGATCGGGCTCTTCCTGTTTTTCGCGCCTATTTACAGTAGCCCCACGCTTAACAGGATGCGCACCACCTTTGATTCGAAAGATGAATCAATGAATTTGCGGGAAAGGAACAGGCATTACATTCAACCTTATTTGCATGCCCACCCGCTCGGCGGAGGCATCGGCACCACCGGTTTATTAGGCGCGCATTATTATCCTGAACATCCTTTGGCAGACTTTCCAACTGATAGCGGCCTGTTGCGAATCGGACTTGAGTCGGGCTGGATCGGGCTGATAATATGGATATTTTTCAACCTCGCTATTTTGTGGCAGGGCATCTATTATTATTTTCGAATGAAAAGCCGGGAATGTAAAATTTTCATAGCGGCCTTACTCGCCACATTGTTCCCGATCATTGTCACCCAGTATTCGCAGGAAACCATCGGGCAAATTCCGGGTGCGATATTCTTTTTTTCTGCATTATCTTTAATGAAGCGGCTGATGGAATTTGATGCGGGCGTAGCTGTAAGTGAAACCGCTTCCGCATCTTTGCAAAACGATTAAAGGTTATACCTCATTATATGAATACCCGAAAACCACTGGCAATTCTTTTCTTAGCGATGCTGTTGCCCTTTGCTGAATTAGCCGCGCAAAGAATTCAGCAGGTGCCCGATTCAATCAGGAAAAAATACCAGGTGCAGCAGCAGGAGAGGAAGGCCCGCGAGAAGGGACCGGTGATCGATTATTCAACACTCAACCAGGATTCGCTGATTAAGATAAAACTGGTAAAGCTGGCTATGAGCAATCCCAACATCAACATAGCCGACGCAAACATCCGAATTTCGGAAGCGAATTTGAAAAGCGCTAAGCTTGCCTGGCTCAACTCAGTGGTGGTGGGTGCAAATATTAATGAATTCGTGGTGCAAAACTCCGCCGCAGCCAGTTTCTTCCCAAAGTATAACGTGGGTGCGAGTGTACCGCTTGACATTTTCTCAAGAACGAAACGTGAAAAGAAGGTGGCAAGGGAAAACATCGTTATCAATAATGAATTGAAGAAAGACAAGCAGACCTTTCTTAAATCAGAAGTGCTGATGCGTTATGAAAATTATAAAGAGAAACGCGAGGTAGTTATTTTGCAGAAGAGTTACATGGAGTACGATTTCTCTGCTTACGAAGCGGCGCAAAGGGCCTATTCGGAAGGTGATATGACACTCGAGGATATGAATAAGACACACCAGATCTACCTCACAGAAAAATCAAAGCTTGTCACGCGCGAACGCGATCTGAACATTGCCATCATTCAACTGGAGGAACTTATCGGAGTGCCGGTTGCCGAGGCCCTGCAGATCCCCTGATAAATATGAAACGGAGAAAAGCAATTCTTTCCCTCTTCCTTCTTGGCGCCGGAGCCGCGGCTACATACACCGGCTTCAGGGCATTTCATTTGCACAAAACGCCGGACTGGTCTTTTCTAAAAGATCATTTAACAATGGTGGAAGAGTTGGCTGATATTTTAATTCCTGAAACCGATACGCCCGGGGCAAAATCGGCAGGCGTTGGCCCCGTTATTCTGCATCTTGTTTCACACACAGCGCGCCGTGTAGATCAAAATAATTTTATTGAAGGTTTAAAAGGCATACAACGGTACTGCATAAACGAATTTGGAAAAGATATCAACCTGCTTAATAAAGAAGAGAAACTTCGTGTAATGGTAAGAGTTAGTGAAGAGAGTGAAACTTTTTCCGGCGTGCTCGGCAAAATTGAGAACAGGCTTACGGGGCGACCGTTCTTTTACCTGCTTAAAGAATATTCTTCAATCGCATATTGTACATCTGAAGCCGGAGCTACGCGTGGAATGGCATACGATCACATTCCCGCTCAGTACTCGGCTTGTATCCGCCTAACAAAAGGCCAGCGTAGCTGGGCAACAAAATAGAAAGCGTGGGTCAACAAGGCACAACTCAAATCATCGGCAACGGAAAGGAGGCTAATACCTTCGATGCTATTGTTGTTGGCAGCGGTATCAGCGGTGGGTGGGCAGCAATGGAACTCACGCGGAAGGGATTGAAAACATTGCTGTTGGATCGTGGCCGCGATGTAGTGCATGTAAAAGATTATCCCACCGCTAATTTAAAGCCCTGGGAGTTTCCTAATCGGCTACTTACCACAGCAGGTGACCGTGAGAATGATCCTGTGCAAAGTTTGGTGTACACCGAAGCAAGCAAACACTTTTTTGTTCGCGATAAAGATCATCCTTATGTGCAGGATAAGCCATTCAACTGGATACGCGGTTACCAGGTGGGAGGGAGGTCTTTAACGTGGGGAAGGCAAACATACAGACTCAGCGATCTTGACTTTAATGCTAACCTGAAAGACAGTCATGGTGTGGACTGGCCGATACGTTATAAAGACATTGCTCCATGGTATGATTATGTCGAAGATTTTGTCGGCATCAGCGGAAGGGCAGAGGGGCTCCCGCATTTACCGGACAGTAAGTTCATTCCTCACATGCCTTTCAATTGTATCGAAGAGCACTTTTCTGAAGAAGTGCCGAAGCATTTTCCGGGTAGGCTTGTTACGCCTTCAAGAGTGGCGAATCTCAGTAAGGGCTGGAAAGGCAGGGGGCCATGCATGTATCGGAACCTTTGTGAACGCGGTTGCCCTTTTGGAGGATATTTCAGCAGTAATTCTGCAACGATTCCCGCGGCAATGGAAACCGGTAACCTTACACTTCGTCCACACTCAATTGTGTACGAGATCATTTATGATGAAACGGCTCAGCGCGCAACAGGTGTCCGCATCATTGATGAAGTGACGAAAAAAACAACCGATTACTTCGCGAGAATTATTTTTCTGAACGCTTCTACCATTGCAACCGCATCAATTCTTCTTCAGTCGAAATCGAAACGCTTTCCTGATGGATTTGGCAACGACAGCGGCATGGTAGGAAAGCAATTGATGGATCATCATTCCGGTGCAGGTGCATCGGGTGAGCATACAGGTTTTGCGGATAAATATTATTCGGGACGAAAACCTGCGGGATTATACATTCCCCGATTTCAGAATTTGGATGATAACAGCAAAGAATCAGGTTTCATTCGAGGCTATGCATTCCAGGGTGATGGGGAAAGAAAGGAATGGGCAGATATGGTGCATGTTGGTGGAGATTTTGGGAAGTCGTTTAAAGAGCGGTTGACCACTCCCGGTCCATGGAGCATCTGGATGGCGGCATGGGGAGAATGCCTGCCTGATAAAAAGAACCGTGTAACGCTTGACCATAGTGAAAAGGACCAATGGGGCTTACCGCTGGTGAAGATCAATTTCGCCTTTGGTGAAAATGAAGAAGCTATGCGTAGGCATGCGCGTGAACAAGGCGCGGACATGTTGGAAAAGGCAGGGTTCAAAAATATTGACACATTTGATTACAACTTCACGGGCGGTACGACTGTTCACGAAATGGGAACCGCAACGATGGGCCGCGATCCGAAAACATCGGTATTAAACGCCTTCAACCAGGTTCATGCGGCAAAGAATGTTTTCATTACAGACGGGAGTTGTATGCCCTCCGGTGGTTGCCAGAACCCATCCCTAACTTACATGGCATTAACGGCAAGGGCCGCGGCGTATGCGGTGGAGGAAATGAAGAAAGGAGAGATCTAATTTGCCCCGACGGCTATCGGGGGCGGTGATGTGCAAATTTGCAAATGTGCCGATGTGTAAGACTAATCGTACATCGTAAATCGTAATTCGTAAATCGTACATCAATTGCGTCTTTGCCTTCTTGGTTTCTTTGTGTGAAAAAAGAATAACGTGCTTTTGATTTTTTAAATTTGACTTTTGACTTTGAGACCTAATATATTCATAAGTATAATCGCCCTCCTCTTAAGCGTTTCGTTGCATGCCCAGGAAAAAGAGATCATCTCCGTTGGCACCGGTGAATATTTCACCACATACCTCACCTCAGATCAAAAACTGTTTGCTACTGCGTTTACCGGTAACCGTTATGCGATAAGTAAAGTGCCAGTTAATGGAGTTATAGATGTGGATGGCGCACAGTACACGAACATCGCGCTTGACACCGCGGGCCGCGTTTACATCACCGGCATACATAAGAACGGAGTGCTTTATGCAAAACCTGTAAAAGAAGATGAGTCCGGAAACGCTTTTGAAGGCAATGAAAAAGTGTATGGCTGGTACCAGGGATATCTTACTATTAAGAAAGGAGAGTTATGGATGTGGGGTCAGGACCTGCTGATGATGAACAAGGGAGTTGATATTCCCGCGCCGCGAAAATTACAAAGTCCAAAAGGAAAACTCATTAAGAAGATCGTACCCATGACCTCCGGAGAACATTCCCTGCTTGCATTGGCAACTGACGGCTCAGTTTGGATCTATAAAAAAGGGAAATCAATTCCCGTTAAAGCACCAATTGCTCAACCTGCGCGCGACATTGCCGGAGTAGGTGCCGCTTGTTATGTGGTGGAAACGGCAAACGACCTGCTTGCCTGGGGATACCTGGGTTCCTACCTGGGAGCGGCGGATCTTGGAACGACTCCCGTTTCAATAAAAAAGCTTTGGCTGCAAGCCGGATGCAAATTCCCTTCGAAGGAAATTGTTGGCAATTACAACACGCTTCACATCATTGACGCAAACAACAACATGTTTGGGGCAGGTGAGAATGTGATGGGAGAGATAGGTAACGGTAAGCAATACCCGAACTGGGCGGCGTATCCCGGTTCGCCCTTTGCATGGAACTGGCAACACCGACAAATGCTCACCAAGCCGGTGCAAATTCCCGGCAAGTTTAAAAACCTTCGTACCGGCAACACCATTACGTTTTATTTTTTCGTGCAGGATATGGGAGACAACTGGTATAGCTGGGGAAGAAACAAAGCACGTTGTTTGGGTAACGGTTTAACATTAAGTGTGAAGGATGAATCCACCTATCCAAATGCCCTCAATGTTCCCGCGCCGGCAAAAGTTTCTCCGCTTTTGATAAAATGGAAAACGGTTCGTTTTGATAAAGATTCAATCCCCGAGCCAATAGCTAATGCAGGCATTAATCAGTACATTAACACCTCTTCAACTCAGTTGAATGGTTCGCTCTCATCGCAGGATGGGGGAAAGATCATTTCCTATGAATGGAAGCAGATCAGCGGTGAGCCGACATTTATCAATCACCCTCATAAAATGAACACCAGTATTTCCGGACTAAAACCGGGAACGTCGATCTTCGAACTAACGGTTACGAATAGCCGAAATGTGCAGGCTACTGACACAATATTGGTGAGTTATAAACTTTAGAACTACTATTCACATGCCCGACCGATTCACTCAGGCGGGCGATCTACGGTCGGCGATTTTAATTTTGACTTTTTACTTTTTCCGCCTTTTTGCCTCCTTTTGCCTTGGCTGAGTTCTGCTTTAACCTAACAACTTGTTATTTTTTGGTATCCCGGAATGTTAAAGCGATGAAGTAATAAAAAAAATTTCCTGCCGTATCTCGGAGTTAAGTCCTTGCAAATCAATCTTTCTTATGTGAGAGGATGATCCTTCTATCCTATACCGATCCTTGGGATATCCTTTAAGTATCCTTTAAGCGCTTTAACAATTGGCGGTTAAACCTTCAAGCCCGCCTGCGGTCAAAGCATCAACCGAAATACACCATTTCGTTTACGATCACACAGTTTTCCTGCACATACGAATTAAAAAAAATCCTCCTGCCTGCACACTAATTCGGTCCATCCCTGCGTTATAGCCCATATCAAGCCATTTTTTACCGTTCACAGGGTGTGAAGTAGGGAATGGAGCCAATATCTAAAACACGTTGCATTACGGTTGACGCTCTGCGAAAGCAGTTTGCCGAAACACGGTTGCTCCGAACAATGAAAAACCAATAACATGAAAAACCGCTACTGTGGCCTACGGCTATCCGTGCTTTTCTTAATTGTTTTCATCCAAATTTTACCTGCCTTTTCACAGCAGATCGTTCAGGTCGGCGCAGGTGAGTATTTTACCTCATACCGTACCAACACCGGAAGGTTGATGGCAGCGAAATGGGGAACCTCCGTTCCGGCAATCCACGATTTTGGTCTTTCAAATGTTATCGATGTGGATGGCGCACAATATACCAATGTGGCACTAACGGCATCTGGTAACGTGTATGTTGTAGGTGTATCAGGAAGTGTGAACGCTTATGCAACGCTCGTGCCCACCGATAACCTGGGGCAACCCTTCACAGGCAATACAAAAGTTTACGGCTTATACCAATGCTACCTCACCATTCGTAATGGAAATGTATGGTATTGGGGTATCGGCGACGTGCTTAACATGAACGGCGGCGCTAACTCTAACGTGCCAAAGCAACTTCAACAGCCTCCCGGTAAAACGATGGTTAAACTTGTTCCCGCATCTGCCACCATGTTTGGCGGATTGACCTTTTTATGGGGACTTGCATCAGACGGTACTGTTTGGCAATGGGACCGCACTCATCAAACACCTTTCCAGGTAACCTTCCCCGGCAATATCGCGGAAGACATCACCATGGTCGGCCCGATGAGCTTTGTAGTGAAAACATCAAATGATCTTTACGCATGGGGTTTCGATCCTTCCTATGCAGGCGGTCGCCCCACATGGCAGCAATCAGGCATTCAATCTATCAAAGCCGCATGGCAGGCTGCGGGCGCTGTTTTCCCATTGAAAGAAATTGTGGGCAACTACAATACGCTTCATATTATCGACGCGAATGACAACATGTTTGCCTCGGGTTCTAATCCACAGGGAAACATCGGAAACGGTATTCAGTATAATCCATGGAGAACGGCAAGAACACCATGGCAGTGGGATTGGAGTAACGGCCAATTGATGACCCCTCCAACGCAAATTCCGGGTAAATTCAAAAATATTCAGACAAGTAACACGATCACCTTCTACCTCTATGTGCAAGACATGGGAGATAATTGGTATAGCTGGGGAAGGAATAAGGCAATGAGCCTTGGCAACGGAAAGACGCTTAGCATTAATGATTACGCTATTTATCCTGAGGGATTGAATGTGCCTGCGCCAACCTTGGTAACTCCACTTACGCAGGTATGGTCCATCACTCCATTTAATCCGACCGGCCAGCAACCTCCTCTTTCTCATGCCGGGGTAAATCAATACATCAGCGCAAGTTCAACCACCTTATACGGTAGCGGATCTTCACAACAGGAAGGCCATTTCACTTCATATACGTGGAGTAAAGTGAGTGGACCTGCAGCCACTATTGTATCGCCTAATGCCGTTAATACGCAGGTGACAGGGCTAACAAGCGGAACTTATGTTTTCAGATTGACAGTGGTGAACAATTTTGGCGCAAGCCATTCCAGCACCGTTACCGTTGTAGTTGGAAGCGGCACTCCCGCAAACGTAGCACCTGTGGCCAATGCAGGCAACGACCGTACAGTAACACTGCCAACTTCATCTGTATCTTTGAGCGGATCAGGCTCAGATGGCGACGGAACTATTAATTCAATTCAATGGACTAAACTATCGGGGCCTTCGGGAGGAAATCTTTCCAGTCCCGGAAGCTATAACACCAATGTAACAGCACTTTCAGTGGGCGTTTATGCATTCCAGTTAGAAGTAAGGGATGATGACGGATCTATCGGCAGAGATACGGTAAACGTTACCGTATTGCCGGCACCTAATCAGCCTCCGGTGGTAAGCGTGGGAAGTGATATCCAGATAACGCTTCCGGTAAACGAAGTTGCCCTCGAAGGAAATGCCGTTGATAACGATGGTTCGGTAATATCGACATTGTGGACGATGATCAGCAATGGCTCTGGAAGTATTGAGGCCCCTGCCGAAGTAAGCACAATGGCTGTAGGCCTTGAGCCGGGCTTGTACACCTTTATACTTTCCGCTACAGATGATGACGGCGCAGTAGGCCGCGATACAATTCTGGTTCTGGTAAATTCAATGCAAAATGAACCACCTATTGCAGTTGCGGGTTCAAACCAGGTAGTTACTTTGCCGAATAACACGGTTACGCTTAACGGCGACGGAGTTGATCCGGATGGTAACATCGTTGCGCTGCAGTGGAGAAAGGTGGCAGGGTCATCAGCAAACATTCAGAATCCAACATCCGGCGTAACCGCGGTTACAGGCCTTGCGCAGGATACCTATAAATTTGAACTGACGGTAACCGATGATCTTGGCGCTTCTGCTAAAGATACTATGCAGATCACGGTTAACCCCGCACCAAACCAGGCTCCGGTAGCTTTTGCGGGGAACGACATTACAATTACCTTACCTGCTAACTCGGTTCAGCTTAACGGATCCGGATCAGATATTGACGGAACCATCGCTGCGTATTTGTGGCAGAAAATATCCGGGCCAAGTGCAACCTTATCGAATGCATTTTCGTCTACTGCCACCGTTACCAACCTTGTGGAAGGAACTTATAGCTTTCGTTTACGCGTTACCGATAACAGCGGCGCAACTGCAGTAGATGTGGTTAGTGTAACAGTATTGCCCGTGCCTAATCAGGCCCCCTCGGCTAATGCAGGCACAGACATCACCATCACTTTGCCGGTGAATAGTGTTCAACTTTCAGGCTCCGGAACAGATGCTGACGGAAACATTGTTTCCTATAACTGGCAAAAGCTTACGGGAGGAAACGCAAGTCTTCAGAGTGCAAACTCAGCCTCATGCCAGGTGAATGATCTGGAGCAGGGTGTGTATACCTTCCAGTTAACTGCAGTTGATGATGACGGAGCCGGGGCATCAGATGTGGTACAGGTTACTGTGCTCGAAGCGCCTAATCAGGCTCCCATTGCCAATGCTGGAATCGATCATACCATTACTCTCCCTGTGAACAATACACAACTCAACGGCTCTGCAACAGACGTTGATGGAACCATTGCTTCATGGCGCTGGACCAAGCTTTCCGGTCCCTTTGCTACCATAGCTAACGTGGCCTCACGCAATACAAATGTGACCGGAATGCTGGCAGGGTTGTACCAATTTGAATTAAGGGTTACAGACAACGATGGCGCAGTGGGAAGGGATACAGTATTTGTTAGCGTAATGCCCGAGCCCAATCAGTTGCCTTTTGTAGATGCAGGTAATGATCAAACGATCGTGCTTCCAACAAATTCAGTGGTGCTTTCTGCTACTGCATCGGATCCTGATGGTACGATAAATTCCTACACATGGAGGAAGATCTCCGGTTCAACTGCAATTATTGCTAATACCCTCGCAGCAACTACTACGGTAACAAATCTTGTTCAGGGTACATACCGCTTTGAAATTGCGGTTCGAGACAATGATAACGCAGTAGTGAAAGACACGGTGCAGATAAATGTTCATCCTGCCGCCAACGTACCACCTACTGCTAATGCAGGAAATAGTATCACGGTTACTCTTCCCACGAACAGTGTTACTCTAAATGGTTCGGGAAATGATGCAGACGGAACGATAAGTTCTTACAACTGGGTGAAAATTTCAGGGGGAGCTGCGAACATTGTAAGTGCAAATACCGCATCTTCAAATGTGACCGGTTTGGCTCAGGGAAGTTATACCTTCCAACTAACGGTAACGGATAATAGCGGAGCAACCGCCACAGACGAGGTGGATGTAACCGTTCTTCCGGCACCGAACGTGCCACCTACTGCCAATGCGGGCAATGATATTACCATCACTCTTCCTATGAATAACGTTACACTCAACGGTACCGGTAATGATGCTGATGGAACGATCGCTTCATACAACTGGGTGAAAACTTCAGGTGGAGCTGCGAACATTGTAAGTGCAAACTCCGCATCTTCAAATGTGACCGGTTTGGTTCAGGGAAGTTATTCCTTCCAACTAACGGTAACGGATAACAGCGGCGCAACTGCTACAGATGTGGTAAATGTGACCGTGCTTGCCGCACCAAATGTAGTGCCGACCGCAAATGCAGGGAATGATATAACCATCACCCTTCCCACCAACAGTATCATACTTAACGGTTCAGGTAATGATGTTGACGGAACGATTGCTTCATACAACTGGGTGAAAATTTCGGGCGGAGCTGCGAATATTGTAAGTGCAAACACTGCTTCCTCCAATGTGTCCGGTTTGGTTCAGGGAAGTTATTCTTTCCAACTAACGGTAACGGATAACAGCGGTGCAACTGCCACAGATGTGGTGAATGTGACCGTACTTGCCGCACCGAATGTAGCACCGACTGCAAATGCAGGGAATGATATTACCATCACTCTTCCTACAAACAGTATCATACTAAATGGTTCGGGTAATGATGTTGACGGTGCGATTGCTTCCTACAACTGGGTGAAAATTTCGGGCGGAGCTGCGAATATTGTAAGTGCAAACACTGCTTCTTCCACTGTGTCCGGTTTGGTCCAGGGGAATTATACCTTCCAGCTAACTGTGACGGATAACAACGGTGCAACTGCCACGGATGTGGTGAATGTTACTGTTCTTCCGGCACCGAACGTAGCGCCCATGGTAAATGCCGGCGCAGACCAAACCATTACGCTTCCCGTAAACCAGGTAACGCTTAATGGTTCTGCAATTGATGCGGATGGAACAATAGCGAGCTACGCATGGATAAAAGTAAGCGGACCGGCTGCGTTTATCTCCAATGCGTCTTCATCAACAACGAATGTGCTGGGATTAGCAGAAGGAGTTTATACATTCCGGTTAACTGTCAGAGATAATAGCGGTGCAACGGCAAGTGACGAGGTACAGGTGACCGTGGTTAGAAACACGAATATTCCGCCGGTTGCAAATGCGGGATCTGATATGGAGGTTTATATTCCTGTATCAACAGCTAATCTTTCCGGCAGCGCCACTGATGCCGACGGTGTTGTACTAACCTATAACTGGATCAAGATCACCGGCCCGGCAGGAGGCTTTATCACCAATCCTTTATCTCCTTCAACACAGATCACCGGGCTGGTTGCCGGCGAGTATGCCTTCCAGTTAGTGGTAACAGATAATGACGGAGCTACAGATCGCGATACGGTAATAGTGAGCGTGATTGAAGCAACGGGCAACATGGCTCCGGTGGTTAACGCAGGGCCTGACCTCACTGTTCTTCTTCCGATCACATCGGTTGAATTGCATGGCAGTGCAATCGATCACGATGGAGATGTGATCTCTTACAGGTGGAAAATTATTGGCGGTCCAAATACACCCTCGATGAACGGAGAGTTCCGTACAAACCTGGTTCTTGGCAGGTTGCAGCAAGGTATGTACACCGTGGTACTGCAAGCCTGGGATAATGAGGACAAAATAGGTACGGACACGATGAAGTTGTACGTGAACAATACGCAGCTTACCACGGATCTTCCGGAAGATTTTATCAGGATTTTCCCTAACCCGGTTGGTCCAAGGCTGTCGGTTCATATTCGCACCTATCATCATGGCAGAAGGGCTAAACTGCAGGTAGTTGATATGTTTGGACGGCCTATGGCTGAAAAAATGATCACGATCCACCAGTTTGTAAACATAAATCAAATGGATGTATCACACCTTACTCCTGGATGGTATACATTTAAGATTGTGAGCGAAGGATATCCAACAGTGTCAATCCCATTGTTGAAGCGATGATCAGTCAGTAAAGAAACGATAGTGAGGGTGTGTGGCGATGGACAACATGTCTTTATCTCCTTTACTGTCGCCATAAGCGTAAATATTTTCAAAGTCGGCCGGGTCAAATTCGCATTTGATCCGGTTTACTTTTTCCATGGCATTGCAGTTTGCACCTGAAAGTTTACCTGTAAGGTTTCCGCGTGAATCAATTTCCAGTTTTGTGGCGATACAAGTGATCTGCTGTTCATTACAAAAATATTTTACCCAGTTTTCTGCACTGGCGCTTACAACAACCACTTTGGTTCCTTTTTGTTTATGCATGGCAAGTTCACGCATAGCGCCTGGCCGGAGTAAGCCGGGTAATGCTTCTGCAGAAAAATTTGCTGCATGTTTATTAAAAATTTCTTCACTCATTCCCCTAAAAAAAATTGAAAGCAATTTTTCCTTGGCTTTATGAGCAGGGTATAGGCCCGCTTTTAGTGCGATAAGCCATGGAGATATTTTAACCATTCCGGCGTACAGACGCTTACTTCCAAAAACAAAACGCACGAATTCCAGCATAGTGTCTTTTCGCGTGATAGTGCCGTCGAAGTCAAAAAAGGCTATGGAAGGTTTCAACTGGTTTGATGGTTGATTGGTTTGATGGTTAGATAGTTTAATTTTCCAGAGGGCTTGATGGTGTTTTATTCAAAGATGGTAAAGTCTTTTACGTAAAGTATAAGGTAGAAACTGATCACCCACAATATAATGGTTAGCTGAATGAAGCGGTCCTTATAAAGGATCTTCGTAGGCGATTGGGAGTTTTGATTCACGAAGATCAGCTGCAGGTACCGGAAAATGCCTGCGAGTACAAAGAGGCAGGTGTAATACAGTCTATGCGTACCGAGGCGTTGAACCACCTCAGGCGACATTGTATACATGAAATAGGAAACAATCGTTACTGCACATATAAGCGAGATCGCCGCATTTATAAAATCAAGGTTATATCCCTTCACGGCTTTTCGCATATCCGTTCCCGATACCTGCTTAATAAGTACATCATCTCTGCGTTTTGCGATCGCCATAAACAAGGCCAGAAGAAATACCATGATGGTAAGCCATTCGCTAAGGCCGATGTATGCAATAACAGCTCCTGCCTTTACCCGAAGTACAAAGCCAATGGCGATGATGATAATATCCAGTATAGAAATGTTTTTCAGTCCGAATGAATACCCCAGGTTCAACACGAAATAAATACCCAGCACAAAAAGGAATTTATCACGAATGAACCAGGCCAGGGTGAAGCCGGTGATCAGAAAGATCGCGCAAATAGCTATTGCAGCACCCTTTGATACCGTACCTGCGGCTAAAGGGCGTGTTCTTTTTTCCGGATGCATGCGATCATCTTCAATGTCGCGGTAATCGTTGATGATGTAAATACTGCTTGCAACAAGGCTGAAACAAAAGAAGCCGCCAATTATGTTTATGATGGTTTGGTTATTGAAGATCTCTCCCGCGAAGAATACCGGTATCAGCAGGAAAAGGTTCTTCGCCCAGTCTTTCGGCCTTATCAGTTTGATATATTCTTTCATGCTTTGTTTGTAAGTAAGGATGAATGAGATCTTTTTGCGTGAACGGTATTATCGATAAGCCAAAGCATCATCGGCATCATTACAATGATCATGGGAACAAGGAAAAGCCTTCCCTGGTAAACTACAACGGAAACATAATGCACGGCAAACCATGCGGGCACCAGAAACAGGAACCATTTACGAAGAAGGTAGGGGAAACTGTAGAACCGGTAAAGAATTATCAATGGAATAACTGCAAGTGTTCCGATCAATTCCATATAACCTTTGAAACCCACGGCGCTTACAAGATTCAGTTTCAACATCGGCCAACCCGCAGGCGCTTTCCATACCTGTTGCGGCTGGTAGCCAAAATAGTTTCGCAACGCAAAGAAAATAATGAAAAAGAGCACATACAACACTACTGTTATTATCCAAACATTTTTGCCGGGAAGTTTTATGTCTTTGAAATTATAGCGTCCGAAGCTGAATCTTGAAAGATCCGCATGGGAAATAAAATACAGGGCAGGGATCAGGATGCTCGTTTCCCTGTTGAAAGCGGCGAGAATTATTATTGGAATAAGCCAGCCACTTTTCCATTTGCCCAAAATCAATAAGGCTGTCAGGAGATAGAAGATGTTATCAAGATATGTGTTGAAGGAAAGATCTGCCGCGGTGACTGCGTTACCCATGGAGAGGGCCAGGAAGCAGATTCCAAAAAAGACCAGATAATTGTTACCGGTGAAATAGTTCCAGAGTCGCCAGGCAAGGTAGAAGATCAGGAAATGTTCGATGAAGCGAAAGAAGATGAAAACGATCATGTACTTCATCGCCCCGGGCGTTTGCATCAGTCGAACAAATTCATCGGTTTCAGCGTTTGTACCGGAAGTATTGGCGATAGAGAAATTGAGTTTTTCTTCGATCGGGTAGATCCTGTCAATCGTGTTATTGTATATCCATAGCATTCCTTCCACTATGGCGGGAGCAAGTACGCGGTATTGCCACGGGTTGTAAAATTCTGAGCGTTTTTCCAACACAGCCTGGTGGCGTTCATATGTTTTGATGCCATTGCTATAATAGAAATTCCGGTATACCGGATACACTGACAATAGTGCCAGGCAAAAACAGATGAACCAGGTAGCAGGTTTACTTTTTCTCTGCAACGATTGTGTAATGGGGATAGACATACATCCTCTTTTTGTTTTCCGAGATAATATTGAGGCCGGCGCCTTTCAACCATTCTTTCGCTTTTGAAAAGCTTATTTCATTTCCTATTTCACCCGCGAACACCATGTCGTGCATCTTGTTGAACATAACAAGTGCACTGCCTCCATCGATATCTTTGAGCACAAGCCGGGCGCCGGGCTTCATTGTGGATGCAAGGTCTTCAATGAATTTTTTCTGATTAGGTTTTGGCACATGATGCAGCACATCGATCAGGTAAAGGATATCCATATCCCGCAGTCCCGGCGGAAAGTGAACCCCATCGTAAGTGGAAAATGCAAAGTTTCTAAAAGGCTGTTTTGCAAAAAGCTGGTTAGCATTATTGATCAGCTTTTCCGAAATCTCTATTCCATATACCTGTGAGGGCTCCGAAAAGTGCGACATCAATAAAAGAAACTGCCCGGAGCCGCAGCCTACATCACCGATCTTTTCGCCCGGTTTTGCCAGGGAAATAATATCCCCGAACGGGCAGATGAGGGGCCGATACTTGATCTTCAGGCTGTCAACAAATCCGGTTCCGGGATAGCTCTTCTTTAAAAAATCAAGGATCATGGCATTGCTCGGCCGTGTGGTCGTCATGCTGAGTTAGTTTGGTACTTGAACGCTAAAATAAATAAATAACGGCATAACTCAGTTTTCAGTCGAATTGCTTTTAATTCTGAAAAAAGCATAGTAAATTAATGTTGTCAGGCAGCTTACCGAATCAGAAAAATCTCAGCATATGAAAACGCTGATTCAATTACTGGTGATCCTGTTTTTCGTTTACCCTTTACCGGGAGTTGCGCAGTTAAAAAGAATCTGCGTAATGGGTTCTTCTTCAGCCTACGGCTACTTTCCCGGCACCTCAATTCCAAGAGACAGTGCGTGGGCGTTTAAAGTAAAGGAACATTTTAAAGCCACGGGAGTAATTGACACGTTATATAATATCGGCACTCCCGGAATTGATTGTTACATTGGCATGCCTACGGGCTACGTACCGCCGCCGGGCCGTAATAATCCCAATCCTAATTTCAATATCACCAAGGCGGTGAACTTCGTGCCGGCGCCCGAAGTGATCATCATTAATTTTCCGTCTAACAATTACACTGTACTCTCTATTGCGGAGATCCTGTTCTGCCTTCAAACTATGAAGGATTACGCCAATGCAAGAAATATAAGATGTTACATCACCACTACCCAACCCCGAAATGATTTTGTACAATTGGTAGAGAGGCAGAAACTGCGGGAGGTACGCGATTCTATAATAGAGCGGTTTGGTGTATTTGCCATTGATTTCTGGACTGATATTGTACAGGAGCCATCCCTGTTCCTGCGGCCTGAGTACAATCTGGGTGACGGAGTTCATCTCACGCCATCGGTGCATACGGTGCTAAAAAATAGGGTTATAGAAAGGGATATCTTCTTCGGGCCGGTTGCCCTCAGCAATGGAAAACTTTACGCTACAGACCGTGGCGATCATGTAATGATAAGGTGGAATCCGGGTGTACTTACTTCGTTTATGCCTTACCGTTTGGAGCGGAGCGATGGATCGGGAATGTTTCAAACCATACATACTTTTCCTCCTCAATCTTTTGCTGATGAGCAAATGCTTTATGCCGATGAGGGCGCGCGGCCGGGAATCAATCTTTACCGGGTTGAAGGTCGCGATGCGGAAGGAAATATTCATTATTCGCCTGTTGTGTCGGTTAAACATTTGGCGCAGGGTGGGGCGCAACCTTATTTGTTTCCAACCGTGAGTTCAACTTTTGCTAATCTTGTTCTGCCTCCCGGCTTCAATGCATCCGTGGTGATTTGCGATGCCGCGGGTAAAGTTGTTTGGCAGAAGATGTATGCCGACGCCGGTTTCCGAAGGAATGAGCGCATTGATGTAACGAGGTTTGCGTCGGGCCTGTACCGGGTGTATTTTCCGGGGTCGAATTATAGGTCGGTAGGGTTAGTGCGTGGAAGGTGAGTGGGAGAGGAAATTCAAGAATGGTTCGTGGGGCACGAACCACAGACGGAGATTCACATGAGACACGAACCACAGACGGGTGTTCAAAAAAACTTCGCCCACCCCGGGGTACGTCAACCCCTATCCCCACGAGTTAAAGTTCGCGAAAAAGGGCGAGGTAAGGCGAATGATAAGCATTTACATTCGTTTGCAGGGGATAAAGTAAGTCTTGTTCCACTGATCCATCTAACAATTAAACCATTCAACCATCAAACTATACCACCACATTTCCCCGTGGTACGTCAACCCCTATCCCCACGAGCTAAAGTTCGCGAAAAACGGCGAGGTAAGGCGAATGATAAGCATTTACATTCGGATGTGGGAGCAATAACATCAGTTGGTTTCGTTGGTCATCCCGTAATTAAACCATAAACACTATAACAAGGTGGTTCGTGAGGCCGAACCACAGATGGAGATTCATTCTCCCCGGGTTGAGTCAACCCCTATCCCCACGAAATAAAGTTCGCGAAAAATGATGAGGTAAGGCGAATGACAAACATTTACATTCGGATGAGGATCCCGAGCTTGCAACCTTATCCAAAACCTTTCCGAGCGGATATTTATTTGCCGGTTTTAAAAAGCAAGTTTTTCACGGAGCCAATTATAAATATCCTGCACTTCATCCAAAGGCTCTATATCTGTGCGTTAGGGATTATTTTCAATGATCCCGTTGGAGCTGCGTTCTTACCCAAAGCCTTTCCGCCTTCGGCGGGCGGATATTTATTCGTCCGCACTGAAAAGCAAGCTTTCCATGCGGCCAATTATAAATATCCTGCACTTCGTGCAAGGCTTTGTGACTGTGCGTTAGGGATTGGCAGCCCTACCGCGTAGGGCCAAAAGCCCGACCCCCGGGCCGCAATTGCGGGCTCGGGGGGAACGCCCAAAATGTCTTCGACGTGAATTTTCAAAAAATTGCGGGGTGTGTGCCAGTGTCTACCGATACCAATGATCAGGCTAAATGACCACACTCAAAAATGAAACTGAAAAACCACCTAACCATCAAACAAGTAAACCATCTAACAACACCCGCGCGTAATGAATTACCAGCTTTATTTGATTCGTGATTTACTTTTTCAAAATATAACCAAACCGGTCCTTCATTTTGAGGAAGGGGCTTTCGAAATATTTGAAACTGATCTTGGCGACTATTATGGTAATCGCCAGGCTGATGGTGGTTTCGAGGAAAAGTACCTGCCATACTTCAGTGTTGAGTCCGAGCTTTTTAGTAACGCCCTGCACAGCGGAAATAAATATGAAATGCAGGCAGTACAGGCCGTAGGTGTAAATACCAAGCTTTGTGATCGACCTGAGAGATGCCATTTTGTAAAAGGAATTTTTCGAAAAGCATTGTTCAAGTATCACAAAAAGGATGGTGATGGCGGTAAATAAACGTTCAAAGATCCGGATGGTATGGGTTTGCAGAAGGTATTCGTCGCGAAACAGGAATATGGCTGCCAGCAGTAAATAAATTATGATGATTAGCGCGCGCGGCATTTCTTCTACAAATCTTGCAAAAGATCTTCGTTCAATATAAAGCCATGCGCCAAAGGCTCCTGTGGCCATGTCGCCAATGCAGGAAAGCGTATGCATCTCGTGTAGAATGGGCACATCGTTGAATGCCCTGAAAACCAAGCTGCCTGTAATAATGGTCGCAAACGCGATCCAGTACCCGCGTATCGGCAGAAAGGCCAGGATTACCGGCCAAATGAGATAAAACTGTTCTTCAATGGCAATGCTCCAAAGCACACCGAGGCCCGGGGCATCGGGCAAACCGGTTCTTATGTAATCAAAATTATTGATGAAGGCGAGGTAGTACCATACGTTGGCGGATTCAGAAGGCGACCCGCCCGCAAGGCTTTTGGCTAAGGGAAAAACCACAAAGCCTATAAAAACGCAGGCGAAATACAAGGGCCAGATGCGGAGTATCCGGCGAAGCCAGAAGTTGGGAATATTGATCTTTCCCCGAAGTTTTTTTTCCTCGATCAAAAGGTAGGTGATCAGAAATCCGCTAAGTACGAAAAAGAAATTTACACCCAGGAAACCATTGCCGAAAATATCCTTCTTAACAGTATGATGCACTGCAGAATCAGCAATATGAGGAAATTCAGTAGTGAAGCTATGGTAGAAGAAAACCAGCAGGAAGCAAAAAAACCTTAATCCGTCAAGGTTCTCGAAATACAGTTTTTTGGTTTTTAATTCAGTTTGGCTCATTCCTTTTTTAACGTTTGAACAATTGACCGAAGAAAACAATAATAGAATAAAAATTTGATAATGAATATGGTATAAAGTTTGATATTTCGAATAAACAGGGATAAATATTTCAAAACGTTAATAATCATCCTAAATTTACATTCAGGAAAGTCCATAATTCTACGGAGAACCCGGGACCGGTGACAGGCACCCCCGGCGTTATTTCAATCTTTAACTTGATCCACATGAAAAATTATTTCTACTCAATTAAAAGTGCGGGAAAAAAATTGATCTGCTCAGCAGCTTTTAAGGGCCTTGCATATCTTTTTTTATTTAGCGGAAGTTTTGTTGCTGAAGCACAAACGGGAGAGGCGCTCGACTTTCTTGGTGATGACGATTATGTAGCACTGCCAATAAACGTCAGTGGAAGTTACACGAAGGAAGCATGGATAAATCCTTCGAACACTGCGGGTTTTCCGAATCTTATTTCCGGCACAGCCACGGCCTTGTATATTAACAACGGCACCTTGCAGGCCGGCCACGCTTCATCGGGGTATGCGGATGTAATCGATCCCGGAACGTCCATTCCTATTGGTGTTTGGACGCACGTTGCCGTAACCTATAATGCGGTTTCCGGCGTTATGACCTTGTATAAAAATGGTATCGCGGTAGCAAGCGCGATCAATCTCAATCCATATACCGAAACCAATCTTGAATTAGGAAGGTTCAATTTTTCCTCATACTACCAGGGACGCATGGACGAAGTTCGTATTTGGAATGTTGAGCGTACAGGTGCCGAAATACTGGCCGGTATGCTTTGCGAAGTAAACGATGATGCAACGGGCCTCGCTGCCTATTATAAATTTAACCAGGGCGTGGCAGGAGATGATAATACAGGCGAAATAATTTTATTGGATTCTCATGATACCTGCACACCTGCCAACGGCCTGTTAGTGGGTTTTGCACTTACCCCCGGAACTACATCTAACTGGGTTGCACCCGGAGCTTTCCTGCCCTTGTTTTGCAATGCCACTCCTAACATACGGGTGCTGGGCTTGGGAGGCGAATGCATTCTTGACGGCGATGTAACGCCTGTACTAACTGATGGAACTGATTTCGGTGACATTGGAGCAACAGGAAAGGTGCAAACTTTTACTATCTATAATTCGGGTTCATCCACATTAACCATAACGGGAGTAACCAGTTCAAACCCGGCCGATTTTACAGTTACCTCTTTGCCTTCGTCAACGGTAGCGCCGGGCGCTTCAACCACTTTTAATGTTACATTCAATCCATCGGGAACAACAGGCATTAAATCAGCCACCATCACAATAAACAATGATGATGCTGACGAGAGCGTGTATGATTTTTCTGTGCAGGGCAATAATGCCGGCGGCGGGGAAGCGCTGGATTTTGATGGTGTCATTTCATGGGTTGATCTGCCCGTAACCATCAGCGGAAGCTATACAAAGGAAGTTTGGATCAATCCAACGGCGGCATCGCTCGTTAATTTTCCAAACCTCATTTCCGGCGATTTCACCACAGGTACAGCATTGTATATAAACAACGGTGTGATAGCTGCAGGCCACGGGCCCACCTTCAGTGAAACAAGCGGAGGCGCCCCATTGGTAGCGGGCAACTGGTATCATGTGGCAGTAACATTTGATGACGCCACGAACTCAATGAATCTTTACCTGGATGGCGTAATGGTCTCCTCAGGCACTCCCCTGGATTATGTGGAAACAACTTTAGACCTCGGAATATTTGCCGGTACGAACCTTTTTGCCGGAAGGATGGACGAGGTGAGAATTTGGAATGTGGCAAGAACTGCAGGAGAGATTGCCGCGAATATGAATTGTAAACTTAGAGGAGATGAGCCCGGCCTGATCGCTTACTACGATTTTAACCAGGGAATTGCAGGCGGTAATAATGCAGGCGAAACGGTGTTGCGTGACCGTACAGATAATTGTTCTCCGCAAAACGGAACGCTTGTTAATTTCTTCCTGACGGGCAATACCTCCAATTGGGTTGCCCCGGGTGCCACCACGGGTATCTGCGGAGGCGCAGCGCCTAACATTCGTGTTTTGGGTACGGGATCACTTTGCATTTTGGATGGAGATGCCACACCTACTGCAGCAGACGGAACCGACTTTGGTTTTTATACCGCTCCGGGAATAGATCGCACCTTTACTATAACAAATAATGGATCAAGCACATTGAACATTTCGGGAATCAATATTTCAGGCACCGATGCCAGCTGGTTTACGGTGATTTCAGGCCCGGTACTAACTTCACTTGCTCCAGGCCAGTCAACTACGTTTACGGTTAGGTTTTCCGGAATTGGCCTCGGCGGTAGAACAGCCACCATCACCATTGTGAATGATGATGCGGATGAAACAAATTATGATTTTGCAGTTCAGGGTGAAGGAACGATCTCTGTTCCCGTTACTTTGCTCAACTTCAGCGGAAGTACAGATGATAAAGTGGTGAATCTAAGCTGGAGAACAGCAAATGAAATTAACAACCGGGGGTTTGAAGTGCAGCGGTCAGATGCGCGCCAAACAGAGTGGACGAAGATCGGTTTCGTTGCCGCATCCGGCCAATCGGCTTCAACTTATCGTATTACAGATTTCACTCCACTGGATGGCACAAATACATACAGGTTAAAACAAAACGACCTGGATGGAAGAGTTTCTTACAGCAATGTTCTTGCATTTAACTTTGATGTGAAGGGTACGGTGGTAAGAACTTATCCGAATCCGTTCGCGGAAAGCTTTGTTCTTGCATTTAACGACGAATCATTGATAAATACAAGAGCTGAAATATCAACCGTTTCGGGAGCCCGCGTAGCTACAATTATCTTAACCAACTTCAATCAAAGTATTAACCTTAGCAGGTTCGCACCGGGTGTTTACGTGGTGAAACTTGCCAATGGTGAAGTGGTTAAATTGGTGAAGAAATAATTTTAGATTGGTTAGTCTGCGGTTTAACCATTTGTAAAACCAAATAATTTTACGCAACGTCTCCCATGGCGTTGCGTTTTTTTATACTTAAACTTGAGGATGATGAGTTATCAAAAAATGTCGCTCTGCCTCTGGTATAATTACCAGGCAGAAGATGCTGCGAAATTCTATTGTTCGATTTTCCCAAACAGTTCGATGGGAAGAATCAGCCGTTATGGGAAAGAAGGATTTGAATTTCATAAGAAGCCTTCAGGAACGGTCATGACTGTAGAATTTTCTTTGAATGGAATGAATTTCCTGGCATTGAACGGAGGGGCTCAATTTGTTTTTAATGAAGCCGCATCTATCGTCGTTCAATGCGAGACGCAGGAAGAGATCGATCATTATTGGAATAGCTTAACGGAGAATGGCGAGGAGGGGCCTTGCGGCTGGCTGAAAGACAAGTTTGGCGTGAGCTGGCAAATAGTGCCATCGATTCTTCCTGCCTACCTGGCTGACGAAAATGCGGAAAGATCAGGGAGAGTTACCGCTGCGTTTTTACAAATGAAAAAGTTTGATATCGAAAAACTAAGGGAGGCTTATCTGGGATAGTATTCAAAGGAAACAAGTCCCAAACTAAAAAAGCCCGCAATTTTAAGTCGCGGGCTTTTAGTATAATTAAAGTATTACAAACTGATGCGGTATTCATAGAGCCCGTCGTATCCGGGATAGAAGCCGCTGATGTTTAAGATCTTGTTGCCATCAACATATTTACGCATGTCTTCCACGCTCGTAACATCCTTGTCGTTTATTTTAAGTATGATGAAACCATCCTTCATGCGGGTTTGTTCTTCAATTGCGCCCGTTGAAATCTTCCTTACGATAACCCCGCCCTTAATTCCAAATTCTTTCGCTTTGCGTTGATCAAGCGTTACAAAATCGCCGCCCAGCACATCAAGCGAATTGTCTTTTTGTACAAGATCATAATTTCCGGCTTTGTTTTTTAGAGATACGGTAACGGTATTTTCTTTTTCATTCCTTAAATAAGTTACAGTCACCTTATCACCCGGCTTATATCGGCTAACCTGCTCCTGCATTTCGGCGCCGCTGTTTATTTCCACGCCGTTCATTTTGCGGATAATGTCGCCGCGGCGAATACCTGCCTCGTAAGCAGCCCCATCTGTGGGAAGATCAGACACATATATGCCAAAGGCATTCGCCGGAATTCCTTCGCGCTTTTTCTGCTCCTCTGTAAAATCGCTTGCGTTTACGTAATTAATGCCGAGATATGCACGCTGCACTGTTCCGAATTTCATGATATCATCCACCACCTTCTTTACGATATTAACCGGGATGGCATAGGAATAACCTGAATAATAACCGGTGGGAGATGCGATGGCCGAATTCACCCCGATCATCTTTCCATCTGTGTTTACAAGCGCTCCTCCTGAGTTGCCCATGTTTACAGCGGCATCGGTTTGAATAAACGATTCCACTCCGCCTGCCACATCACCGTTTTTATCGCGGTTCAAACCAAGGCTGCGGGCTTTCGCGCTCACAATACCTGCAGTAACAGTGGTTTCAAGATTCAAGGGATAACCGATCGCCAACACCCATTGGCCGATCTGCACTTCATCTGAATTGCCATAAAGCAAATAAGGAAGCCCCTTTGCTTCAATCTTTATCACCGCAAGATCGTAGGAGGCATCAGTGCCTATCAGTTTTGCTTTGAAACTTTTCTTATTGTTGAGCGTCACATTTATTTCATCTGCATTTTGTACCACGTGATTGTTGGTGACAATATATCCGTCCTCGCTAATCACCACACCCGAACCCGAAGCACGTTGCTCGGGAATTACATTGCTTCTTCCACCACCAAAAAGTTGATTGAACAATTCATCATCAAAAAAATCGCTGAATGGATTTTGACGTCGCGGTAAATTATTTGTTGCCGTTTTGGCATTCGTCTTGGTTTTTATATGCACCACCGCCGGAATGCTGCTTGCTGCGGGCTGCCTGAAATCAACCGGCCCTCCCAACACACCGTCTTCAAGCCCTGCGTATTTATAGTTATTGGGCATAACACCAGGCAACTGCCCGGCAAAATAGGTGTCTTTCTCTGTAAACTTTCCGTACCCGATAATTAATGTAACAGTAGTTAAAACACTTACCAGAATGGTAATTAAAATCTGTTTTGTCTTCATGATCTAAGGTTTTTTCGGCCCTCTAATTTCTTCAAAAAATATGCCTTTAGCGCAAAATAAAAAACGCCTGACAAAATGCACTTCCACCGGGGTTGGTTTAACATTAAATTAGGAAGACCTTCGTAGATCGACCCCGCTTCCCTAAAGGCCGAGGAGGAATTGCATGGTGTCTGTCCCGTCTGCATAATCGGTCAGTGAAGGAGTTTGTGCCCCCCCGAATTTAACCGCATCTTCGCCTACCACGCATTGAAGGTCGTCTATGGAATTCAATTGTTTCTTTAATTCGATCTGATTGAGATAAGTTTCGTAATGCAAAACGGAGATTGGTGTGAAGGGCTGTGTGTTTTCTACGAGGAGGGTGGTGCCGTTTGTCATATAATACGCCTGGTTCAGCAACAACAAGGAAAGCTGGAAGTCGTAGTTGTTCCGGTATTTGTTGTGATCGCTGAAATATTTGTATTTATCAAATGCTTTTAATAACGGAACAAAATCATAACCGTCAGGCACAAAGAGTTTTGTTACGTTTCTGCAACCTCTGCCGAAATACAGGTGAACATCATCAGCAAGCTTTTCCAGTTCCGTTTCACTTTCCTTTCCCGTTAGTATGGCTGCGGATGTTTTGCTTTTGCGGATGATGTGCGGATAGGCGCCAAAGTATTGCTCAAAGTGGCGGGCAGACTGGTTACCACCTGTAGCAATAAAAGCATCGCATCCTTTGAGAAGATCTCTTATCGCGATCAGTTGTCCAACCTCTTCGCTCCACGAAACAAGTTTCTCAACAATGTGCTTGGTAAGCACATCATCTTTTGAGGAAAGTTTTATTGCCTGCCTGTGCCCGCAAATAAAAACGGAAAGCATATCATGAAAACCGACAAGCGGAATATTCCCGGCCATCACAATTCCCACGGTCTCCGGAGCGATCGTGTTATCTAAATGGTAATGCGCCGCCCATTGTTTCAGCGAATTTGCATCAAGGTATTTATCGGCGATGTTGGCTGCCGCGAGATCAATAAACTCCTGAGTGAACCACGGGTTTTTCGCCTCAGCTAAACTTTTTACTTCCAGCCACTCATCATCATTACTTTTAAGATATTCTCCAAGCCTCACCATTAAATCAACCCGTTGTTGTAAATCCATGCCGCAATCATTAAATTTGTGGCAAAATTACAACAGATGGCAATAAAGATAACGGACGAATGTATCAACTGCGGGGCTTGCGAACCTGAATGTCCGAATAACGCAATATATGAAGGTGGTGTGGAATGGGCAATGGCAGACGGAACCACTTTGAAAGGCCAGGTTACCCTGATGGATGGAAGCACGATAGATGCAGATCAGCGCAATACACCTGTGGCAATGGACACATATTATATTGTTCCCAATAAATGCACCGAGTGCCAGGGTTTTCATGAAGAGCCACAATGTGCGGCGGTTTGCCCGGTGGATTGCTGTGTTCCTGATGAAGATTATCGTGAGACAGTGGAAGAACTTCTTGAAAAGAAGAACCGTCTTCACATAATGTAATTAAATCTTAAAAAGGCCGCCGGTGGCGGCGTTAGCGAAAGTATCCTTTACTTTCGTTTTTTATTGTTTCACCTAACTGTGTTTGCATGAAAGATGTTTTTTACTTCCTTGTAGTTATCATGTCTGTTGCATCCTGCAACTCGGCAAACAAGAAACCGGCTGAAGCGGATATCAACAAGGAACGCATCAAACTCATGGAAGCAGATAAGAGTTTTTCAGATCTGTGCGAAAAGGAAGGTATGAAAACGGCCTTCATTGAATATATTGACAGTAACGGAGTTTTGCTCCGGCCTCATTCAATGCCGATTGCGGGAGCTCATGCTATTGATTACCTCATTCGTTATAACGATACCGGTTTTGTAATGAAGTGGCAACCTCACTACGCCTTTGTTGCTCAATCGGCTGATCTGGGCTACACTTACGGAGTTTATTCACTCGCGCCTTCATCAGGCGATACCATACTTTACGGAACTTATGTTTCTGTTTGGAAGCGTCAGGCAGACGGCCTTTGGAAGTTCGTGCTTGATTCGGGAAATGAAGGTTTGGGCACTCAATAATACTTATCTTTATTTTTAAAGATTGAAAATATCCCAATGAAGAAAAAGATCGCGTTGGTAACAGGCGGTTACTCAGGTGAATCTGTAATTTCCTATAAAAGTGCCGACACCATTTACCAGAATCTCGACAAAGAGAAATGGGAATGTTACCTGATAGATATTCATCCTGAAGGATGGTTTCACATTTCCTCTTCCGGTGAAAAAATTTTCGTTGACAAGAATGATTTTTCAATTACGGTGAACGGCACCAAGATCACTTTTGATGCTGTGCTCGTTGGCCTGCATGGCACACCGGGTGAAGACGGGAAACTCCAGGGATATTTTGATTGTCTGAAAATTCCCTATACTTCATGCGATGCCGCAAGTTCTGCACTCACGTTCAATAAAAGGTATACCGTAGCGGTGGCGGCTTTTGCAGGGCTCAATGTGGCGAGATCTCTTCACCTTTTTAAATCGTCGCCGCTAAGCGCTGCTGAAATCCTTGATCAACTGAAGCTTCCCGTTTTTGTTAAACCTAACAACGGCGGAAGCAGCCTTGGTATGAGCAAAGTGAATGATCCATCAAATATTGAGGCGGCGCTTGAAAAAGCTTTTGCTGAAGATGACCAGGTGCTCGTGGAAGAATTTATCAGCGGCCGCGAATTTACAATCGGTGTATTTAAATCAGGTGGCAGCATAATTCCATTGCCGATAACAGAGATCATTTCAAAAAATGAGTTTTTTGATTTTGAAGCGAAATATGAAGGAGCAAGTGAGGAAGTAACTCCGGCCCAAGTTGATGAGGCTACGGCTAACATGGTTCGCGAAAATGCTTTGAAAGCTTACCGCGTTTTTAATTGCAGGGGAGTGGTGCGGATCGATTTTATTTACAATGAAGAAGCAGGCAAGCCTTTTCTTCTTGAAATAAACACTGTACCGGGCCAAAGTGCCGCCAGCATTGTTCCGCAGCAAGTAAAAGCAATGGGATGGACTTTAAAAGAATTTTATACGGCTCTTCTGAATGAATGTTTTGAAAATTAATTTCCATAAAAAAATAATTAGTGTTTAAGTTCATCACTCATCGTCCGTTTTGGGTAAACCTTATAGCCGTATTAATGCTGGCTGCAGTTATTGTATTCGGCTTCCTGCAATTACTGGGGCTTATAACCAGGCATGGTGAATACCTGACCGTTCCTTCAGTTATTGGTAAATCAACACCTGAAGCGATAGACTTTCTTGAAGGGAAAGGCTTTGAAGTAGTGATACAGGATTCGGTATTTATTGACACGGCGAAAAGGGGAACTGTACTTAAACAGTTACCCGATCCCAACAGCACGGTGAAAATAAATCGCTCAGTTTACCTGACCGTTAACCGCTTCACACTGCCATTGGTGGATATGCCTGCCCTGGAGGGAAAGACTTTTAATTTTGCTTTAGAGATCTTGCGGAGAAGCCACCTGGAGTTGGGAGATACATCTTACCGACCTGACTTTATGCGTGGATCTGTTCTTGAGCAGTCTTACAAAGGAAACCGGCTTGCATCCGGCGCGAAAGTTCCCTGGGGTTCAAAGATCGACCTCATAATAGGAAGAGGATTAGATGAACAAAAAATTCCCGTGCCCTCTCTGCTTGGGCTCACCCTTGCCGAAGCCAGGGTTCTTCTGGAAATGAATGGCATCGAACTTGGGGCAATTGTTCCGGATTCTGATGTTACCGATACCGTTGCTGCATTTATTTACAGGCAAATGCCTCCAAAGAAGAATGCGGATGATGAACCGATCTTCATTCAATCCGGCCAGTTAATGGATGTATGGATTTCAAGAACAATGAAGGCAGAGAGAGATTCAACAGAATTTTAGACAATATTTGATTCTTTAACTCACATAATAATTTATATGCAAACTATTAGTGTTGATGAAGTAAAGGCTCGAATTGACGCCGGCGAAGAATTAAATCTTCTTGATGTTCGCGAACCCGATGAAAGAGCCGAATTCAATATTGGAGGCAAGTTTCTGCCGGTCGGACAAATAATGTCTTTGCACACTGATGACATAGAGGAATGGAAAGACCGCGAAGTGATCTGTTACTGTCGCTCCGGGCAAAGAAGCGCACGGGCCGCGCAAATGATGGAAACGCTTGGTTTCACCAACGTAAAAAATCTCACGGGCGGAATGCTCGAGTGGCAGCAAAAATTCGCTTGATCAAAGTTTCACATTTATCCCCGCCAAAAAGTTGAACGGAGCCATTGGAAAATAATAATTTTCCGTAGTCAATTGTTCATTGTAAAAATAACTGAATGAATAGCCGTTGGCCTCGTACTTTTTGTTGAAAATATTATTCAGGTTTACAAATAACTGCAAGGCCTTTTTTTCTTTTAATTCAATGTTATAGCTTAGTCTTACATCCTGAGTATAATAAGGGTTGAGGCTCCGCGATTTGTCAGTGGTATTATCCAGGTATTGCCTTCCTACATACTTTCCTGTTAGCTTAATTTCTGCGTGGTTGAATGGAGCCCAGTTCACTCCCGCCATTCCTATCACGGCCGGGGAATAGGAGATAGTTGTTTTCGCATAAAATTTTTCTACCTGGCCGCCGTTATCGTAATCGTCAAGGTATTCGGTAAAGTTCAGAATCTTGTTTTCGCTTAGCGTAAGGTTACCTTCAAGCCTTATCTTTTTGGAAGGCATCCATGCGCACTGTAGCTCAATTCCTGCGCGGTAACTCTTATCTGTGTTGGTTCGTGTATACGCGCCCACATCATTGATCTTACCGGTCAGTACAAGCTGGTCGCGGTAGAACATATAGTAAACGTTAACGCCTAACAGCGTTTGTTTGCTTTTGAATTCATAGCCGAGTTCAAGGTCCAGCATATTCTCCGGTTTCGGCACTTCATTCACGCCGGCTTCAAAATCATCGCGATTAGGTTCTTTTTCAGCAAAGGCTGCAGAGAAGTAAGCTTTATAACGGTTATGGATAAACGAAATACCCACTTTCGGGTTTATAAACACCCATTCGTGATCCTGCCTCAACGTAGGATTGTCTCGAAACCCCCGGATGCTGTAGGTGGGCACACGGAGTTGTACATCTGAAAACGTTTCCCATTTTTTGCCGAGACGTTCGCTCCATTTTATAAATGCAGAAAGTTCATTTTTATCCGCGTTATTATTGTACCAACGGTGATCGGCAGGAATTTTTACGTGAGCAAGGGCAGACTCCACTGTTCCGAAATGTTTCCCGTCATATCTTGTATAACCACCGCCTGCTATGAGGGTTCTTGCCGCGTTTTGATGATGAAAAGAAAATAACATTCCGTAATAGTGATTATCCAGTTGAAGCCGTCTAACAAGGTCAGTCTCAGTGATCGTATCGGCTCCATCAGTATGGTCCGGAAGGAGATAATCAGATAAGGTGGCATCTGCCCTATACTGTTCATAATACCCGTGGCCGCGGGTCAGGAACAGAGCAGTATTTAATTTCCAGTTTTTATTTAATTGCCTGTTGTAGAAAAGCTGGTAATGGTGTTGCCAGTAATTGTCTGTCTCATTTTCATAGGGAGTGCCGGGCTTTTCCATGCCTGACGGGTTAAATGTGCGGTTGGTTTTTAAAGTCTCTTGGTCAATACCATTCCATGCGAGATATGTTTTTTCTTTTCCGCTTATAAAATTGAAACGCAGGCTCTGTTTTTCAGACACGAAGGCGGTACTTATTTGCCCGGCAAATAATTCGCTGCTTGCCCTGTCTACATAGCCATCGCTTGAGATCCGGCTTAATCGCGCATCTATCAAAAAGTTCTTTGCAAATAGGCCGCTGTTATACAGCACCGAATTGCGAAAAGATCCGTATGAGCCCGCCGTAGAAAGGATCCGCGTTTCCCTCTTTCGGTTTATTTCATTCGTGCTAATATTTATTGAACCTCCAAAAGATCCGGTGCCGATTGAAGAAGTGCCTAAACCTCTTTGCACCTGAACGCTTCCGGCGGAGGAGGCGAAATCAGGAATGTCAACAAAAAAGGTGCCCTGGCTTTCCGCATCATTATAAGGAATTCCGTTCAGGGTTACATTTATTCGTGTGGCATCTGTGCCGCGGATACGAATTCCGGTATAACCGAAACCGTTACCGGCATCAGAATTTATCACTACGGAGGGCAGATACTGTAACACGAAAGGCAGGTCCTGGCCCGTATTGAGCTTCTCGATCTCTGCACGGGAAAGATTATTTTTCGCCACCGGGGTTTTGTCTGCAGCGCGAACGGCCATCACTTCAACAGGGGCCAGAACAGATGTGTCTTCCAAAGTAGTTTGCGCATTTGCAACCAGGCTCATCAGCATAAATATGCATGGGCATATTATTTTCATAATTGAAATTTTTGCTGAAAGTCCGGGCATGCCGGTTGAATCATTCTCCCTTCGCAGGCATTATCCTGAGCAGGTTATTCGGGTATATTCTCAGCCTCCTGGAGGCACCCCGGAATTTCAGTAGTAAAGTAAGATCGGAGGCAAAGATATAAATTTTTGCTCGCCGTGTAACATTTCGCTCTCACACATCGTACTACTTTAAACCGAAATTTATGATCAGGAAAGTTTCAGTGGTTCTTGTATTCAATTTTCTTTTGCTGGCAAGGCTGTTTGGCCAAACTATTCTTGAAGATCCGAATGTTGAGGTTCGGCAGTTGGGTTCTTCGTTTTCATCAATTAAAATCCAAGGAAACCTGGAGGTTTGGCTGAGCCAGGATGCTGTAGAGTCGGTTGCCGTCAGTTCAGATGATGTAAAAGACATTCCCGCTATAAAAACTGAGGTAGTTGATGGGGTTTTGGT
>JAFAGR010000086.1 GCA_023422565.1 Bacteroidota bacterium | reverse complement strand
GGTTGTTTCTCTGCAAACTATGACAGATCATATCTATGGCCGAAAAAATATAATTCATGAACCGGACAACCGGCCGAATATTTTTATTAATGAACTATATCTCTACATCAACTATTTTAGGAAAGAGCTACTCCATCGGTTTGAAAGAAACGGCCAAACAGAAAAATCGGTAAGAGAATTTTCGAATAACCTTAAAGCCGGAATTGAATATTATTGCTGCTTTACAAAGGAAGATATCAAGGACCACAGCGCCTTCATAGCACACCTGAGAGAAGCCTCGCTTATGCTGGAAGGAATGCTAACCCCGAAATTATCTTTAGATACATGATCCTCATCAGGATAGTTTTTTCAAATGCGTTCCGGTTAAAAAAAACCCGACAGCCTGGGCTGTCGGGTCATGCCGTATAACTTAAACAAGTCTAATCATCATCTGTTTTCTTATCGCTTTCAATTGCATTAACCTCACCTGCGGTGGAAGCATTTGTAGCAAGTTCGGTATGGCGAACCTGTCCACCGGTATAGCCGGTCCAGGCAATAGCCCCAAAAGAGGCGATCGAAATAAAGAAGGTGGCTGCAAAAAGCGTTTTGAAGACTAAGTTTTTTCTCCAATACATCACGAGGGCCATCAGCGCGGCAAAACCTGATGCTACCATAAACCAAATGGAAATTTTCGCGGAATCTTCATGCGCTTCAACAGCAGCATTTGAAATTCCCGCAATATTCTCAACGGTATGTTCAGCCGCTTCACCGGTAAGAAAAACGGGAATGGCGAGAACAGACATAACCAATAAAATTACAGAGGCTGTTTTCTGCAATTGAAAATTCCTGGATATCAATCCCCATAATAAAAGCAATGTGCCGATTAGGCTTCCGACTATTGGAAAATGGTTCAGCACCAAATGAATGTGTGTTTGATTCATTACTGACAAAATTTAAATTTTTAATAATTGTTTCCGCTATGTCAGTAAAAGCGCGGTGGCTGCCAGATCCGCGATGTAAAGGGATCATTCAGAAATGATTCTTCAAAGATGATCTTGCGTTCACGCGAAGAAACTTGGACAGGCTGCAATTTGAAAATTAGTGCCTGCGTATAGATGAAGGTTAAAGATGTTTGCGGAGAAGCCGCAAGAAAGGGAAGGCTGTTGTCTTCTGCATCGTCATCGTCTGTGTGATCTTCGTTCAAATAATGCATCTTCAAAAAATCGGCGAAGCCGGTTGCATTTTCTTTTCTGTGCTCCAGGTAATGAGATACAAGATTAGACACTTTCAATGTTTCAGAAAAAGCACTGCCTGAAAATGAAAAGATCATTAACAACAGCAGTGCAATTATTTTTCTGAATGAATACATTACAATGAAAAGTTACAACACCCGGCCGCCCGAAGCGAAACTTTTGCCTTAATGTTTTGCAAAATTATTTCACAGGCTTTAGACGCGCAGTAAAGTGGCGCAAGGCCGGGCTTTCATAAGTGATCTGCAATCCTTTTATTTCATTGCGCTTTTGATATACCTCTATAACTACATCAGCCACATAATCTATATGGCTCTGCGTGTAAACTCTGCGCGGGATAGCAAGCCTCACAAGTTCCATCATTCCGGGAATGAGTTTACCTTCGTCGTTGTACTTGCCGAACATTAATGATCCGATCTCCACTCCTCTTACTCCACCTTCAAGATACAAAGCACCCACGAGGGCCTGGCCCGGATACTGATCAACGGGAATGTGTGAAAGCATAGCTTTGGCATCAAGATAAACTGCATGTCCTCCTGCGGGTTGCATAACGGGAACACCTGCCGCCACAAGTTTTTCTGTTAAGTATTCAATGCTTCGGATGCGATACTGAAGATAATTTTCTTCCATCACTTCTTTAAGGCCTATGGCAATCGCTTCAAGATCACGGCCCGCAAGTCCGCCGTAGGTGGGAAATCCTTCTGTTATAACTAAAAGATTCCTGCATTCCATCGCCAGCTTTTCATCATGCATAGCGAGGAAACCGCCGATATTGGCAAAGGCGTCTTTCTTTGCACTCATAGTACACCCTTCTGCATAAGAAAAAAGCTCACGGGCAATATCCGGAATAGATTTATTTTCATATCCCTCCTCTCTTGTTTTGATGAAATAACAATTCTCCGCAAACCGACAGGCGTCAATGAACAAAGGAATATTGTATTCCTTACACACCGCCTTTACAGCCTTAATGTTAGCCATGCTCACAGGCTGCCCGCCACCTGAATTGTTCGTTACAGTTATAATGCAAAGAGGTATATTTTCCGCGCCCTTTTGAGTGATAAAACCTTTCAATGCTTCCATATCCATGTTCCCTTTGAACGGCGCAGGCACCCCAGGCTTCTTCCCCTCTTCACAAAGCAGATCCACACCGGTTGCACCACTATGTTCAATGTTTGCACGCGTAGTGTCAAACAAGGTGTTGCTTAAAATATACTTTCCTTTGCCGCCGATTATCGAAAACAAAATTTTCTCGGAAGCACGGCCCTGATGCGTGGGAATTACTACTGGCATTCCGGTAATATCCTTAACCGTAGTTTCAAAGTGAAAAAAACTATCGCTTCCCGCATAAGACTCATCGCCGGTCATAATACCCGCCCATTGTGCGCTGCTCATGGCGCTTGTGCCGCTGTCGGTTAACAGATCTATCAATACATCCCGGGCTTTTATCAAAAAGGGATTATAGTGGGCTTCCCGGAGAATTTTTTCCCTTTCCTCCTTTGTGCGGAAATAGATAGGCTCAACGGATTTGATCTTGAAGGGCTCGATGATTGTGGCCATAAACGTCTTTAGCTTTTAATTTGAAGTGATTGATAAAACGCAAAAATAACATAATAAAAGTATTTACTTACTTTTATTATCAATAATTCCATACCTTTGAATTCTAAAACAAAACTATGTCTACAATAACTGAAAACATCCTGAATGTAACGCTTCTTGAGCCAAGGCAAAAGCACCCTACCATCTTTGTAAGATTTGATGAATTGAACCCGGGCGAAAGTTTAACTATTCACAACGACCATGACCCGAAACCCCTGTATTATCAATTGCTCGGAGAACGCGGCAATATTTTTATATGGGAATACCTTGAAGAGGGCCCGCAATGGTGGAAGGTGCGCATCAGCAAGAAAAATGAAGGTGAGAAAGAAGAAACACTGGGCGAACTGGCGGTGAAAGACTTGAGGAAAGCCGAAGTGTTTAAGAAATACGGGCTTGACTTCTGTTGCGGCGGGAAGAAAACCGTAAAAGAAGCTTGCGCTGAAAAAGGCATTGACGTAACAAAGGTTGAAAAGGAATTACAGCAGGCAGATGGAAATCCTTCTTACAGGCCGATCCCTTATGATGAGTGGAGCCTGGATTTTCTTGCAGACTACATCGTGAACACGCATCACGCCTATGTAAGAAAGACAATGCCGGACATTCGCCAATATGCATTGAAAGTCGCGCAAGTACACGGAAACAGCCATCCTGAATTGTTAACGGTTCAGTCGCTTGTAGAAGAGATCTACCAGGAGCTTTCAACGCATATGATCAAGGAAGAGCAGATTCTGTTTCCATTTATCAAGCAGCTGGCCGGCAAGGAAAGCACAGGCAATTTCGCCGGGGCAGGCACAGTGAAGAGCCCGATAACGGTTATGGAAATGGAACATGAAGAAGTGGGCAAAAACCTGGAAGAGATCCGCAGGCTTACAAATAATTACACGCTGCCACAAGACGCCTGTGCAAGCTATAGCCTGTTATTCCGCATGCTGGAAGATTTTGAAACCGACCTGCACCTGCATGTACACCTCGAAAATAATATACTATTTCCAAAAGCACTAGCTCTCGAAAATCAAAATAATTAATATGAAACTTCTGGTAACCTTAGCCGCGCTTGTACTGACATTCGCTGCCTGCAACAACAAAGACTCCAGCACAAACGGAGCTTCAGGGCATGATCACAACAATGCCGTTAAAACAGAGGCGACAGTACCGGCAGCAGAAACCACCGCGCCCGAACTCAGCCTTAACAATGGAGAGAAATGGAAGGCCGATGAAAGCACTAATAACAATGTGGCTTCTATCGAAAAAATGGTGGTAAGCTTTAACGATGGCAAAGAGAAAAAACTGGAAGATTACAAAGCACTTCATGCATCCCTGCAATCCGGAGTTGAAAAAATGGTAAAGGAATGCAGAATGAAAGGAGCCGACCATGATGCACTTCATCTTTGGCTGGAACCACTGATGGGAATGGTGAAACAGCTCGGTGACGTAACATCAGCGGAGGAAGGTGCAGCCTCAGTTGAAAAAATAAATAACCAGGTAAAATTGTATCCACAATACTTTGCATAATGCAGATAAATGCCAATACCAAATTGAACAGCCTTTTTAAATTTAATCAGGCAGCTCTTGATGCCATTGTATCATTGAACCAGAAATATGAAAAGCTAAAAAATCCAATTCTCCGCAAGATCATGGCGCCACGAACTTCCATATTCATGGCCGCCAAGATCGGCGGTTGCCCGGTAACTTCTTTTTACGAAGTGCTTCGCCCGCTCGGTTTTACAGTTGATGAAACCAATGAAGAAGTGTCGCCTGAAGTGAAAAGCGCGGATAAGAAAGCTCCGGTTGTGCTTGCCAAAAATGTATTTGATGCGAGGCCGGTATTGTCTGCAGGCGGCGATCCCTTAAAACAGATCATGGCACTTGCAACCAACGTAGCGCCTGGTGATGCCTTCTGCATCATCAACTCCTTTGAACCTGTTCCGCTGATCTCCTTATTGGAGAAAAGAGGATTTGAAATTGTTTCAATTCAAAAAAGCGAACTTGAATTTCACACCTTTTTTAAGCGTGTTGAATTAAAAGAAGCGCCTGCTGAAACAGTAAATCGCCAGTATTCCTGGCAGGAAGTTGAAGAAAAGTTTAAAGACCATTGCCGCTTTGTAGATGTGCGAGAGATGAGCGCCCCGTTGCCAATGATCACGATACTTGAAGAACTTAAGGAACTGCCTGCCGGATATGCATTACATGTTCATCACAAAAGAGTGCCGGTTCACCTTCTTCCTGAAATTGGCGACAGAGGTTTTAATTATACGTTGAAAGAAACGGGAAAGGATGAGGTTCACCTAATGATCTTTCGGGCGGCATGACGGTTACCTCAACCCATACCAATATCGCTCCCACCACTTCCCATCGTGCGGTTATTCCTTTCTATGCCTATGCAGCGCTCTGCCTGCTCGCAGCTACCATACTGGTGTTTTTTTCTTCAAGTGAATTGATGGGCCATCATTTTCAACCTAAGGTGATCGCACTAACAC
Organism: Bacteroidota bacterium; assembly: GCA_023422565.1. Taxonomy (GTDB): domain Bacteria; phylum Bacteroidota; class Bacteroidia; order Chitinophagales; family Chitinophagaceae; genus Ferruginibacter. The sequence continues at coordinate 17,276 of JAFAGR010000086.1, read as the reverse complement.
ATTTAATGGCATTAGGCTGGGCCACCATGATCATTCTTGGCGCAAGCCACCAGTTGATTCCGGTGCTTATTGAAACATCGCTGTACAGTACTAAACTCGCGATCGCAACATTTATACTTGCAGCCACGGGCATTCCATTACTGGTTTACGGCTTCCTGGTATTTGACCTGGCCTTTTTTGTTACGCTTGGCGGAACATTGATAAACCTGTCCATTATATGCTATGTAATAAACCTCCTGCTCAGTTTTACGCGAAAGCCGAAGACGGACATCCATGCGCTATTCATCTTCAGCGCTTCTCTCTGGCTGTTGCTAACCACACTTCTGGGCCTTTTACTGGCCATCAATTTTACACAACAGATCCTGCAGCAGGATTCCCTGCACTTTCTTACCCTGCATGCCCATATCGGAATTGCAGGGTGGTTTCTGTTGCTCGTAACCGGAGTGGGTTCAAAACTTATTCCGATGTTCCTTATTTCGAAATATGAGAACAGGAAATTGTTATACGCAGTTTATTTTCTAATAAATGTAGCTATACTCGTGTTCATCGTGCAGTTTCAATTCAATAACGGTGAAGGATACATGCTGCCGGCCTTTCTGATCACCTCTTCGATCATTCTGTTTGCCTTCTATTGCTTCCGGTGTTATAAAGAACGGCTACGCAAACGTGTGGATATGCCGGTTAAATTATCGCTCGGAGCAGTTGCGGCCATCGCTTTTCCTTTGATGATATTATTTCTCATATCAGGTTTTTTTCCGGATGCCAGGGAGCAGCCGTTCATTACCGTATATGGAATTACGATTTTCTTCGGATGGCTTACGGCAATTATTTTTGGCATGACCTTTAAAACTTTGCCATTTATTATCTGGACAAAACTTCGCGCGGCCAATCCTCTTTCTAATCAGCCAAACGACCCTCGGACGTTATATAGCGAAAGAGATTTCCTTTATATGATGATAGCTTACATGGCGGGCGTAGCAACGCTTGCCGTTTCAGTATGCCTCTCCTACAAAATGCTTGTGAATGTAAGTGCGGCATTACTTATAATTGCGGCTTTAATTTATAATAAAAGCGTTTGGTTGATGATTTTTAGAAAACAACTGTAGGCATGGAAAGATTTATCACGAATAATCCGGAACTTTTTAAAACTGCAGAGACTGCATTGCGTGAGGTAATGGATCCTGAAATTCAACTGAACGTTATTGATCTTGGCCTGATCTACCAGATCGACTTTGATAAGGCTGCAAACACCATATATTGCAGCATGACATTAACCACCCGCTTCTGCCCCATGGGCTCGGCGATTGTAGGCGATGTGGAGAATGCCCTGTTAAACGCATTTCCAAAAATGAAGGTGGAAATTAACCTTGTATTTGATCCCGCGTGGAGCAAGGATCGAATAAGCGAGACGGGGAAAAATTTTTTAAATAAATAGCATGCTTAGCTTAACCTGTAAAACAGCAATCAAGGCAGTGATCTTCCTTTGCTCGAAATTTGAATCGGGCCAAAATTCAGGTATCAGGGAAATTGCCACTGCCATTCAGGCCAGCGAGCATACCGTTGGCAAACTATTGCAAACCCTGGTGCGAAACGGTGTCATTAAAAGCATAAAAGGGCCCAGCGGTGGTTTTTATATTTCCAAAGAACAACGCAAGCTTCCAATCATATCAATAGTGGAAGCCATAGATGGCAAACTTGTGTTTAAAGAGTGCGGCCTTGGCCTGGCCCAATGTTCCGCATCGCGCCCCTGCCCCATTCATTTCGAGTACAAAGAATCCCGCGATATGGCAGAGCGAATTTTCAAAACAAAAAAGGTGATTGACCTTTGCGATCCCGTAAGTTCAGGCATTGCCTACCTTTCCACATAATCAAACTGATTATTTTTTCGCCTCATGCGGGCCATCGTCAGGAAACAATTGCCTGATCATGCTATTCATGATAGGCACTCTCAAAAATTTCTCCCTGGATGCCCAGATGATCAGGCAGATGATAAGGTAGATAACAGCCACGGCAAGAAACCCGAGAGGCATCGAGCCGAACCAATCTCCCAAGGCCCATGCTCCTGCAATACTTATCATGAGCATGAAAAGAAAAAAAACAAGCGCTACAAGAATAAATGCGATTGCAGATGAAAGTACCTGCGAGGTTTTTTTCGCGGCCTCAAGTTTTGCAAGTGCGATTCTCGTATCTGCATAAGCTTTTAACTGGTTGATGAGTTCTTCTATTTTTGCCAGCATCGTTTAAATTTTATCTTTTAAAAATTAATTTATGCAATATGCCTTCTTTTGCGCGTCACCGCCTTCTCAATTTCAACAATAAAAAATACAAGTGAGGATAGAAACCCTACGAGTAAGAATTCATACAGAGTAAGTGGTTCGGTTTTAAATACGGGCTGCAACCACGGTATGTAGGTGAGCGCTACCTGTAAAACAAATCCAATAAGAACCGCCCATAACAACTGCTTGTTTGAGAAAATGCCGATTTTAAACAAAGACCTCGTTTCAGAACGAATAGCAAGTACATGGCCAAGCTGGCTGAGGCAAAGTACATTGAACACCATCGTTTGCCAGGGCATGTCATGTTCAATGGCCCACCATTGCGTGCCCAATGCTATAGCGGCCATTACGAGCCCAACCCATATCATATGAAGGCCACGGCCATTTGCAAAAACGGTTTCGTCGGGGTGGCGCGGCGGCCTTTTCATAATGTCACGTTCCGCTTTCTCAAAGGAAAGGGATATCGCGGGAAGGCCATCTGAAACAAGATTGATCCAAAGAATATGAATAGGAAGAAGGGCGATGGGCAGGCCGAGCAAAGGGCCGATAAGAAGCGTAAACAATTCCCCTGAATTAGTTGTCATCAGGTATTTGATAAACTTCAGAATGTTGTCGTAAATGCGGCGGCCTTCACGCACGGCTTTTACAATCGTTGAAAAATTATCATCCATCAATACCATGTCGGCAGCTTCACGCGAAACGTCTGTGCCGGTTATTCCCATTGCGATGCCGATGTTTGCACGCTTTAGCGAAGGTGCGTCATTAACACCGTCGCCCGTCATGGCCACATAGTGCCCGTTTTTTTGCAAGGCCTTTACTATATTAAGTTTTTGTTCAGGCGATACACGGGCATACACTTTCACATCCTCCACTTTTTTCTCAAATTCCTCTTCCGAAAGTTTGGCCAGTTCACGGCCGGTAAGAAGCACATCCCGATCACTAACGAGAATGCCTAAACGCGCCGCAATGTTACGGGCTGTTTCAGGATGATCGCCGGTGATCATTACTATCGCTATTCCCGCCGCCTTACATTCCTCAATTGCCGCTCCCGCTTCTTCACGGGGAGGATCTACCAAGCCTGCGAGACCTGAAAAATTGAGGTCCTTCTCCACAACTTCAGGTTGCAACTCCGGAACATTGTCCCACATTTTGTACGCAAAACCGATTACCCTTTCACCTTTCGCAGCCATCTCGTCAACACATCTGCCCACTTTCTCCGGATCGATATCATTACAGATCCTCAATAACACGTCAGGTGCGCCCTTGGTAATAGCGACAACCCGGTTTTCATAGGGGTGAAAGGTTGTCATCAATTTCCTCGTAGAATCAAAAGGAATTTCGGCTATCCTTTCCATTGCATCACGATGAATATTTAGGTCAGCCGCCACGCGCATCAGGGCGATCTCGGTGCTGTCTCCTTTAATTTCGCCATCCTCATTTTCAAGAGTATCGTTATTTAACGCGAAGGCATTCAGCAACTGGTTCAGATCCTCATTTCCGTTCTCATTTTTGAGGTTTCCTGTGGCAATAAATTTGTCGTTTACGAAAACTTCCTCCGTATGCATTTCGTTCTTTGTGAGGGTGCCGGTTTTGTCGGTACAGATGTAAGTAACCGAACCAAGGGTTTCCACGGCGGGGAGTTTCCTGATAAGCGCCTTCACCCTTATCATTCTCCTGGCGGCAAGAGCGAGGGAAATGGTGATCGCGGCGGGCAGTGCTTCGGGAATTGCGGCCACGGCCATCGAAATACTCGTCATAACAAGGGAACCGATAGCTTCACCGCGCAACCACCCGATCACAAAAAATACAATACATATGAATATAACGAGTACGGTTAAACGCTTTCCGAACAGGGCCATTTTTTCCTGCAAAGGGGTTCTAACATCAGCTTCCTGAAGCATCCTTGCAATCTTGCCTAGTTCTGTGTTCATTCCCGTAGAAACCACCACCCCTGAACCCCTGCCATAAGTTACCGTGGTGCTTTTGAAAGCCATATTCTGCATATCGCCGAGGGCGATATCCTCAGTTTCTATTTTGCCGGTTTGCTTGTCAACTGCTACTGACTCTCCGGTAAGAGATGCCTCCTCAACCCGGAGGTTAACGGCTTCAACCAAACGAAGGTCTGCAGGAACAATATTGCCGGTTTCAAGCATCACCACGTCTCCGGGAACAAGTTCTGTTGCCGGCACCTCAACCGCCTGGCCACCGCGCATCACATTTGTTTTAGACACTGCCATGGCCTTCAGGGCTTCCATGGCTTTCTCCGCATTCATCTCCTGCACAAATCCTAAAACGGCATTCAGCAACACGATCACCATGATAACGATGGTGTCCGTAAGGTCTCCGAGTATCCCTGACACTATTGCGGCCAACATAAGGATGATGATCATAACATCCTTAAACTGGGCAAAAAAAGCGGAAAGTTTAGACCTTCTCTTTCCTTCTATCAATTGATTCGGCCCATATTTCTCCTTTCGCAGTTCGGCTTCCTGCGCGCTAAGGCCCTTACTGTGCGATTGAAGTTCTTCAAAAACCTGCTCAGTTGTGGAAGTATGCCAAACCATAAAAGGCGTGATTTATATTAATAAAAGGTTTTGCCGAATCTGAAAAATACTTCCTTATCGAGCGTCTCACGATGATCAGGATGCGCGATCCGCACCATTTCGTGTGCGCGTTGCCGTGTGTTTTTGCCGAACAGTTGAGCGATGCCGTACTCGGTAACTACGTAATGCATGTGCGCCCTGGTGGTAACCACACCCGCTCCATTCCTCAGGAAAGGTACAATTTTACTCTCGCCTCTTTTTGTAGTGGATGCCAGCGCAATGATCGGTTTTCCGCCCTCTGACAGTGCTGCGCCTCGGAGAAAGTCCATTTGCCCGCCAACGCCGGAGTATTGGTATGTTCCAATAGAATCTGCGCAAACCTGGCCGGTGATATCTATTTCAATTGCGCTGTTTACGGCCACCACGCGCGGGTTACGGCTGATCACATAAGAATCGTTCACGTAGTCCGTTCCCATGAAATCAAACATGGGATTGTCATCAACAAAATCGTACAAACGCCTGCTGCCCACCGCGAAGGCAGTTACGATCTTTCCCTGGTTCAGTTTCTTGTTCAGGTTAGTAACCACTCCATTTTCCAAAAGGTCTATCACGCCATCAGAAAACATTTCACTGTGAATGCCAAGGTTTTTATGCCCATATAATTCCTGCAGAACCGCGTCAGGGATCACCCCGATGCCCAGTTGAAGGGTTGCGCCATCTTCTATTAGCGTAGCACAATGTTCTCCGATCTGCTTTTCTACTAGAGTTATTTGAGATTTATAATTTACTTCCGGCAGCGGATCATTACATTCCACCAAAACATCGATCTCATTTATATGGATCAGGCCATCGCCATGAGTGCGCGGCATGTTGGGGTTCACCTGTGCGATCACGTAACGCGCATTGCTTACTGCGGAGCGGGCCACATCAACGGATACACCCAGAGAACAATAGCCGTGCTTATCGGGAGGAGAAACGTGGATGAGAGCAACATCTAATTTCAAATAACCTTCACGAAATAATTTAGGGATCTCGCTTAAAAAGATCGGGATGTAATCGCCCCGGCTCGAATTAACTGCCTGCCTAACGTTTTGTGAAACGAAAAGAGAATTAAAATAAAAACTCTCTTTCATTTTTTCTTCGGCTATTTCAAGCTCGCCCAGCGTACTCACGGAAACGATCTCCACCTTTTTTAATTTATCATGCCTTCGCGCCAGGGCATTCAAAAGAAATGTGGGAGTTGCGGCGCTGCCGTGCACGAATACGCGGTCTCCCGACAAAACTTTACTTACTGCTTCCTCTGCCGTTGAAAATTTGTTGTCTGTCATCTTTCAAAAAATATTTTAAGGTATCTCTCGTTTCAGTCCGGTCCGTGCAAACCTTTGTAAGGGTGAATTTGTTTCAGCAAGACCTTTCAATAAACGTTCCTTTTTTATATTATAATGATGTGGAAAGCATGGGAACTGAAAGATGGCGAAGAATACGCTTTGAATCGCTCTTGTGAAATTCAAAAAAGCTATGGTGTTTTGGCAACAACACAATAAGATCTGCTTCATGGTGCCCGGCATATTCTGAAATACCCTCATCTACGGAATCTGATTCTACAAGATGAAAACGAACCTCGCAACCGGCAAGCCTTTCTCTTACATCCTGCATTACCGCGTGGCCCGGTTCCGCCTCATTCTTCCTCTTTACGTAGACTACATGAATGATAGCGCCTTTCAGGTATTTCAATTTCGAGACCGTTTCGAGCGGAAGTTCTTTAACCGGATGGGCAAAATCGTAGGCGAGGGCAATATGATCCCATGATCTGTAAGCAGCATTATCCGGAATTATCAGCAAGGGAACATTTAAAGTTTTGAGCGCAGAAAATGCATTGCTCTGGTAAATAACTTTCTGGGCTGATTCGTGTGAAAGACCCATCACCACAATATCAGCATGTTTCCGGCTCGCCAATTCCTTTACCTGGTGATCTACCGACCCCCATTCAATATGAGTATGGATCGGCACTTCGTTGCCCGGGGCGGAGCGAAGATTCTCAGCAAGTTCTGCCATGCTGAACCGGGCATCATCTTTCATTTGCTCCATAAGATTATCAGGAAGCGGGGCATGAGTGATGCTTGGCTGTATCATGATCACATGAAGCAAATGCAACTCAGCATTATTATCCAGCGCCAGCTTAAGAGCGTATTGAGCCGCATTGGTTGACGCCTTCGAAAAATTGACGGGAACTATTATGGTTGCCATAAGAAAACTTTCATGTATTGAAATTGGAACAATTCGTGTTCGTGAATAATGATCGCGCTCACCAGCCTCAATGACCTCCCTCAATCAGACGATGCTGCCGAATCTTTTGCCTCACGCTGTCTTCTACGCTCCTGTTTACGGAAAAAGCCACGCAGTAAAAAATTATGCTGAAGGGCCTCCATGCTTTCATTAAAACGACGGGCACCCTGTTCGGCATTCTTTAAAGCGTTACGCATATCCGAGGTCATCTGCCTGTCTGTAAGCAGCGTATTCACCGGACCGTCTGCCGAATTGATCTTCTGATCTATCCCTGAAATTATATTGTCAAGATCTTTAACCATGTTATCGGCAGAAAGAACCACAGCATCAAGCTTTCGTGAGGTCTCTTCAAGATTATATGCGATGGCCGTATCGTACAATAATTTTCCGACGGTGCCCTCCCCGCTTTTCACCTGTTGTACCACTGTATTTACCTGGGCAGTAATTTTCTCGAGGCCTGCTGTGGACTGCCTGATGTTTTCCAAGCTTGCCTTAAGGTCCGGGTACAGCGATTCGGAATTCAGCACATCCCATAAAGCCTTACTGTTATTGATGCGTTGAATAGTTTTTTTTAATTCTTCGGTGATCACCGAAAGATCCTGGTTAGATTTTCCAAGTGTATTCAGCATATCTTCGGCACTTACCGTTTCCCTTGCAGAAAGCAGGCTTTCCGCAGGTGCGGGAGAGGAAGGGCCCGAGCCTGACACGATGTTCACCACTTTGTTTCCCACTATGCCATCCGTGCCTATTGTCACCAACGCATTAGATTTGATCACGTCTTTCATGTTGGTGTTAATGTGCATGGAAACTTCAACTACAGTGTCTGAAATTATATCTATACTTTTTACCGTTCCCACCTGTATGCCGGCAAATCTCACATTGTTGCCGGCTACCAGGCCCTGAACATTGCTGAACCGGGATTTTAAAACATAGGTGGAACCGAAGAGATTCTTATTTCGGCCGATCAGAAAAAGCAACACTACTAAAAACAATAGTCCGGCCAACACGAATACGCCAAGTTTTACATTATTCACCGTCTTCTTTGCCATAATCAAAAATATAAAGCTCTGCCTTTTTAAGATTCGCCTTCAAAAAAAGTCGCAACCTTCTCATCCCTGTTCTCCAACAAGGTATGAAAATCTCCCTCGGCATAACATCTTCCATCAATCAGCATAAGTATTCTGTCTCCTGCCAGCCGAATACAATTCATATCGTGAGAAATGATCACTGCAGCGGTTTGGTATTTTTCGCGAATGTTATTTATTAAAGCGATTATTTCCCGCGATGTAACCGGATCAAGCCCCGTGGTCGGCTCATCATATAAAATAATATCCGGCTTTAAGATAAGCGTTCTCGCCAATGCGATCCTCTTACGCATTCCGCCTGACAACTCAGAAGGCATCATATTTACGGTGTGCGGAAGGCCTACGTTTTCCAGGGCTTCCATAACCAAATCTTCTACGTTCCAATGTTCGCGCTTTATCCAGTGCCTTCTCAGCGGAAACTCGAGATTCTCCCGCACGGTCATCGAATCATACAAGGCATTACCCTGAAAAAGAAAGCCCACCCGGGCGCGGATCTTGTCCAGGGATTCAGGGGACAAGCCCGCGATGTCTGATCCCAGCACTTCGATCTTTCCCTCATCCGGTTCCAGCAAACCGATGATGCATTTTATAAGCACCGATTTTCCGGAACCTGATTTCCCTACGATCACAATATTTTCCGCACGGAACAGATCAAATGAAAAATCTTTGATCACATGATTGCTGCCGAAAGATTTTTTAAGGCTTCTTACGCTTAAAACTTTTTGTGAAGAATCAATATCTGCTTTTGTGCTGAGCATTTTTTTCAATTTAAGCCAAGCAAGTCTGTAACCTGTACGGCAAGCAAGTCAATTACAAATATCATTAATGATGAAACCACCACAGATGAATTGGCCGAGATCCCAACCCCTTCCGTTCCCTTCATGGAATTATACCCTTTATAACATCCTATAATTCCTACTGCAAAGCCGAAGAAAAATGATTTTATAAATGCCGGAACCACATCGCTGAAAGAGATGTTATCTATCACCTGCATCCAGAATAGTTTAAAGCTTGTCACATTGTTGATGTTCACGCCAACGTATGCACCATAAAGCGAGATGGCATCGCCAAGCAAAACAAGAACGGGGAGCATCAGCGTGGTAGCAAGCACCCGCGTAACCACAAGATATTTAAAGGGGTTTGTTCCGCTTACTTCCATAGCATCTATTTGCTCGGTAACCCGCATGCTGCCTAATTCGGCGCCAATGCTGCTTCCTATCTTGCCTGCGAAAATAAGCGCTGTAATCACAGGCCCAACTTCCCTGATGATAGCGATGCCAAGTATTGCCGGAATTTGTGATTCTACACCATAATCTATCATTGAAGGCCTCAGTTGCATGGTAAGCACCAGGCCCATGATAAAACCCGTGATGGCAATGAGCGGAAGCGAGCGGTAGCCGACCTGGTAACATTGCCTGATGAACTCCTGCACTTCATATCGCGGCCGCAACACCTGTGCAAAGAACCGCCGGGCGAAGTCAGCAATTCCACCTACTTCTTTAAAAACCATGGTCAACGCGTTAACCTTCGCCATAAGCTGTTTTTAGATTCCTTCTTAAGCATCAGCGGATGAAACCGGGCAATGCTTCAAACTCATCTCCCTCGTTTTTCTGCAACACTAATTCCTTCAACGCAAACACCACAGATTTAAATGCAGAGATCATCTCCCTGTTAAAATTAAGCAAGGTTGATATCTCCTGCATTTCCAGTGGCGCTGATGCTTCCGGATCATAAAAAGCGTGCACTGTTTCCTCATAATCCTTTGCCACCTGCCTGTACATATCGGCCAGCGCGGGATACGGGGCATCACCATCTAATATTTGTATTGCCTTGCTGCAAAATTCTGTCACTTTCTGCTGTACCGTCCTATAAAAACGGAACTTTTCATCTTTGCTGGAATTCTTCAATTGCAGAATATCTGATGCCGCATCATGCACACTTTTAGCTGCATACATGGTATTTCTTGCTCCGGCAATGAACCGCTCCAACTCCCTCGATTCGATCTCACTCAAATTCCGCTGCAGCAATTTCGAATTAAATGCATGGATCTTTCCGTGAAGCACTTTTAAATATTCATATTGTTCGTCAACACTCATTTTTTCAAAATCCTCTGCGGCTTCCGGGAGGTTTTCTATTTTACCATCTATGAATAAACTCTTTAAGGTGAAGTATAGATTAAGTTTCAGAAATCGTCTGGTTTCCTGCTCTATCGCCTGAAGAGCGATATCGGGCACGCCCGTTCCTGTTTTGGAAATGTAGAGCGCATGATCAGAATCCTGTAAAAACAGATTTTGAAGCCATTTGCTTATTTGCGGAAGCAGCGGAAGAAAAAGTAAAATACAAAGGAGATTTATGAAAGACTGGAAGGCAACGAGTGCTATAAGCGGATTCCGGATAGCGGCAACTTTTGTAATGAGGTCGTACACCTGAGGAAGGAAAATAAATACAAGCGCTGCGGTAAGAATATTAAACAACAAATTTCCTGCGGCAACCTGCTTCTTCACAGAATTATTTCCGACTGATGCGATAGCCACCTTTACGGTAGTTCCGATCTCTGAACCCAATGTTATAGCCATAGCCGCCTGCAAAGTGATTCCGTTTGCATAGAGGAGGCTCAGAATAATGGCCATGGTTGCGGAACTGGATTGTATAAGTGACGTGATCACGAAACCGGCGAGAAGATGAAGAAGAGGCGATTTTTCGGAAAAGCCTGAAAAATCATAATTCATTATGGCTACCTCGATGCCGTTTTTAATAAAGGCGAGGCCAAGAAAAATAAAAGAGAAACCTAGAAAAAACATGCTCCAGTGATAAAGGCGGCTTCCTTTGGTTGAAATAGCCAGTAAAATACCGGCGACTCCCGTTAACGGGTATGCGAAGTCGCTGATCTTATACGAGAAACCGACAGTTGCAATCACCCAATTGCTGATAGTGGTACCGAGGTTGGCGCCTAAAATGACGGCAAGCGCGTTCTGCATAGTGAGAAGAGATGCGCCAACAAAGGCGAGTACAAGAAGGTTCACCACGGAACTGCTCTGAAGCACCGCCGTTACCACCGTGCCTCCGGCCACAGCGCGAAGCCTTCCTGAGGTATTTCTTTTGAGGAACAACTTAAAGCTCCTGCCCGCCATAGCCTGAAGACTGTCTTCAAGAAAGCGCATGCCGAGCATGAACACAGCAACACCTGCAAGCACTTCCCACAGGTTAACCGATTCATTCATCCTGATTTATTTTAAACAAATTAATAACCGGCAATTCTTAGAAACAAACTTTTGGCAACGGCAGGAGACCACCGGGCAAAACGGCCACGCTGAACCACGAGGTCATTAGCGTTTTCCTGCAACAAATAAAAATGAAAGGCAAATTTGCCTGAAGAGTCGTACCAGCCTACTTCCTGCCCGAAGCGAAGATCGTTGAATACAAGTGTATCATTATACATCTCCGCCGTGTAAAAACCCTGAGAGAACCGTTTAAGATTTATTACATCGTGATTTGCCTTATAAGGAACAAGCAACTCTTCGTTTCTCGGAAAATATTTAAGAGAAATTTTTTTATCTCTGTCGTACACCGAGTGATACCCTACATGAAATCCCTTTTCATCTCCCGCCACCACAAACCACAGCCAATTTTGCAGAGGAGCCGGGGTGGTGAAATACATTTTGTATTCGATGCCTTGCGCAGCGAGCGCCTTCTTTACATCATAGTCTATCTTAAACTTATTGATAAGGCTGTAGCCCATATAAACAGCCGTGGCGGCGAGGCCGAACTTCCACCAAAATTTTCTCCGTATACTGAATCGTGGCAGCACCGCGAGGGCTATGCAGGATATGCCAACCGAAACGGAGAAGAAGGGGTCAACCACATAAATTGTGTTGAAAGAAAAGCGGTGATGGCCGAAAGGTTCAAACCAGGCGACACCGTAATTATTAAAGGCGTCGAAAAGAATATGGCCGAAGATAACAGCGGCAAAAAATCCCATCCATCTTTTCAATGAAATATTATGCGGCCTGTGAAAGTGTTCGGCCGTAAAGGCCATTAAGGGTGTTATCACAAGAGCGAAAAGTATCGAGTGCGTAAAGCCGCGATGCGCCAGTAAATTTTCAGAGGTGCCTAAATAAAAGCCTGCAATAAAATCAATATCGGGAATGCTTTGCGCCAGGGCGCCCCACAATAGTGCTTTGCGGCCAACCGTGCGGCCCGCAAAAGCTTCGCCCATGCAGGCGCCCAATGCAATATGAGTAAGAGAATCCAAAAAATATTATTTGCTGTGTGCTATGAAAAGCGGGTTAGATACGTTACGCATCAGCGCATCGGCGAGGCTTTCTTTGAACCACCTTGACACAAATCCTCTTTTGTATGCTCCCAATACAACGAGAGATTTACCGTCTCCCTGTTTTACATGCTCAATGATCTCCACATCCGCCACATTTCCCTTCAATACATTGAAGTTGGCATGCGGGAAGTGCCTTTTCATAAATTCTTTCATCAGTTTATTATCCGGCAGATGAAGGCTTTCGTCACTTTCTTTTACGGTAATAACCTCCACCGGCATTTCAGAGGCAGAGCGAATCACATAACTGAACTGCTTGATGGCGAATACTGAATTAGGAGACCCGTCGAACAATAATGTTGCGGCATTTATTTCTTCTGTACCCCTTACCAAAAGCACCGGGCATTCTGTGGCGGAGAGAAAATCTTTTATAAACTGGGTGGGCCTATCCTCGGTATAAGGTGTGAATGTTTCCGCCTGGTCTATTATCACCAGGTCAGCATAAATGCTTTCATGAATCAAGGCCGGATAGGCCACATTAGCTTCCTTATGAAGGGAAAATTCGATACCCTCACGCTTACACACATCTTCAAAAAGCCGGCGCGATTCTTTTCGAAGGTCTGCATCCTGTTGTTCAAGAGCGGCAATCTCTTTCTCGCTTAACTTATCCTTTGCTATTGCACGGTATTTACTAAAACTTTGGTAGGTAAAATCTTCAAGAAAGAGGCCCACCAAATGAGCGTTCTGATTTTTCACCATTTTGATAGCGTGGTGCAATGTGGCTTCTGAAAATTTCAATCCGTCGAAAACGGCAACGATCTTTATCATAGATTTTGTTTAGGGATGAGTAATAAAAACGGGTATGTTGATAACCTGCAAAACACCTTCCGCATTGCTGTGCCTGAAAAATCGGGAAGCGCGGTTGCGGCCGAATGCGCCCAATGTAACGAGTACATTTTTCCTCGGCATCAATTCATCAATTAACGCGGATGCGGGCTCTCCTTTAAGCAATTTTATGGTGATATTTTCAAAATGGCTGTACAGGAAATCTTTCATGGATTTTTCAAACGGTATGCCATTCTTTCCTTCTTCCACATATATAACGGTCACGGGTAAACGCCTGAACTCAGGGAAAAGATAGATCATCTGGCGGATCGCGTACATTGAAGAATAACCGCCGTTATAAGCGAAATATATCTCCTTTATCTCCTGGTGATCATCAGGCATCACTAATACGGGACATTGCAGTTTTGGCAGAAGGGACATTACAAATTCCGAAGGGGTTTCATCTGCCCCTTCATGAAAAGAAAGCCCTGCGCTAACCAGAACAAGATCTGAGAAGCGGCTCTCCTCTATCAGCCCTTCATCGCTATCTACCGGGGCATCATGAAAAATAAGTTCCATGCCTGCTCTTGAAGCTGCATTGCGAATTCTTTCGCGCGATTCAGTTTCTCTTTGGAACGCACTCTCGTCAACAGCGATCTCCGGAATCGTATAATTTGTTGTAGGGAAAACAGGATCATTTGTTAACACCGGCACCATGCCGTATTGCCATTCATTGAGTACAACTGCCGTAACCTTATTGTTTCCTATCGCTGCAATGTATGCGGGGAAGGAAATATCCTCCTCTTTAAAAGTGGCCGGGTTCACCAGCCAGATAATTTTATTCATATCAACCTATTTATGTGCAATGAACAAGGGCAGCTTTTGGCTGCGGATCAATTCTGTTAGCATACTCTTTTTAAAAAGTTGTGAAATAGCTGACCGGCCAAAGGAGCCTGTAACTACCAGAGAGCCTGCCTGTTGTTGTAACCATTCTGCCAGTTCCGAAGCAGACTTTATATACAATCGCTGAAGTTTTAAACTTCCGAAATGCCGGAGGCAGATCTCCTCGGCAAGTACCTGGTCGGGAAGCTCAGTATCTTTTTCGCTTCCATACACAAGCGTTGTATCTAGATTACTCAATTCGGGAAGCAGGTACGCAAATTGCTTGATAGCAAAAACCGCAGATGCAGATCCATCATAAGCAAGCAGCAGGCGCTTTGGAAAAACAAAAGAATCCGGCAAAAGCAACACAGCGCATTCACTTGTGTGAATCACTTCTTTCATGTATTCATTGGGCTGATCTCCAAATACGTTATAAAAATGTTCACTGCTTATCAGCATCAGGTCAGCAAAACGGGATTCCTTTTTTATTTCTTCAAATACCAGCCCGGAAGTATCGTTATGCACTCTGAAAGTAATATCGTTCTTTAAACATGTGGCCTCAAAGCGCTGAATATGCTCATGCATTTTTTTTTCATCAAGCGCCACATCATCCTGGCCCGCAATATAGGGGCCCGCTGAGCCGGGCACTATCGGGAATGCCCATAAAGCGGAAAAATCCATCGGGCTTAAGAATACCGCAGTCAAAGAAAGTGGCTTGAGTTGGTGAAGGTTCACCACGAAATCAAGAAGTGATTGTGGATAGTGGTGACTGTCGAAAACCAGGAGTATTTTTTTCATAAACGTGCATTAAAATGAACAACATGCCTAAACGATCAGCCTCCCTGCTTCTGCCCAAATTTACATGATATTCACCATCTTACAGCTGAAACCGGAAAGTTTCCCATCAGCAAAAAACCGCCTTTGGCTATCTTCGTTACCGGGTATGCATTTTAGGCATACCAAGTTTTCTCAATGATAAGAATGTAAGGCCATGGTTTTATCGAAACTGTTTACCGGGTTCTTTGAAAGCGAACGTGCGGGAGGGTTAACGCTGGTGGCCTGCACGGCTTTATCGCTCATACTTGCCAACTTACTTCCCGATTATGCGGGCTTTTGGGATACAAATTTCGGGGGCCATACATTGGTACATTGGATAAACGATGGCCTCATGGCGATCTTCTTCCTTTTGATAGGCCTCGAGCTTGAAAGAGAGATCTATGCCGGTGAACTGTCCAGCGCCAAAGCCGCCATGCTTCCCATCAGCGCGGCATTAGGCGGTATACTTCTTCCCGCAGGTTTGTATACGCTGTTCAACTTTGGAACGCCCCTCCAGGGAGGAGCAGGCATTCCGATGGCCACGGATATAGCCTTTGCAATCGGTATCTTATCTCTGTTGGGCAAAAGGGTGCCCGCGGCCCTAAAAGTTTTCATCACTGCCTTCGCAATAGCTGATGATATCGGCGCCATCCTGGTGATCGCCTTTTTTTATACGCAAACACTTTCCTGGTTTTACCTCCTGGCTGCGCTTGGAATATTTGGATTGCTGGGACTAATGAACAGGATGAAGGTTTACATATTACTCCCCTATTTGATCGGCGGGGTTGCCATGTGGTATTGCATGTTACATTCAGGGGTTCACGCGAGTATAACCGGTGTATTGCTTGCATTTGCCATTCCGTTTGCAAATGGAGACGAAAGATCCATCTCTTACAAGCTTCAAAAATTTCTTCATGTGCCTGTTGCGTTCCTCATTCTTCCCATATTCGCACTTGCCAATACCGCAATTCCCATATCGCCGGGTTGGGCTGCCGCATTAGCGCAACCGCAGAATTTGGGGATAGCAACCGGGCTACTGATTGGAAAGCCTTTGGGAGTTACTTTCTTCAGCTATTTGGTTTTGAAAACAGGCATCGCCGTTCTTCCCGGCGAACTTGATATGAAGAAAATTCTTGGTGCGGGACTGCTCGGAGGTATTGGGTTTACTATGTCCATCTTCATATGTATGCTGGCCTTTGATGATGTGCAAACCATCAACAATGCCAAGATCATGATATTGCTTTCTTCATTTGTGGCAGGTACGGCAGGCTATCTTTATCTAAAAAGAATATTGAAATAAGCGAATTCGGAGCCCTTGCTTTGGTACGGTGGTTGCAAAGATTTGAAAAAAGATGCTGATGAAAAATCTTCTACTGGTGTTCATATTCAGCAACATTATGTTTGCTTGCAAGGAACCGTCCAGAACCACTACATCGGTTAATACTGATTCCATCATACCTACCCCCGGTAACGATCCTTCGGTTCAGGGGCTGATCGCTTATCGCTGGAAGCTTAATGAATTGTCAGGAAAGAAGATCGACTCCGTGAATTCCCAGGAACCATTTATTCTTTTCAACGCGGCAGATAGTTCAATTAATGGCAGAATGGGTTGCAACAGGTTTGGAGGCAAGTACGCTACCAGCGGCACCCTCATACGCTTCTCTCATCTCTATTCAACCAAGATGGCCTGCCAGGATATGTGGGCTGAAACTACCTTTCTTGGCATGATCGATTCAATCACCGAATTCAGGATAACGGAAAAGCAATTGCACCTGATAAGAAATGGGGAATCGGTAGCCAGTTTTGAAGGTATGCCCTTGCTTTAATACGTCTACCGCTATCTTTGGGCCATGAACTGGTTGTTACTGATAATTGCGGGTTGCTTCGAAGTAGCCTTTGCGGCCTGCCTTGGCAAGGCCAAAATTTCCACGGGCAACCAGGCATACATGTGGTACGGCGCTTTTCTGGTATGCCTTACCGTTAGCATGGTGCTTTTGGTAAAAGCTACGCAAACCCTCCCTATAGGTACGGCATATGCGGTATGGACCGGCATCGGCGCAGCAGGCACTGTGTTAGTTGGCATATTTCTGTTTAAGGAGCCCGCAGATTTCTGGCGTTTATTCTTCCTGACCACGCTCATAATTTCAATAGCCGGGCTAAAACTGGTGACTCGCTAACCACAGTTAAAGCTTCAATTAATCAGTATCTTTGCGGGATGAAACTGTTGGTAGCAGTATCGTATCTTTTTATCACATTTTCGGCCGGTGCCCAGGTAGATTCATTAGTATATAAG